>JBFMAA010000022.1:0-56511 GCA_040755955.1 Thermodesulfobacteriota bacterium
GCGGCCAAGGTCGCCATAACGGCCTGTATGCGAAAACTGCTCGTGATGCTCAACGCCATCATGAGAACCAAGACACCGTACAGGAAAGATTTTGCTTGACGTACAACACAGTCGCTTCCGAAAACTTGTGAAACATCGGGTGGTTCTGACCATGGCACGAGTTCTCGGGATGTCGGGCGGCGACTTTCATGCTTGGTTTTGCCGCGGCACTCAACCACTTGATAGTTAAGAAGGTATTTGTAGATGGGGCCGGGAAGACCCCTTCCTTCGCGATAGGGTCTTGCCAAAATCTTGCTTGATGGTCCGCTGGGTGGCATAAGAGTCCGGGACGGAGAGGCATGCGGAGAATTACTGAAGAGTACTGGAGAATACCATGACCAAGACAGGACTCAAGAATTCGATTACCGATGTGCCGGGCATTCTGGTGGGGCTCTTTTCGTCGGTGGAAGCCGCGAGCGGGGTCACGGTAGTGCTGTGCCCCAAAGGAGCCGTGGGAGGCGTAGATGTTCGGGGTGCCGCCCCCGGAACCAGAGAGACGGATCTGCTCGATCCGGTAAACCTTGTGGACAAGGTGCATGCCGTGGTCTTAACCGGTGGGTCCGTGTACGGACTCTCCGTCTGTGATGGAGTGGTGAAATGGCTCGCGGCCAAGGGATGGGGGATTGCGCTCGGCAACGGACACGTCGCGCCGATTGTGCCCGCCGCGGTGCTGTATGACCTGGGGCGAGGCAAGGACTTCGTGCCGCCGGTCCGACCGGCCTGGGGAACGTCTGCCTGTGAGTCGGCTCAGGATGGGCCGGTGCCCCTTGGGTCCGTAGGAGCCGGCACGGGAGCGGTTGCAGGCTCCATCAAAGGCGGGTTGGGTTCCGTGAGCGAGGTGCTCGACTCGGGTCTTGTGGTGGGAGCCCTGGTGGCGGTAAACTCGCTCGGGTCGGTCATTGACCCCGAGTCAGGTCTTCCGTGGGAAAGCCGTCTCGAAGTCGGCAACGAGTTCGGAGCATTCGCAAGACAGCCGATGAGATTGCCCGCGCCGGTTCCGGGGACTCCTGTCTCGCACACCACCATCGGCCTGGTCGCGACCGACGCCACGCTTACCAAGGCTCAGGCCCGGAAGATCGCACAAATGGCCCACGACGGTTTGGCTCGATCCATCAGACCCGCGCACACGATGTTCGACGGCGACACCATATTCTGCCTCGCAACAGGCAGACGCCCTTTGCCCGATGCCGAGGGCTTCCTCGGATTCCCCAAGGCGCCGGCTATCAACGAACTGGGCAGAGCCGCGGCAGACTGCGTGGCCAGAGCCATCATCCGAGCAGTGGTCGAAGCGCACAGCCCCGGGAACATCCCCGCCCTGCGAGACCTGGAGTCATTCTGACAACCCGAGGAACACAAACCATGCATATCGTAGTGTTCACCGACCTTGATGCCACGCTCCTCGATGCAGAGACCTATTCCTGGTCCGCCGCGGCTGAAGCCCTCGATGCACTGAGACGGCGTGAAGCCTCGATTGTGCTGGTGTCGAGCAAGACCCTCGCTGAGATGGAGCTGCTCCACAGGGAACTGGAGCTCGACAGCCCCTTCATCGTGGAAAACGGAGGTGGAATAGTCTTCGGTCCGCATGCGCCCCTTGCGGAAACCCTCTCACGCTTTCCGGGAGTCTCGCGGCTCCCGGGGATGCGGCTTTCCATGCTGCCTCTAGGCGCCGGGTACGACGATCTGGTGGTCTCACTGGCGGAAATGGCCGCGGACGTAGGGCTTCCATTGAAGGGCTTCTCGTCCATGCCCGAAGAGGAGGTAGCCTCGTTGACAGGCCTTCACCAGCGAGACGCCGCGCTCGCGAAGCAACGGAGGTTCGATGAACCCTTTCTGGTGCCCGACACCTCGGAGGCCGTGTCAGGTGCGATCGAGCGTGCCGCGGCCAGACGAGGTCTCACCGCAGTGCAGGGAGGCAGATTCTGGCACCTCCTGGGACACGAAGGGAAAGGACGTGCGGTTTCGCTCCTCATAGACACCTACCGGCAGACATTCCGGGAAGTCGCCACCATTGGGCTCGGCGACAGCCCCAATGATTATCCCTTCCTGGCGGTCGTGGACATTCCCATCCTCGTCGGAGGCGCGGCTCAAGGGAGAGCGTTGCCCGCGGTGTTGGCCGGGGCTCGAATGACCTCCGAACTCGGCCCGAAGGGCTGGAATACCGCAATACTCGCATGCCTGCGAGAGAGGACGGCCTGACCCCGCTCGGTGACGGCAAGCCGATGAAGTCCGTCCTCGCGTCACCGGCAGTGCCTCATACCAATGCGCGTGCCAAGTGCCTGCAGCAAAATAAACTTGCAACCACGGCGAATTAGAGAACAGTATTCACTCGCTTCACTCCTGTAGGTTGAAACCTACGGCTATTCAGGGGCTGCCCTTTCAGGGCAGAAGAGGCCCGCGTCCTGCTGGGCGCACTGTGAACAGCCATGGGCTTTAACCCATGGAAGGGGGACTTCAAGCTCCGAGTGGGACAGGCAGCTTGCCTGTCGCCCTGTGGTTAACCTCACCTGATTGAAGTCGCATTGGTGCAAGATCCCTTCTCCAAGCAACTTTTTTCGCGAAGAGGTTTCCCTCGGGCTCCTCAGACCCTAACTTGTGGGTCAAGGGACATAATGTCATGAGGTTGTGACGTTGCCCGCCGAATATCCCTACCCAAGCGAACACGGGGAGCCAACGGACTCCTCAGGACAAAAGGGGTAGTGATAGTAGACAAAAGGGGTTTTACCGCGCCCGTTTCAGGGCCGAGCAAAGCCTTTGTGCCTTGGTGTGTCTGTGGTCAAATCTCCGGTCCGCGGGCACGATTCCACTCGAATCAAGAGGAGGTCAATATGAGCGACTTTCTGCAATCAGGGCCCATCAGCACACTTCATCTACTAGGTGATCGAGATGTCTCCGCCATTGAACAGGAAATCGTGGACGCGTCTCGCAACCGACCGATCGCCCTGGTGTTGCCGTGCCTGATCTCGGAAATGGACGGCCCGGCCTTGAAAGTGATCCTTGAAGTCCTGGAATCAGTGACTTACCTTGGAGAAGTGCTGGTAACGCTGGGACCCGCCACCTCGGATGATTTCGCTCGGGCGTGCAAATATTTCGGTCCGCTCCACAAATCGGGCAGGAATCTGCGACTCATCTGGAACGACGGAGAGAGGATTCAGGCGCTGTATCGAGAAATCGAACAGGCCGGGCTTTCGGCCGGGCCTCACGGCAAAGGGCGAAGCGCGTGGATGGCGTACGGATACGTGGTCGCTCGAGGCCAATCGTACGTCATCGCCTTGCACGACTGCGATATCGTGTCCTATACAAGGCAACTCCTGGACCGCCTCGTCTACCCGACCGTCAACCCCGCGCTCGACTACGAGTTCTGCAAGGGCTACTACTCCAGGGTCACCGACCGTATGCACGGCCGAGTTACAAGGCTTCTTGTCACCCCTCTGATCCACTCGCTCATTGAGATCCTGGGGCCGCTGCCTTTGCTCACTTTTTTCGAGAGCTTCAGATATCCCCTTGCAGGCGAGTTCTCCATGGTCGCAGACTTGGCACGAGTGAACCGAATCCCCGCGGATTGGGGGCTCGAGGTCGGCGTGTTGGCGGAGATATACCGCAACTGCTCCCTCAAGAGGGTCTGCCAGGTGGAGCTCAGCCACAACTATGAGCACAAACATCAGGAACTCTCGGAGGGCGACCCAAAAAAGGGCCTGTTCAAGATGGGCATAGACATCTCCAGGACCTTGTTCCGAGTACTCTATTCCAGTGGCGTGGTTCTTGGGCATGGATTCTTCGATACGTTGCGAGCTACGTTCCTCAGAGAAGCCCAGGACCGCATGGCCATGTACCGCGATGACGCCCGCATCAACGGCCTGATATACGATCGTCACGCGGAAGGCACGGCAATCGAGATGTTCACAGAGGCCATACGCATCGCGGGAGACACGATACAGGACAACCCCTTGGGACTCCCGCTCATTCCAAATTGGAACCGAGTGTTCTCGGCCATTCCGAACTTCCCCGCCAAACTCCGAGAAGCGGTGGAAGAGGATAATAAGTGCTTTCTCGATCTCTGACGCTTCCGGCATCGCCCAGCGAATGCCCGTGAACTCGCTCTTTCTTGGCGACAGTTCCGAGACGGCACACCCGGAGAGGAAAAAGAATGAAGTACGCCAGCGCACTCAGACCTTACATCATCAAAAGGTTGGAAGAGCTCGAAAAAGCTGACATCGTGGTAGGCATTCCCTGCCTTAACAACCAGACCACCATCGAACACGTGATCAGGATGGTCTCCCGCGGGCTGAAGGAATACTACCCAGACCTGAGGCCGGTCATCCTGATATCCGATGGGGGCTCGACGGATGACACCAGAGACATCGCCAAAGACTTTCAGCTCAAACCTTGGCAGGAGAGGATCGTGGCCATCTACCGCGGCACGCCGGGGAAAGGAACCGCGCTGAGAATGATCTTCGAGGCAGCCCACGTATTGGAGGCTCAGGCATGCATGGTGGTAGACGCGGACCTCAGGAGCATCAACGACCGATGGGTGAAGATGCTCTTGGCCCCCGTGCTGGAGGGCGATTTTGATTTCGTGGCCCCCATCTACACGAGATACAAATACGACGGCACCATCACCAACAACATCGTGTACAACCTCTGCCAGGCGGTGTTCGGAAAGAAGATCAGGCAGCCCATCGGAGGCGATTTTGCATTCAGCAGTGAACTTGTGCGGTACTACGTTTTGCAGGACGTGTGGGGGACGGAGGTGGCACGATTCGGCATAGACATATGGCTCACCGTGGAAGCGATCCTGAATGACTTCCGCATTTGCCAGGCGCGTCTTGGCCGCAAGATCCACGATGCCAAAGACCCCTCGGAACATCTGGGCCCGATGTTCCGTCAGGTGGTTCTGACGCTGTTCGGTCTTATGGAGGACACCGAGGCTAAGTGGAAGGAGATTTCGGCCACGGAGGAGATGCCCACCTTCGGCGACATCGGAACCGAAGAGCCGGAACCGATAAGGATCAATCTGCCGAAACTGATCAATTCCTTCAAGATGGGACTCGTGCACTTTGGATCGCTCTGGAAGGAGGTCTTCTGTGAAGACTGCTTCAACGCGCTCGCTGTGGCCGCGTCCATGGAGGATTCCAAGTTCAGGCTCCCCACAGATACCTGGGTCCGAGTGCTGTACGAGATAGCCGGCACCTTTCACAATTGGCCCTCGAACCGCCGCCGATTGGTCGACCTGATGACCCCGCTCTACTACGGCCGAGTCGCGTCCTTTGTCAATGAAACCCGAGACATGGACTCATCCGAGGCGGAACAGCTCGTGGAAGAGCAGGCCGCCCTGTTCGTGGATGCCAAGGACTATCTCATCAGCGTGTGGGACAACCCCAAGCAATGCAGCGTGTCGTTTATGGAGGCAGCCGAGAAGATGTAGGAGGGGAGGTGCCATTTGAGTGATCGCGACAGAAGCGCTCAGACGGACGAATCACAGAGCGAGGAAATGAAAGAGCAGCCCACGTGTCAACAAAATCAGTCTCATGGCCCCTGAATTCCGGCCACGTCTTCGTCGAGCGCCGACGCTAGCTCCTCCAAAGGGATTGTTTGGCCGTATCTGGCCCGCTCGTCCAAGAATCGCTGAAACGCCGGGCTCGCGCGCAGCATCTCCACTTCTCTGTCGAAATCATCTTTGCCGGGCGCTAAAGCAGAGGAGATGTCAGCCCCGCCAGTGCCAATGCTGGTGTGAAGACTGTCATGAGGTTGACGAGACGCTTCAGGTGCTCATTGTCCAAGGTGACCAGCGTACTTCCGGCTTCAAGCGCTACCGCCGCATAGACCGCATCTGCTCCGCGCAGTCCATGCTGGGCCGCCAGCGTGAGAGCATGGAGAGCACACGCCTCGTCGACCACTCTGATGGCCAGATGCGGTAGTCGACTCAACGCGGCTGCAAACGCTTGCGCCGGCACCGGGACCTGACGCGTCCGGCTGATCGCCCCCGCGACTTCGACCAGCGCCAGATTCGGTATGTAGATCGGCAGCGCACGGTCGCGCACCAGTTCAAGGAATTCGCGACTCACGAGATGGCCCGGTTCGCGCTGGTCAAAGGCATTTACCCATACACTGGCATCGATAGTGTACACGGCGTCACCGCCTCATCTCCAGCGCTGCCGACGTCAAGGTTTGGGACTCCGGCATATCGCCGGCCGCGAGGGCATCGCCAAGACGGAAGAACTCCCTCCATGCCTCAGCAGGCTCCGGCGAGATGACGGAGCTTGGGTGCGATGCTGCGGTCACCGCCTGGGCCATCCGCAATGCCAAGGATGCCAACAAATGGGCTTGCTCATGGGGGGAGAGCTCTTCCACCGGACGCCGGACTTGACTCAGTGTGCTGTCTCCCATGTGCTCCTCCTTCCCAAAAGCAATATTTGTAAGAGTTCAGGGGGCATCCATCTTCCTCCCCGAAAACACACCACAAAGGCCCCAAGACACAAAGAAGTCAGAGAACAATTCACAGGCCGGTATTCGTATTGATCACGTTCAATTTCTTCTTCTGCCGAGAAGAAATCTTCAGCTCAGCAGGTGCCGGAGTGCGCAAAATGCCTTTCTTCGTTTGTGTACAACCGGCTCGCCCAGCCCTGGGTCCTCATAAAGACCGCGTGCGGGCGAGTTGGTTTTGCGCACATTCAAACCGCAGACTGCTCCAAGGGAAGAACAGACCGAAATTCCTTTGCTGAAGCGCATTCCAACAACAAGTCTTCGCAGCCTGCGAGTACCACCGCGCTTTCAAAAGTGTGAAAAGCTGTAGGGGCGCACCTGCGTATGCGCCCAAATTAGGGCAGACACACAGAAAGTGTCTCAGAATTCTCAAACCGGCTGAAATCGTGCCACGATTCGCGTCTGGCCCGGCACGTGAGTGCCGGGCTATTGTCCGTCGTCCCTCCGGGACGAAAGCCTCCAGAGCCCCAAGGGGCGACACATACTAGCCGGGGCCGTGAGCCCCCGGTTAGGGTAGTGGCACGACTTTTGACCAACAGACACTTTTGAGACAGTTTCCACAGGTCTGTCCCTACAACTGCGGCTTTGCAGCCGGTCCGGAGGTTACCTGTTTGAACGCGAATCAGTATAAAAATCTGAACGATGGTAGTGACGAGGACACAGAGAGTTCAGAAGATTGACGGCTCGTTGTGAAGGCTGCATACTGGAGCAGGTAAGTTCGGAATGTGGGAAGTTCCAATTGCTTGGCTTACAGGGGAGGGGCTCGTGAAAGCACTATCAAGGGTTTGGTCGGGAATAGGGGTCGCGGTTTTCGTAGCCGGGCTACTTATTGGGGGTACGGGCGACGGGACCGCAAGTCCGGATCTTATTGCAGCCGTCCAGGACGGAAACGTGGAAGAGGTCCGTAGTCTTCTGGGGAAGGGGGCCGACCCCAATGCACGAAACCGCCTCGGAGAACCCGCACTGCTCTGGGCTGCTTCACGGGGGCTCGGGGATATCGTAAGCTTGCTGCTGGCCCACGGAGCCACCATCGACGCAACGGATGATCATGGTTGGACTCCGCTGATGACCGTAGCCTTTCAGGGGCGCGTGGAACTGGTGAGGGAACTGCTTGCAAAAGGTGCAGATGTCAACGCGAAGCAGAAGCGTGGTGCGACGGCCCTGATGTACGCCGCTGTGATGGGGCATGCCCAGGTCGTCAAGGATTTGCTCGCGAAAGGCGCAGATGCCAATGCCCAAGCCGATGACGGAAGCACCGCTTTGTCGGCGGCACAGCAGGAAGGTCACACGGAGGTCGCAGATCTCCTGAAAGGTCATAGTTCAAAGCAGACGCCGAGGTCGGAGCCTCATACCTCGAATTTCAGGCGAGAAGCGGAGCGACTTGTTCAACTGGGTAGTACGAAAGGCCATGCGGCGATTGGGAAAGAGTTGAACCGGTTCTTTTATGACCCAGAGGCGGTGAAATGGTTTCGTGAGGCTGCCGAACAGGGTGATGCTTTGGCGCAATGGTGCATGGGCCGGAGGTTTGCGTCAGGACTTGCAGTTCCCAAGGACCCTGAGGAAGCGGCGAAATGGTTCAGAAAAGCGGCAGAACAAGGACATGCCGACGCGCAAGCCAGTCTGGGATGGATGTACGCGACGGGCCGTGGAGTCCCTAGAGATGGCAAAGAAGCCGTGCAATGGCTCAGAAAGGCCGCTGAACAAGGAAATGCCTTCGCTCAGGGTTGTTTGGGATGGATGTACTTGTATGGACTCAGAATCGAGAAGGACTATTCCGAAGCAATGAAGTGGTGCCGGAAAGGCGCTGAGCAAGGATATCACTTAGGGCAAACCGGACTGGGGGAGATGTACCTTCTTGGCCAGGGGGTTGCCCGAGATTATACGGAAGCCTTCAAGTGGCACAGAAAAGCCGCTGAACAAGGGCATTCCGATGCTCAGTGGAGGTTGGGCCTCGCATACAAAATGGGGTGGGGTGTGGAAAGGAACCCCGAGCAGGCGATTAAGTGGTTCACAAAGGTGGCCGACCAAGGTGATGCACGTGGCGAGGAAGAGCTGCGCGAAATGGGCGTGACCGTATCCAAGTGACAGGAGTTGACAGAGATCTCCTTCTTGGGCCGGGAGCCGGCTGCAAGTGAGCGTGCGCCAGGAAGCTTGCAGCAAGCAATGGCCGGGCAGTCCGGTGCGGTAGGCTATGACGGAGTCGACGACGATCCAAAGCGGATCCGCCTCAAAGTCAGGCGAGGACGAAGCCAACTGGCTGCTCGCCCTTCTGAACGTATCGTGCCGAAGCTTGCCAAGACGGGAGATGACTACTCGTCCGGCAAATCACCATAAGAGCAGACCCTTCTCCCTTGCGCGATGCCGATTGACCTGCCCCGAGCGTGGTGCTATGATGAAACACTGAGGCCATAGTGGGTTTTTTCACGAATCCGTCAACTCAATCCGGAAACAGCAGACAAGGGGGTGCTCGATGGAGCGAACAACGGATGCGTCTTCGACTGCCGTGCTCAGTGCGGCCGGGAGTCAAGCCGTTGAAACGGTATGGGACCGCTTTGCCAAGCAGAGTCCCCAGTGTGGCTTCGGGGAACTGGGAACATGCTGCCGGAACTGCCTGCAGGGGCCTTGCCGGATAGATCCGTTCGGAGGAGGAGCAACTCAGGGAACTTGCGGCGCAACCGCGGACACGATCGTGGCACGCAACCTTGCCCGGTCCATCGCAGCCGGCACCGCATCGCATTCCGGCCATGCCAAGCACCTGGTACATACCCTGTTGAAGTGGGCAGAAGGAAAGGCTCCTGACTACCCCGTGAAAGACGAGGCCAAGCTCAAGGCCGTGGCAACCAGAGTGGGAATCCCCGTTGACGGCAAGACCATCCAGGAGCTCGCCAAACAACTGGCAGAGAAGGCATTGGCCGATTTCTCGGAGAAAGAAACCCCCGTCACCTGGGCTGCTGCCCACGTGACCGCAGGTCGGGTCGAAACGTTCCTTAAGTACGGCGTGGTGCCGACCGGGATCGACTCCGCGGTCTCGGAAATCATGCACCGCACCCACTACGGCGTAGACGCTGACCCGGTGAATCTGCTCCTCGGCGGAGTGAAATGCGCGTTGGCGGACTATGCCGGCTGCCACATGGGCACGGATCTTGCCGACATTCTGTTCGGAACGCCCAAGCCGGTGATCTCGAAAATGAACCTCGGAGTGCTCAAGGCCGATGCGGTCAACATCGCCCTTCACGGACACAATCCCGTGCTCTCGGACGTGATCGCGCAGACCGCCAAGGAACTCGACCGCGAAGCCAGAGACGCGGGAGCAAAGGACGGGCTCAACCTGGTGGGAGTGTGCTGCACCGGCAACGAGGTGCTGATGCGCCACAATATCCCGTCGGCCACGCATTCGGTCTCGCAGGAAGTGGTCTTGCTCACAGGCGCGGTGGACGCCATGGTCGTGGACTACCAGTGTATCATGCCGAGCGTGCAAACCGTGGCTGAGTGCTACCACACTCGGATCATTACCACCATGCCGATCACCAAGATACCCGGCGCGACGCACGTGGACTTCAATGAAGCACGCGCGAAGGAGACCGCGAAGACCATTATCCGCATGGGAATTGAGGCATTCAAGAAACGTGATCCCAAGAAGGTCAGTATCCCGAAGAACGCGGTCACCGCGATCGCGGGATTCTCGACCGAGGCTATTGTGGAAGCGCTGTCCAAAGTGAATGCGGAAGATCCGCTTAAACCGCTTATCGACAATATCGTCAACGGCAACATTCAGGGAGTGTGCCTGTTCGCGGGTTGCAACAATGTGCGAGTCCCCCAGGATCAGAACTTCATCGCGATGGCAAAGAGTCTCGCCGCGCAGAACGTGCTGCTTCTGGCCACGGGGTGCGGCGCGGGAGCGTTCGGTCGTCACGGTCTGCTCACTTCGGAAGCGACGAATCAATACGCGGGTGACGGGCTCAAGGCGGTGCTCACGGCCGTAGGTGAGGCTGCCGGACTGGGTGGCCCGTTGCCGCTGGTGCTGCACATGGGATCTTGCGTGGATAACTCCCGGGCTGCGGATGTCGCGGTCGCGGTCGCCAACAAGCTGGGAGTGGACCTGGACAAGTTGCCGGTAGTGGCCAGTGCTCCGGAAGCCACCACCGAGAAGGCCATATCCATCGGCACGTGGGCAGTGGCCGCGGGATTGCCTACCCATGTGGGTGTGGTCCCACCGGTGTTGGGTGGGGCGTTGGTCGCCAAGGTGCTCACTCAGGATGTGAAGGACCTGCTGGGAGGGTACTTCATTGTGGACACCGATCCGGAAAGCGCTGCGCAAAAGCTCATGGAGGCAATCCGTGAACGAAGAAAGGGGTTGGGGCTATGAAAGAAGTCTTCGTGCGTGCGGATCGTTGCTTAGGCTGCCTGAGTTGCCGTCTTGCCTGCGCGGTGGAACATTCGGCGAGCAAGAGCTTGTTCGGCGCCATCACGGAATCCCCAACACCTCGGTCCCGACTCTTTGTCGAGAAGGCGGACAGCCTCAACATTCCGTTGACGTGCCGCCATTGCGATCCGGCCCCCTGTGAGGAAGCGTGTGTTGCCGGTTCGATAACCAGGGACAGTCGCGGGGCTGTAGTCCAGAACGAGAATCGTTGCATCGGCTGCTGGACCTGCATGATGGTCTGTCCATACGGAGTCGTGACCCGGCAGCAGGACCGGAAAGTGGCCGTCAAATGTGACCGTTGCCAAGACAGGGAAGTCCCGGCTTGCGTGGGTGCCTGTCCCACCAAGGCACTGCTCTTCGCGGAACCCGACGAGTTCGAAGCCTCGGTGCGAAAACACAGAGCAGGCGTCCTGATGCACGCCCTTGCCGAGTGAAGATTTTCCGGGGGAAACCCTTTATCAGAAAATGCGCTTCCCCCGGACCCCTTTCCTAAAACTTTTGGAATATTGAGTGGGTTCTCATCATTCACCGAGTTCTTGTGACGTGGGGACGGGCCTTTCAAGGCCGGATGACCGGCCAAGGGCACCAGAAGCGAGCGCATTCCCACACGACCTCCCATCACCGCGACGCAGCCAGAGTCAAGAATGGAAATGGAACCCTTCCTCATGATCAGAACTCGCTGCGGCGACCAGCGGGAGCCGCCAAGTTCGAAAAGTTTTAGGGGATGGGGGCCTGGGGGAAGGGGCGTTTTTCAAAACGCCCCTTCCCCCAGAGACTGCATTTCCTGGGAAAGCGAGGTTACCACATGCGGTACGTGATCATCGGAAACTCCGCGGCGGGCAATGCCGCGGCGAGTGCGATTCGGGCTCGTGATCCGCTGGGTCATGTGATCATCCTTTCTCATGAGGCTTATCCTTCGTATTACCGGCCTGTGATGCCGCAGTTCGTGGATGACAGGATCACGTTCGATGCGGTGTTCCGGGATGAACCTGGTCTCCCCCCAGGGGTCGAGGTGCGCCTCGGAACGCGGGTCGAACGGATCGATCCTTCGAATAAGACTCTTTCTGTCAATACCGGCAAGTCCGTCGCCTATGACCGACTGCTCATTGCGACCGGAGCGTCCGCGATCAGACCGGGGATACCAGGTTTGGACGGACCCGGGGTGTATGTGTTCAGGGATTTCGACGATGCGAAGGCCATCAAAGGCACTGCGCAGAAAGGAAGACGGGCCCTCATCATCGGTGGAGGCCGAGTGGGCATGAAGGCTGCCATGGCTCTCCGGCGTCGGGGGCTGGAGGTGACCGTCGTTGAGCAGGAGTCCCGCCTTGTGCCTTCTCAGTTTGATGAGGTCGCGTCGGAAATCGTCGGGAGGGCAATCGAAGAGCAGGGAATAAGGGTCTTGCTGAACCGAAGGGTGGTCCGAGTCACGAGGATCAACGACATGCCCAATACGGTCGTGCTCTCAGACGGCGCATCCCTGGAGCCTGATTTCATCGTGGTTACCGTGGGGATTCGCCCCAATACCGAGCTCGCCAAGGAGTGCGCGCTGGCGGTCAACCGCGGCATTGCGGTGGACAATTACCTGCAAACCAGCCTGGAACATGTCTTCGCTGCCGGTGATGTGGTAGAAACGCGGAATCTGGTGACCGGCGAGGCTTCCATACTCCCCGGCACGTGGACCAACGCGGTCGAAACCGGCCGTATTGCGGGAACGAACATGGCCGGGGCCAACATGGAGTTCCCTGGCGCCATTTCCGTCTTCAACTCGTTTGTGCTCGCGGGAGTGCCGACCGTTTCGATCGGGACGATTCTGCCGATTCCAGGAGATGGCCATCAAGTGCACACACGCCGGAAGGGAGACGAGTACCGCAAGTTGGTGGTCAAGGACGATCGCCTTGTCGGCACGATCATGATCGGAAACGTGGAAGGGGCCGGACTCTTCACCAGCCTTATCATGAGGAAGGTCCGGATCGGTCCCGACCTGGATGCTCTTCTTTCGGATCGTCCACCCCACTCGTTGTTGCCGGCAAGAGCTTTGTCCCTTGTCCAAGGGCTGTAATACCACAACGCCTTGAAAGAGGCATAATTCCACGTGGAAGTTGCTCCGGACCGGTCGGCAGGCTGTGTGTGATACCCATGGGGGCGGACACAACGAACCATGAGAACGCGACCCCTACCGGAACCCGGCAGCGGAGCCGCCCAATCTCACAAGTTCTCATGGAAATGCGAATTCCCAGGGGAAAGGACTTTCTTCAAAACCACCCTGACCGCCCGCGGCCACAACCAAGCATGAAAACGCTACCCCACCGGCGTCGCGACGAGCCGGCCTTCTCCGCCGCGACCGGCGGGAGCCGCCATGCTCCAAGAGTTCCCAGGAAATCGCATTTTCTGATAAAGGGTTTCCCCCGGAGACTGCATTTCCAGAGCCGCTCTTTCGGGAGTTCACTGTCCCAAGACCGCGAAGACGGAGTCTTCCCCGGTGTCGGTCAGCGGGGTGGAGGACGCTTCGTACACGCCGTTACCCGAATCAAACCCCGCGACCAACATGGGGAGACGAGGTTCATAGAGGAACCAGTCGTCGGAGTTGATCCCAAAGAGCCGGTCAATTTCCCGGATTGCGGCCGTCTGCCCGCCGTTGCCGGTGGGAGAGTCCTGCAAGAGTCCCACCGCGCCCATTCCCACCACGAGCAGGATGAGCGCAAAGCCCGCGGCAAAGGCAGCATTGGCCCACGTCCAGAGGCCTGGGGAGACAGGCTCCCGTGAGCGGAGCCTCGCGTCCAGCGATGAGTGATAGTACTGCCAGAACGCATCTCCTGGGTCCTCAACGGAACTCCGGCGTATCACACCCAGTACTTCATCCGTTTCTGTCTGGAATTCCCTGCAAGCCGGACACTCGGCGAGATGTTTGTCCAATGCCTCTTGCAAGGGTCGGTCAAGTCCTTCGTCAAGAGCGCTGACGATCAACCGCTGTGCTTTCGTGCATTTGAGCGTTTTCACCGGAGACTCCGCAGTTTCTCTTTGAGGGACTTGGTGGCCTGAAAGAAGTTCCCCCGGGCCGCCCCTGGGGTTCCGCCAAGAACCTTGGCGATTTCCTTGTAATCCAGTCCTCCATCCACGCGCAAGAGCAGGGTCTCACGTTGTTTTTCCGGCAGGGATTCCACTGCTTTCCGGAGCTCTGCTTCCATGCGAGCCTTGTCCAGACGTTTCGTGACTGAATCGCCCGGGTCAGCCAGTTCATCCACAGCCTCCGGGTCGGGCCTGGCCGACTTCTTTCTCAGGTGATCCCGCGCCGCGTTGATGGCTATCCGGTAGAGCCAAGTCTTGAACGAAGACGCCATCATGAACCGCGGAAGAGACTCGTACGCCTTCAGAAACGCGGTCTGCGTGATATCTTTGGCATCTTCCCAGTCTCCGACGATTCTCTGTACCAGTGTCGTCAACGGCCTCGAATATCTGACTGCAAGCTCGGAAAAGGCCTCTGTGTCTCCCTTCCTGAACTGCCTGACAAGGTCTTCGTCGCGCATCCGATCCCTTTCTGGTACATTTGACTCTTCTCGCGGCGAAGTGTTAGACGAAGAGTTCACCACGAAGCGCTTGCTTGCGGTTCCTGCCGCCCTGTGATACCACTGTACTATTCACGCAGCAAGAGGCGGGGGACCCGAGTCGGAAACGTCCTTCGCGGAGGCGTAGAGGACACGCTCAAATGAGGTAAGCGTTCAGCCGGCCGGCACAAGAACGAACCACCAAGATACAGAGTCCCCACGAAAGCCCGTTCCTGAGAATCGCGGCCTGAGAATTGTTCTTTGATTTCTTTGTGTCTTTGTGGGGTGTTCTTGGTTGGACGGACGCTCCCACTGAACCATTACCGGGAACACCCACCAACGGAAGGCGGTGCGCCATGTCCGACCAGGAAGAGAAGAAGTCTACCGGCTCAAACGATCGCGCAAGTCCCAGGGAACCGCTCTTTGCGCTTTTCAGCGAGACGGCTCTGATAAGCCATACCATCGATCTCACCGCTCCCAGGACAACCGCACTCGAAATGGCCCGTGCGTCGGACCTGGAATGGTCGTCCCGGCCGTCACTGGGTAAGCTGCTCGAGGCCATACCCATCCCTACGCTGCTGATAGACCGCTCTCACCGCATCTTATTCGTGAACAAGGCCCTTTCCGGTGTGCATGAAGACTACCTCAATATCAGCGGCTCCCGGTTCTCTTCTCTTTTCCCCAGTCCCAAGAAGGCGGAAATGGCCGAAGCCATGGCCGAAAAGGTCTTCGTGGAGCGAAGACCCCTCCACCTGGAAGGGCTTCTCCAAATCAACGACGCGTTCATGTGGGGTCGCATGAACATCTGTGCGGTCCGCATCAAGGACGAACGATTACTGCTGGCCCTCGTGGAGAACCTCTCCAACGAGAAAAGCCAATCAATTACCAATGAGAAATACCGTAATCTGGTGAACCGACTGCCGACCGCGGTGGTCGAATTCTCGCTTCAGGAGCCACTCCTGCCCGGAGTCTCCCAACCGGAAGGGTTCGCCGCGCTCCGAAGGGCCAGAGTGGCGAGCTGGAATCCCGCGTTGCGGGAAATACATCCGGACCTGGACCCCGAAGACCTCAAGTCGTCCCGACTCGAAGACCTCTTTCCTTTCCCGGAAGAGATCCTGGCCTTTCTCAGACAATGGTCGGCAGGTCATCAACCGCTCCACTCGTATGAGTCCCGAGAAACGGGCAAAGCCGGAGAAACCCGGTACCTCGACAACACCCTGCTCGGCAACGTCACGGAAGGGAAGCTGCTGGGATGTTGGGGAATGCGACGCGATCTCACCTCGCAGCGACGACTCGAAGAACAACTCCTCCAGTCCCAAAAGATGGAAGCGATCGGCTTGCTTGCCAACGGCATAGCCCACGACATGAACAACCTTCTCACCCCGATTCTTTTCGGATCGGACGTGCTGCTCCAACAGCTCGATCGGGACGGGTGGGTGGCGGTGACCTTCTTGCGGGAAACACTCGGCCGCATCAAGCACAACTGCAACCGGGCATCTGAGATCGTAGGTCAACTGCTCACGTTTTCCAGGAAGGAAGACTCGGAGAAGATCCCGGTAGATCTGCATGTGGGGGTCAACCACGTGCTGGAGATTCTGCGCCGCAGAGCAGACGTCATTAGCGACATTGAGATCCATAACCGAATTCCCGCGGGAATACCGACCATAAGGGCAAACCCGACTCAGATCGAGCTGGTGATGCTCAACCTGGGTATCAATGCCTGCGATGCCATGCCTTCAGGTGGCGAGCTGAGCTTTTCGGCTCAGGTGGTCGATCGGACCGGCCCCAGAAAAGGAGATATCAGCCAGGAGGGCCTGTACGTGCAGGTCACCGTCACCGACACCGGGGTGGGGATGGATCCTGCGGTGCTAGCCCGCATATTCGACCCGTTCTTCACTACCAAACAGATCGGCAAAGGCACCGGGCTCGGGCTTTCCACCGTACACGGCATAGTGAAGAACCACGGAGGCCACATCAGGGTCTACTCAACTCCTGGAAAAGGCACGACTTTTCACTTGCTTCTCCCGATGGCCCTGACCGACGAGGAGCGGCCCAGCGTCGTGCAGACGGAATCGACCTTGCGAACCTGCCGGATACTGCTCGTAGACGATGAGAAGAGCGTGCTTGAGGCGCTCTCTGAAGGGCTGAGAGCCTTCGGCTTCCAGGTGGTGACTGCGAGCAGCGGCCAGGAGGCTCTGTCGCTCTGGCATGATGATGTGGATCTCGTGATCACCGACCTGGTTATGCCCGGCATGAGCGGCGTGGATCTGATCACGCAGGTCCGGTCCCGAAGCGCATCGGTGAAGATCATCCTTGTGACCGGATACTCGATCGAGCCGGACGACGGGGTGCATAATCTGGGGCAAGGTGTGGCACGACTGACGAAACCTCTCACCCTGCGAAGCCTGCTCGATGCCATGGAGTCGCTCGTCGGGGAGGAGCTCGTGTCTTAGCGACTGTCCGGAAATAGGTGGTGCACCGGAAATCCCCTCTAACCCCATAGGCGCTCACTTGGCGACAGCCGAATTCGACATTTCAGGCAGTTATCCCCCTCCCCCTACCCCCACCCACGAGGGGAGGGGAATCCGGAAACCCACACCCCGGGAGGGAGAGGGAAGGGTGAGGGGGAGGATCTTCCAAGGGCAACGGGCCGTCCGCAATGACACATTTATTGTGGGACAGGCCCTCAGTCCTCTTTGGCGCAAATAGGGTGACGTATTCCTGGCCGACATGGGTCGCGACCCTTGGCCGTGATTCCGAAGGGTTTCGGGTGGGACGGGCATCTCGCCCGTCCTTTCTTGGTACACAGGCGACTCGCCTGTCCCACCCCTGGTCTCGAAGATACGCAACAGGATGAGTGCCAATGCTTACTTCGGCAAGGAGGCCTCTGAGGGCCCCTCAACCGGAAATCGTACCTTGGGATAACGGAGGAACAGTATGGGAGACGCTCTCAATCTCGTCCACAGATTCGACTCAGCGGCCAAGAAACATTATCTCAACGAGTGGAACACAGTCCTCCACTGCCACCATTACGCGACCATCTTCACGGAATTGGCTATTTCCGCGAGGGGGTTCGCAGGGACGGAAAAGCTGGTTGCCTCGGCTGAGATGGTCCTCGGGAACTGGTTGAAGGAATACTACCGCAAAGAGTCGATCACCGTCGTCGCGACACGGGTATCTGTCGCGGAGGAATACTGGAGAACCATCGGCATGGGTCTCATCAGGATAGTGGCCGACAGTCCGGTGCGAGGTTCCGCGACGATGGATTACTCGCACATCGATGAAGGCTGGCTTAAGAAGCTCGGCTCGTCGAATCAGCCGGTCAACTTCCTCACTCAGGGGTTCCTGGCCGGAGTCTTTTCCGCCCTGTTCGGCAAGCCCTTCGGATCCTACGCAGTGGTGGAAACGCACAGTCTCGTAATGGGGGCTGAGGCGTCACGGTTCGAAATCACTTTGAAGGTGGGTTAGCGCCTGCAAGACCCCGCAGAATACGCAACCGCATCTATGTAACAAAACGCAGCCGGGAGCCGCAACCAAACGGCTGGGAGCCGTAGCCAATAATCGCGTCCACCTTCCTCGGTCCGCATGCAGACCGAGGGCGGGGCCGGTTGGTTCTACGCAAGCGGAGAGAAGGCACCTTGCTTGCTCCCAGAGCTGCTCAACATAAGATTTCTTCTCGAAAAAAGACGAAATCGAAGGTTACTTAGTAAAGAGGTGAGACACCATGGCCATAGATCGCGAGAAAATCATCGCGGAGATGTCAAAGATACGAGTGGTCGGCAACGAAGAAGGCTTGATACCTGCGCTGGGGGTCTACGTCCAGCAACTGCCGGCGGATTTCTGGAACGAGTTCAGTGCTCGGATGATCATGTCCGAGACCGGACCCGTGCGTCGCGAAATCGAGAACATGTTGGTGTTGGCCGCCCGGGATTGCGGGTATTTCACGGGCCACGGAATTATCACTTCCCCCGAATGGAAGGCAATCGTGGAACCCATGATCGACAGGGTCCCCGAGGACGTACTTTACGGGGCATATGCCGTGTTTGCCGCGTGGGGTTGGGCCGACGCGGAAATCATCGAACTGGACCCTCATGTGAAGATGGTGCTTCGGGCATACAGCTACTATGAGGCGGACGGAGCGATCAAAGCGGGAATCAAGTTCCCATTTGCCTACATGATCCGAGGGGTTTCCTCCGCGTTCATGGATCTGGCCTATGGGGGCCCGTACCCGCACGGCCGTGGGAAATACAAATGCGACCAAACCCTTGGCCTTGAGACCGGAGACCCCTACGGAGAGTTCGTGGTGACCAAGTCGTGGTAAACAACCGCTTACCAGGAGGAGATCATGAAGACCCGGCGAAGGATTCTTCCGAGTGGCTGGTATCCCGCGTCCGCGCGTGAATGCGCACGTGATATCGAGGAGTTCTTGCAAGGTTTTGAGGTCCTGCCCGGGAACTGGATCGGAGGGATTGCCCCTCACGCCGGCTGGTACTTCTCCGGGAGGGCCGCGGCGAGACTCTTGAGGACTCTCTCCTCATGCGGACCTGTCGACCGGGTGATCGTGTACGGAGGGCATCTTCCGGGAGATGAAAGCCCGATAGTGTATACGGAAGACTCCTGGGAAACCCCGTTCGGCCACATGCCCATGGACCTGGATCTCTCCGAAGAGCTTATCGGAGCGGGCGAAGCCGTCGCAGCCCCGGGTGGCTTCGCAGACAATACCGTGGAGGTGCTTCTTCCGTTTGTGCGCCATTTCTATCCCGAGGCTCTCTTGGTGGCGGTTCACAGCCCATCCTCGGAGCGCGCGGTGAAGCTCGGGCTGGCAGTGCAGGCCATAGTCGCTCGGCAGAACCTGCGAGCCGCGTATGTGGGCTCCGCGGACCTGACCCACTACGGCCCCAATTACGGCTTCACGTCCAAAGGGAGTGGGTCTGGTGCCGTCCAGTGGGTTAAGGAAGAGAACGACCGCTCCCTGATCGACAAGGCCCTCGCGATGGACGCCGCGGGGGTCATCAAGGACGCTCGCACCCGAAAGAACACCTGTTCCGCCGGCCCTATCGCATCAGTGATCGTCTCTGCGGGCCGGCATGGGGTGGAATCCGGAACCCTGCTCGAGTACTACACCAGCTACGATATCGCGCCCAACTCGAGCTTCGTGGGTTACGCGGCAATACTCTTCTGAGCGAGAAGGGATTTTCGAGCGGGAGCACTCAGCCTTGCGTCCGGGAAGACGGAGGAGACGGATTTCTTCCGGAAAAAATGAATGGTTACCGGTAGGATCAGTTTCGTGTTGACAAGTTAGCTCGATAGGCTAGCATAATGCGTGAGGCAACAAAAAAGGGTGAGGTCCCGGGGCAAGGTCTCGTGGGACGGGGCGAGGGCACGCGATGTGGTGAGGCCTCGGCAGGATCACCCTCCGCCGCGGCAGTCCGGCTCCCTGTAATTCGCGGGATTGCCAAGGTGTGCAAATCCCCGTAGGCGCTCACTAAACGCCAGGGGAGTTCGACATAGCAGACAGTCACCCCCCTCCCTTACCCCCTCCCACGAGGGGAGGGGGACGCGTAAACCCCTGTCCCGCCAGGGGAAAGGGCTTGCCACTCCCCTCCCTTGATGGGAGGGGCAAGGGAAGGCTGGAACCAGCCGCAATTGTCAACGCTGGCCTCCAGAGCGGTGTGATACCCGATGACCACCGAGCGGACCGATGCACGGACCGGTATTGGTGACCTGTGTAATGTAGACTCTTCGGGGGACGAAACGAGCGTGAGGGACACTAGTCCAGACAACCCCATCAGGAACGCCGGGGGCGTGGCTATGCTCTTGCCCCTCCTCCAGGCTGCAAGGGACGGGTCAACGGAAACAATTGCGGACCTGCTTTCCCGAGGAGCTGATCCAAACGCGACCGATGAGCACGGCGACACGCCTCTCATGCGAGCCTGTTTCCGCGGACACTTGGAGATGGCCGGCATCCTGGTAGAAAAAGGGGCCTCCATGCAGGCCCAGGACCGATTCGGCAGGACCGCGCTGACAAACGCCGCTTCAAAGGGGCATCAAAGTGTGGTGCGGCTGCTCCTCGAGCGAGGAGCCCTCACGGAACAGAAAACCCACGAGGGAAAGACGCCCCTTATCGAGGCAGCCTTGTGGAATCACCCCGCGACCGCGCGCACATTGATCCGGTGGGGAGCGGCCACCGAACCCAGAGACAGGGACGGCAGAACGCCAATCATCCTGGCTTCTCTGTGGGGACACCGAGATGTCGTCGAAGCCCTGCTCGAGGGGGCCGCAGATCTCCATGCAAAAGACAACCGAGGCTGCACTGCGCTCTACTGGGCGTCGGCAAGGGGACACATCGACGTGGTGCGTCTGCTCCTTGAAGCCGCGGCGGTCGTGGACGTGGACGAACCGAACGATGAGGGCAGTAACCCCCTTATGGCGGCCGCGATAGGGGGATTCGTCGAAATATGCGAGGCACTGCTCGCGCAAGGAGCCCAACTTGAGGCAGCCAACCGCGTGGATGGCACCGCGTTGTTCAAAGCCGCGGAGTACGGTCGCACGCAGGTGGTGGAGGCTCTGCTCTCCCATGGGGCACAGATCGAGGCCTCGAACAAGTCAGGCGACACGCCGCTCGTGGAAGCCGCGTTCCAAGGCCGGCTCGATACGGTGGATCTGTTCCTGCAACGAGGAGCGAACGTCGATCACCAAACTCAGTTTGGCAACACCGCGCTCTCCAGAGCCTCTTACAAAGGCCATGTGGAGGTCGTGAAGCGTCTGCTCGCCCAAGGCGCACGCCCGGACCTGCAAAACAAATACGGCAACACCGCACTGCTGGAAGCCTGTCTCGCCGGACACGGAGGAGTTGCCCGGCTTCTCATCGACGCGGGCGCTCAGGTCAACGTGACTGATCGGGAAGGGCGAACGCCCCTGATGGTGGCTTCATTCGGCGGTTACCCCGAAGTGGTGGAACTGCTCCTGAACCACGGTGCGGATGTCAGAGCCGAAGACCTGCACGGCTATTCCGCAATGACGTGGGCCCTCACCGAATATGACCCCGAAGTGGTCCAACGCCTGCTGCAATACTACGATGACCCGGCATCCGAAGGGATATCGAGCGCCATACTCGTGGAGGCGGCTCGACACGGACGCACGGAAGTGGTCCGATTTCTTCTCGACAAGGGGGTCTCAGTAGACGCAACAGCATCCAGGGGTGAAGGTCCGCTCGCGGCAGCGGCAGAAGGAGGCCATCTCAGCACGGTCGAGTTCCTGCTGGCTCGCGGCGCATGGGTGGACGCTGCCGACAACCTCGGGGACACCGCATTGACGCAAGCGGCGTCCAAGGGGCACTCTGAGGTGGTCCGTCTGCTCACCGACCTGGGAGCGGACGTGCAGCGGGGCAATCGCTACGGGAACACGCCCCTGATCCGGGCTGCGTTCAGAGGCCGCCTCGATATCTCACGGATGCTGCTCGACGCGGGCGCGGACCCCAATGCGAGGAACCGCAACGGCAATACCGCCCTGCTTTTCGCTGCCTTCCGGGGGCACGAAGAAGTGGTCCGACTGCTCTTGGACAGAGCGGCCAACGCCAACACGACCGACAAATACGGCGAGTCGCCCTTGATGAAAGCCGCGTCGGAACACCACCTCGGAGTGCTTCGCCTTCTGCTGGGCCGAGGCGCGAACGTGAATGCCAGGAACAACGTGGGAAACACAGCCCTCCTTCGCGCTGCCTCACGCGGTATGGTACCGGGGGTGAAGCTTCTCATCGCATGCGGTGCGTCCGTGCGCGACCACAACCATTACGGGTTCACGGCATTGATGAAAGCCGCGTCCAAGGGGCACGCGGAGACGGTATCGGTGCTGCTTTCCGCGGGAGCAGACCCGCATCTCGTGAGCTTGGACGGTTCCACGGCACTCTTGAAGGCATGTGAGGCCGGAGACCCGGAAACCGTCTCCCAACTCCTGTCGCGACACACGGACATAAACGCACAAGACAAGCTGGGCAGGACTCCGCTGGCAGTAGCCATCGAACGCGGACACGTCAAGGTGGTGGAGATGCTCCTGGACGCGGGAGCGGGACTGTCGGAGCAGTGCCCGAGCTGGGACGTGACGCTCGTCATGGCCGCAAAACAGGGCCGGGCAGAATTGGTGGACGTCCTACTAGGTTCCCAGGGGTTGATCTGTGATTTGGACAAAGCCCTGAACTCGGCATTCATTGCCGCGTGCAGCCACGGCCGGAGTGAGGTCGTGACCGTACTGCTCAATCGTGGTGCCTCGGTCGATAGCTTGGACAAACGTGGCAAGAGCGGTCTCATGAAAGCCGCCACTTCCGGCGCTTTCGATGTGGTGAAGATCCTCCTTGACGCGGGCGCTCAGGTAAACAAGGCTTCCGGCAGCGGGAACACGGCTCTGATGGCTGCCGCATTCAGGGGACATGTCGAAGTGACCCGGCTACTCCTCTCAGCAGGCGCGGACCTGTCTGTGAGGAATATGTTCGGTCACAGCGTGTTGGGGGTTGCGAGCCTGGGAGGTCATCGGGGCATCGTTGACTGCCTATTGGAAGGCCCCTCCGGTGCCGACATGACCCGCGATCACGGGGCCGAGGCGTTACTCATTGCCGCGGAACAGGGTCACTATGATATCGTGGAACTACTCCTTTCCCGTGGCGTCGATCCCAATGTCGTGGATGGAACCGGTTCCAGTCCCTTGACAAGGGCAGCCGCGAATGGGCATGACCAAGTGATGGAGCTTCTCAGGTCACACGGAGCACGGTGAAGTGCGCCCCGGCCGAGAGCTGGAAAGGCACGGAAGTGAAAGACGACGAATCAACCCTTGCCGACGAGAAGTTGCCGGTACTTTCCACCTCGGCGCTGGCCGGAGACGGATTCGGTACCGAGACCATTGATCTCAATTCGCTGTTCACGCACGAGGACGAAGGCCGCGACACCTGCGATCTGGAAGAGGGAAAACTTGCTCCGTTCGCGAGGCTCATGCAGGCCCTTTCGGTGCCCACCTTGCTGATCACCCGATCCCATGAGATCCAATTTGCGAATCGGGCCTTCTTCTCCGTTTCAAGGGAGAGATTCAACTTGAAGGGTTTGACGTTCGCTTCGTTGTTTCCGACTCCGAAAGAGGCCCGCCAAGCCCAATTGCTTCTGGAGAAGGTGTTCACCGAGAGGAAGCCTCTGGTCCAGGAACGAGTCCTCCAGATCAACCGCACAAGGATCTGGGGTCGCATGCATCTGAGGTCCATGCGACTCGGATCAACCATGATGGTCCTCGTACAATTGGAGAACCTCACCGCACAGAAGCAGCTCCTGACCGCGGAGAAGTACAAGAAGCTCGTGGACATCTTCCCCATCGGTATTGCGGAATTCGCTCTGAGCAGAGGGCTGTTGCGCTCCTCCAAGCCGGAAAGCCTCATCGAGGCCGTGCTCAGGGCTCGGGTGATCGATGGGAACAAGGAGTTCGCCAACGCATACGGGCGAAACGACATCAAGGAGATGCTCGGGGTGAGAACGGACCGGGTTTTCCCCTTCAAGGGCAAAGCCCAGGCCATCTATGAACGATGGATCAACAGCGGTTTCCCCATCTATGCGTTCGATACCAAGGAGATCGCCACCCAGCGAGGACTCAAACGCTACGAGAACACGCTCATCGCGAACTTCAACAACCACTACTTCCTCGGGTTCTGGTGGCTGAAAAGGGATGTCTCCGACAAGAAACGCGTGGAAGAGGAGATGCTCAAGGCCCAGAAGATAGAATCCATCGGCATCCTTGCGGGAGGAATTGCGCATGATTTCAACAATCTCCTCACCGGTGTGTTGGGCAACATCTCCATGGCCCAGATGCACCTGAGACCCGAGGAGACGCCTTATATACGGCTGGCGGCCGCGCACAAGGCCGCGGCCCGCGCCCAGGATCTGACCCGCCAATTGCTCACATTCTCAACGGGAGGGGCACCGATCAAGAAGCACGGCTCCATCGGCGAACTGCTGAAAGACTGGGCCACGTTCGGTCTGAGGGGTTCCACGATCCGTCCTGAATTCTCCATTCCCGAGGGTTTGTGGCTCGTCGAGATGGACGAAGGGCAGATCAGCCAGGTGGTGAACAATCTCATCATCAACGGGGCGCAGGCCATGCCCGAGGGGGGCACTCTGCGGATCACTTGCCAGAATGTGGAAATCCACAAAGGGCACCTCAACCCGCTGCCGAAGGGGAAATACGTGAAGATCTCCATATCGGATAAGGGTGAGGGCATTCCGCCGGATCTGCTCCCCAAGATCTTCGACCCTTATTTCACGACCAAGCCCCATGGGAGCGGGCTGGGACTGGCAACTTCGTACTCGATCGTGGCCAAGCACGGAGGACTGCTCACTGTCGAGTCGGAGGTGAGAGTCGGCACGACATTCCACTTCTACCTGCCGGCCTCCTCGGACAAAGCGAGCACTGCCGTCTGCAAGGCGCTCCCTGTGCAGGCCGCTCACGGCAGGATACTCGTGATGGATGACGAGGAGATTATCAGGGACCTCGCGGGTGAGCTGCTCTCCTGTCTTGGCTTCGATGTGTCCCTGGCCAGGAACGGAGAGGAGGCGATCTCACAGTACAAGACTGCGCTGAAAAAGGGGAAACGCTTCAATCTCGTGATCATGGACCTGACCATTCCCGGCGGCATGGGAGGCAAGGAAGCAATACGTAGGCTCAAAGAGATCGACCCTGAGGTGGTGGCCATAGTGTCCAGCGGGTACTGCAACGATCCGGTAATGGCCGATTATGAGGCTTACGGGTTCCAAGGAGTGCTCCCCAAACCGTATGACGGGAACCAACTTTCCCAAATACTCCAGGACGTCATTTCGCGCAACGAGAAGGCCGAGTAGAGCCGTTGCGAGGTACGGTCACGCGCTTGACCCCACGAAGAGCCACTCTCGCCAAGCACGCCAAGAGCGCAAAGGAATTCTCCCTTCATTTGCGTGATCTGCGTCCGTTGCGAGAGAACATCTCTTGGGCTCTTCAGTGTTCCTCGCTCGGATTGCCGGCACATGCGACCGTAGTTACCAATGGGAGCACAATAGTCATGCGCGTTGCAATTCGCGCGTTTGTCCAGGTGATCAAGAACTCCCTCACCCCATAGGCGCTCACTTGACGACAGCGGAATTCGACATTTCAGGCAGTTATCCCCCTCCCTCTGCCCCCTCCCACCAGGGGAGCGGGATTCGGAAACCCTCGCCAGCGAGGGGAGAGGGCTTGCTTTTCCCCTCCCTTGATGGCCGGGGAAAGGGGAGGGTGAGATCTTCCGCAACCTTCAATGCGGGGCACTGTAAGTGAGCGAGTCCGCGCTCAGGACGGCCGGAGAAGGCACATCCGCGACCCGGTTCGCGGTGTTCTTCCTGGTTGTTTCCGTCGGGTTTGCCTGTGTTATGGCGGGTGCCAACACCGGCCTGAACTCGGACCTCTTCCTCGGCATCGCCGCGGGGAGGCAGACATGGGAGGGCTATCCCGTCGGACCGGATAGGTGGTCGTTCACCGCGACCGGGGGGCTCTGGACGGATCAGGCATGGTTGAGTCACCTGCTCCTGTACCTGTCGTACGAGGCTCTGGGCGATCTTGGTCCGGTGATCTGGAAAGTTCTGCTCTTGCTCGGCTGCGTCGCGCTGGTGAGTGTGCGTTGCAGCAGAATCGGAGCGACTCCCGGTGCGTCTTTGCTCGCCGGCTATGTCGGGGTGATGGCCTCAGCCCCGTTCCTCACCATCAGAGCCGAAAACTTCGGGGTATTCCTTTTCGTGTGGTTCGGCCTGCTCCTTTGGGACGCGGAGCGGCCTCCGAGTGTTTCTCATGTGAATGCGAATTCCGGGGGAAGGGGCGTTTTGCAAAACGCCCCTTCCCCCGGAATCTTACCTTTCGGAAAGCGACCTGGTGTGAGTAGCACACACAGGGCCATACGTGTCGCGGCGATTCCCGCGGTCATGACCTTGTGGGGGAATTGTCACGGCTCGTTCATGTTCGGGATGGGCCTGCTCGGATTTCGGGTAATCCTCGAGTGGGCAGCGTACATCGGTAACCGGTTGCGCGTGACCGGATCGCCGGGGCCCGAAGCAGTCCAGGCTGCGCATCCTGATCGGGGAGAGCTGCGTACGTGCATCGAATGGTCGCTGGTCTTTCTGGGGACGCTCGTACTGTTGGCGACTCTGACCCCTTTTGGTCTGCGGAACATTCTGATGCCGTTCATTCAGGTGGGAGCGGGGCTCGTGACGGCCAACTCGGCCGATTGGCTTCCTCTGTGGTCTCCGGAGCACATGGTGCGGCCTCTGGGCTCGGGCAGTGTGTTTCCTTACCTGGTATTTCTCGGATTACTGACCGTGTCTTGCGTGTGGCTGGCAGGGTCACGGTTGGCGGGGAAGGCTTCGATCAGTTGCCCGCCGGGCGAGTTCGAGCCGCTGCGGCACCGTGCGCCGACAACTGCGGAGAGTCTCACCCTCCCCTTGCCTCTCCCATCAAGGGAGGGGAATGGTAAACCCTCTCCCCTGGCGGGAAAGAGAAAGGAGAGGGGCGCGCAGTCCACGTCAGGTATCTCGCGAATTTCAAGGCGCGTGACCATGGGACGAGACGATCCGGCAATGTCCGCTTTCCGGCCTGCGTGCAGGTGGAAGCCGTTGGCCGTGGAAGTTGCCGCAGTGGTCGGGATCATCGTGCTTTCGTGCCGGTTCCGGCGGATGATACTCTTCGCCGGTTTCACGTGTGTTCCTTTGGCCGCGCTTCTGCTGAGTCTCTGTGCGCAGGATATCCGGGACTTCTTCCGAGGCCGGCGAGTCCGGATCATCGGCGGGATGACCGCGGCGACGCTGCTGCTCTGTGTGAGCACAGGATGGGCGTGTTATCGCTTTTCGATGGTGCCGTATCTCCCGGACAACCCGCTGCGGCCGTCTCGACCGCTGGTGCGGGACCTGATGAGTTACGACACGTTTTCACCGCACCTGATACGCTTTATCCGAGAGAACCGGATCACCGGCAACGCGGTCGTGGGGTGGGAGCTTTCGACGTTCGTGTTGTGCCGCGCGCCGGGGATACGGGTGTTCATGGACACGAGGGACCAGTCGCTCTATCCGCCTGAGATAATCCGGGACTACTTCGCAGTGATGGGGGTCAGAGAGGGATCCGAGTCTCAACGGCTCGCCCTGCTGGACCGGTACCGGGCAGACCTTGCCATACTCTCTACCGACCCGTACGATTTCGGGCTTGCGATGATGCTCTTGAGAAGCAAAAAATGGGGGTGCCTGTATGGCGACGACTATTCCATGGTGCTTGCCCGGACCGACTCCGCCCGGTTCGGAGAGATGCTGAAGACCGTGAACCTGACCAGCCTGCGGTTCCCCGACACCGAGACCCGGACTCGCACGGAAGCGCTGCAGAGCCAGTATGCCTACGGGAAGGTGCGGCCTGAGCTGGTGAGCAAGTTGAGGCACATGGTGCTCACGCGGCCGTGGCCCAACTATTACGTACTGATCTGCTGGGGAATGGACGATCCGCCGCGGTGCTTTCAGCCGGCCACCAGGGACTTTCTGCAGCAGGAGGGGGCGCGGCTCTCGAAGATCAGCCCGTGGTATCGCCACGGAGCGGAAGAAATCACGGTGAGCCTCGGCAAGATTTACGGCATACTGGCAGCGAACGCGGCCACATGCGGAAACAGGCCCGAAAGTCTGCGTTTCGGGGCTCTCAGGG
This sequence comes from Thermodesulfobacteriota bacterium, assembly GCA_040755955.1. Taxonomy (GTDB): domain Bacteria; phylum Desulfobacterota; class Desulfomonilia; order Desulfomonilales; family Desulfomonilaceae; genus JBFMAA01. The sequence continues at coordinate 28,192 of JBFMAA010000022.1, forward strand.
ACGCCGTTGAGGGCCAATACGAAGCCCTCGTCAAATACTATGCCGGTTCTCAAAAGTAATTTCCGAAAATTCAACTCAAGGTCTTCCGGGGGAAACCCTTTTAGAAAAAGGGTTTCCCCCGGAATTCCTGTTTCCATGCCAACCGGTACGGCTCAGTGCGCCAGGCGTTGTTGGCGGTCCTGGGTTTGCGCGAGCCTGGTTTTCAAGTCCTTGAGTAGCTGCTGGGCTTCTTTCAGTTCCGCGTTGGTCTGTTCCGCTTGTCTGCGTCTGAGGATAAGCTCCGTGGATTCTCTCCCGAGGTTATCGTTGTACGCTTTGGCCACGGCTCGGTCCCGGTAGGCTTTTTCTGTCCTGAGACCCTCGATGAGCGTTTCGACGCGCTGAGTCTCCCGCCTGAGTCGGGCGATCTCCCTTTCGATTTCGGCCAGTTCCGCGGCGTCCTTTTGTGCCCGAATCGCACCGGATCTTTCGCTACGGTCCTTGTCCATGCGAGCTACGTCCTGCCTCACATGGCGGTAGGAGAAGAAATACGCGGCGCCTCCGACTATGACCGCGACGCCGAGGACCCCGATCAAGAGCCCTGTCCAGATACGGAAACGCCACTGTTCCTTCTTCTCGGCCTGCGGGACCACGTCGGGTTGAGCCCTGGCCTTCGCAGTGGGGAACACTCTCGATGCGTGCGATCCGTATGCGGCTTGCAGGTCGACGTCAGGGACGGCTCCGTCTTCAGCCTCGATGATTGCCAGCGCATTGATTGACTTCAGCCCTCTCAGCAGGCGCACTGCCTTGTCCTTTTCGAGGCCTCCCTTAACAATGACCGGTTTGCGAGCGAGCAGCCGCCGGAACTGAGCAGGGTCCACTCCCAGCAGTCGTGAAGCCTTGTCGCAGAAGGCCTCGGCGTCTTCGTCACTGTGCCCGTAGAGCTTTATCCGGTATTCTTGGTCTGCCATGGGAACCCCGTCGTGCGGAGGAAGCCCTCCTTACATAAGATGTCACATCCGACGCCCAGAGGAAAGATGATTATTCCCTGCGTGCAGTCTTCCGAGTGGTGCCGCCCGGGCTGTGGGTGTGCGTGATAATCCGCACATGAAATTCTTGACATCCGCCCGAATCCGGAGAATATTCCCGGCCAATTCGCTCCCTTCGGTTGGTGCCGGCGAGCGCGGGGAACTGGGATCCGGCAAACGGGATTCACGAGTCAAACGATTGTCGACGGGGAGAATGGTAATGCACAAAATCCAGATCGTGGGAGTCGTAACGGCCTTCGTGGCCGCGCTGATCATGAGTTGTTTCGCGGCGGACGAGGATCAGACCGAGGCACTGCTCAAAGCAGCGCTACAAAACGACGTGAAGCAACTTCAGGAGCTTCTCGACAAGGGAGTCGATGTGAATGCCATAGGCAGACACGGCTGGACGGCTCTTATCATTGCAGCCTGCACACGCAGGACGCAAGAACTGAATGCCCGCGACAACGAGGGAAAACCGGTGCGCATCACTTGGGGGAATCGCGAACCCGGTGTCATAAGAGTGCTCGTGGACAGGGGGGCTGATGTAAATGCAGCGGACAATGAGGGTTGGACCGCACTTATGGAGGCTGTTCCGGATCGGGACGCGGAGACGGTGAAGATGCTTCTGGACGGGGGTGCGGACGTGAACGCGAAGAACAAGGACGGATTAACCGCGCTCGCGATAGCTGTCCATCGGAAACACGGACCCGAGGTAGCGGAATTGTTTTTGGAGCGAGGTGCAGACGTCAACGCGAAGGACAAGGATGGACGCACGGCGCTCATGACAGTTCTAAGCCCGCGGTTTCAACGGCCCACCGACTCTGCTCCCCCATCCGGGAGTCTCGATGGTGCTGAACGGAGAACTGCCGGCATCGACATGAAAGCCACGTACGGCTCGCCGGCTCTCAGAGAGGACGATGCAGCCCGCTGCAAGAGCCTCGTACAACTGCTCTTCAGCAAAGGAGCTGATGTCTCCGCCATGGACAACGCGGGGAGGACTGCCCTCTCCATGTTTCGGGAACCGTTCATCGAGATAGAAGGCGACATTCTGGAAGACACGCAAGGGGATCGGGGCAGTGATCTCTCGGTCAATATCAAGAACGGTACCGTGCGCGTGAAGACGACCCCTCCACCGGAACTCGTGGAGCTCCTCACGCCACGTGAAGCGAAGAAATAGCTTCAGCGCTTAGCCTGGGGACAGGAGAAGGAATCACCCAAACACTAAGGGCCCGCGGCAAAACAAGCCTTGCAACCACGGTGAATTAGAGAACAGTATTCACTCGCTTCACCACCGTAGGTTGAAACCTACGGCTATTCACGGGTTGCCCTTTCAGGGCAGAAGAGGCCCGCGCCCTGATGAGCGCACTCTGAATAGACATGGGTTTCAACCCACGGAAGGGGAGCACGCGAGATGACAGGGTTATTTCGCGGCAAGCCCTAAGACACGGAGAACGCGACTTGTCGTCACCCTGATGACGCGGATGGCCCGGGAACTTCTTGAGGTCGTGGTGCTTTGTGGTTTGCCTTCTCGCCCCACCTCGGGAGATGCCCCGAACAGTCACGGACCTTGAGCGCACGCGGGTGGAATGCACTTGCGAATCTCCGCGGGAACAGGTATCTGTACCACTGGAGTTCGATTTCTTTTCGGGCTGCGAAGATTTCCGGCCGGAGCCGGTTCATCACTGGGCCTTGTTGAAGTGCTACGTGGACGACAAGCGGCTTTTCGGACCCGCGTAGAACCAACTCACCTCCCGGCGGACCGCATGCGGCCGAGGACCGTCGGTGCGATTATTGGCAGCGGCTCTGTGGTAGACTCTCTCCTTGGAGCCGCGGACTCCGAGGGGTGAGCCAACGAGAAAGGGAAGGACAAACAACATGAGACCTGTTGCACAAGAACAATCATGCCTTGCCGCCACAACGAAGGATGAAAGTCCCGGCCCGACAGTTCGAGAACTCCTCGGATGGGCAGAACCATGCAATATTCTAAGAGTTCTCGGAAGGAGGTCCGGGGGACACCCCCTCTGCAGAAGGGTTTCCCCCGGAAGACTTTCATCGGAACGTGTGAGAGTGTTGGTGATCGTACTCGCGCTCGCGGGGTTGGTGGCGTGGGGAGCTTGGCAAGAAGCCTGGGCAAAGACCGAACCCCCCGAAGAGCTCATCGAGGACCTGAGGATCGAACCGGACCCACCCCAGAGCGGCGACAAGGTCTCGATCGTGGTGAAGCTCAGCACCGCGTCCCCCGGAGCCCGAGTCGAAGCCTTCATCGATGACAAGCTGGTCAAACAGGTGGAATACGACAGGGATCGCCCCCCCGTCGAGATCGAGACACCCGTCAAAGCGGGCAACAAGGTCTCTGCCAGAGCCATCCCCTACGACTCGAACGGGAAGGAAGGACGTGCCAAGCTCGTCTCCGTGGTGTGCAGCAAAGCCGCGCCTTCCGTGAAGGTGGGACAGCAGAAACTCGACGGGAACTCCTACCATGCCAAGGTCGAGGCCCAGGATGCGGACGGAAAACCCGTGACTCTGGAGCTCAAGGAGGGCCCTCAAGGCATGAAGCTAAGCCCTGACGGCACCATCTCCTGGACCTTCCCCCAAGGCACCACGGGCAGATTCGGCGTGCGAGTCACGGCAAAAGACTCGGACGGAGCGGAATCCATTCTGAGCTACAGCTTCACCCTGGGCGTGACCGGCGGCAGGTAGCAGCAGTGGAAGAGAAATGTGAATTCTGGGGGAAGGGGCGTTTTTCAAAACGCCCCTTCCCCCAGAGTCTTTCCTTCTTTCCCGCCTCAGGACCTGCCCAGCTTCTTGCGGATTTCCTTGAGCGGAAAGCGCGCGGTGATGGGTCGGCCGTGGGGGCACACCTCGATGGACCCGACTCGATCCAGGTCCCTGAGGAGTGACCGGATCTCTTCCACGTGCAGCTTTTTCGATTCCTTGGCTGCGGCTTTGCACGCGAGATTCTTGAGCAATTGGTCTTTTCGAGCCTCGGGGTCTCCATGGTGGCCTGTTTCGAGCATGCCCCGGACCAGGTCGCCGAACAGCACATCCAGGTCGGCCCGGTCGCACGGGGTCGGTACTGCTTTCACCACGAAGGAAGCCTCCCCGAACTCCTCGACGCGGAAGCCGATGCGCTGCAGCACGTCCAGAACCGAAGCCAACGTCCGTGCTTCCAGAGCCGAGAACTCCAGTACCTTGGGAATCAGCAGCTCCTGAGCTTCGACCACGCCCCTGTGCGCATCGGCTCTGCGCAGGTCCTCGAAGAGTATCCGCTCGTGAGCTGCATGGTGGTCCAAGACGATCAGCTCGTCGTCGCTGTGGAGGATCACGAACGAGCCGGGCAGGCTCCCCACGATGCCGAGCGACTCGAACTTCCCCGGAACCACGCGAAGGAACTCCGTCTGAATCTGTGGCGACGGAGCGCGCTTGCCGCCTTCACCTGTCACCTCCGGTTGGGTCTGCCGCGGCGCAGCGGGTTCACGGGCCGCCGGCACCACGGGATAAGGCTGCTCAGGCTCGTCCGATTTCGGTTCCGAAAGGTGACGGGCCATGGAGCTCACCGGCGACAGGGGGAAGATCGGCTCCCGATACCCCGGAGGCGGTCCGAACGGAGCCCCGCAAATCGCCTTGTGTATCCCGTTGAGTATGACGTCGAACACCTTCTGCGGGTGCACAAAACGCACTTCCGCTTTCTGGGGGTGCACATTCACGTCGACGCAGTCCCGGGGCAGATCCAGAAAGAGTATGGCCAGCGGATACCGTCCGCGCTCGGTCATGTTGGCAAGCGCACGGCTGATGGCAGCTCCGATGAGCCGGTCCCGGACGGCTCTTCCGTTCACGAACGGGAGTACGGCCTTACTGTTGGACCGTGCGTAGGGGGGTCTGGCCACGTATCCGTGAAGCCGCACCTCGTCCACCTCGTAGTCCACCTCTGAAAGATTCTCGCAGACATCCTTGGAATAGAGCATCCGGACACGCTCGAAGGTCGAAGAGGTAGGAGGAACGTCCATCTTGACTCGACCGTCCTCCGCGTACACAAACCCCACACCGGGGAACGCGAGCACCACGTTGGTGACGAACTCCTCGATGTGGCCGGCCTCCACCTTGTGGCTCTTGAGGAACTTCCGACGGACCGGCGTGTTGAAGAAGAGATCTCGCACCTCGATGACGGTCCCTTTCCCCATGCCGATCGGTTCGACCGCGCGGATCGTGCCTCCTTCGACTCGAATGTGCGTGCCCTCTTCGGCCTTGCCGTCGTAGCTCAGCAGGGTCAGCCGCGACACGGACGCGATGCCGGCAAGGGCCTCTCCTCGGAATCCCAGGGTCGAGATGCGCACGAGATCCGCTTCCGAGGTAAGCTTGGACGTGGCATGCCGTTCCAGGCTCAGCAAGCAGTCGTCGCGACTCATGCCGCAGCCGTCGTCCCGCACGCGGACCAGCTTGGAGCCGCCTTTCTCGATGTCGATGCGAATCGAGCCCGCAGCCGCATCGATGGAGTTATCCAGGAGTTCCTTGACCACCGAAGCAGGGCGCTCGACCACCTCTCCGGCTGCAATGCGGTTGATGACGGCTTCATCGAGCAGTCTGATCTTCTGTGTCATGGCTCATCCGACGTCTTGCCGTAAGCGTCCACCGGGGACAAGAGGAAGTCGTGTCGAGAAGCACGCAAAGGCGGCTGGGAGCCGCAACCAAATTCGTGTCCACCTTCGTCGGTCGGCATGGAGACCGATGGCGGGGCCAGCCGGTTCTACGCAAAAGGAGAAAGGCAGTTGGCGGCCTTCTCGCCCCTTTGGCCTTCTGAAGCGAAAATGGCAGGATTTCTCTGTGTCTTTGTGTCTCTGTGGTGAACTCTTACGTTTTTCCTTGACTTGCGAAATTCCCGAGATATAAATGTAAAGTTTCGATTGAAGCTCCACCGAACCGGCGCGGCATGATCATCAAAGTAGACGAAATCCCCGAGGGAGGCAAGGACCTCCTCTTCGACGGCGAACAACCGGTACTGGGAGAGCTGCGCGACGCGTCGGAGCCCGTCGAAGACGTGCAGATAGACCCCCGTATCACCGGACGTGTGCGCGTGGTGAGAGACGGCGAGCTCGTCTTCCTTGTCGGGTCCGTGCGGGGCAGGGCAAGCCTCCAGTGTGCGAGGTGCCTCGAACGGTTCGAAGAGGAGAGACCACTCGATGTAGACCTCGTGTTTCGTCGTGTGGCGCATGTGGACGACTCCGTCGAACCCGACGAAGAGGCAATTCTGTTCGAGGGCCCCGATCTGGACCCGGCAGAAGCACTGCTCCAGGAGTTCCTGTTGGATCTTCCGATGAATCCCCTGTGCAGGGCGGACTGCCCAGGGCTCTGTCCCCAATGTGGATCGCTCGTGGGGAGTCCCGAATGCCGGTGCGATGCACAGGAATCAGTCAATCCGCGCTGGGCTGCGCTCACCGAGTTGAAGAAGAAGCTCAATCCGTGATATGTACGTGTCTGGGAACGCAGGCACCGTGTCACGAGCGACCTGAGAGAGGAAAAAAGGAACCGTTATGCCAGTACCCAAGAAACGCATCTCCCGAACGAGGCGGGACAAACGCCGTACCCATCACTCTCTGACCGCCGTAAACCTGTCCAATTGCCCCGAATGCAAGCAACCCGTGCAACCTCACCGGATATGCCCGAATTGCGGATTCTACAAGGGCAGAACAGTGATCGAAACCGAGGAATAAGCGCACCCGTATGACCACCGCCAAAGACAGCGATGACTGCTCGTACGCACTGATGTTTCCAGGTCAGGGGTCGCAGTTTGCCGGGATGGGGCACGATCTGGTGCGCGAATTCGCGGGCGCGCGAGAGATTTTCCAGAAGGCCGACGATCTTCTGGGCTTCGCGCTCTCACGCGTCATGGCCGGCGAACGTGGGGATGAGCTCAACAGAACCATCTATACCCAGCCGGCGACCTTTGTACATTCCATGGCCCTGTGGCACGTCCTGCAGGAACACTACCCCTTGGCTCCGGTCATCGCAGCAGGCCACTCGGTGGGCGAGTTCTGCGCGCTGGTGGCATCGGGGATGCTCGGGTTCGCGCAGGCTCTTGAGCTCATCAAGGTCCGTGCGGAAGGGATGGACCAGGCACAACCCGCGGGAACCTGCGGCATGGCGGCAATCATAGGCCTACCGGAAGAGCGGGTCCTGGACTTGGTGCTCGCACACCGCGGCGAGGACGTGCTCGATGCGGCAAACTTCAATGCGCCGGATCAGGTGGTCGTTTCAGGGCATCTTCCCGCGCTGGATCGGATAATGGCCGCGGTCAAGACGGAGAAACGCACTCGGACGGTGATGTTGCCGGTGTCTTCCGCGTTCCATACCAGTCTCATGGAACCGGCTCGCGGGAAACTGGAAGAGGCACTGCACGACGTCACCCTGGGAGATGCGCAGTTTCCGGTGGTATCGAACGTAACGGGGGCCACATATCCCCGGTCCGCAGACGAATGCCGGCAACTCATCGTGGAGCAGGTCGTCAAGCCGGTGCGCTGGACTGCGTGCGTCCAGACCATGCGACAAGCCGCCCCCGCAACCCGGTTCCTGGAAGTGGGACCGGGGAAGGTGCTCACCGGGCTCTTGCGACGTATCGACAAGACCGCACAGGGGATCAACATATCCGATACGTCCGGCATACGCGCACTGGCAGAGGCTGCCCCATGAACCAAGAACTGGCCTCCCTTCTCTCGCTCGATGGTCGGATCGCATTGGTCACGGGAGGTTCCAGGGGGATCGGCAGGTCCATCTGCCGGGGACTCGCCGCTGCCGGGGCCTTTGTGTACGTGAATGCGCGCTCGGAACAGGACGCAGGCGCTACCTGCGCGCTGATCCGTGAATCCGGTGGGAATGCGGAGCCACTCCCCTTTGACGTGGCCGATTCCACCGCAGCGGATCAGGCCCTGGCCCGAATAGTGGCACAAAACGGCTCGATCGACATCCTCGTGAACAACGCAGGGATTGCCAGGGACGGCCTCGTGGGGAGAATGAAGGACTCGGACTGGGACGAGGTGATCGGCACCAATCTTTCAGGGGCCTTCCGGACCTGCCGCGCGGTGAGTAAGTTCATGATTAGAAAACGGGAGGGACGTATTGTCAACGTCTCCTCCACCGCAGGGGAAGCGGGAAACGCCGGTCAAGTCAACTACTCCGCGTCCAAGGCGGGGCTGATCGGTCTGACCAAGGCCCTTGCCAGAGAGCTCGCGCCACGGAACATCCTGGTGAACGCGGTGGCTCCGGGGATTATCCAAGGCGGTATGAGCGAACACCTCACGCAAGAACAGCTCGACGCGATCCGTCAGCACGCCCCTCTCCGCCGGATGGGCAGACCCGAAGACGTGACGCATGCGGTGCTGTTCCTGTGCTCACCCATGGCCGAGTACATCACCGGCCAGGTGATCAGAGTCAATGGGGGACTGTACATGTAGTCGCGTACGCGTTCGGCCGGATTGCAGGACCAAGGAACCACCAAGACACAAAGACACCAAGAAAGGCTGTTCCCAGGAGCGGAAGCCTGAGAAAGGTGTTTTGACTTCTTCGTGTCTTGGTGACTTTTTCGTTGGTTGTTGGCCTGGACGGAAGATCCCGCTGAACCGTAAGTAGTCCCTGTGCCGTTGGAGCGTGCAGCATCGGTAGTGCGTACAAGCCCAGCGCACGCGCATGAAATGAAGCTTCCGGAGGAATGGCCGAAATGGATGATGTGGAAAAAAGAGTTGTGGAACTGGTAAGCGAAGTCCTCGTGGACGTCAAGGCTGAGAACATCATGTTGGACTCCAAGATCGTGGAAGACCTGGGAGCGGAATCCCTCGACATCTACGATATGATCGCCCTCTTGGAGGACGAGTTCAACATCGAGATCAGCGACGAAGAAGTGGAAAAGATCCGCACCGTCAAAGACGTGGCCGATTTCATCAAAGACAGACGCGCAGCAGCCGTATAGAAGGCAGTGAAGCGGAGGCTTTGCTGCGCGCGCGGAGGGTGCCTTGGCCCAGAGAGTGCTTATCACAGGTATGGGAATGGTGACCTGCCTCGGCGGAGGTGTGGCCGCCAACTGGCAAGCCATCGAGGCGGGACGATCCGGTATCGGACCGATCACTCTTTTCGACTGCTCGCACCATCTGACGAAGATCGCGGGAGAGGTCCGCGGGAAGTTCGACCCGAATGGACACGTTTCTGAGAAGGAACTCCGCCGAATGGACCGCTACCAGCAGTTCACCATGGTGGCTGCGAGCGAAGCGGTGGCCGATGCCGGCCTCGAATGCCCGCCCGCAGATCCTTACCGCTATGGAGTGGTGCTCGGCTCGGGCATGGGAGGTCTCATCACGGTGCAGGACGGGACGGACGTGATGCGAGCAAAAGGCCCAAGGGCTCTACATCCCCTATTGATACCCAAAGCGGTCATTAACCTCGGACCGGGGATGATCGCCATGAAGTACGGGTTCAAAGGACCCAACTTCGGGGTGGTCAATGCGTGCACCTCAGGGACCACCGCAATCGGGGAAGCATTCCGCCTGGTCAGGGAAGGGAGAGTGGACGCGGTGGTCGCCGGTGGCGCGGAAGCGGTGATCTGCGCCCTTTCCATCGGCGCGTTCAATGCATTGCGGGCTCTCTCGAAGAAGAACCATGACCCGGAAAAGGCTTCTCGGCCGTTCGATGCAGATCGCGACGGATTCGTCATTTCAGAGGGCGCGGGGCTGATGGTCCTTGAATCCGAGGAACATGCGGAGAGGCGCTCGGCGAGGGTCCACGGCGAGATCGTCGGGTACGGATGCTCATCGGACGCGTACCACTACGTGATGCCCGATCCGGCCGGAGAAGGGGCATATCGGTCCATGAAAGCGGCGTTGGACGATTCCGGCGTCTCACCGGACCAGATCGACTACATCAATGCACACGGTACTTCCACCGACCTCAACGACAAGATGGAGACCCTTGCGATCAAGAGGCTGTTCCAAGGACACGCGCACAAGCTCGCGATCAGTTCGACCAAGTCGATGACCGGACATCTGATCGGAGCCGCGGGCGCAGTTGAGGCCATTTACTGCGTGGAAGCGATGAAGAGAGGCATCGTTCCTCCCACCATCAACCTGGAAAAGCCGGATCCTGAGTGCGACCTTGATTATACTCCGAACAAGGCCGTCTCTCGGGAGATCAGGTACGCGCTCTCGAACAGCTTCGCCTTTGGCGGACAGAACGGGAGCCTGGTTTTCAAGCGGATCTAGCGTCTCATCGAGCGCCGCCACACTTCCGAGTCAGGAGCTTCGCGTTGTCTTCTCATACACACGTACGGTGCCCGGTCGCCGAACCCCAACCTTGCACCATTGGGCTCAGTCTCATGCAAAGGAACATTATGACCCCTCTCGAACAGGCCGACCCGGAAATATTCCGCCTGATTCGGCAAGAGGAAGCTCGCCAAACCAATCGCCTGGAACTCATCGCGTCGGAGAATTTTACCTCAATCGCGGTGATGCAAGCGCAAGGAAGCATTCTCACGAATAAGTACGCGGAAGGGTACCCCGGTAAGCGCTACTACGGAGGATGCGTCAACGTTGATGTGGTGGAAGAACTGGCCCGTGCACGAGCGAAGAAGCTCTTCAACGCCCCGCACGCGAACGTGCAGCCTCATTCCGGCACGCAGGCAAACATGTCGGTCTTTTTCACCGTGCTCAATCCCGGCGACACGTACCTGGGAATGAATCTCGCTCATGGCGGGCATCTTTCGATGGGGCATGCCAAGAACTTCTCCGGCAAGATCTACCGGGTGATCCCCTATTCGGTCCGGCCCGATGATCACAGGATCGACTTCGACCAGATAAGAGATCTGGCTCGGACCCACAGACCGAAACTGATTATCGCGGGAGCGAGCGCGTACCCGAGAATCATCGACTACCGCATCTTCGGAGAGATAGCCAGGGAAGTCGGCGCGGTACTCATGGCCGACATCGCGCATATTGCGGGTCTCATCGTCGCGGGGGAGCATCCGTCGCCGTTTCCGGACGCGGATTTCGTGACCACCACGACGCACAAGACCCTCAGAGGTCCGAGGGGCGGCCTTGTGATGTGTCGAGAGCAGTTCGCCTCTGCTCTGGACTCGTGCATCTTCCCCGGCATGCAAGGCGGGCCTCTCATGCACGTAATCGCGGCCAAGGCGGTCGCTCTTGGAGAAGCGGCATCCGAAGAGTTCCGCGACTACCAACGAAGGGTGATCCGGAACTGTAGGGCATTGGCGGAGAGACTTCTCGCACACGGATTCCGTCTGGTGTCGGGTGGTACCGACAATCATATGGCCCTGATCGATCTCACAGGCACGGGGTTGACCGGCGCAGAGGCCCAGGAGTATCTGGAACGCGCGTCAATTACGGTGAACAAAAACGCCATCCCGTTCGACCCCCTTCCTGCGACCAAGGCATCAGGCATTCGCATAGGAACTCCTGCGCTCACCACCAGATTCATGGGGCCCGATGAGATGAACCACATCGCAGACATGATCGCGAAGGTGTTGACAAACCCCAGAGATGATCGGATGATCGCCGGCGTCAAAGGGGAGGTCGAAGACCTTTGCCGACGATTTCCCCTCTATGCATACGACGGAAACGAGAGTGGTCGATCATGAGTGTGGTGAGAAAATACCTGAATGAATGGTTCCCCGAGCGGCGTCTTGACCCGGATTTTCCCCTGGCTTTGTGGTTTGGGGGACTTTGGCTTTATCTGAAGAGTTTCCTGTACATCTGCTACCTCTATATGATCGGGACGGACGAACCGTCCTCAACGATCACCGTGAAAGTGGAGATAACCTACTTCGCTCTGGCGTTTATCCCGGCCTTTTTTCTGGCGGTCCGGCTCTGGAACGAGCGGAGCGGCGCAGCGGGCATGGCGATGACGTTCCTGTTGATCGACACGCCCATATTGGTGATGCACGTGCTCCGTCTCTCCGCGGAAGGCTTCCTGAACCCGGGCCTCACCAAGCTCCTGGAATTCGGCGGGTTGGGACTGAACATCCTCTGTATGGCCTGGCTGGGACAGTACCTCACCGCGGCAAAGACGAGCCGCACCGGGCCCCACAAGCCTCGGCCGTCTCCCGGGAAGTAGGGACGACCGGGAGCGGCCCATACCACCTCCGAGTGTTCTTCGTGAACGCGGCCGCCCATACGTGGCGGCTTCCGAGGGCAGGGCTTCCTTGTGCTTGCAGCACTGACCGCCGCGGTGTACTATAAAGGAGGTGGAATGTCCCAGCGTGGCCGCGAAGGTCCCGAGTTCACGTGGGACTCAGCTAAGGCTGCCGGGAACCTGATCAAGCACGGGGTATCGTTCGAAGAAGCCCGGACGGTGTTCGCGAATCCGCTTGCAGTGATTCGTGAAGACGAGATGCATTCGGAGGTCGAGCAACGCGAGATTATCATAGGACACTCGTTTCGTCAGAGATTGCTCTTTGTGTCCTTCGCCGAACGCGAGAACACACTGCGGATAATCAGCGCGCGGCAGGCAACCTCCAAGGAAAGGAGGGACTATGAAAGACGAGTCATGTTCCGATAGGGTCCCGGTCGACGACGATGACTTGGCTGAGGAGTACAATGTCGATTACGACAAGGTCCGACCCAACCGCTTTGCTCCCGGTGTTTCGGAAGGTTCCCTGGTCGTGATTCTCGACCCCGACATTGCCCGCGTGTTCAAGACGCAGGCAGAGGTGAAGTCCGCATTGCGCGGGCTGATTGCAGAGATGGAGCGCCCTGGCGATCAAGGAGCGTGATGTGGAGGCATTCCTCGCGCCAGCGGAACGGCACCAGCCGAGTCCTGGAGCAGCCTTCAGGTCGTCGAAACCCGCACTCGCAGGCTGCCGCGCGTCAAGTAATTGCCTGTCTAGCCACCAATTGGTATGATGGGCCGATAGGTTCCGCGGGTGACGTGTGCAAGACGACAGCTCCGTGGGGGTGACACATGTCGGAGTTTCCGAGGCAAGTCGCTCCAGCAGCGTTGACACCGGCCGTGTTCGTGTTCCTTGTACTTCTTCTTCCCTCGACCATGGCAACAGCGCAGACGGACGACAAGGCGGTGAGGCGGGCTGAGCCGGCTGCCTCTGTTGAAGGCGGGCAGGGTGACCTCTATGCCGTTGTGGTAGGGATTTCCAATTACGAGAACCCCAAGATACCTCCTCTCAGGGTGTCGGACAAGGATGCGAAGGACTTTGCGGCATTCCTGAGAACCCAGGACAAACTCTTCCGAAAAGTCCACATTGAGCTCCTGGTGAACGACCAAGCTACTCGGGGAGTGGTGGAGAAACACCTCCACTACACGCTTCGGCGGGCCGGCAAGGACGACACGGTGGTGGTCTTCATGAGCGGCCATGGTCAGGGTGACCGGGCCTATCCGAACGATTTCTTTTTCCTCACGTATGATTCCGATCCCGAGTATCCGGCTTCCAGTGCGGTGAACATGACTCGCCAGTGGTTCACCACCAGACTCGATTCGAAGCGAGTGCTGCTGATCGCAGATGCCTGCCATGCCGGCGGTTTTGCAGATCAAGACACCAAAGCGGTTGTACGGGCCGCGGAGAACTTCTTTCGCGCGTCCCAAGAGGCGAATGAGAACCGTCCCCGCATGTCCGACGATTCGGAGGGCAGAGTATTGCTCCTATCCTCTCGTGCCGACGAGCTCTCGCAGGAAAAGCCCGACTTGGGGAATAGCGTCTTCACATATTATCTTCTCGAAGGACTCAAGGGGGCTGCGGACACCGACAAGAACGGGCTGGTGAGCCTGGACGAGCTGTACAACTACGTGTACGAGAAGACCCGGGAAGCCACAAGATGGTGCCAGTCGCCGCGTATGTCGGCTCGCGATAGGCAGGGCCCCTTTCCCCTGGCCCTGTGCCGGACCCATCCCGGGCCGCTGCCGGTGACGACTGCTCGGCCTTCGGCACCGGCCCAGCCTTCCAAGCCTCAGCGACGTTCGACCCCGTCTCGACAGCCTGAGCCGACACATCCCTCAGCACCGCCACGGCCGTCTGCTGCGCCTCAGCCTGCGCCTGAACCCACCGATGAAATGGCGAGGCTCCGTGCACGAGCGGAGAGTGGAGATTCGACAGCTCTATCGGAACTCGCCCTTGTGTTGATGGATCAGGGGATGTTCCGGCAGGCGCGGGACAACTCCCTTGCAGCCATAGAAGTGGCCAATAAAGCCAGGAACGACAAGGACAGCGCGATATTCACCCTCCGCCTCGGGAATCTCTACGAGTACTACGGTCAGTTCGAGGCAGCGCTCGACGCATACGAATCGGCAAGAGAGCTGCAGGAAAAGGCTCGGGACCGGTTCTTCCTGAGCAACACCCTTGCGGACATCGGGAATGCCAAGATCCGACTGATACCGCCTGAAGAGACCCCGGAACAAGCCGAGAAACGACTCCGGGACGCGGAGGACAACTGCCGGAAGGCCATTTCCTTACGGAGGGAGATAGGATCCCCCACCGCGGAGATTCTCTGCAAAGCCGCACTGGTGCACATGGAAAAGCCCCAATTCGTCAGTGAGCCGCTCTCCGCCGGGCAACGCACATCGGACCTCAGAGCCGCTGCGGAATACATCGGGGCGGCTGAACAGGAGCTGACAAGCAGCCCCAGACCGAACAGGAACCACAAGTTTCTGCTGGACTACGTGAGGGCTCGCCACCTTTTCTTGGAAGGAAAGCACAAGGAATCATTGGACCTATTCAAGGCCCTCAATGGGGAGGCGCGTGCCGCGAGACTGCTCAAGTACCAGTTCCTCGCGAGTGTCGGAATGGGACTCTGCTACGAACAGCTCAGAGAACTCCCCCAGGCCGAGGAGGCATTCCAACAGGCCCAAACCATCGCGGAGGATATCCTCGACAGCCTCGATCCGGAGGGGAAGCGAACGTTTCTCAGTGGTGAAGAGGTCCTCGGTATCAAGCACGTGCAGGCATATGAAGGCCTTGCGCGTGTACGACAGCAGATGGGACACGCGGCGAAGGATACTGAGCTCTGGCGGAGCGCGCTGCGCGCATCCGAGGGCACCAAAGCCCGGGCATTCGCGGACAGCCTCGCCAAAAGCCAGTGGTCCCGGACGGCAATAGTGGACCGGCAACTGGTCCGGAAGCTCGACGACATCGAGGATCAGCTCAGGACGAAGAATCTCCAACTGGCGAAGTCGGTGGCCGGCAAAGACAACCCGAACCGCATCAGGGGACTCGAGACCGCCCGAACCCGCCTGAAAAGCCAACGCGACGCGGTCGCAAAGGCGATCAAGGCCCAGGACAGGGATTTCTACACCGTGAGGTTCGCGAGCACCATTGATCTGCCTGACTCTCAAGTCAGGGACAATGAATGGGCACTCGTGTACGAGGTCACCGACACGGCAGTACTCGGATGGCTCACTCATGGGAGCAAGATGGTCAACGCCGCGTACGTGCCCCTCGCCCGCCGGACGCTTGAAACACAGGTGGACCTTGTCCGAAAGGGGTTCGTGCGAGATGTGTGGGCCAAGATCGAATCCCGAGAAGTGACGACGGTAAGCGAAATCTCCCGCCGAGAGTGGGATTACCAAGGGCTGTTGGCCGCCAAGAAGATTTATGACTCGCTTGTACGTGGTTTTGTTGAACAGATTCCCGAAAAAGAGACACTAATCATAGTAACGGACGATTGCCTCGCCCTGATCCCGTTTGAAATCCTGGTGACGAACGCTTCGGAGGGCTCCATCCCGAGAGGTCAAGCACCAAGACCAGGAGAGATCAAGTTTCTCGCTGATCGCAATCCGATCGTATATTATGAGTCCATCAGGGCTCTTGCGCTGGCGCGGCTAAGATGGAAAAACGCGCCGCACCCAACCGAGAAACTTCTCATCATGGCCCACCCTCGCGTGGAATGCAGGTCCGAAGAGGACGTCAAGGCCGACAGGCGCGAAGAGATGCGACGGCAACTGCGGGTACTCGCGGGCTCAGGCAGGTCCGCGTTCAAGGCCGGCAAGAATAAGGCGTTGGCAGCCATGTCGGGAGAGATTCAGTTCCTGTCGCGTGACTCGTGCAGCGACCAGGAACTGAGCACCGCATTGCCCGAGACCGCGGATCTCGCGAAGACCGTGGGGACCATGTTCGAGGGCAAGGCAATCAACATTCGCTCTGGGGGACTGAACGCTCCTGCCGGAGGCCTCCAGGGCTCTTATGAGGGGCAGCGTGTAGACGTCTATTGCGGCAAGGAGGCAAGCCTCACCCGGTTTAGAGGAGAGATCCAACCACGCATCGGCCAATATGGCAAACTGCTGTTCGCGACGCACGCGGTGTCCAAGGATGCAGCCGAGTCCGCAGGTCCTGCGTTGATGCTCAGTACCGATCCTCCCGGTTTCTACTACTGGCTCGCCACACAGTCCATGAACGCTGATGTCGTCGCACTTATAGCGCCCAGCACGGGCTTGGGACCGCTCCTCCCAGGGGAGGGACTGATGAGCGTGGGGAGAGCCTTTCATCAGGCCGGTTCCAGGACGGTGCTCATGAGTCTCTGGAACACTGAAGCAACGGCATCTACCAGGACAGCCGAGACGTTTTTCGCCAAGCTTCTCCAGGGAAAGAGCAAGCTCGAAGCCTTCCAGGAGGCGCGACACGAGTTGCGTCGTGTCAACAACGGCGAGTACGCGCACCCCATATTCTGGGCACCCTTCGTCATGCTTGGGGAACCGGGCTCGCCGTCTCGTTGACCCCCGAACGGCAAACTTCCGGCAATCTCAAGCTCCCTGTGGATTTCTTTGTGTCTTCGTTCCTTTGTGGATCGATCGTCTACTTCTCCGCGCGCTCTGCGTCTCTGCGGCGAATCCTACTGCCTCACCGGCCTCACCGCTTCAGTGTGAGTTTCGGGTCTTCCCCGCGCAGGTACTGCGTCGTACCCTGAGCGAGCCCTTCCGCAAGCAACCTGTGGTACCCCGAACGGAGCAAGCGAGCTCGGTCACGGTCGTTGCTGACAAACGCGCATTCCACCAGAATCGCCGGCATCCCCACTTCGGCGAGCACACTGAACGGGGCGGTCCGGACGCCCCTGTCTTCACCGGATGTGATCACCGGCCGCAGACGACTGATGACGTTCCGGTGCACGGTCCTGGCAAGGCGCTCGGATTGAGGCTTCACGGCAACCGTCTCCACGTCCGCGAGCGCTGCCTGGAGCTCGTTCACCATCGACACGGGGACGTTGTTTTCTCTCGCAGCGGCATCCAGGGCCTTTTTGGAATCGGCCTTGTGGAAATAGTAGGTCTCGATGCCGTGTGAGCTCGCTTCCACGTCCGCGTTGCAGTGAATTGAGACGAAGAGATCGCCCTTGCGTGACCGGGCAAGGACTGCCCGCTCTTTGAGGCTGACGGTCTTGTCGCTCTCCCGTGTGAGCACTACTCGGATGTCAGGATGAGTCACGTTCAGGATGCGCCGCAGGTGATGCGCGATACGGAGCGTCACGTCCTTCTCTTTGAGCCGACCATCGGGGGAGACCGCTCCGGGATCTTTGCCTCCGTGGCCCGGGTCGATGACGATGGTGTAGGCTTTTCCCGCACGCGTATCCAAAGGAGGGAACGCTTCCGAGGCTCGAGCTCCTCCACCGGATCGGTTGGGGACGCTTCCGACATGTGCCGACCTTGCATGGCCGAGGGCCCTTGAGTCGAACCGACGCGCTTCGGTGACGCGCGGGCTTGCGGCAGCGCCTCTCAAGTGGTCTCGCTCCTTGAGATCTCCGCTGTCCTTGAAGTAGTCGTGACGCCCCTCACCCTTACGCCTCTCGCCAGGGGAAGGGGTTTGGGCTTCCCCTCCCATGATGGGAACCGCGAGGGGAGGGCGAGGTCTCGGACAGTCCTCAACGCGGGGCGCTAAGGCAGAATCTCGCTTGGCTTGCTCGCTCCCCGCAGAGAAGTGCCCTGCCCCCGCCGTCGTCGAGGTTGGGTGACGACAGTGTGGTGTGCCCTGTGGGTCGTCCCGCGCATGCATGCCGTCATGCCGCTCCGTTTCCGGGAGAGTGCTCCGTTTCCGCGCTCCTGCCGTTCGAGGAGAGGTGCTTAGGGGATTCGGGCCTCTTTCCGATGCCCGCGCACGTACCGAAGGGCAGGCTGCCGCCCGGCCGCGTTCATCGGCAGCGTCGCCGGCCAAGGATCGTCTCCCATCGCGGTCGGAGACGTGCTCCGCAGGGATGTCGCACTCTTCGAGAATGCCTGAGGGATTGGCATACCGGTAGCGCTCACCGGTCATCTGGCACCGGTCTGTCGGGGTTTGTGAAGAATTCCCATGAAAGTCTTCCGGGGGAAACCCATTTGAAAAAGGGTTGTCCCCCGGACCCCTTTCCGAAAACTTCTGAAACATCTCGTGGTTATGACTATGCCGCGTGTTCTCGGGATGTCGGGCGGTGACTTTCATGCTAGGTGGTGGCGTCATGCCATGACTGTTCTTGTGGCGTGCGCCAGTGGGAGACGCAGGAGTGGCATATTCTTCCCGCCGGCTGGAAGACTGCCCACGATATCTTAACGCCGCCCGCGAGTGGGCTCTGACCGGGTTGTCCCAGCCGCTGCGATCTCTCAGGCTTTGTGCGCGGAGTTTGTACCGCTCCAGGTTCCAGTAAGGGTTACCGGTCGGCGGGCACACGAACGGGAGAGTGAATTGTCCTGATTCGGATGAGGGAGGGCCTTGAGCCTCGACCCGCCCTTGGATTGCCCAGAGTCCCACCAGCGCGGTTGCAAGGGCGACGATCAAGGCTGTGTTGAAACGCTCGGGCATACTATCCTGATGCCAACGTGCAGTTCGGGGAAAAGAGCTCACCACAGAGCAGCAGAAAGCGCGGAGAAACAGCGGTCGAAGAACAGGCGGCTCTTGGATTTATGTGTACTACTCTCCCGTTTCTTCGCCGGTTGCGAAGATTTGTGGTCTGAATGCGCTTCGGCAGAGCGGTCTGCGGAGGTTCTTCCCTGGGGAAAGCCTGCGGGTAAGAGTTCACCGCAGAGACACAGAGGACGCAGAGAAGAAAGAGAAAGGAAGTTGAAAGAATTATGCTTTTCTACAGAGTTGAACCGGAACGGCACACTATTACACGAGAGACTCGCGAGTTTCTCTTCGTATTCTCTGTGCTCTCTGCGCCTGTGCGGTGAGTCTTCTTCTTCCGGGTGAACGCTTACGCCTGCGGTTTCCATGTGTGCAGAACCAACCCGCCCCGCCATCGAAACATGTGCGAGCCGAGGAAGGTCGACACGATTATTGGCCGCGGCTCCCAGCCGCTGTGTGATCTCTGCGGAACCCTGTGCGGTGAGTCTTCTTCCCGGAACACGGTTACCCTGAACGACGTGGGCGTTCACCTCGGAAAGCCTCCGAAATGCGATCACCTCGCTTGGCACTTCACGTATGGGGACGCAGGATCGAGCGACACGGTCGTGCAGTTCTCTGGGCACGATGAGGCTCGATGTGCGGGATTGCCAGAACACTCGTCACCTCCTTGGTTATATGATGATAACATATCACAATAATCTCAACTGATTCAAGTAATTTCTTAAAGTAAGAGCGCGTGCCGTGCGAGACTCTGCCGCCACCGGGTTGGTCCCTGCCATGAGAAACCCCTCATACCAACCAAGGACGATCGGCCCCCGGCAAGAACCCAGTGTCGCACTCTGTTGACGAATCAGGAATAGTCGGCTATGGCTTATGCAAATGCTCTGTCCGGGGGAAAACTCCATGCACAAAGGAATGTCCCGCGGCCGGCTTTCAGGTGGACTCCTGAAAACGGATGAATCCGTCGGTCGCGCTTAGAGACCGGCACCGAAGAAATACTGACACGGCAGAGACCTCGGGCCTGAATCTTGCTGAGGCCCCACGGGGCGGCTGGGAGCCGCAACCGGAAATCGCGTGAACCTTTCTCGGTCCCCGTACAGTGCGATGGCGGGGTCGGTTGGTTCTACGGACACGGAAATCCCGGACGTCGGCCAGGGAACAACAGCCACGGACCCCCGCTGCTGGAGACGATTTCGGCGAAAATCTTCGCGGCACGCGAAGATTTTCAACGTTAGTAGTACAGGAAGAACACCACATGGCAGAAGAATCGACCAAGAAGAAAGGCTTTTTCAAGCGACTCTTCGGAGCGGAAGAGAGCGTTGCGGCCCACGCGGAAAAAGAGGCTCCTCAACCGGATCTGACACTCCAAGCCAAGCTGCGGGAAGCCCCCGCCTCAACCCCGGAAGATGAGGGACCCGCTTCGGCAAGGCTGAGTCAGGGGCTGAAGAAGACGCGCTTCGGCTTCATCAGGCGGCTGGATGAGGTCCTTCTGGGCAGGAAACAGATAGACGAAAAGGCCGTCGCGGAACTCGAGGAAGTGCTCGTGACCGCGGACATCGGAATCAGAACTGCATACGAACTCCTGGAAAGCGTCACTGAGCGGGTCAAACGCAAGGAACTCGCGGACCCGCAGATGCTCATGCAACATCTCCAGCGCCTCGTCGAGGAGAAGCTGGGGGAAGTGGAGTCACCCCTGCGAGTGGGCTACGGCGCCGAGCCCTTCGTGGTGATGGTGATCGGAGTGAACGGTTCGGGCAAGACCACGACGATCGCCAAGATCGCGGCTCGCCACCAGGCCGCGGGAAGGAAGGTGCTGATGGTTGCCGGTGACACCTTTCGGGCCGCGGCGGTGGAACAGATGGAGATCTGGGCCCAACGAGTCGGCTGCCAGGTGGTCAAGGGAAAGTCAAAGGCGGATCCGTCGTCGGTCGTCTTTGACGCGCTGGAGCGGGCGACCTCGGAAAACTTCGAGCTGGTACTCGTCGACACGGCCGGGCGACTCCACACCCGAGTGCCGCTGATGGAGGAACTCAAGAAGGTGAGGAGAACCGTTGCCAAGCGCATCGCGGAGGCGCCCCACGAGACACTGCTCGTCATCGACGCATCCAACGGCCAGAACGCCATCCTTCAGGCCAAGACCTTCAATGAGGCGGTACCTGTGACCGGGATCGCGATCACCAAGCTCGACGGCACTGCCAAAGGAGGCTGTCTCATCGGCATCGCCAATGAGCTCAAGATTCCTGTGCGGTACGTCGGAGTCGGCGAGAAGATGGGCGACCTGCAGGATTTTTCCGCCAAGGATTTCGCGCAGGCCCTCTTCGAGATCCAGGACGACTGACCCGCGCGGCCGGGGCCGTCTCGATGCGCCAGCGTTACTGTAGCCCCAGCAGCGTATCATGAAGGTTCTGTGGTGAAATGGGCCGAGAGCCCGATTCTATCTCCTTGATGATCGTGACCAACGCGTCATTGACCGGTGTGGGTATTCCGTGGACTCTTCCCATATGGGTAATGTACCCGTTGAGAAAGTCCACCTCTGTCTTGCGGCCGCGTTCCAGCGATTGCAGGCTGGAGGACCTGATCCGCCGGTACTTGAAGCCGATGGCGCGAATAGTCACGTGCTGCTTGAATCGGGCCGACAGACTCGTGCTCCCGAGAAACCGGTAGAAGTCCAACTTGCCCCCACCTCCGGGCTCGACTCTCAGCCCCATTGCGTCAGCTACGTGTATGGCTTCCTCCATGATCCGGATGAAGAGGTTCCTGGCCTTGCGGATTGCGAGCAATTTCCCCAACGGCAAGCCTGTGATGGCTCCGAGCGAGTTGATGCACGAGTTCACGATCAGCTTGGAATAGAGTTCCCCCATGATGTTCTCGGAGATCCGCGTCGGCACCACCGCACTGAGCATCTCCTGTATGCGAGGGAGTCTGGAGTCCGGCTTGTGGTCGATGTTCCCTACCACGAATTCCCCCTCCGAGGTCATCTCGAGTTCTCCCGGGCCGTGCATGGTTGCACCCCAACCCACCACGCATCCGATCACCCGTTCGCGACCCGCTATCTCTGCCAACCGATACTCACTTATTCCGTTCTGCAGGGAGACCAACACCGACGTGTCCCGCAAGAAAGGGAGAGCCTCCTGAGCAGCCTCAACACAGGCATCCGCCTTGGTCGCCAACAACACCACGTCCTTCGTTGACGAGAGGTCAGCGATCTGCCTCACCGCCTTCACCCGATAGACGTCTTCCCCGCGTATGCCGAATACGCGAAGACCGCTTGACGCGACGCGGTCCACGGTTTGCTGGTGCTTGCACACCAGTTCCACATCCCATCCGGCTTTCCCTAGGTATGCCGCGGTGATCCCGCCTATTGCTCCGGCGCCGATGACAGCAACTGAAGTTTCTTGGTGTAACATGTCGGTTTGCCTGATTTCCTCACGTGATAGTGCCGCGTTGATTGCTGCGGCAAGTCTCACCCGTCCCTTGCTCCTCCCGTCAAGAGAGCGGGCAGGGGGAGGGGCGTTATGGTGCCCCGCACAGAAAATTGCGGAAGATCTCACCCTCCCCTTACCCCTCCCATCAAGGGAGGCGACACGCAAACGCTCTCGCGCCAAAGGAGAGGGGACGCGTTGTGACGGTTGAGCCCGATGTCGGCCGCAAACCCCCTCGCGGCAGGGGAGGGGGTATTCTTCTCCCCCTCCCGTAGTGGGAGGGCGTAGGGGGGAGGGGACAAATAGCAGAAATCGTTATCCCGGCCTTCTTGTGTGAACTCCTTTGCGGGGCAGGCTGAGGGCGATTCATCCACGTTCCCAATCCCGCCTATTTCACGGCGCGTGAGTGTACGGCGCGTGCCCCGCTGCCTCGTTCGCCGCGGATGCTGCTGAGCGGAGGCGCTCCACGAATGCCTTGCACAGAGGAGAGACCTCTCTATTCTTTCTTAGCACAAGACGGAACGATCGTCTAAAGAGAATCCCGTCTATCGGAACCTGAACCAGACTACCCCGTTCCACATCTTCCGCTACCGCAAGCCGGGAGAGTACTGAAGCCCCAATCCGGGCCCTGATCCCGAGCCGGACCGCTTCGGTGCTGCCCATTTCCGCGACCACTGTCAGTCGGTCCGGGTCAACGCCATGTGTAGCGAGGGTGCGGTTCATGGTCATGCGAGTGCCTGACCCCCTTTCTCTCAGGACAAACGGGTGGTCGAAGATCTCAGACGGAGCGATCGCATCGCGCACGGCCCAGGGATGCCCCACATATACCGCGAGCACCAGCTCGTCCTGAAAGAGTTCCTCCTGAACCAGTCGGCGATCCGACACCGCAGACCCGACCAGACCCGCTTCCAGATTGCCCAGAGCGACTGCCTCTGAGATTTCTGCGGTATCGCCGATCTTGAGGGTGATCTCGATGTCTTTCAGTTCGGCCTTGAAGGCGCCGATGAAGCCGGGAAGCAGGTACGTGCCCGGGATAGTGCTTGCGCCGACAAGCAGATGCCCGGATAGTCTGCCTTGGAACAACTCCACAGCCTGCCGGGCCGAGTCCCGCAACCGGAGAATCTCCAAGGCATAGGGGAGGAACATCTTGCCTAACGGAGTGGGTATCACTTGCCGGCCAAGCCGTTCCACGAGCCGTCCTCCGAGACTTTCCTCGAGAGATCTCATGTGCTCGCTCACGGTGGGCTGCGCAAGAGACAGCACTTCAGCCGCCTTGGTGAAGCTCTTGAGCTCCACCACCTTGCAGAAGACTTCGAGACGCCGCATGTCCATCGAATCACCCCCACTCCCGAAGACTCCGGAGATTGGGCGGCCCCCCACCGGTCCCGGCAAGGGGGTTTCTTGTTCGGAGGAGACCGTTCAGCGCTGCGTGTCAAGCCGCTTCCGCAGGGGCTGACCGGGTCGTATCCGCCCGACGCAGTGAAGGGGGTACAAGGCCTCCGAGGGCTTGATTATTCCGATGGGTTATCCGAAACCAAAACGCGCTGCACCCCTGACCAGATCACGCTTCTCCCGAGGTGCCACGGCGGTTGATCGGATACGAGCCCGGCTTGCCGGCAAAGGGGAGCGCGAGCATCCAGGGCAGGGTGAGCCTGGCGGGATCCCGGAACTGGTGAAGCCCGATCGTCATCCTCGCATGGCCCCTTGACGGCTGAGGCCTGTACGTGCCCATGAGCCGGTCCCACCACGGAAGGTTGAAACCGAAATTGCTGTTGGTCTCGCTGGGAAACACCGAATGATGTACCCTGTGCATGTCGGGAGTAACCACCACCAGCCGAAGCGCTCGGTCCAGGTTCTCGGGGACGAAGATGTTGCCGTGGTTGAACATCGCGGTCCCGTTGAGCAAAATCTCGAAAACGAGCACGCCCAACGCAGGAGCCCCGAGCACCACGATAGCGGCAAATTTGATCACCATCGACAGTATGATCTCGATGGGATGGAAACGGCTGCCGGTGGTCAAGTCGAAATCGAGATCCGCATGGTGCATCATGTGCAGACGCCAGAACGTGGGCACCGCATGAAACATCACGTGTTGCAGATAGATGACGAAATCGAGCGCAACTGCCGACAGTACTACGGCAACCCAGTAGGGTACCGTTACCGTATTGAACAGGCCCCATCCTCTTTCGCCGACCCAGAATGCCATTCCCACGGCAGCAGTGGGAAACATCAGCCGGAGGAGCACCGTGTTGATGACCACGATGCCAAGGTTGCTCACCCATCGCACCCCTTTGGAAGTGGTGAGGGGTCGTCGAGGATAGGCGATCTCCCACAGCGCGACTACTGCAAAGATGCCGAAAAAGCAGGCGAGTCGGATCAGTTTCTCATACTGGAGTATCGTGTCGTTCATGTTCGTGTCCGGGGCCCGCAGCTATAGGTGACCCGCCTCATCACAGTGCGGGTCACCACTGCGATTGCCTTGCTCCGTGTTTCTGTGTCTTGGTGGCCGGTTCCCCTGTTTCTCGGGCTGAACGCTTGCTCACAGGCTTCTGGGTCAATCGACCGGGGAAAAGCTCCCCTTGTCCGCGCCGCACACCGGGCAGACCCAGTCATCGGACAGCTTCTCGAACGGAGTCCCCGCGCTCACACCGTTTTCGGGATCTCCTATCGCCGGGTCGTACACATATCCGCACACTTCACACGCATACTTCTTCATAGTCCATATCCTTTCTCAACCGTTCATGAGGGCCCTCGGACACTCCGGGGCCAATGAGTCCTCAGCGCGCCACATTCGAGAAGTCCTTTCCCCCGAGCGTTCACAGACTGGCCAGGACGTCTCATCGCGCCGGTTCGGCACGAACAACGGTACCGGCACCCCGTCGGGCATTCGCCGGAAGCCACGTACCTCGGCGGCGACCAGCGCAGTCAGATAGGAATACCCATTTCTACTCCGCACTGACTTTCTTGGCAACCTGTTTGCCGTACTTCTGCGCCATTTGTATGGCCCCTCCGAGGGATGGGGACTTCAGGCTCAGAAGATCTGCAGCAACTCCCACTGGGCTAGCCTGTGGCTCCGCGGCCAAGTTCGAAAGCCTTCTCCAGGTACTCAGGATACTTGGCGATATCGCCTTTGCTTTCTATCTGTTTCACGAGCACTCCCCCCTCATAACTCATATCGAGCGCGTCGTAGAAGTACTTGGCGGTGAGCTCCATCCCCACGAAGAGGTTAGCCCCTTTGGTGGCGCCCACCGCGATCATGTACCCTCGTCCGCTGTCGTAGCGTCTTCTCTGTTCGGGGGTTTTCTCGAGCATCCTCTTGGACCACAGTGCCTGGCATCTATCTATGAGCGCTTTGCCCTGGGACGGCACACCGTAGAAGAAGATCGGAGTGGCCAGGATGATGATATCAGCCGCGAGCAGTCTGGGATAGATCAACTGCATGTCGTCATCGACGACGCAAGTTCCGGTCTTATCGCAGCCTCCGCACTCGAGGCATCCGTTGATCTTGACGGACGGGTCACAACAGCGAACTGGGTCGATCATCTCCGCACCGACCGACTGTGCACCGCGGAGCGCCTCATTCAGCAAGATGTCGCTGTTCCCCCCCTTTCGGGGGCTACAGTAAATTCCTAGTACTTTCATGCACTCCCTCGGGTTTTCTCCAGTCCCGTGACGCGTCTCTTGGTGATGCGCCTGCGTCTCTTCGGGGCAAACGGCTACTCAGGGCCCGCCGCAAAACAAGCCTTGCAACCACGGTGAATTAGAGAACAGTATTCACTCACTTCACCACCGTAGGTTGAAACCTACGGCTATTCACGGGCTGCCCTTTCAGGGCAGAAGAGGCCCGCACTCTGATGGGCGCACTGTGAATAGCCATGGGTTTCAACCCATGGAAGGGGAGCACGCGAGATGACAGGGTTATTTCGCGGCAAACCCTCACACACACACTGATCAGACCCATGTCCTCGAAACGGCGCGGTGTGTGCGTATCCTGCCGCCGTTGCTTCACCCGAGCCTCGGATCCTTGCCCGTCAACCCGCAGTCGGGCGTGTAGCAAGTGATGTTCACGTACTCGCAGTCTTTCCTGCACGAGGAACACGTCTGTGGCGGAGGTTCTCCCACCCGAGCCTCAAACGTGTACCCGCAATTCGAACACTTCCATGTGATCTTTTCTTCCATCACGCCACTCCTTGCAAAAGGCGGCTGGGAGCCGCGCCGGAATCGCATCGGCCTTCGTCGGCTCGAATGAAGACCGATGGCAGGATGAGTTGGTTCCACGCAACCGAGGAAAGGCTCGTTGCGTACTCCTGGAGCTGCTGAGCAGAAGATTTCTTCTCGGGAAGAGGAGAAATTCACGCTCATCAGCGAAAGGCAAGTCTCAGGGGACCCTGCTGATCAGACGGAATCCGGCAGAGCTCGTCCGAGATCACGTGGCACTTGCCGTCCCAGATAAGGTTGGCGCAATAGTCGGCGAACTTCCTGAACTGCACCGCAGCGGGAGAGTTCGCGTCCCAATAGAAGAAGAGCGGTCTGGCCAGGGGGTACGATTTGTCTTTGAACGTCTCTGCGTTCCACTTCACGGCCGGCGAATTGGGGTCCTTCTTCAGGGCGAGGCTTTTCAGGGGGTTCTTGATCGATGTCAAGGCCAGGCATCCGACAAGGGCTATCCCGCCTTTCTCCTCCTCCATGAGTGTCAGAAGACGGCGGAAGCTGGGAACCACGACGGCCTGCGACGCGATCGGTTTGTCTCTGAGAAAGCGGGTCTGGAACACCGACTTCCTCGTGGGCGATTCATCCCTTCTCACGAAGGGGGTCACGGCCATATCCGGGCCTCCCACTTCCTTCCAGGATGTGATCTCGCCCGTGTGCATGCGTCGAACCTGATCCACTTCGAGGCTCTGCACGGGATTGTCGGGGTGAGTGACCACGCACACGCCACCCCAGGCGATGAAGTGCTCGGCCAACTCCAGGCCTTTTGCTGCGGCTTGCTTCCTTCCTGCCTCGCTGACCGGGTCCCACGTGAACAGTATGTCGATCTCCTTATCGACGAGCTTGCCGAAGCCCACTTCGGTTCCGGTACCTCGAGCCACAATGACGGCACCGGGATTCTCCTGGGAGTATGCCTTTCCCCAGTTTTCTGCGGATTGGATGAGGCTATTTGAGCCACCCACTTTGATGATTGAGCCGGTCTCTTTTTCGGCCGCATTCAGCAGGCCGACGCAGAGCAGTATTAGTCCGACGATTGGGAAGACTCCCACCACACGTTTCGTAATCATCTTGTTCCCTCCCGAACAGTTATCGTTTTGATGCGCCTTTGCCCGAGAGCAATCCCTTGAGCCTATCAAGCATCTGTTGTATATTCTTTGCCATCCACCAACGACCATTCGCAAAGACCCCATAGTCAGAGCCCATCATCGCGGACGCGTAACGCGTTGAGTTCGCAAAAAACAGCCACTGTTCCACCCACTCCTTCTCAATCGCTTCATCGAAGGGGTTGGTCCTGTCTGCAACGTTCGCGTCCCAGGCCTTCTGCATGATCTGCGTAGCAGTGAGGGTCATCTGGTTGGTGGTCCTGAGGGTGTTTTCGAACCGTGCCCAATGGCCGAGCACCCAGTCACGGCTGTGGCAGGCTTGGCACACCTTGTGCAACTCTTCGGTCCGCCTCTGCCGTTCAGCCTGGTCGATCAGGTGCTCCGTCACCGGTTCCCCTGAGAGCTCGGTCGGTAAGGGAAGCCCTCCCTTGTTCTTGATGCCTGTGGTGTCCGCGGTCTTCGAGTGAGGGTGCGAGTAGATCAGGCCGAAAATCCGCCATGGGAGCCGATCGTTCATCTGGTGGGTGCGCGCGGTGATCACGTCTCCCTCACCGTTGACAAGCAGGCTCACGTGGCAGGTCGCGCAGGTGGGGGCCACGAAATCCCGACCGGGCTGCCACGGAACCGCCTTGAGGTCCCATTCCCCCTTCATGGCCTGAGCCTTACCCAGATGGTAGGCCGCTGGACACCGAGGGATCGGGGAGTTGTGGGACGATTAATGAAATCAAGACCTTATAAGTATTGGCTATGTCGGCCAGGCGTTGCAGGCCGGTCCAAAGGGC
>JBFMAA010000023.1:0-10755 GCA_040755955.1 Thermodesulfobacteriota bacterium
GCGGGGCGAGTTGGTTCTACGCAAGCGAAGAAAGGCACGTTGCCTTCTCCCAGAGCTGCCGGCCTGAAGATTTCTTCTCGGAAAAGGAAGAAATCGAACGTTATTAGTAAAACGCCCCTTCCCCCAGCGCTCGCATTTCCGTAGGAAGGAGTATTGGCATCGATGTCTCACCCATCACCGCAACTCGTTGTTGAGGCGAAGTTCAGGGATCGTTCCCGGATCGAAGAGCTTCTGGACCAGGGCGTGGACGTGGACGCGGTTGACGACAAGGGGAGAACCGCGCTCATGTGGGCCGCGTCCTGGGGAAGACATGACATCGTCCAGTTGCTCCTGGAAAGGGGCGCGCAGGCAGACATCCGGGACGGATACGGCGAAACCGCGCTCATCAAAGCCGCTCGCCGCGGCCGCGAGGATATCGTGGAAACACTGATCAACCTCGGGGGAGCAGACCCCAGAGCCTGCGACAACTGGGGGAAGACCGCGCTCGACAAGGCACTGGATTGGGGCAAAGGCGGTGTTGCTGATGTGCTCGAGCCTGCCGTGGAGTCACCCCTTGCGGAACTACTCGAAGCCGAGGAACACGAGCCTGTTCAGGAGCATGCGTTGCCGATCAGCGAGTCAGACCTGTTCAGCGCGCTTCAGGAATCATCCGGTACAGCGGTGCTCGACGAAGAAGGTCTCGAGGCAGAAGACGAAGAAGGTCCACTCAATGACACGATAGAAGTGGTCGGCTTGTCACTGTACGAGGAGGAGCTCGGCGAAACCGAGCCGGACGCGGAGGACGCGGAATTCGAGCCGGCCTCGGAGCCTGTCCCAAGGGAACCGGACCTGCCACATACGGGCGGTGAGCGCCCGAAGAAGCGTCTGTCCGTCGCGCCGGAACCGGACAGGCCCGCTGCGCAGAGCCGGTCGTCGGAGTCACCATCCGAAGACGACCTCATGGCCCTCTTCGACAGCTACGACGAGTTGGGGGAAGGGGAACGGGAGGAGCCGGTTGAAGTGGAAGGTGATGTGACCGACGTGGATCTCTCAGACGAGGCCACGGTTTCGGACGATTGGGCCCTGGCCGTCGCGGGTGAAGACGAGGACCTCATCGCACTCGACGAGGACGACGAACAGACCGAAGACGACGAACCATTCAAGTAGCCGCGCTCATGCAATCATTCACTTGCGAGGGGGAATGCCTGCCTCACACGATGCGCAGGGCTCGTTTCTTGTTCCAAAATCCCCCTTAACCCCCCTTTACTAAGGGGGAATTGCTCGGCGCCTTCCCGCCCCCTTTTCTAAAGGGGGGGAGGGGGGATTTTCTTCCGCGTGTAAGTGAACGGCTGCACGCTCACGCCTCCTTCCGGTCCGCGAGAGCGGGATTGCCGCAGCATTTCTTGTATTTCTTTCCGCTGCCACAGGGGCAGGGGTCGTTTCTCCCCATCTTCGACGGGGCCACGGACGGCTTGTACGTATCCTCGCTCTCAGGCTTGCGAATCAGTCTCTGCATCGCGCGGATTTCCTTTTCCCGAGCTTCGATCTCTTTTTTCACCTTCTTCGCCGAAGGCTTGCGCGGCTCATCGTACTCGGGTTCAGGCTCGAAGCAGACCCAGCCCTCCATCTCGGCAATGGCGTCGTCAATGAAGGTGTAGTCCGGACTCAGTTTGAGAAGCTCCAAGCTGCGTTGTATGCCGTCCTCCAGGACGCCTTCCACGGCCTCTTCGGAGAGGAAGTGTTCGTCCACGAGGCCTTCCTCAAAGCACTGCGAGATTTCCTCTGTGAATTCCTGGGGGTAGATGTCCACGCACGCGGAGACGAGTTCGTCCCAGACCGGGCCATGGGTGCGTTCGAGACCCCCGTGGAAGAGGCTTCGGAAATAGGCGACGAGCTCTACCCTGGACTTCTGCCCGTTCACGAACAGAACCGTCATTGCCTTGAGGGCTGAGGCCCGCACTTGGTCGCCGATTCGCGTATCCCTCACGAGCCGCTTCAGGATCGTGTCATCTCCCCCACAGACCGACGCCAGTATCCGGTGGGTGTCGTCCGCTTCCATGTACCACATGAGTGGAGCGATCGTCTCTTGCGGAAGCGAGAGCAACCGCGCCAGGGGGCGGTACGCGCGGGTTTCCCTGAATTGAGCCAGGAGATACATCGCATGCAGGTGAGCGATGTGACCGAAGTCAGCGCAGAGTTCCTCGGCTCTCTCCACGGTGTCTTCGAGGATGCCCAGCAGCACGGGAGTGATCTGTTCACGGTGCGCTATGGCTTCCTCCATTGCCTCTGTCGGGAAACAGTCGCCGAGGCGCTCAAGTTCTGCCGGAATCCCTTCAATCATATTTTTGGTCCTTTGCTCTTGACTCCTGAATCTCGGGATACTACAATAGGTCATCTTCCCAGCACAAATCCAAAAACACCTTCGCCGACGATATCGACCAGGTTGACGAACCCACATGATGTTGCCGACCATGAAAGGACGCCATGCATAGGCGTGAGTTTCTCAGGACCCTTGGGGCGGCAGGTGCGGTATTCTCTCTTCTTGACGTGATCCCCCTGCGCGCTGCAACGAATGCTACGGGTGCGCCTCGCACATCGAGGGGCCAGGGAGGCCCATTCGATCTGGATTTTGACCCGTCCGGGCATTTGTTGGCCACCTACCCTGCCGAATACCGCGTCCTGAAGCTTGACAAGGCAAACACCCCCGTTGCCGGGTTCGGCCGGGCGGGCGCGGAAGTGGGGAGTCTCAATTTCCCCAAGGGTCTGGCAGTGGACTCCGCAGGCTTGGTGTATGTGGTCGATGCCAACAACGGTCGCGTCCAGGTATTCTCTTCGGAGGCATTCAGGACGTTACAGGCTCCTGACACACCAGGAAGTGGGGGAGTCGAATACGTGATCGGGTCCATAGGAGCGATCGGCGGCTCGTTTTCGACCCCGCAGGGAGTGCATGTGGCCGATGACGGCCGGATACTGGTGGCTGATACGCGCAACCACCGCATTCAGATCTTCAAGGACCGGCAACTCACCGCAGTCCTGGGCGAATTGGGTGACGCGGATGACCAGTTCCGTCTCCCCACCGCGGTGTCGCTTACTTCCGACCGCGACATGGTGGTGCTCGACGGTAAACACGCCCTGGTGAAGATCTTTGGGCCTGACCTGAAGTTCAAGCGAGCCTTCGGAGGCAACGGAACCGACCCGGGCCGGCTCAACAGACCCCAGGGGATGAAGATCTCGAGAGACGGGCACATCTGGATCGCAGACACCGGCAACCACCGTATCCAGGAATTTGCGCCGGATGGGACGTTTCTCTCCGGCTTCGGCAAGCAAGGCTCGGGAGAAGGCGAGTTCAACGGCCCAACCGGCCTTGCGCTGAAAGACGACCGTATCTACGTCGCGGACAACGGAAACTCGAGGATACAGGTGATCGCAAAGAAGACGAGGTAATCAACACAACCCCGGGAGGTAGGCACGATGAGCGCGGATCATGCCACTCTTTTGTTCCTGATCGTGCTGTTTGTGAGTGCGGAGGTATACCGACTCAGTCGCGGGATGAGCGGAAAGGTCGTATCGGTGGTCGACACGGGACTGCCGGGCTTGGGGCTCCCTGTGACGAAAGTAGAGGTTCTGCTGAATCGCGGAGACCGCGTCGTCGCTGATCTATCCTGTTGCACCGCGTGTTTTTGCCGACTACAGGTGGGAGACCAGGTGCAAGTCCGCCACTCGAACGACGGCTATGTGGTTGAACTGTCCTGGCTGCGGCAGAGGTCGTGCGCCGCGACGGCTGGGAGCCGCAACCAATGATCGCGTCAACCGTGGTCTGTCCTCGTGCAGTCCGATGGCGGGGAGGGTTGGTTCCAGCACAGGGAAATCGCTCACCGTCTCTGCGGAGTTACCCGGACGGGAAATGGGGCAATGCACGCGGTTCTGTGTGGGCCTGTTTCAGAATAGGTATCGCAATCTGAGACGGCGTAGCTTCCTTCAGTGTTTCCGGCGGAAGCCGGAATCGAGTCTTTTCCACACGACCGGACCCCGTCTTTCGCCGGGGTGACGAGGCTGCCGGATTGGCGGAGTCATTTAGGGACAGACGCTTAGAGGATCGGTATTTTGTTGATACTTGGGTACATCACGCTATTGGTATTCCTGGGACTGATGCTCCTGACACTGTTCGGGTACATTCGGACTCCCGTGCAGACCGTTCTGGTCGTGTCCACGATTGCGTGTCTGGTAATCGGCGGGGTATTCCGGTTTGCCTTTAGCGGCTGGGATGCGGTCATGCTGCTCCCGAACGAGTTCCTCGGCG
Organism: Thermodesulfobacteriota bacterium; assembly: GCA_040755955.1. GTDB lineage: Bacteria > Desulfobacterota > Desulfomonilia > Desulfomonilales > Desulfomonilaceae > JBFMAA01. The sequence goes on from JBFMAA010000023.1 coordinate 4,280, forward strand.
GAATCATCCTGCATCCGATTACCGCGCTTCTCACAGGTCTGTTCCTGGCCGGTGCGATGAAGGCTTCCGGCGGGTTCGAGGCTCTGAAGGTCATCCTGGCCTATCTCCGCCGCAGCCCGATCGGCCTGGTGGGCACTCTGGTCATTCTGATCAATCTCCCGGTGATCTCGTCTCTGCCTTGCGGCCGTATTCTGGCAGCGGCCTTGTTGCCCCTGCTGTTCACATTCGGATTTGAAGGCGGGCTCGGAATTCTCAGCCGCTCCCAAATCATCGTGCTGATCGGCGCGTTCACCCGCAACGCCATGGGTTCATGCGGGCCTTCGCCCATCGGCGGAGTCGGCCAGATCGGAGAAGGCTTCCTCGGAAGCTTCTTCCCGGCCGCGTCTGAAGGGATACTCCGGGCTCCTCAGGCATTTGCGATGATGCTTGGCACGGCAATCGTGGCCCTGTTCCTGAAGTTCGTGGCCCAGAGGCTGTACCCCAATGACGTCGCCCTCCGGGAAGCGCCTCCCCGTACGGAAAGCGAACGCCGGGAGCCGGAGATTTCCGCGCCGCTTGAAGGGTACATATCTCTCGTGATCTTTGTGGTATCGCTCTTGATCGCGATCTTCCAGCCCTTCGGAAAGATGCCCGTGCAGACCGTGCTCGTCGCAGGCGGCCTGACCATGATCATTGCCTGCCGGGTGAGGCTGACCGACATGATGGAGGGGATTATTCTGTTGCCGGTCACCGCGATGACCGCGGGATTTCTCGCCGCGGGAGCTCTGGCAGCCACGGGCGGATTCGACGCACTGGGGACGATTCTCAGCAGTCTGGCAAAGGTGCCGATTCTGGGGGTCGCAGGGATGCTCGCTATCTTCGTGCAGTTTCAGACCATACTCCCTTTGTCCTGCGCAAGGATTCTGACCGCGGCCTTGGTTCCGGTGCTCTATCTGTTCGGCCCCGCGAAGTTCGGATTCCTCGATTGGCCCCAGTTGGCGATCGTAATGGCCGCGTACATCATCAATGCCACCACGTCGTGCGGCCCTTCCCCTCTGGGAGGCGGCGGTATGATGGGTGAAGGGACTATGCGAGCCGAAACGGGCTTCATCAAAGGTGCGTACACCTTTGCGTCCATGGCGATCATGGCCCCGGTCGCGGCGATCTACATGAAGTTTTTGAATCTGTCGGTGTTCGAGCCGACCAACCCCGCATTCGTCAAGGATGCGATGACCATTGCCGCGTTTGCGCTCGTGATTGTGGGAGTGAACGCAGCGTTTATCGTGCTCGGCAGCAGGCTCTTTGGATCGGACGTGGAGAAGAACTGGACCACGCAGCTCTTTGGATTTCTCGCCGGCGGAGCCATCGCAGGTGGAGTGCTCTCGTTTGCCCTGTTCGAGATGGATTGGCTGAAGATCGGCCAGGGGATGGTCGGCGGTGTCATAGCTGCCGCGCTGATAGGTTTGATGGTGCCTCGGATGCTGTCCCGTCGCATGAGCGCGACACTGACCGGCTCCGGCATCTGAGAAAGAAGATTCATCGCAGAGACGCAGAGGACGCGGAGACAAATCAAGAGATGAAGAGGTTCACACGGAGGCAGAGAGGACACCAATAGGACGAAGCATGGTCGCCTGTTCTCTTCTATGGGCCAGCGTCGGGATGAACGTCGCAATCCGGAATCGCGGGATTTCCTCCGTCATTCCGGCGGAAGCCGGAATCCAGTTTTTTCCACAGGACCGGACCCCGGCTCTGGACGGGGCGGCAAGGCAGTGGAATCGGGGCAGTTATTTCGGGACAGACCCTTGCTCTCTGCGTTTTCTGCGTGTCGGCGGCGAGTCTTCTTCCTGCCGGCGAATGCTTAGTGATCGGTGGCATAAATCCGATCACGAAATCAGGTCCCAACGTTGTTGAGAGGAACTTGTAGCGGCCGGCGTCCCTGCCGGCCGGCACGGAGGCCGGCCGCTACGACAGAAGATCTGCAACATACGTGACCGTATTTAGGAAACGGAACACTTAGTGAGGCTAAGACGTGTTAACGTGGATCATGTTTCTTTTTGTCGGAGCGCTTTCGGGCACGATCATCGCGTGGGCCCTCGACATGTGCAGCCCCAAAGAGCTCATTCAGGGTGCGGCAGGCGGCCTGATTGCGGGCCTGCTGATGGCCGCGATGCTGCCACACTGAGCTCAAGAGTAGGAGTTCACCGCGGAGATCGCAGAGGACGCGGAGAAGAAAGAGAGAAGCACGTGACAAGCATATGTTCTTCGGCCGAAGCTTCACCTGATGGGCTAGTCTTGAAGCAGAAGAGATTCGCCGATTTCTCTTCTTGTTCTCTGTGCTCTCTGCGCACTCTGCGCACTCTGCGCACTCTGCGCACTCTGCGCACTCTGCGCACTCTGCGCACTCTGCGCACTCTGCGCACTCTGCGGTGAGTCCTCTTCTACTTGGCGAACGGTTACGCTGAAGGAATAATCCGGAAATGGCTGAATCGGAGAAAAAACACAAACGGGAGGACACCGAACAACCCCTGGTGCTGCCGGGGATACACCGGTATCAGTTCTTCACCAACCTCAAAGACCGTGGCTGGACCATCAACCTGGACCGAGTGGCCCTTTTCGGTATCGTGGCGACACTCCTTGCGACAGTGATCAAGCCCTTGCTGAAGGCGAATCCTGCCACAATCTATTGTTACGAGTGTCGGGCCTGCTACGCGACTCAGGATCTCTGTCCCGTAGGCATAGATTTGCAGGCCGAACTGGTGGTCGCGGGCCGAGTGTGCGACTACGACCGATTCCTGCGCAACGGCGGACTCAAGTGCATTCGCTGCGGCAATTGCCAAAGCTTTTGCGTGCAGTATTTGCCGCTCCCCCAAATGTTCGGAACCATGCAATCCGACACCCGAGAGGCGATCAGGAAAGGAATAGTTCCTCGCTATTCCCTGGAAAACGCCATGACCAACGGATTAGTGGGAAAGGAATTCATCGATGACGTGGTCAAGGCTTTGGGCTGATCCTTTGGGCTTTTTGTGGGATGCGGTACGCATACGCGGGGTGCGGCTGACGCTCTATCTGTTGATTGCGGCCGCGCTGTTTCCCTCCAGCAGGTCGATCCTTGCGGTGGTGTTGTGTCTCCTGCTCGCGATCGCGTGGACAAGGGACTTCCGCCGCCGGGGAAGCACCAAAATCTACTATCTTATCGCGGCACTGTGCGTGCTCGCTGCCGGATACGTGCTTGCAAGGCAGGACGTCCTAAGGGTGGAGGCCCTCCGAGCAGGCAAATCTCCATGGAACGCAGGGATCGAGCTCGTGAGTGACGGAACCTACACCGGAGAAGGACAAGGCTTCCGGGGACCGATTCGCGTACACGTAACCGTGCAGGATCATCGGATAACCGCGCTCGACACGGTGGCATATCCGGACGCCATCTCTGTGAAAGACAACGAAGTGGCGCAGTTCGCAGCCCAGGTGTTCCGCACCGGCAGGCTCGAACGGCCCACGGAACGCGGCATGTTCCGTGGAACAGGTGCCACCTTGACAGGATACATGAATGCCGTGGAGTCGGCCCTGGTGAAGGGTATCCCCGGCTACCCGCAGTACAGCCTTCCGAGCCGAGTGCTGCTCGCCGCGCTCATCGGGACTCCGCCGGACCGCGTGACGCTCAATGCGCTCGCCATACTCTTCGCCGTGTTCATCGTGTTTGAGTATGCGCTGCAGTCGATGCTCACGCCGGGCACCGGGCGGTCGATCAACTGCTACAACTGTGCGACGTGCGTGGGCGCCTGTCCCATCAAAGAGGTGGAGGGCGTGCTGATGCCCATGGGACTGGTGCTCCTGACTCGACTCGGCGACTACGAACGGGTGAAGGAACTCTCCAAGTACTGCGTGGGCTGCGGACGCTGCGCGGCCAAATGCCCCATCGGCAATTCCGGACCGCTCGTAATTGCGGCCGCGTTCCGGGCGAGCCGTGAACAGCGACGCGAACAGGAAGCTCTGAAAGAAAAGGAGGCCTTCTGATGGGCCGGGCCTTGGGATACCTGTGTGTGGTGGGAGTCCTGGTTGCCGTGTTCTTCGGAGTTGCGGACATCTCGACTCGCAGCGCCACGTGCGTGGCGTGCCACACAGAACAGGGCGCATACGCTGATTGGATGGTGTCTCGGCTCAAGGCGCACAAGAAGGGCTTCTCTCACGAGATGGTCGCGTGTGCCGCGTGCCACATCGAGGGGGCCGCCGCCGGAACCGTGTTATCCCGTTTCAGAGGGCTGCTCCACGCGGTGACCTACCTGGTCCCGCAGATAGACCCGCGCACACCGGAAATCTCGGGAGTGTTCCGACAGGTCCGCATCCCGAGCGAGAACTGCGCATACTGCCATGCAGCGGCCCTACACAGGAAAGCGGTGCTTGCGAAGGATCTGCCGGCAAACCTGAAGAAGATCGGGCTTGCCATGGACCACCGCAAACACGTCCTGGCCCGTGACGATACCTGCGCCAAGTGCCATGAACGGTACAAAGCGCAAGGAGAGGCAGACAAGAAAGTCAACTACGCGGAAGTGAACCATCTTGCATGCGATTCCTGCCACACGTCAGCGTCCCACGCGTACCGCGCGGACCACATGTTGCCGCTCACCCAGGCTGAGTACGTGCAAGCCCGGGATGAGTCCTGGAACAGACTCCAGACCAACCCGCGCTGGATGATCGCGATACCGACGGAACAGTCGTGCAGACGCTGTCACAATGGAAAGATCCACTACAAGACCAAAATATTCCTGGTTGATTGCAGAAATGCCAACAATTACGATGATTGCCGTAAATGCCATCCGCTCATGACCAAGGACTTCTTCGAGCAGTACCGCAGAGACCGCAGCAAGGTCGCGGAAACCAACCCGAATGCCAGATCGGGCGGATGAGCCGGAGTTCAGACCATGCCCACGACAAGAGATGATTCCAAAGATAACATCAATCGGGAAGTGGCCGATGTCATTCTCCAGATCAAGGAGCCGCCTGTTGCCAGATTCCGGTTGCTTTCCAGGGGAATGGAGCCGTACCATCGTCTGTTCATCCCTGACCCGGCTTCAGATGTCTGCGGCGACAAGGGGTGTCTCGCGTGTGGAAATTGCATCGACTCCTGCCCGGTACTGCGCAAGGACCCCGATCGATTCAAACAGACCGAGCAGCGCACCTCGTTCGCGCTTGAGGCCTGCGTCGGCGAAGACTGTGAACAGTGCTACTCTTGCGTGCTCGCGTGTCCCCAGGTGGACACCGCATACAAAGACTACATAGTGGATGAGGTGATCCCGGAAACCATCGAGCCCGCGCCGAAAATCACGGCCCTGGACAACTACTTCATGGCGATCGTGGCCCTGGTGATCGGGATAGTGATCGGAGTATTCGTGGCCCGGTGACGGTCCCGAGTGTTCCATGGCATATGAGGCTCCGGCGACCAGCGGGAGCCGCATGATCTAAAAGTTTTTGGGGATGGGGGCCCGGGGGAAAGGGCTTTTTTCAAAAAGTCCCTTCCCCCGGAAACCACCCTTCCATAAAAAGGTGAGAGACAATGACTGCGGTGCAGCAATCCCAGGTCGAGCATGAGGTCCCGGCAGATTTGTCCGTACGGACCGATCTTGTCCCCATTTTCATCATGGGCAAGAAGTACGACGTCCCAAGCACATTGACGATTCAGAAGGCGTTCGAGTTCGCGGGATATCAGTTAATAAGAAGCTGCGGGTGTCGAGGCGGCATATGCGGAGCGTGCGGGACGGTCTACCGACTGCCGGACAGTCCGAAGATCTACGTGGGACTCGCCTGCCAGACCGTGGTGAAACCCAATATGTATCTCTCGATGGTGCCGTTCTTTCCCGCGAACAAGGCCGTGTACGATATCGAAGAGATAGAACCCCAGGTGAAGACTCTGCTCAAACACTACCCGGAACTGGCAAAATGCATGGGGTGCAATACCTGCACCAAATCCTGCCCCATGGACCTTCCGGTGATGGAGTATATCTCGGCAGCCCTCCGAGGCAACATCGAAGAAGCCGCGGAACTCTCCTTTCCGTGTGTCATGTGCGGCATATGCACCTCCAGGTGTCCCGCGGAGCTGTCCCAGTACAATATTGCCATACTCTGCCGCAGACTCACGGGCAAGTACATCCGACCCAAAGCAGCGCACCTGCAGGACATGATCGCACGTGTAACTTCCGGGCACTACGAGAAACTGCTCAACGATCTGATGAATATTGACCCGGAAGCATTGCGAAAACTCTACGTGGATCGGGAAATGGAACCCCACGCGGCCCCCGATACCTGGCAACCGGCGGAAAAACAGTTTCTGTAACCCTATAGAACCTCACGTCCGCGAAGCGGCCACAACGTGCAACGACAAGGCAGCACCCATCCTTCTTGGAGGACCTCGCGGCGACCAGCGGGAGCCGCCCAATCCCAAGAGTTTTAGGGGATGGGGGTCTGGGGGAAGGGGCGGTTTGCAAAACGCCCCATCCCCCCGAAAT
>JBFMAA010000023.1:10765-54998 GCA_040755955.1 Thermodesulfobacteriota bacterium
CCCCCCCCCCCCCCCCCCCCCCCCCCCCCCCCCCCCCCCCCCCCCCCCCCCCCCCCCCCCCCCCCCCCCCCCCCCCCCCCCCCCCCCCCCCCCCCCCAATTCGCATTCACATGAGAACATCTGCCGCCCAATTGGAGGCTGTTATGGGATATACCCCGGAACTTCTGGAACTGATCAAGAGAGTCGAGAAGACGCGGTCCGCTCGCGTGGCACGCAAGAGGGCAAGCCAGGAATTTCCCGCGCTCACCCTGGACGAGCGCAAGATCCGCCTGGAAAAGTACCATCCGGACTATAGGCCGGATGCACTTAGGGAGCTCAACGTAGGCCCGAGCAAAGGATACGCCCTGGCCCGTGAAATCGCGGATCAGTTTGAGGCTCGCAGCCGTGTGGACCCGGACAAGATCGACCTGAACGAGGTCCACTACGAGACCGACGTGCTCGTCATCGGAGGAGGCGGAGCCGGCACCGCAGCCGCGCTCATTGCCCAGGAAGAAGGGGCGAGGGTTATCATCGCCACCAAACTCCGACACGGCGACTCCAACACCATGATGGCCGAAGGCGGCATTCAGGCTGCGACCAAAGGCTGGAAAGACTCGCCCTACTACCATTATCTGGACGTCCTCGGCGGCGGTCACTTCGAGAACGACCCGAACCTCGTCAAGACTATGGTCACGGAGGCTCCCAAGGTCATCGGGTGGCTCGAGAACCTCGGCTGCATGTTCAACAAGATGGAGGACGGCAAGCTGTTCGCACTCCACGGGGCCGGCACGTGCCGCAAACGTATGCACTACGCGGGAGACATGACCGGCGCTGAAATCATGCGCACCTTGCGGGATGAAGCTCGTAACCGTGTGAAGGACATCGGCGTGCTCGAGTTTTCCCCCGCGGTGGAGCTGCTTCTCGACGACAAGGGACGCTGCTCCGGTGCAGTGCTGTACAACCTCGAGACCCAAGAGTACTTCCTGGTCAAGGCCAAGGCGGTCGTCATGGCTACCGGCGGGTGCGGACGCCTGCACATCCAGAAGTTCATGACCACCAACCACTACGGCGCGACAGGCGACGGCCTGGTCATGGGGTATCGCCTCGGAGTGGGCGTGCGCTTCCTCCACGCGACCCAGTACCACCCGACCGGCGCGGTCTTCCCGGAACAGGCCGAAGGTCTGCTCATCACCGAGAAAGTCCGCGGCGCGGGGGCAAACCTCGTGAACATTGACGGAGAGCAGTTCGTGTTCGAGCGGGAACCACGGGATATCGAATCCGCGAGCATCATCCGTGAATGCACCAAGGTCGGTAGAGGTATTCCTGTCCCCGGTCAGGCCGGCAAGTTCGGGGTCTGGCTCGATTCCCCAATGATCGACATGCTCGAAGGAGAAGGCACGGTCGAACGGGAATTCCCGGCCAAGCATATCCTATTCATCAGGTATGGAATAGATATCTCGAAGGTTCCCATGCTCGTGTACCCGACACTTCACTACCAGAACGGCGGGCTTCAGTACGAGTCCGACTGCTCGACGACCGTGCCGGGGTTCTTTGTGGCAGGCGAGGTCGGCGGCGGAGTGCACGGAGCAAACAGGCTCATGGGCAACTCGCTCCTGGATGTGACCGCGTTCGGCAGAATCGCAGGGGAAACCGCAGGCAACTACGTGAAAGAACGGGCCGACATCGGGGAGCTCAGCGTGGACCACGTCCGAGCCTTCCATAAGGAGCTGGAAGAGAGCGGAATGGACGTCGGACGACTCTCGCCCATGGTGCTCCCGGATTACGGCACCGATGAAGTGAAGAAACGGCAATGGACCACCACCTACGTGGGCACGCTCAGGTAGGAGATGGAAGCGCGCTGGGTGAAGGGGCGTTTTTAAAAACGCCCCTTCCCCCAGACCCCCACCCCCTAAAACTTTTGGTACTGGGCGGCTCCCGTTGGTCGCCGCATGAGCTGAAGCGTTCGGAGAATGCTCCGTGTCGCTGAAAGGGCGTTACGGCTTCTGGGAAAGACGGGTAGCCCGGACGTTATACGTCCCGGCCGCGAAACGGCAAGAGGTTGTTCCACTGCGGGGCTTGCTTCACAGACCGTTAATCGTAACGCCTCTTGCGACTTCGGCGCCTGGCGCAGTAGCGTCCGAGCCACCCATTGGTCGGCCGTTATTGAAGTGCCGGCAACGTCGCGTCGGACTCCCAGTGCGATGTTCTGGGGCAGGCTCTCCAGCCTGCCGGTCGAGTGCCGGCGGACACAAAAGGCACGCTTTCACCGTGTGTCGCTCCCCGTTGTGGGATGGTATAGGGTTGCTGAGACAGTTCGAGGAACAGGAACACGATGGAACACGGTAGGGAAAAGGTAGGACTTCTCAGAGCAATTGTCGAGTACGTCTCGAAGCTGCCCGACTCGGCACCGTACTGGAAACGCCAGGCCGTAGCCTGGGGGATCGTGCTGGCTTTGCTGGTGCTGGGCGGAGTGGCGGGAGCAGTGGTGACGCTCGGATCAGTGTTCGGCGGCGGAAACGTGACGTACGACGGCAAGGGTGCGCCCGGTCCGGTGACGTTCAGCCACTACTCCCACATGTGGTTCCGCGACGGGAAATACAAGGCGTGTGAAACATGCCATGACAAGCTGTTTGCCACGCAGAAGTACGGAACGTACGTGCTGCGGGCACTCAGCAACTCCCCGGAGAAGAAATTCCGAATCGGCAGGGACAGCTCGACACTCATGCTGCCCGCGGCGATCACACTGCCGGAAGGGACCGAACCGGTTACCTACGAGGTGGGCCGAGCATGTCTGACGTGCGCGACCGGCAATTGCCACGACGGCAAGGAATCCTTTTCCAGGCTCGAATGCCTCCGGTGTCATCAGCGGCGTTAGCGCATTGCGACCGGAATGGGCGTCTCGCGCGAGGGCGGAACCCCCCTCCCCTCACCCCTCCCGCCAGGGGAGGGGAATGCAAAACCCCTCCCTCGATGGGAGGGGGAAGGGGGAGGGTGACAGGACCGATCCCAAAGCGCTCCGGCTTTTGGCTAGACTTTTTCGGCGTGCGCCGGGCTTGGAACCCATGCCTTTGGAATAGGGAACACCAGGCGCCGGGTCTCTGTTTCAACTATCACGAGGCCGCTTGAGGCACCGGCATGGGGCTTTATCCCCGGCGGTCGCGAGCCGACCGCGCCCCTTTTCGATGGAATTGGTGCACGCCGACTGCCTCCGGGCTGCAATTTCGGAGTGTAAGGGTAGTCCCCAGGCGAGGATCTTCAAGGAGAAGCTTTTTTCTGATCCCATGACAAAAGAAACGATTGACAAGACTATTTCCAGACCCAAACGCTGGGGCATGCTCGTTGACCAGCGCAAGTGCATTGGCTGCCATAGCTGTACGGTAGCGTGCAAGAGCGAAAACAACGTGCCGCCCGGATACTGGCGTTCGTGGGTCAAGGGCATGCAAAAAGGGACCTACCCGGATGCTGGCACGTTCTTTCTGCGGCGTTTGTGCAACCACTGCGACGTGCCCCCCTGTACGCAGGTGTGTCCCGTCCAGGCGACGGTGCGACGGGACTCGGACGGTGTGGTCGTCATGTACTACGGAAAGTGCATAGGATGCGGCATGTGTGTGTCAGCCTGTCCGTACGATGCGCGGTTCTTCAACCCGTTCCGTGAGACTGCCGACAAATGTGACTTCTGTACAGCGCGCATCGACAACGGCCTTTTGCCCGCATGCGTCGAAGCGTGCCCATCAGGGGCGCTCACCTTCGGGGACGTCGCCGACTCGAAATCGGATATCTCCCGGAAACTGGTGAGCCTCGGGACAAGCGTAATCAAGCCCGAGCTCGGGACCAAGCCCAAGGTCTTCTACGTGGCAGCGGAAAACGATCTCATGGGACGCATCAAGTTTTCCGATGACTTCGACGCTCAGGTAATCCACTACGGGAAGTCGATCCCAAGCCCGGCACCCGACTACTGGAAAAAAGGGGGAAAGAAGTAGATGGACGCAACGGTGCTCTACAATGTCCCCCACGAAGTCCCGTGGAAAGTCTACATTCCACTGTACTTCTATTTCACGGGTCTGTCCGCGGGATCGTTTATTCTCTCCACGCTCTCGACCGTCTTCGGGATCAAGCGTTTCAAACCCATGGCGCTGCCGGCAGCGATCATCAGTTTTCTGTTGTTGCTTCTGGCGCCTGCGTGTTTGATACTCGACCTGCATCAACCCACACGTTTCTGGCACACGCTTGTTCCCGATTACTTCAACAGGACATCCGCGCTCTCGTTCGGTTCGTGGCTGCTCACTTTGTACCCGATTGCGAACCTGGTGTACATCTACTTCATCTGGGTGAAGGCCGACCGCGTCACCAAGATACTCGGTATGATCACGGTCCCCCTCGCGATTTTCGTGCACGCGTACACGGGGTTTGCGTTTGCGCTGGTGCGAGCCCGGGCGTGGTGGCATTCAGCGCTTATGCCGGGGTATTTCCTCACGTCCGCGCTGTTGTCCGGGATTGCGCTGCTGCTTGTCGTTGCGTTGTTGATGGACCTGTTCCGGAAGGAAAAACTCGAAGCCGAGCTGTACAAATCGCTGCGACTCATGATGATCGGGATTCTGCTGACGGACTTGTTCTGGAACGGCTCGTTCTGGTTGACTTTGTTGGTGTCAACGGCCGACGGGTACGCGTCGATCATGCTGGCCTTGCACGAGCGCCTTTACGTGGGCGGCGAGCTCGTATGCGGCATGCTGCTCCCCTTGGCGATGCTCGTGCTTCCGTGGACGCGGGAGGACAGGTCCTGGCTCTGCCTGGCGTCCTTGCTGATCATCGGAGGAGTGTTTCTCATGCGATACTCCGTGGTATTCATCGGTTTTGACATCCCCTTGAGCTGAGCGGCATATGATTGATGTAACTCGTCGGGAATTTTTGCGATTGGCCGGTCTCATGGGCGGCGCGTCCCTGTTCGCCGGCTGTCATCTGTTCAAGGAGCCGGCTCCGGTGCCCAAGTTCATCGAGGGAGCCCCCGGAGTCGACCCCATCGAAACCCTGACCGGCATCGACCACATGTTCACGGTGTGCGGCATGTGCCCCGGCAACTGCGGGATACGCTGCCGAGTCGCACAAGGAACCCTGGTCAAGATCGGCGGGAACCCGTATCACCCCGTCTCGGTGGAGACGCCCCTCCCCTTTGGCACGCCTCTGGAAGAGGCCCTGACCGCCGGCGGGTCAGTGTGCGCGATCGGGTCCGGCGGTATCCAGCACCTGTACGATCCGTTTCGGGTAGTGCGTCCTCTCAAGCGGGTCGGACCGCGAGGGTCGGGCAAATGGAAGGCCCTCACCTGGCAGCAGGTCGCGCAGGAGCTCATCACCGGAGGAGATCTGTTCCGCGAGGGGAAAGTCGACGGCCTGAAGCGGATCAAAGACGCCGGCCAAGGGCTCACCTTCCTCGTGGGGCGCGCGGACTGGGGAGCCATGAGGTTCCTCGACGGGTTTGTCAATGCCTTTCCCGGTGCGTCCCTGAGCCGTGACCGTGCCGCGAGGCTCGATGCCGCCGCGGTGGAGGCCGCTGACGCCGTCTTCGGACCCGGTTCCGGACCTGTGGCCGCGGACTACCGGAACGCCCGTTTTGTGCTGAGCATCGGAGACGCGCCCTTGGATTCGGGTGTGCCGTTGGTCTCCACCGCGCGAGGCATCGCACAAGCCCGGGTCGAGGGCCGATCGTTCCGATGGGCGGTGGTTGATCCGAGGCTGTCAGTATCTGCGGCAAAGGCGGATTTCTGGGTCCCAGTGATTCCCGGTCGGGATTTGGACCTGGCCCTCGGAATCATGAGAGCGCTGGCCGATCTGGGCATCAAAGCTCCCAAGCTTCCGGAGCAGGCGCTTGACGCGTGCGCCAAAGCATCCGGAGTATCCGTGGAGACCATCGTGCGGCTTGCCAAGCTCCTCGCAGAAGCGGGAGGCAAAGCAGCGGTGATCCCCGGCAAAAGTATTCTCACGCAGCCCAACGGATTGGAGACGACGAAGGCTGTCCTGTCCTTGAACGCGATGGTTGGTTCTGTCCCCGGTTCTGGAGGACTGACCGCTCGCAGCGACGATTTCCTTGCAGCGGTCGGGAAGAATCTCGGGAGTGCCAAACCCGGCTCGCCACAGACGAAGAGCTACCTCAACCCGGTCAAGGCCCTGTTCACGTGGCAGGCTGACCCCGTGTACGACGATCCCTTCCACGCGGAGCCGTTCCTGCGTGATCCCAAGAACGTACCCCTGTTCGTGGCCATAGACACCTGCATATCGGAAACGTCAGCCCTGGCCGACTACATTCTCCCGGACACCACGTACCTGGAACGGTGGGACATCTGCGTCTCTCCGCCCTCTGTGACGCAGCCCGGAATCGGAGTCAGAAGACCCGTGGTCGGGAGCTTCGAGCCGGTGTCCGGCAAGTATTCGCCCATATTCCCCGAAACAAGGCCCATGGAGGAGATCGTGGGGCTGCTCGCAGCCGGCCTCGGACTCCCTGGATTCGAGCCGGACAAGGACGGCAACCTCCGCACCGTGTGGAGCTTCTATCGGGGCTTGTTGGGCAAGGTACTTGATTCCATGAAGAGCGCGGGACTGTCGGTGCCCTCATGGACCACCGGCGTGGAGGCAGTCTTGCAGCGTGGCGGGATCTTCCTTGGCGATCGGCCTGTGTCCCTCCCAGCAGGAAAGGCTTCCCAGAGCGTGCCGGAGTTGCCCAAGCCGCCGGGTTTCCCCGATTCCACCGCCGAGGGACTGCTGCTCATCACGTATTCCCTACCCTTCCACCGGACCGCAGCGGAGGCCCAGAATAGCTGGCTGCTCGAGATCGTACCGGAGAACAGGTTGCAGATCAACCACTCCGATGCGCAAAGACTGAAGATCGAGCAGCACGCTACCGTCATTGTGGAGACCCTCGACGGAAAACACTCGGCCACGTGCAAGGCGCTCATCGTGCCGGGCATCAAGCCGGGAGTCGTGGCCATGGCCAAGGGTTTCGGATACAGGGAATCCGGCGTCAGAGCGCACGTCATTGACCAGGCGACCTCCACCACGGACGAGACGCGAGCGGCAGGAGTGAATCTGGGCCGTTTGCTTCCCGGACCGCTTCCGCAGAGAGTGCGCGTGAGGAAGGCGTAGTGGCGCCAGTCGCGATTGCAGTCCACCACTGCACCAACCGATCGTGGGATGCCGTGACCAAGGGGAACCGCATCGTGTGCACCTCGGGCGATGCGGGGCAGTTCGTTCACGACATGCTGCCGAACTGTGGGGCCGGACTGCGGCCGAGGAGCGACGCAGGCCCATGAAATGCTTCTCCGCAAGCAGCGTCGCGTTTCCCAAATCGAATTTCTGGACAGTCCCACCAGGTTCTGCCGTGACTGTGCCGCTCCGATTGCTCTCCGCCGCCAACTCATGTTGCTCGGCGGCCGCGGGCATTCTTCCAAGCACGTAGCGCCGGTAATGGGCAAGTTTGAATGGTTCTCAGAGGGGCGAATGATTGTGCCGGCACGGATACGGCATGCAGTAGTTCCCGAGTTAGTTGTTGACATCCGGCGGTTCGTTTCTTATGCTGATTAAGCACCCAGAGGGGAGACACGATGCTGTTCCCGGAAGCCCCCCGCGTAGTTTATCGCAAGAATCCCTTGGACTTAGTTGTAACTCAGTTGAGGTTCCCTCCTATACTTCGGATTTCACGTGATTCTCCGGCGGACTTCCAAGAAAGGATCAGGGACCAATTCCCAAACTACAGCAAAACCCAGGAATTGACTCTCGAAATGCCGTTTTCTCCTTTGGTTTTCAGTGGCGGGGGTGGCGGGATTAGGCCGGCTCTTGAAGACTATGGTTGCCGCCACCAGTTTATCTCTGAAGACGGAAAGCGCAAGATCACCCTTGGGCAAGATACTCTTTCCTTTATGACAAGAGAGTATGAGCGATGGGAAACTTTTTCTTCAGTGCTGATGATGGCATTTGATGCCCTTTGCGAGCTGTACCGCCCAAAACACTTCTTGAGAGTCGGCTTGCGATACGTGGACGTGCTGAGGAGAGAGAGACTTAGGTTGAATGGTACCCCATGGACCAAGCTCCTCCGACCGAGTATTCTCGGAATAATGGGCGAGGATATCACCGTTGGAGACGTGAAGCGTTTCGAAAATCAATGCGAATTGGATTTGGACAACAGCCAGGGGCGGATTAGAATGCGGACGTTTTGCGGCAAGTATCCGGCCATGGGGGAAGAAGTGTTCGTAATTGACAGTGATTTCTTCGTGACAGGCAAGATAGTAGGGGAAGAAGCCATGAACCGGTTAGACTTTCTCAACCAACAGGCGTCTCGCTTAATCCGGTGGTGTATTACGGATGACCTCCACCAAGCAATGGAGCCGGAATCAACATGACAGATGCATTTCAATGTGGCGGCCAAGACACCTATTGTCCGGATGAATACCATGAAATCGATCCGGAGGATGAGTTTTTTCTGCACCCGAAATCGTTGTCTCACCATGCGGAAGATCAAGAGAAGCCCGCGTCCGATGATTTGACGGACTGGCCCGTGTTGAATATTCATTCCCCGCTACGCAATGCCGTCGGCACTATAGCAAAGATCGCGGACGCGAATCTGCGAAAACAGGCCCATGATCTGCTCGTGAAACTGCAACTCGTCCTGAATGCTTTGGAAGAAGCGAGATTTGACGTTGGGGGTCTCCCCTCATTGGGAGTAGCAATGGTTGAAGACGGCTCGGTGCTCCTGGAGTGGGCATCAGTCAATTATCGGCTGGGGTTCAGCTTGGAGCCGAACAGTGAAGACTCAAGCTGGTTTCTTATCACCTCGAGAGAATTCGGCGGCTTGAATGCCTCCGGATTCTTAACGAACATAAGGTGGACACTGGTGTTCCCCTGGCTGCTGTGGTTCATTGTCTGTGGGTGCTGAAAATATGGAGTACCCGAGGCGATGTATAAGGGGAATACGCGCAAAGGACCACATAACGAACGAGGGAGTGCTGCATTCCTCAGCGATTGAATTCCTACCTCCCAAGCATCAGAGAGACGACGGCATGTTGGAAGCTTCCATAAATTGGGAAGACGACGACACGGTAATCGGTTTCACTCTGGACAGGAGGAAGGAAGATGATCAGGGAGAAGGTGAAGATCGGCAAGAGAGGCGTGATGAGTTCCAATTCAAGGTCGGTGTGGCGCTAATCCCTACAGAGTGTCTTGACAGCGTTCGCCGGAACCCAACGACAAGACGTCTGCTCTCTTACGAGAGGGCGCGATTGCCCAACAATCCTTACCATGGGAATATCTTGCTCCTGCAGACCGTGGAAAAGAAGACAAGAGTCCAAATCGCGGGGACTATTGCCAGTTTTGCTGAAATCATATTGCGACCTGCCGCCAAATGACAAGAACCTCAGCGATCAGGGGCAGGGGGAACGTCGAAACTGACCCATTGCCGCTGTGGCGGAGGCGTTGACAACCCTCTTCACACAGTCTAAGATAGCTTCATTGAACCCCATCGCCGACTCCGTCCCCGCATTTGCGGAAGGATAACAAGGTCGTCGATTCTTGAACCCCCAGGGAGTGGCAATGCGCAGCGCTCCCTGTTTTGCTTCTGGGGCTCCATGAAACTCCTCCGCGACCGCGAAATTTACGAGCAGTTCACTGCACAGTACCTCACCAAGGCCGAACACCTAGTGTGGATCGCCACCGCGAACATCAAGAGCACTGGTATTCACGAGAAGGGTCGATTCCACTCCTTTGTCGACACCATGGCCGCGATGATCGCCAAGGGCGTGAACTTCCGCATCATCCACTCGGAAATACCGTCCGCGCCTTTCCGTGAACGGTACGAGCAGCTCGACGTGGACGGCCGGCTCAGCGCGGGCGTGGAATTCCTCCACTGCATCCGCATGCACGCCAAGATCTTTATCGTGGACGGGAAGGTGGCTCTCATCGGGAGCGCGAACCTCACCGGCGCTGGAGTGGGCGCCAAAGCCCAAACCAGACGCAACTTCGAGCTTGGGATACTCCTTGAGGACGAACGGGAGACCCTTCCCATGATGCACTACTTCGACCACATCTGGATGGGCGGCCCTTGCCCGAAGTGCGGAAGACGAGAACTCTGCCCGGCCCCACCGGTGTAATACCAAAGCGCTTTCAAAGAGGTAATATTTCCGGGGAGGGACTTTTTGCAAAAAGTCCCTCCCCGGACCCCTCTTCAAAAACTCTTAGAAATATTAACTGGTTGCGCGGCAGTGGATCGTTTGTGAAGCCGAAGGCAACTGGTGAATATATTGAGAAGTTCTTGGTGGAGGGGTTCGGGGAGGCCCATTCTTTCAAAAAGGAGGCTTCCCCATATGTCACTTGCTTGAACGCGAACCGGTATAATACCAAAGCGTCTCTAGGAAATGCGATTTCCAGATGGTCGCCGTCGGAGGTTCCCGCTTCCGGCCTATTTCTTCTCTGCACTCTCTGCGGTGAGTCCTTCTTGGTCTCTGGACGGTTATGTGTGCTGCGCGGGAAAGTCTTGTCTTTGCGGTAGAACGCTGTAGGTCCTCTTCGAGGCAGGGGATTCCCGGCTCAACGGGAGGCCGAATGACACAAATGAGAGGGGTTCAAGTGAAAGGTGTCGTACGCAAATGGTTCCCATGGGCTTTGGCAGTGCTGGCTGTCGGAGCGGCGGTCTACTGGGTCAAGCTCAGGCCCGTGACCGTTTCCTGCGAAAAAGCCGAGGTGGGCGACGTGAAGGCCGAAGTCCTGGGAACCGGCACCCTCGAAGCGCGGTTCCAAACTACCGTGAGCTCCAAGATTCAGGGGCGGCTCACCCGGCTGCTCGTCGACCAGAACGACAAAGTCACACAAAGACAACTGCTGGCCCAATTGGACGACGCGGAACTCCTGAAAGAGGTGTCCATCGCAAAAGCCGTGCTCGATGCGGCCAAGGCAACGGTGGAACGGGTTCGGGCTGAAGAGGCCGGCTCTAAAGCCGTATGGGAACAGGCCCAGAGGGATTTTCAGCGTTACTCCGCGCTCGTGGAAACCAAGGCGATTTCCCAGGAAAACGTGGAGAAGACTCGGGAAAGACTCGCTGTGACCCAGGCGGATGTCACAAAGACCGCAGCTTCAGTGGCTGAGGCTCTGCGGCAGGTCGCAACCGCGGAGGAGCGGCTCTCCTATTCTGAGGCAAGACTCGCGGATACCAGGATCTTCAGCCCTTTTGACGGCCTGATCGTGCGCAGAGACAGGGAAACCGGCGACATAGTGGTTCCCGGGACTTCCATCTACCAGTTGATCTCCACTCAAGAGATGTGGATCGCGGCGTGGGTGGATGAGTCGGCCATGTCGGGGCTTGCGGTGGATCAACCCGCGAGAATCGTCTTTCGTTCCGAACCGAAGAAACACTATCAGGGGAGGGTCGCGCGCCTGGGCCGGGAAGTGGACCGGGAAACCAGGGAATTCCGAGTGGATGTCCGGGCTGATTCGCTCCCATCCAACTGGGCGGTCGGCCAGCGCGGGGAAGTGTACATTGAAACCGCCAACCATTCCAAAGTCCTGTCGGTTCCGCTGAGGGCAGTCGTGTGGAGAGGCGGCAAGCCGGGAATCCACCTCGCGATACAAGGTGCGGCGCAATGGCGGGAGATCAAGGAGGGCGTACGCGGCACTGACAGGGTGGAGGTCGTCAAAGGACTGGTCGCGGGCGATCTTGTCATCACCAAGACCCCCGGCCAGATCGACAAGCTCCCGAGCGGGAAGAGGATTCAAGTAAAATGAACCTTGCCATACGGGACATTCGACACGATCTCGCCCGATTCTTCTTTACCGCTGTCGGGGTGGGGATGCTGCTCATGATCGTGATGGGAATGGGAGGCATCTATCGGGGCATAGTGGATGATGCGCTCCTGCTTGCGAACAGGATCGGGGCCGACCTCTGGGTGGTTCAGCAGCACACCCGCGGACCGTTTGCAGAGATATCCCGCGTTCCTCTGAACCTGGAGGATCGATTGCGTGCGGTTCCGGGAGTGCTCGATGCCCGGGCCTTCGTGTCGCACACCATACAGAGGGAGCATCGTGGCCAGCCTTTGCGTATGGTGGTTCAGGGGCTGTCCTGGCCCGGAGACAAGGGGCGATGGTTGCCGCTTGTCGTGGGCCGTTCGCTGGAAGCAGCGCATTACGAAATGGTCGCGGACGCGCTTCTCGGGCTCGAACTTGGTGAATGCATACCGTTAGGCCGGGACGTGTACACGGTCGTGGGGATCACTCGTGGTATGGTCGGCCAGTCGGGTGACGGGATGGCTTTTTTCACCGTGCGCGATGCCCTTGCCATCCAATTCGACAATGCCCCGGAGTCGGTTCGCCTTGAGCGAGCAGCCAGGAAGGCTCGTTCGGGCCGGTTGGACATTTCCCAGACCCAGCCTTTCCTTACCGAGCGTCTGTCCGGACCCTCTTCCGCGCTTCCCGCAGCGGCCAGACCCCTCGCGAGTGCGGTGCTGGTCCAACTGGCCCCCGGTCAAAATGTGAAGTCGGTTTCAGATATTGTCTCGGGCTGGACGGACGTGTCGGTGTACAGTCGTGACGAGCAACAGGAACTGCTCATGAAGACCGTGGACAGGCCCCGGCGTCAGCTCGGGCTGTTTCGAGTGCTTCTGGTGGTGGTTTCCGCTATCGTCATGGCCTTGATCCTCTACACGCTCACGCTCGACAAGGTCCACGATATCGCGATGCTCAAACTTATGGGAGCGCGCAACAGGGTCATTGTGGGGTTGATTCTTCAGCAAGCTATCTTACTCGGATTTCTGGGTTATGTGTTCGCTTTTCTTGCCAAGGATTGGGTATTTCCGTTGTTTCCTCGTCGGGTGATCATTACGCCGGAGGACTTGTTTCTTCTGGCCGTGGTCGTACTCATCATTTCGGTATTGGCAAGTCTGCTGGGGATATGGAAGGCGATGCGCGTACAGCCCAACGAGGTGGTCTCATGAACTCCGCACCGGCTATTGAAGTGGAGGCCCTCACCAAGGTCTACGGCAGCGGCAACACGGAAGTGACGGCCATGAAGGACGTGTCGCTGAAGATTTTCGCCGGGGAGATCGCTGGGCTTCTGGGTCCGAGTGGTGCGGGGAAGTCGACGTTGCTGACCGCGGTAGGGTTGATCAACGCGCCCACATCGGGACGGATATCCATCGGAGGCACTCCCGTAATGGACGGTCCGGATGATCTGGTCGATTTGAGGGCGTTTAGACGCCACCATATCGGGTATGTGTTCCAGAAGGCGAATCTGATCCCGTTCTTGACGGCCAGTGAAAACGTCCGGATCGCCCAGGAGATCAACGATGTGCCTGCCGGAACTGCTCGAAAGCGCGCCGCGGAACTGCTGGACTACCTTGGAGTTGCCGCCAGGATGCGCAATCTGCCGCACATGCTCTCCGGCGGGGAGCAGCAGAGGGTCGCGATAGCCCGGGCTTTGGCCAACAACCCCAGCCTGGTCCTTGCCGATGAGCCCACAGCCGCCTTGGACAGCGTGCTGGGTCGCCAGGTCTTCGAGCTGTTCCGAAAGGTCGCTCACGAACAGGGCGCCGCAGTCCTTGTCGTCACCCACGACCACCGGGCCCTGGACGTGTTCGATCGCCTCTTCGAGATGGAGGACGGGCTGTTGCGGCCGAGTGAGAGCAAGTCTCTTTGAAAGAGGCAGGATTTCGGAGAAGAGAGGGAAGGGCAATGCCTGTGATTTTAGCGTCTTGTACTAATGCGTTTTCAAGGAAGTAAGAATGGCGGGCACGGAGGCCCGCCGCCATTATTGATGGTGGGGACCGGCGTCCCTGCCGGTCCATCCGATATCACTCCTTTGACGGCGCATTGGGTATTACCCGCTCCTTCCGAGCCGGAATTCACCAAGGAGACGCGGAGCGGCTGGGAGCCGCAACCAATAATCACGTCGACCTTCCTCGGCCCGCGTAAGATCCGATGGCGGGATGAGTCGGTTCTACGCACGCTTGAACCACGCACTGCCACGAGGGAAGCAGAGCCGTTTACCCCGTTGCTGAAGCGGACTCCCACAACAATTCTTCGCTGCCGGCGAAGAATTTGAACGATAGTAGTACACAGGACACCCAGACATCCTCATCTTTGCTTTCGATCAACCTGATCAGGCATGAGTGCACTCACGTTACGCGTAAGGACCCGCGGCAGAACAAAGCTTGCAACTACGACCAATTGGGGAACCGCATGGACCTGCCTCGCTTCCTGTACGTTGAAACCTACGGCTATTCACAGTCTGCCCTTTCAGGGCAGGAAAGCCCCGCGCCCATTGGGCGCACGTTGAGTAGCCATGGGTTTCAACCCATGGAAACGGAGCACGGGAGATGACAGCGTTATTCCGCGGCAAACCCTAAGGAATTCAACTCCCTCTTGCTATGCCTTCTCTGCGCCGCTGAAGCAATTGCTCGTTGTTAGGGGCAAACGTTATCCCGCGGAAGAGTTCCGTGTCAGCACGTGCAGCCCTGCACGTCGGCCTTTTCGGGCGAGCGATTCTGCACACCATGAACACGACTTTTTTGCTCAGAAACCACAGGCAGCTCTCCGAGAAGGTGCGATTCTGCTCGTTTGTCACGGCATTCACGCGCGGCCAAAGGTCCCGCTACAGGCACACCTGTGGACAACTACAGACTGGGATTGGTCTTTTCAATTCTCCCCAGGCCTTCTTCCACTTGGCACACTTGTTGAATCGCATGAGGCGAGCATAGAGCGGTTCCCATTCGTTCACCCCGATTCCCAGGCGGGCAAGCCTACCCCACAGGATCAGGCAACTCCGGAATCGGATTATGTGGGGCAGGCTTTCCAGCCTGCCAGTCGATGAAAACTAATGAGATCCGCTGAATGCGCAGACTCGGATGCGTGACCACGCAGAGACCTTGTGAGGAGGTGTTCCCATGGCTCTCAACTGTTGGGAAGCTACGAAGTGTGGCCGAGAAAGATTCTGTCCGGCGTACCCCAGGAACGGACGACTCTGCTATGCCGTCACCGGAACCCTTTGCCGAGGCGAGAAGCAGGGGTCGTACATCGAGAAAATCGGCAGATGCCGGGAAACGTGCTCCTTCTACGCAGCGGTCATGCGCGATAGGGGTGTGGACCTCGACCTCGCTGCGCACACCGCGTGAGACGCTCCCCCGGTCAAGCACGTCAAGGGGTCGAATGCGACACTTTGGCGAGTTCTCGCAAGCTTGAATGGACGGTCCGGTCCGACATGCATTTCGGGTCGATTCCCCCGGTATCGACGCAAGGTCAGTCTTGTCCCGCTTTGGTATCATTCTTGGAGCGGGGTTGAGGCCCTCCCCGTAACTATCGGTTATGGTCAATCGGCCTCGCTGAGAGTCCTGTTCCCGATGCGGCGACCCGCGCCGGGGGTTTTCCCGCGGACCGACCAGGTCTGAAGCGGTCTCGGTTGCGGCCGGCGGCCGATCTCAGGAACAGGAATCCCTTCCCCCGAACCCGGTCGAAAACCTCTTGGAATATTCGTTGGTTTGCACCATCCAAGGACTTCATGTGAAGTGGGGCCGGGACTTCCATATCTCGTTGTAGCGTCACCTCATGCCGGTCCTTGAACATGCGGCCGGCTACCGCTGACTCCGTCGCGGAATCCCTCCGGGCTCCCACATCTCGGAATCCCACACACCTCCTCAGGACGCTTCGTCACCGGCACATCCACAAAGAACTTGACAGGGAATTCCAGGTTGACTAAGAGAAACAGAGTCCCTATTGTGAGAATTCCCCGCCGGGAGCCCAAATCCATCCACGACCACGCAACACACAGGCCAGGGCGGGATCCAATAAGGCCGGTTATACCGCAAGAATCCGCCCGTCTCGAGCAAGGACCCGATCACGCACACCAATACAGTCTCTCCCCCTGTCCGAGGTAGATGCTGAGGAGATCCCATGGATATCGCAGAATTGAAAGAGAAGAAGGTCAAAGAACTCCTGTCTATTGCCAATTCCCTCCAGATAGAAGGGGCCAGCAGCATGCGAAAGCAGGAGCTGATCTTCGCCATCCTCCAGGCCCACCAACATCACACCCCTGAAGAAGAGGCGCCCATTAAAGGCGAAGGGGTCCTCGAATGCCTGCCCGACGGCTTCGGATTTCTCCGCGCTCCGGATTACAATTACCTCCCCGGGCCGGACGATATCTACGTGTCTCCCAGCCAGATCCGACGTTTCAACCTCAGGACCGGCGACACCGTGGGGGGATTCATCCGCCCTCCAAAGGACACGGAACGCTACTTCGCGCTGCTCAAGGTCAACCAGGTCAACAACGAAGACCCGGACATGATCCGGGACAAAATCCTCTTCGACAACCTGACGCCTCTGTATCCTGAGGATCGCTTCAAGCTCGAGACCTCTCCCACCGGGTACTCGATGAGGATCATGGACCTCCTGACCCCTATCGGAAAGGGCCAGCGCGGCCTGATCGTGTCGCCGCCCAAAGCGGGCAAGACGGTGCTGCTCCAGCAGATCGCAAACAGCCTCACGCATAACCACCCGGAAGTGTACCTGATAGTCCTGCTCATCGACGAAAGACCCGAAGAAGTCACCGATATGCAGAGATCAGTCAGAGGCGAAGTGATTTCGTCCACCTTCGACGAACCCGCACAAAGACACGTCCAGGTTGCGGACATGGTCATCGAGAAGGCGAAAAGGCTCGTGGAGCACAAACGGGACGTGGTGATCCTCCTGGATAGCATCACCCGTCTGGCACGGGCACACAACACCGTAGTCCCCCCGAGCGGCAAGATTCTCTCCGGTGGTGTCGATTCCAACGCGCTCCACAGACCGAAACGCTTCTTCGGTTCCGCGAGAAACGTCGAGGAAGGAGGCAGCCTCACCATCATTGCCACCGCGCTCATCGACACCGGCAGCAAGATGGACGAGGTCATCTACGAAGAGTTCAAAGGCACCGGCAACATGGAGATCCATCTCGACCGCCGGCTCCTGGAACGCCGTGTCTTCCCCTGTATCGACATCAACCGCTCCGGCACACGTAAAGAGGAACTGCTCCTCGACAGCACCGTGCTCCAGAGAATATGGTTGCTGCGTAAATTGCTCGCAGACATGAACTCGGTCGACGCGATGGAATTTCTGCTCGACAAGATCATGCAGACAGACTCGAACAAAGAGTTTCTGGAGATCATGAACAAGTAGTGCTGGTCGGGGTAACCGTTGACTTACACGCGGCAGGAAATCCCCCCTGCCCCCCTTTAGAAAGGGGGGGTGAGAAGGCACCGGGCAATTCCCCCCTTAGTAAAGGGGGTTAGGGGGGATTTTCAAACAAGAAACGAGCCATGCGCATCGTTTCACGCAGCCCTTAGCCCTCGTAAGTGAATGATTACGCGTCGGCAATTTTTTCATGTTGTGTGGGGGCGACATTTCTGATAATACTATTGGGTTCACGTTGTTTTCGGAGGAACACCCATGAAAAAGGCAATACATCCCTCGTACTTGGACACCGTATTCAGGTGCGCATGCGGAGCGGAAATCCAGACCCAGTCCCTGCAAGAAGAATACAAGTTGGAGATATGTTCCAATTGTCATCCTTTCTTCACGGGCAGACAGAAGCTCGTCGACAGCGCCGGACGCGTGGAACGCTTCATGAAGAAATACGGCGACAAGACCGTGGCCACAGGCAAGAAACCCGAAAAGGTGTCAAAGGCAAAGACAGCTAAAGCCATAAAGGCCACTAAGGCTGCGAAAACCCCCAAGGCCCCGAAGACCGCCAAAGCCCCCAAACCGAAGGCTACTTCCCCCAAGGGTTCATAGGCACCATATTTTCCTGGGGGAGCATATGGTCTGCCGGGTGATGCAGCAGCGGCTCTCCCCACTCCCCGGCACAGGGAGCATACCTCCCTACGGAGGACTTGGAGATTCTGATGTTCGTATCGCTGAATTCCGCCACAAACGATGAGCAGGTAAAAATCGGCGGCCAGGCTGTGATCGAAGGGGTGATGATGCGCGCGCCCAAGACCTTCACGGTCGTGGTGCGTAGACCCGACGGCCGGCTTTCCGTGCGCGCGGATCGTTGGTATTCGCCTATGGAACGGTGGCCGTTTCTCAAGAAACCCTTGCTCAGAGGCTGCATAGTCCTCTATGAGGCTCTGTTCAACGGCATCCAGGCCCTCACCTACTCCGCGCAGGAGTCTCTCGGGGAAGAGGAAGAAAAGCTCGGCCCTTGGGAACTTGCCGGAACGATCGCGCTGGCACTCGTGGGCGCGGTGCTGCTGTTCGTGGTGATTCCGCACCTTGCGACCCTCGGGATCGGGGTGCTCGCGGGCAAAGACCTGGGCGTCCGCAGCGTCTGGTTCCATGTGATTGACGGCGTCATCAAGGTGGCGATGTTCATCGGGTACATCTGGCTGATTTCGCTCATTAAAGAGATAAGGCGGGTGTTCCAGTACCACGGCGCTGAACATAAATCCATCCACACCTACGAAAAGGGCGAAGAACTCACCGTAGAGAATGCACGCAAATACCCTACGCTCCATTCTCGATGCGGAACCGCGTTTCTGCTGCTGGTGCTGATGCTGAGCATCTTCCTGTTCACCGCGGTCTTTCCGTTGTTCCCCAAGGACCTCATGGGAAACAAGATCGCCACCAACGCGTTCTTCATCCTGGTAAAGATCCTGCTGATGGCTCCGATTGCGGGGATCTCCTACGAGATCATCAGAATTGCGGACAAGATTAACAACCCTTTGGTGAAAGCAATGCTGCTTCCCGGTCTCTGGCTGCAGAAGCTCACCACACGGGAACCCTCAGACGATCAACTCGAAGTGGCCTTGGTGGCCCTGAAAAAAACCCTGGAAAAGGAAGCTCTGACAGCGGAAAGCCGGCTGTCCGCGTGACTCGGACCCATGCAAGTACTTACGAAACTAGAAGAATTGAGCCATCGATACGAGGAACTCAACCAGGAGCTTGCGAGCTCGGAGGTTCTGGCCGACCCCTCCAAACTCAAGAAAGTTGCTAAGGAACACGCTGAACTCGACGATATCATGAAGGCCTACTACGGCCTCACCGAGGTGATGCGGGAGATTAAGGACGTCCAGGCCATCATCGACGGTGGAGAAGACCCCGAGCTCACGGAACTGGCCCACGAAGACCTCAAGCTTCTCAAAGACCGCCAGGCAGACATCGAAAGCGAAATCAACCTATTACTCTTGCCCAAGGACCCGAACGACTCGCGCAACACGTTCCTCGAAATACGGGCCGGCACGGGCGGCGAAGAAGCAGCCCTGTTCGCAGGCGACTTGTTCCGACTGTACGGCAGATACGCGGAAGCGAGGGGCTGGCGGGTCGAAGTGATGTCGATGTCCGAGGCCCCGGCCGGCGGCATCAAGGAGGTCATCGCGCTGGTCCACGGCTTGGGCGCGTATTCGAGGCTGAAATACGAGAGCGGCGTCCACAGGGTGCAGCGTGTGCCGGTCACCGAGTCCCAGGGCCGCATACACACCTCCGCGGTGACCGTGGCCGTGCTCCCCGAGGCTGGCGACGTGGAGGTGAACATCGATCCCAAGGACCTCAAGATCGACGTGTATCGCTCTTCAGGTCCGGGAGGCCAGAGCGTGAACACCACCGATTCCGCGGTGAGAGTCACCCACATTCCGAGCGGTCTGGTGGTTACCTGCCAGGACGAGAAGTCCCAGCACAAGAACAAGGCCAAGGCTCTGAAGATCCTCAAGGCGCGACTGCTAGCTCACATGGAAGAGGAACAGCGGGACGCGATCAGCAAAGAACGCAAGAGCCAGGTAGGATCGGGCGACCGTTCCGAACGAATCCGCACCTACAACTTCCCCCAGAACCGCGTTACCGACCACCGCATCGGCCTGACCCTGTACAAGCTTGACCATGTCACCGAAGGGGATCTCGACGACGTCATCGACGCCCTGGCCCTCCACTTCCAGACCGAAGCCCTCGCGGCAGCAGGCACGGAGAAGGCTCAGGCGAGCTGACGCACACGATGAAGGAGAGCCGATTCCCGCCAGGCCGAGACAAAGAGCGAGTGAAGACGGTACTCATGCACTATGTGCGCGTGACCAAGTAAGCTTTGCAACTAAGGTAAATTAGAGAACCATATTGACTTGCCTCCCTTCCCGTAGGTTGAAACCTACGGCTATTCACAGGCTGCCCTTTCAGGGCAGGATGGTCCGCGCCCTCTTGGGCGCACTTTCAATAGCCATGGGTTTCAACCCATGGACAGGGAGTACAAGACATGACAGAGCTATTTTGCCGCTGGCACTTAGTGGGGAGGTGTCTCGGCGGACCAAATCTGGCGACTATTCCGCCCCTCTGTGTTCAGTAACCCTGCTTTCTGTTGGTGAGGGCCGCTCCGCAGTGGCATCGAGAAGGTCCTTCAACCGCCCTTGCCGGTGGAGGATCAGAAATTGCGTCCACAGGGCAAGGACTTCAGGGGAAGGGACAGCCGGATCAGGTTCCACGGGGCGCAAGTCCGCGTGGGCAGGCTCTTCGTTCGTTTTCTGCTTGGGGCTGACCCGCGCACTCACGTAGAGCACCGAAACCGAAATCAGAATGCTCGCCAAGGCCACGAAACCGACCGACCACCCTATGCTGAGATGCAACGTCTGCCTTACCACGAGCACACCGAACAGAAAACCGAGGCCCAGGGCAATGCTCTTCCAGGCAGCCCCCGGATTCTGAGCTTCGTCTTCCTTCCCCTTGAGAAGTTGGACCATCATGTCAATGATGCGGTGCTTCTCCGATTTGTACCACGCGGGCAACTCACGCCACCTGGCCAAGGCCCAGGTCTTGAGACGCTCAATCCTGGAATCCGTCCACCCGGGGGCCACGAGGCCAAGCTTCTCCAACAACACGCAGAAGCCCAGAAGCGCGAGCGAAATCAGACAAATGACCGCTATGACAGAGATCGTTACGGCTACGAGCAGCCCAAGGGACAGGGAAATGCTTCCCACGATGAGGTTGGTGATCACCAACACGATGGCAGATATGATCACTCGGTTGAGCATGGCGCCCTCTTTGCGGCAGGTTCTTGCCTGAGATCTATCCCCCGTCCAGAACCCGTCTGACGACCTCCAGGACCTGCCTTGCGTTGTACGGCTTCTTGACGAACCCTTTTGCCCCCGCGGCAAGAGCGTCCTTGGTGGGACCATCCGTCGAGTACCCGCTGGCTATGATCACCTTGACCGACGGGTTCAAGCACAAGAGCTCTTCGAGACATTGCTTCCCCCCCACCTGGGGCATTATGAGATCAAGGACCACCAACGCGATCTCATTCCCTCTTTGTCGGTAGACCTCTAAGGCCGTGGCACCATTGCGTGCGGTGATCACTCTGTAGCCGGCCTTCGTGAAGACTCGGCAGCAGAAATCACGAATCAGCTCTTCGTCATCCACAAGAAGAATTGTTTCCGATTCCCCGCGACGGATCGCGCTTACCGCCGAGTCCTTGAACGCCTCCTCTTCCACGAGCGCGGGGAACCAGATCTTGAAGGTCGTACCCCGTCCCGGCTCGCTGTCACACCTAATGTGGCCTCCGTGCTGGTGGACTATTCCGTAGACCATTGCCAGGCCCAGACCGGTGCCTTCACCCACGCCCTTGGTAGTGTAAAAGGGTTCAAAGATGTGCTCCAGAGTGTCTCGGTCCATCCCGCGTCCCGTGTCCGTGACGGTCAAGAGCACATAATGGCCGGGACGCACGTCAGGATGCGCTTTGGCATATTCCGCGTCAAGGATGACGTTCGCGGTTTCGAAGACAAGCGATCCGCCCTCGGGCATGGCGTCCCTTGCATTGACCGCGAGATTTATGAGAACCTGGTCCACCTGGGTCGGATCGGCTTTGATGACGGCTGGCTCCTTGTCCGGAATGAGCTCTATGTGGATCATGTTGGGAATGGTTCTTTCGAGCACGTGCCGCATTTCCGTGATGTGACGATTGAGGTTGAGGGGTTGCGGCCTTATCTCTTTCTTTCTGCTGAAGGTGAGCAGTCTCTGAATCAGATCAGCCCCTTGCCTCGCGGATCCACTTATCCGCCTGAGATCAGCCCGATAGCGCTCAGGCAGATCCTCTTCGTCAAGAATCAACTCGGAGTACCCAAGAACTACCTGCAAGATATTGTTGAAATCGTGCGCCATCCCGCCGGCCAGGGTCCCGATGGCCGCCATCTTCTGGGCTTCGAGAAGCTGCCTTTGCAGACTCTTCTGCTCGGTGATGTCCTCCGATATGCCCAAGAGGTACCGAGGCTTCCCTGACTCGTCGATGATGGGTACCTTCTTCGTGTGCAAGATCCTTCTGTCGCCGGACTTCGATTCAAGCACTTCCTCAGGAATATCCACCAACGCTCCTTTGGCGAGTGCTTCCCTATCCTTGGACACGAAGAAATCCGCCTGCTCTCGTGGGAAGAAGTCATAATCGGTCTTGCCAAGAAATGCTTCGGCAGGATATCCGGTCAGCGGTTCGCAACTCCGGTTGAGCAGCACATACTTGAGGTCCTGCGCGTCTTTCACGAAGATCTGTACCGGGAGGTTTTGCACTATGGAGTCAAGGAGCAACTGAGAACGGCGGATTTCCGCCTCCGCCCGCCTGTGGCTTTGAATAAGCTCCCATTCGCCTTCCCGCCGGATGAGCGCGAATTCGTGGTTCCGAACCGTGTCGATGATCTCGGACGCGCCGCACTTGTCGAGGGAATAGGTGCAAAGCCCAAGCATCCGGCAATTGCCGATGACACCGTCTACTAGGGTTTCATACTCGACAAAGGCCTGCCAGTCCGACTTTTCGAGCCAGAATGTGTTGCCCGTCAGCCTGAGGCCGTCATAGCCCGCGGTCAGTGCGCTGTTGAGTTTGTCCACCCATCCTTTGAGCACTCTTTCCGCGCTGAACACGCCATCCTTGAGGTACCATTCGGTGTACGGAAGGATCTCTATCCGGCCTTCTGCTTCATAGCGGTCGAAATCCGCCACGACTCGTCGCAGAGCCTCCCGGGCTTCTTCCGTAACGAGCGGTTCCGAGGTAACCCACACACAGAATTCATTATCTTCCAGGCCGGAGGCAAAATACGGAACAAGAATGTCCAGAAGGTCTTCCTTTGTCCTGAAGAACTGGCAGAAGTGAGTCCCCCATGGTGTGCTGCCGACCAGATCAATCCCCGTCCTTCGTAAACCGTGACTCATGGGGACACGCTCCTTTCAGACTTCTGCGCTGAGCGACCTTTTGTCTGGTGGTTGATCCGGTGCCCGCGCGCGAAAGAGCCGGGGTATCATCCGGAGTGCCGACTGGCCCGTCGTTTCCCTCGGGGGATGGAGGGAGCGTCCATTACTGCCGACAGTTGAGAGAAATTCTCGGTTTCACCTTGTATCTTATGTTCTACACCGCATCATGTCAATCCGCGTGCAGTTCAGGGCAGGATCTTCACGGGGGTGCCGACGTCCACGAGTTCGTAGAGCTCGCGGGCATCCTGTGGGAACATGTGAATACAGCCGTAGGATTTTTTGAGCGCGCCTTTGTCGAGGCGGCGATCCGCGTGGATATGGATGCATTCTCCGGTGTAGCCTTTGAGCTGCTCCCTGGGGTTTGGGTAGCTCAAGCTTATCACCGTGGCTTCGTCTCCTCCGTAGCAGGGAGCGGAAAGCCTCTCCAGAGCGGGACCCGTATCCGCATACACGAACTTGTTTCCTTTGCACCAGCTCTTGTCGTCCACGATCCGGTGCCCTTTGACGGACACTTTTGACGCCATCCAGGTGACCTCGTAATCCCCAATCGGAGTCTTGTGGTCACCCGCTCGCCTCTTGCCCAGCCCGCTCCGGCCCGTTTCTATGGGGTATTCGCGCACAAGCTCCGTGTGGCGCCACACTTGAAGCACCTTCAACGCGCAGTGTATCGCAATCCGGTATTCCGAGCCTTTCGGAGGTGGCGCTTGGGGCGGCGCGGCCCTCACCACAGCGGCCGCAACCAACACGGCTATCGCACACAATGTGGCTCCGAAAGTCGGTGTCCAACGTCTACTCACGCGGCACGATCTCCGTTTCGTCCCCGGTTTGAAGATTCTTGGCAAACGTTCATGGGTGCCGCGCACTTCGGCACCTAAATGATGTAACGGTGCATTTTTGCAACCCGGGACTGACGTCCCGGGCTACTTTCTTACGTCCCTCCGGGACTCAACGCGAGACTCCCGAGCCCCTGAGGGGCGGCAGATAGTAGCCCGGTGCGTGAGCGCCGGGAGCTCGAAGCAGTGAAACGGATACAAGCCCTCTAAGGGCATAACTATTCTGCTGGGTTATCCGAAACCAAGACGCGCTGCACCCACCGTTCATCGGGAATTCACGCAACGTGTCATATTCCGCAACAGAATGCAAACCATATCACGCGAGATTCGGATACCTGCCGCGTCTCCGAACATTGAATCGGCTTTGGAAGCATGCTATCTTCTTCCTGCGTGCAAATCGGTTCCAAAGCCGGCTGCCGGCCCAAGGAGGACAGTAAGTGAACATACTCGTGGTAGGAGGCGCCGGTTACATCGGCGGATTGACGACGGACCTTCTCATGGAGCAGGGATGGAACGTGAGGGTCTACGATTCCCTCGTCTATGAGGAGTCGTATCGCAAGCCGGTCGATTTCGTATTCGGCGACATCCGCGATGCGCAACGGCTGAAGCCGCACCTGCAGTGGGCCGACGCGGTGGTATGGCTCGCGGCCCTCGTGGGCGATCCTGCGTGTGCCATCAATCCAGCCCTTACCAAGGCGATCAATGAGGACACGGTGAAGTGGCTCACCGAGAACTATGGCGGCCGAATCGCGTTCCTCTCCACGTGTTCCGTGTATGGTGCGCAGGATGGGGTCCTCGATGAGAACTCGCCCACCAATCCGCTGTCCGTGTACGCGGCCACGAAGCTCGAAGCCGAACACTACCTTTCGGGCAAGAACGCCATCATCTTCAGGCTCGGGACGATTTTCGGCGTGGGAGACCTCTTCTCACGGATACGGCTCGATCTCGTGGTGAACTTCCTCACCGTGAAAGCCCACATGACCGGCAAGGTGAGCGTGTTCGGAGGAGAGCAGTTCAGGCCGCTTCTCCACGTGAGGGACGTGGCCCGCGCCGTCACCCAGACCATTGGTACGGCACACACCGGCGTATTCAACCTCCAGAAACAGAACGTCCGCATCATCGACCTCGCGTACCAGATTCGCAACCATTTTCCGGAGTTGACCATCGAGCGGACGGAGATGCACTTCCAGGACACGAGAAACTACCGGGTCAGCAGCGAAAACGCGAGCACGGTCCTCGGCTTCGTTCCGGAGTGCAGTATCGACATGGGGATAGAAGAGATCAAGAAGCTCCTCGATATGCAAAGGATAAAGGACTTCGACAACCCGCGCTACTCGAACCAGCGATTTCTGGCTACCTTCGGTCAGAATTTCATTACAGGGACGGCTGGGAGCCCGAACCAATAATCGCGTCGACCTTCCTCGGCCCGCATGAAGACCGATGGCGGGGAGGGTTGGTGCCGCGCAAAACAAACGGCAGACTGCCGCTTGCAAAGAACAGCCGGAAACCCCACGAGCGAAGCCGATCATGACAACAGGTCTTCGTGGCCGGCGAAGAAATTGAACAACAGCAGTACAGGGAGATGTTGATATGGCAGAGCCAGATCGGGTTGAGGTCCCCAGGCTTCTGGAAGGCGGCTTGCATGTAGACGATCGCGGCAGCGTGGCATTCGTCAACCCGTTCGACTTTCGCGGCGTGAAGCGATGCTACCTGGTGTCGAATCATCGGCAAGGATTTGTCAGGGCATGGCATGGGCATCGGAGAGAAAGCAAGTACGTGACGGCAGTGCACGGAGCCGCTATTGTCTGCGCGGTGGCGATTGACGACTGGGAGCACCCTTCGAAGGACGCGGTGGTGCACCGGTACGTGCTCTCTGAGGCGAAGCCCGCGGTGCTCTACATCCCCGCGGGGTACGCAAACGGGTCCATGTCGCTCACCCGGGACGCGAAGCTGATGTTCTTCTCCACCTCCTCACTTGAAGAGAGCCTGGGTGACGACATTCGCTTTGATTCCCGATACTGGAACCCTTGGGAGGTTGAGGAAAGGTGACCGAAACACACATGCACCGAGCCATGGTGCTCGGCGCTTCAGGGATGCTGGGATCGATGGTGCTCGACTATCTTGCGCGGGACGCTTCGTTTTCCATGGCCGCGTCGGTGCGGGCGCCGAGCCAAAAGCGACTCATCGAGGAGGCCGTTCCCGGTATCCGGTGCGAGCTCATGGACGCCCGGACCGCAACGGAGGGGCATCTCAGAGACATGCTTGCCGACGCGGATTGGGCCATCAATGCGATCGGCATCACCAAGCCGTACATTCGTGAGGACAACCCCGGCGAGATTGACCGCGCGATTCGGACAAACGCCCTGTTCCCGCACACGCTCGCCCGAGCGGCCGAACAGTCCGGTTGTCACGTGCTGCAAATTGCCACCGACTGCGTCTATTCGGGCCTGAAGGGCAACTACGTCGAAAGTGACGAGCACGATCCCCTGGATGTGTACGGCAAGACCAAAAGTCTTGGCGAGGTCTATTCTCCGAACGTGCACCACCTGCGGGGTTCCATCATCGGGCCCGAGCCGAAGGCCCACGTGTTTCTGCTTGATTGGTTTCTTCGGCAGCCGCACCATGCGCGACTGAACGGCTTCACGAACCACCTTTGGAACGGCATGACTACGCTCCATTTCGCGAAACTCTGTCGGTCCGTCATCGTCGGAGGGATCGAACCGCCTCACGTGCAGCACGTCACCGCGGGCGGAAACATCTCGAAGGCCGACATGCTGAGAAGCTTTCAGAAGAGCTATCACCGGGAAGACATCGAAATCAGCGAAACAGTCGCGGCAAAGGCCATAGACAGGACACTGGCCACGCAGTCCGAAGCCCTTCACCGGCAGTTGTGGCTCGGGGCAGGATATGATTCGCCGCCCACCGTTCCGGAGATGATAGATGAGCTGGCGCACTTCAGAGCCCGATGGACGGAAGCGGGTTGAGATTCGCTCCCATTTGGAGACCATCCCGGACTTCGGAGGCAACACTTGAAGATCATGACCATTCTCGGCACACGGCCCGAGATCATTCGCCTGAGCCGTATCATCGACAAGCTTGACGGCCTGTGCACCCAGGTGGTGGTGCATACGGGACAGAATTATGATGCCAACCTGAACGTCATCTTCTTTCAGCAACTCAAGGTGCGAGCGCCCGACCATTACCTGGGCGCTCGGGGCTCGTTCGGCGAACAGATCGCGGCGATCATCAGCAAGATGGAAGCCCTCATGATCGCTGAGCAACCTGACAAGTTCCTCGTGTTGGGAGACACGAACAGCAGCCTCGCCGCGATCATGGCAAAGCGTCTGGGAATCCCCGTGTACCACATGGAAGCCGGGAACCGCTGTTTCGACGACCGTGTTCCCGAAGAAGTGAACCGGCGCATCATCGACCACAGCAGCGACGTGCTCCTCCCCTACACGGAACGCAGCCGCATGAACCTCCTCAGAGAGGGCATTCCCGGCGAGCGCATATTCGTCACCGGCAACCCGATCTATGAGGTGATCGAGCACTACGGGCCGGAATGTCGGAAATCGACTGTGCTCGACGATCTCGGGCTTTCTCCCCAGGGGTATTTTCTCGTGACCATGCACCGTCAAGAGAACGTCGACGTGAAAGAGCGCTTACTCGGCCTCACGTCAGCCCTGGACACGATCAGCGCGAAGTTCGGCCTGCCGGTCGTCGTGAGCACTCACCCTCGGACACGAAAGCAGATGGCATCCTTCGGAGTGTCGAGCCGGAATGAGCGAATCCACTACCTTGAGCCCTTCGGCTTCTTCGAGTTCATTACCCTCGAGCGGAATGCGTTCTGTGTGGTAAGTGACAGCGGAACGGTGCAGGAAGAGTGCGCGATCTTCCGAGTGCCCAACGTCACGATTCGAGACACCACGGAACGACCGGAGACCATAGAATGCGGGAGCAACGTGCTTAGCGGGGCAGAGCCGGACGCGGTCCTCAGATGCGTGCGCACCGTGGTCGACCGAAAACCTGCCTGGAAGCCCCCTGCCGAGTACCTCGTCGAACACGTCAGCGATATTGTGGTAAAGATTCTCATGGGGTATGCTCACCACACGGTGAGAAAGTAGCCGCCTTCTCAGGGAGGTGCCTTCATGGTGATGGGAAGAAGACGAAAGAATACCCGTGGCCCGGTTCATACGGTAGAAGATGTGATGCGCGAACGTGAAAGTCGCCTCCAAACCTACCGAGAGAGGGCGCTCAAGATGTTTCCGTGGATATGCGGTCGGTGCGGGCGGGAGTTCGAAGGCAAGAGGCTACGTGAGCTCACCGTGCACCACAAGGACCACGACCACGAAAACAATCCCCCCGACGGAAGCAACTGGGAGCTGCTCTGCATCTATTGCCACGACATGGAGCACGCGAGATACCTGGACGAAGATCCCGACGAGGGCCCTGAAGGCTCCGAAGGAGACCGGGTTTCCGGATACAAGCCCTTCGCCAGTCTGGGGGACTTGCTGAAAAACAAGAAATAGCCGGACCGTGTCCAGTGTTCTCATGGAAATGCGAGCGCTGGCCTAGGTCTTGTCATGTGAATTGCAGTCACGGACCTTGAAATTGGGGCTATTGTGCGAGTGACCAAATCCCTCTCACCCTTCTCTCTCCCACCAGGGCAGTGGGTTTGCTATTCCCCTCCCTTGATGGGAGGGGCTAAGGGGAGGGTGAAACTTGCCGCAGGTGTCCACGCGGGACACTGTAGGATTTCCCGGGGAAGGAGGTATCCATGTATCAGGATTTTGGCGCTCGAGAGGTGGATGACACCGGGCGAGTCCGGTTTCGGCTGTTCGTCCCGGACAACGAGCTTGACCCGACGCAGTATCAACGTGGACAATTGCCCCGCATCGCCCGAGCGCACGTGATCGGGGATTTCCAGGCTGCGCTTGGGAAGCCGAACTGGGTTCCTGACCCACGCTTCGATATGCAAAAGTCCCGATTCACCGACCCCGAAGACGGCAAGACCAAAGGGTGGCTCTATGAGCTCACTACAGGCCCGTTACCCGACGGGTTCTACCAGTACAAGCTGCATGTGACGTACGAGAGCGGTTCCACTCGCGTGGTGTGCGATCCCTGCACCAGGTATGGCGGTGCGACCGATCAGAACTCCGGCGTGACGGTGGGTGGTCCCAAAATGGACACAGTCCCACTTGCCGACCCGCAGCCCATTCAGGAACTGGTCCTGTACGAGCTGATGATCGATGATTTCACGAAATTGATTCGCGGCAACCACGCTCCGCTCGCTGTGGTGCGGGAGAAGCTCGACCATCTGGAACGGTTGGGCGTCACCGCGATCCAGTTCATGCCGTGGACGGAGTGGCCTGGCCAGGCCTACAATTGGGGTTACGAGCCGCAAGGGTATTTCGCGGTGGCCTTTCCTTACACGCTCAACCCGGCCCAACCTTCGGAAAAGCTGTTCCTGCTCAAGCGCCTCATCTCGGATTGTCACGAGCGGGGGATTCACGTGCTGTTCGACGGGGTGTTCGATCACGTGACTGATGCCGGCCCGCACCTGGGGTTCGGGTACCGATGGCTGTGGGAGAACCCTGACGACTCACCCTACATGGGCGATTTCGCCGGAGTCGGGTATGGGAAGGACCTCGACTATCGCAATGGGTGCACGCTCGAGTTCATCTTCGACGTCTGCCGATACTGGATCGACGAATTCGCCATTGACGGGATACGGTTCGATTACACGGCCGGCTTCTATGATCCGCAGCGCCATGGGGAGCGCGGCCTCCCCGCGCTGGTGCAACGGCTGCGTCGCCGGCTGGATGCGCAAGGCAGGACCGCGTTCCCGCTCATTCTCGAACATGAATGGACCTACTCGTCAATTGATGTGGTGAACAAGGTCGGCGCATCGAGCTGCTGGCTGGACCCTTTTCGCGGGGCAAGCCGGGGCTACCTGACGGGCCGCCGGGTGCGCCCCGGTGTGATGCGGACGCTCGACTCGGCTCGGGACTTCGCTGCGGGCCGGACTCCGGTGACCTACATCGAAAATCACGACCACGAGTCCTTCATGCTCAACGCGGGCAGCCGTGACCAGTGGTGGCGCACTCAGCCTTATGCGATTGCCCTTTTCACCGCTGCGGGCGCGCCGATGATCCACAACGGGCAGGAGTTCGCGGAACTGTACCCCATGCCGGAGAGTGACTCCGAGGTGCCATCGGGATGCCTGGATCCCGCGAGAAAGCGAGTGGTGCCCCGGCCGCTGCAGTGGGGGCAACTCGATGACGGATGCGGCAGACCCATGTGCGAGCTGTACCGCAAGCTGATAAAGATACGGCGTCAACACCTTGGCTTGACGTCTCCGCATTTTCACCCGGGGGCCTGTGACGAAGGCCGGGCCGGCCTTGACGAGGACGGGTTCGGGATTGACGAAGCCCGACAGATCGTGGTCTATCACCGCTGGGGGACCGCGTCGGACGGTCATCTGGAAAAGTTCTACATCGTGCTGAATTTCTCGCAATGGCCCCAGACGGTCGAGATGACCTTCCCGGAAGACGACGGCTGGATCGACTTGCTCAGCGGCTGGCAGCCCTCGGTGAAGCACAATCGGTTGCGGTTCGAGGTCGGCTCCAACTGGGGGCATATCTTCTACAAGAAGGCGGCTGGGAGCCGCAACCAATAATCGCGTCGACCTTTCTCGGTCCGCATGAAGACCTAGGCTGAAGTTTTTTTCCAGAGAACCAAGTCTCGTGCGGCTATCTCCTCGTCACAATTGAGGAAACTTTGGGTTCGGTTTAGTCTTCAGGGTCCACGTTACTGGCTACATTTCTACCCCCCGCCCGACGTGTTCCCGGTAGGGGCTATACCAGATGTTCGTGGCGGCTGTCAATGAAACGTTCACATTTCTTGACATTACATGGCTACCCCTGAGCCCGTTTTCGGCAGTCTTGTGTTGGTATAATCACGGAAATATGGTGGGTTGTAAAGGTTGCCGCAACCAGTTTCGAGAAGAACTTCCGCCTAGGGCGGGGCCGGTTGGTTCTACGCAGGCGACGAAGGGTCGTTGCCGTCTCCCAGAGCTGCCGGCCTGCACATTCGTTATCGAAAAGAGAAGAAATTGAACGTGTTACAGTCGCGCGCTTTGAAATTCGCGGGACCGTGAAAGTAGACACAAACCCACTCTCCCTTCCCTACAATCACTAGGCGACAGGGCTTGCTATTCCCCTCCCTTGATGGGAGGGGTTAGGGGAGGGTGAAAGTTCCCGCAATTCTCAACGCGTGGCAATGTAAATGGGAAAGCCCTTCCTCCGCGAAGCGCGTTTCTGGATAAACCACCACGAGCGCGGAGCAGCCACCACCACGCATGAAAATGCTCCCCCACCGGCGTCTCGACGAGCCGGCTTTCTCTGCGGCGACCAGCGGGAGTCACAGTATCCCAAGAGTTCTTGAAGATGGGGGTCCGGGGGAAGGAACTTCTTGCAGGAAGTTACTTCCCCCGGAATCGCATTTTCTGATAAAGGGTTTCCTCCGGAAGACTTGCTGATAAAACCGCCCTACGGCCACGTGACCGTGACCGGTGAATCGACGCCGAGTCCCAACGTGCTCGCCGCGTTGCCTTGGTTGACCGCGATCTCGAGGAACCCAAAGCTGTTGATTAAGGCCAAGGGCTCTCCTGGTGCTACCTCCCCGAAGTAGCGGCTGATCCCGGAGATGACCGTGTGCCGGCGACCCTCTTTCGAATCTACCGGGTACTGCAAGCGAGCCCGGCCTCCCTCATTCTTCACTGTCCCGCGGGGGGAGAGGACTTGCGCGTCACCTCCCATCGAGGACGTGGAAAGGGCTTGTGTTTCCCCTCCCTTGATGGGAGGGCAAAGGGGAGGGTGGCACTGACGGTGGTCTTCAACGCGGGGGACTGCGCCCGCGACCACCGTCAGTACCGTACGGTCCAGCATGCTCGCTTCGATGTTGGTGGTCAGATTCCCGAATCGGTCGGCGTAGATGACGCGGCCTTCCAGTCCGGTGGGAGTCCGAATCACGGGCGGAATCGCCAATGTCACCGGGTCATGAATCTCCGGCCCCGCCTCAGCCGGGTCCTTTCCCAGCGACAGATGCGCGGCCACCGGAGCAAACACCTCCCTGCCGTGGAAGGTCGGGTGCACTTCCTCTCGCAGCCAGCGGGGGTTGCGGATTTCCCAAATCCTCGTAGAAGGCTGCGCACTTTCTGAAGCGGTCTTCCGGGTGGGACAGGCATCTTGACTGTGGTCCGTCGGCAAGGCGCCATCTCGGTTGCAACTGGTTGGAATCTTCTGCCGGCCAGTACCGGGAGACCGTGCTCCGGCGAGGACAAATGAGAACACCCCGTTGTCTGGTCCCACGAACAAGCCCTCTGGGGTGCGGACTACGATGCCCCGTCGCTCGCTTCCGACACCGGGATCGACCACCACGACATGTATCGTGCTCGCGGGATAGTACGGAGCCATCCCCCTCACCACAAACGCGGCTTCCAGGACACCGAACGGCTCGATCTCGTGAGTCACGTCTACGAGCACGGCTCTGGGATTGATTCCCAGCGCCACGCCCTTCATCTGGGCCACATACCCGTCGCGGGTGCCGAAGTCGGTGGTAAGTGTGAGGATCATTCGCGGGTTACCGTGTTGGAGGGTTCATGTCCAGCGGGGCGCCTAGGCTGACAAGCACTGGGGACCTGTCTCCGGCGGCCCTCACAGCCGGACCATGGGCAGGTGCCGCCAGAACACCAAACTACTGAATGCGAGTCCCATCCCGGGTCATCGGCTGCGCTTGCTTGCCTTGTGCCGCCGCTTCGGCTCGTCGGGTGAGATTCCACAGCGCAACTGACGCTCCTGCGCCCGCCGCTATCCAGAGCAAGAGGACAAGGGCCAGGCTTGGTGGGTGCTGGGCTCCCAGTATCTTGGTCCCGAAGAGTACCAGCACGAAGAGATTGCTCCACAGCCACCCATGGGCTGACAACGACAACTCTCTCAGTGCTTCCAAGTCGCCTCCACGCCGCTTGCTGCAGAGGATCACAATTATGATGCCGGGGGACAAGAGCAAGGCCACCGCCACCGCTAGGTTTCCGGGGACCTCGGGGTCTTGGGAGAATATTTCAAGGACGAACAGCAGCCCCCCACCAATGATAAGGAAAGTTCCAAGCCCTACGCAGGCCCCCAAGACTAACTCAACCACTTTGCGGATAAGGCCGGCGAGACCAAGAGAACTGCTCGCGTTCCCCGTCGGACCCTTGAACCCGGTCGCTGCTTGGTCGAGCCGCTGGTCCGTTACGAGCGTCGTGATCGACGGGGCACGGCGAGGTTCCCTCAATCGCTCCTCACCGGCGGGTTTGTGCCTTCCCTCACATTTTCGGGTCGCCGCGAGGGCCGACTCGACCTTCTTCCGGCACTCTTCCGCGTGCTCGCCGTACAGGAACCCAGCCTGGAGTCGCCCCAGGATGATTGCCAGGTCTCCGGGCAGTTCCGTGTCAGCGAGATGCACTGCCACGATCCTTTTGTCATGGCTGTCCGCGTGGTAGATCTCCCGCTGAACCCATTTGGACTTGACCGCCCCAGGTGACACAAAAACCAGAAAGACAGCGCATCCTTCTATCGCGTCCGCGATTTCCTTGCGCCACTCCTCCCCGAGACGTATACGTTTATCGTACCACACCCGATATCCGATGGCATGCAGGCGTAAGAGCTCAGGATAGACGCACTCCTTGTCCCCATGGGAATAACTCATGAACGCGTAGGGCTCGTTCCCCGAATAGGGCTCAAACGGGAGCTGCATCGTGTCACCCTCCGGCCCATCTTCGTCGGTAACCCTCAGGCGGCTGGGGCACCCCACCGGACATCGCTGAGCTTTCTGGTCTTTGGGTCTTCTTGGTGGACTATTACCCTTCCAGGACCGGTCCGCCGACCGCGGCCTTACTGCGCCTGGCCTTACGGAAATGCATCACCACGATCCAGATCCCTACTACTACCAGCGCCGCGGCAACCAGCAGGTCGAGCTCATGGGAGTACTTCTGCACCAGCGTCCAGTTCTGTCTCAGGTAGTACCCGCACCCGAGAAGGAAGGAGTTCCATATCGTCGCGCCGATAAGGGTGTACACACAAAAGGGGGCAATCCGCATCTTCCCTAAGCCGGCGGGAATGCTGATCAAGTGGCGGACCACCGGAATGAAGCGACTTGCGAAGATGGTCCAGGAACCGTGTTGCTCGAACCAACGTTCGGTCCATTCCAAGTGTTCCCTATTCAGCAGGAGATACTTCCCCACCCTGAGCACCAGAGGTCGTCCCCCAAGGTAACCCATGTAGTACGAGATCAGCGATCCCACGATCGAACCCACCGAAGTGGCGAAGATTGACATCGGGATCGAAAACTTCCCCTCCGCTGCCAGGAAACCCACAAAGGGCATGACGAGCTCACTGGGAACCGGAGCTACCATGCTCTCCAGCATCATGAGAAAACCCGCCCCCCAGTATCCTAACTGTTCGATAATGTAGGTGAAATAAACTGCAAGATATGCAACCATGCATCCAACCCCTTGAGTAAATTGCCCGCATTATAGCCCCAAGCGCGGCTGAACTCAAGGCCCGGCGCGGCACGAAGAAGAATTCCGGGGGAAACCCTTTTGAAAAAGGGTTGTCCCCCGGGCCCCCTTCCGAAAACTTTTGAAACATCGGTGGTTCTGGCCATCCAACGAGTTCTTGAGCTGTCTGCAGGAGATTTTCATCCTTCGTTGCGGCGGCAAGCCATGACCGTTCTTGAGGATGGGGGTTCGGGGGAAGGAATTTCTTGCAAGAAGTTCCTTCCCCCGGAAACTGCATTTCAATGAGCTTACGGCCCGGCTTCTCGCAGCCGCGTGAGCGTCTCTTCCGAGCAGGGATTTCCGGCCTTTGCTGCCTGAGCGCAGTATTCCCGTGCACGACCGATGCTTCCCGCGTCGCTCAGTGCGTTCGCAAGGTTGTCCCGAAGGCCCGGCAGACTCGGATTGAGCCGCGCGGCAGCCTCGAACTGCGCCACCGCGTCGTCGAATCGTCCCTGCATGGCGTTGGCTACTCCAAGTAGGTGGTAGGCTTGCGGGTCCGGGTACACCTGCAAGGCTCTGTTGGCAAGGGCGATGGCCTCATCCACTCCGCCTCTTTCGAGCAGAATTTCGGCCTTGTACACCAGTGCCTCCACCCACCGCGAATCAAGCGTCAATGCCTCGTTGAAGTGCGCCAAGGCCTCCTGAACGTTGCCCAGCCGATACCACATCATGCCAAGCTGAGACCTCAAGACCGCTGAGTCCGGCACTCTCGTCACCGAGTCCTTGAGAAAGTCTCTCGCCTCAGCGAGCTTGCCCTCGTCCTTGAGCAGCTCGGCGAGCATGAATCTCGCGGACTCGTGGCCGGGGTTGAGCTCAAGCGCCTTCCGGTACATCTCCCTCGCACGGACCCGGTCACCCATATGGAGGTAGGCCTTTCCCGCATTGTACCACGCGGTGTCAAAACGGGGCGCGAGCTCCAGAGCCCGTTGGAACATGGACAAAGCCCGTGAATAATCCCCCCCGTCGAGACAGACCAGTCCGAAATTGTTGTACACCGCGGGCGAAGACGTGTTCACTCTGAGGGTCGCCTCCCAGAGTGCGGCGGAGTCTCTCCACACCGCCACCTGCCTCACGGAAAGCACGCCCAGCACGCAGAGCCACACACAGACGCCGGCTAAGAGAACGCGAGCACTCAATCTGCCAAGACCCGCCAGGCAGAGGTCCATGACTCGCACACACACCAGGCACAATCCCACCATCGGCAGATACGCGAAGTGGTCCGCCACAAAGGAATGGACCATGTAGCCAAACGGCACGAGCCCCGAGACCGGCAATAGATTCACCACGTAGAAGAGCACACCCCACAGAATCAGACGGTCGATGCGCGTCCGAAACCGCCACAGTCCAAGCGCCAGACCTGCAGCACCCGCCAGAAGCGGCAGGAAGACCGCAGGGTCCCGAACCACATCCCACCTGGGGTACACGACTGCAAGATCGAACGGGGCAACGAACTTCCAGAGGTAGAACCAGAACCCACCTGCTGCGATCAGCGGCCGATACCCCAAAGGGGGGAGAATCGCCGGAAATGTGCGTTCGGTCGAGAGCACAAAGAGGCCCCAACTGATGCTCACCGCGAACAAGGCTCCCAACAAAGCGGTTCCGCGGATCGAGCCGGCAGAGTCGCTCGGCTTGGAATCCGCGGGACTGTGAAAGGTGACACGGACCCCCTCTCCCTTCCCTTTCCCACCAGGGGAGAGGGTTTCTTGTTCCCCTTCCATCGAGGGAAGGGAAAGAGCTAGCGTTTCTCCTCCCAGCGAGGGACGGGAAAGAGTTTGCGTTTCTCCTCCCAGCGAGGGACGGGAAAGAGTTTGCGTTTCCCCTCCCAGCGAGGGACGGGAAAGAGTTTGCGTTTCCCCTCCCAGCGAGGGACGGGAAAGAGTTTGCGTTTCCCCTCCCTTGATGGGAGGGGCAAGGGGAGGGTGAGACCGTCCGCAATCATCAACGCGTGGCGTTCCAGTGGCTGTGCGACCTTGGACGATCCGGAGGAGCACGAGCACCACCGGCAACGTCACTGCAGCGGGCTTGGAAAGCAAGCCGGCAAATCCCGCCAAGAACACCGCAGCGCCCAGCCATACGCGGTCCGTCTCAAGATACCGAAGGTACAGCACCACCGCGGTCAAGTAGAAGAACGTACACAGCAGGTTCTTCCGTTCCGCAACCCACGCGACAGTTCCTACCTGCAAGGGATGCAACACAAAGACCAACGCACCGATCAGAGCTCCCAGCCGCCCGACTCCCAGCACTAGCAACAGCCGCAACACCAGCAAGGAATTCGCTGCATGAAATCCCACATTGACCACCTTCGCGATCCACGGCTCGGGATGGGGGTGCCGGCCGATGAGCAACTGGTCCAGCATGAGGCTCAAAAAATGGAGGGGGGAATAGTATGCCGTGCCCGTATGGTTCAGGTTCAGGTCGAGAACTAACTTTCGAGCCGTGTCCCAGCCGGGCGGCCAGATCGCCTCCACGTGTTTCCCGTCGTCCCAGTTGCAGAAGCGCTGGTCGATCACCGCGGCGTACACGACCGCGGCGATGACGACGAGCGCGCACATCGCAGCCACATCACCCGCGTGCCGCCGAAAGAGGGAAGTGTTCTGCCGGGAATCTTCGTCAGGATATTGCATTAGGCCTCGTGGAAAGACCCCGAAAAGGGGCACGGAAATCGCCGTTCAGCGTACAGGCCCAAAGAATTGGCGTAAGAGTTCACCGCAGAGACACAGAGGACGCAGAGAAGAAAGAGAAAAGAAGTTGAAAGAATTATGCTTTTCTACAGAGTTGAACCGGAACGGCACACTATTGCACGAGAGACTCGCGGATTTCTCTTCGTATTCTCTGTGCTCTCTGCGCCTCTGCGGTGAGTCTTCTTCTTCCGGGTGAACGCGTACGAATTGGCACTGCGGCGTCCGGCCATGACCGTTCCTGGGGACGGGGGTCGGGGGCATGGGCGCTAACTTCAGAGCACGCGTTGCCTCATAGTGCCACGCGTTGAGAATTGCGGGAACTTTCACCCTCCCCTAACCCCTCCCATCAAGGGAGGGGAATAGCAAGCCCTCTCGCCTGGTGGTTGAGGGACGGCAGAGTGGGTTGGTGTCTAGTTTCACGGTCCCGCGAATTTCAAGGCGCGTGACTATAGCATCCTCCCCCCCACCCTTCTCTTTCTCTCCAGGGGAGAGGGTTTTCGGATTCCCCTCCCCTCGTGGGAGGGGGTAGGGGGAGGGGGATGACCGGCTGAAATGTCGAATTCGGCTGTTGCCAAGTTAGCGGCTCCGGGAGTCCCGCGGAAGGGACCTGTTTCAAGCTATGCCTTCCCTCGGGGCCTGCATTTCCACAGGCGGATCAGGTTGTCGAACCAGCACTACGTGAGCAAACATGGCCATGTTCTCCGTGTATCTGCCGATTACGTCTTCCAGTCGCGTGAGTATACCGTAACTCCACGTGGGCACAAGCGCTCTCAAGGACA
This sequence comes from Thermodesulfobacteriota bacterium, assembly GCA_040755955.1. Lineage (GTDB taxonomy): Bacteria > Desulfobacterota > Desulfomonilia > Desulfomonilales > Desulfomonilaceae > JBFMAA01. The sequence goes on from JBFMAA010000023.1 coordinate 48,834, forward strand.
CCCCGCCGGACAGCAGATACCGAAACGGCATGCCGAGCCTGATTGACTCGATGCGCCACTGGGGAAGAATTCGCTCGAACAGGTCACGGTCTCTTTGAAAGAGTATCCAGGGAAGCGCGCCGTTTGCGCCGGACAGCGGACCGGTCGAGGGGAAGTCCCACCGCCTCGCCTGTGGGTCGAAGGGTTCGTGGTGCAGTCTGCCGAACACAAAGGAGGACCAGCGCGTCACCCAGGGCTCTATCATGACGATCCGTCCCCCCGTTTGGACGCATCTTGCTGCCTCTTCGAAGAACCGCCGCGGCCCGGCCAGGTGATGGAGCACGTTGACCATCACCACCGAGCCGAGACTGCCGCTGCGAAAGGGGAGTTCGTGTGCGTCGGCCACGGCTGAAATAAAGGGAACATGGAGGATGTCCGTCGCGATCAGGTCAGGGAGCAATTCGCCGAGAAACCCGCCTCCGGAACCGAGTTCCAGGATCGGCGCGTCCCCCTTGGGCAGGGATTCCACGATGAGCCGGTACCATTCCTCGTAGACGAGGCGCAGTATGGCCTTTTCCTTGATGATTCTTCGGCGCACCACGGTGGTTGAGGGGTCGTCCAGGTCGAGGCCCCTGGCCAATGGGTGCGTCAACCATGTCTTGAACCTCTGCACAACTCCCATGTCGAGCTCAGAAATCGTTCACCTCATCCTCTGCGAGCTCTGCGCTGAACGCTTGCCCGTCGTCCGCCGCAGCCACGGGCCGGAGCAGCCATCAGCGCCCAGTCTGGTCCAAATAGAGGTTGAACCTGTGGGTCTTGAAGAACTTCATCTTGTCGGCCATTCTCGTGCCCACGGGGTCCGGATGGACAGGGAACCGGGAGAGACGGTTTGCGGCCTCGATGTCTTCCGTGCTGAGAAAGGTTTCTTTCCATTCTCCCTTTCCGATAGCGTACCAAGCGACCAGCTTCATGTCCGCGGGGCCGAGAGGCAATGCCCCCCACACGAGGCCGGCCATCAGCAAGGTTACCGCCGCCGTTCGGACAAGCCGGGCCGGCATGGCGATCACGTGCAGGTATGCTCCAAATACCCCAGGAACCAGGTAAGGGATATAGCGTGATGCCCTGGCGTTCTCGTATCCCAGACATACGCGACCAATTGCCGAACCTACCGAAAAGAGCAGCGAGAATCCGACCAGGACCACGATGATGACATCGAGAGGCTGCATCGGGTGGCCGCGATGGATCAGACGACCGAAACGGCAGGCAAGGATTGCCATGGCACTCACCACGAAGATCCCTCCCGGCACGGCGTACGGCCAGTCAACCGATTCCCTCAGCCCGAACAATCCCGAATACGCCAAGGCCACGTACTTGGCATAGGAGCCGTTGGGTTCCGGAAACCTGAAGCAGTCTACCGCGGGCCAGAACACGTACCCGACACTGAAGACTGCCCAAGAGAGCATGCACAGACACAAGCCCGCGACACACAACACCGTCGCGTCCCGGTTCCGGTCACGGATCAGTACGACGAGGTCCACGGTGAGCAGCAAGGGGGTGAGCACACCTACAAAGAGGCCAAAGCCGGTGAAGATCAACAGAAAGTTGAGAGACAACACGATCCCGTAACGCACGGTCTGCCGCGAGATGGTCCACCCAAGGCAGTAGAGCACTCCCAGCAACAGCGGGACAGGTCCGTGAGCAGGATTGGGAGCCGCGACGAAGAGCTCCCATTGCAGTGGAGTGAGAAAGGCAAGCGGTATCGCCGCGTCGTACCATTTCAGCGGCCCGAGCAGTCGGTATCTCAACACCACGGCTGCCACCGAAGCAAGGCAGAGAGTGATCACCGAAGCAAACACTTCCACGCGACAGTCCCACCCGGAGACTGCGGCGAGGAATTTGGTGAGAAGGAGGCCGACACCCAGCCTTGGCGGTCCGTGTTGCCAGTTGAACACTTCCCACAGACTGCGATCCTGGAACAAGGGGGTGTAGAAATCCCACTGGTCCCAGTAGAGGATGTTCACCGCGTACCGGTCGGCCAGCCGCCAGAGTCTCAGCCCGAGGAGCAGCAGGCACAACACCACGAGGAGCCCCTCAAGCCGCTGCGATGACACCCCTGTCGGGGGCGACTGCCTCGCCATTCTTCCCATGCCTCATGCACTGCGGCAAGGCAAGAGGTCACACAAAGGAACCTCCCTCCCCGGATGGGGTAATCCCATCCGGGCACCATCTCTGCAGCTTGGTTTCAATGCATGCAACGCGCCCTCTGAGATTTCTGTGGCGCGCGCTTATGTAAGAGCAGTCTTCGCGCTGCCATTCGTGGGCAGGCTTTCCCGGCATTCTTTGTGCCTTGCGGTGCATGACCGGAGGCCACCGCTTGAACGGCCACGCGCACTCAAGATCGACGACTGCCGGGAAAAGCTCCCAAGAAAAAGGGGGGCTCTCCAAAGATCTTTCCGCGAGAGTCTCAGAAGTCTTCGTCTATTGTTCGGTGACCTGAGCGCAATCGATTGCGCCGGGATTCGGGATGAGGGCGCAGGTCACACTGATCATGCTCTCCGTGTAGCAGCTATTTCCTCTGCCGCCGAACTGGCTGCCGTTATGGCAGACAGAGGTCTGGCTGACCGGCAGGTCGGTTCCTCCGGTAATCCTGGACCGGTAGAGGTAGCGGGTCTGGGCACCGCCGGGACGGCTTCCGTTGAGCGCGCAGCCCCAGATCTCGGTGATGGGACTTGCCGCGTCGACCGTCACACGCACTTCACATTTCCGTTGGCTGCCTCCCCACCCGTAGTACGGTCCCACAAGCAGGGGGATATTCGTAACAGTCGGGACATAGTCGGAACAATTGAGATCGACCAGTTCATTCCCGAATCGCTCGAGACATGCGCTCACTTCCGCGATATTGACGGAAGCGGCTCTGTCACACGAGGTTCGCTTGTAGGAGATGAAGTAGGGGATCGCGATGGCGAGAATGATTCCAATGATTGCGACCACCACCATCAGTTCGATCAGGGTGAAACCTTCCACCTGTCCAGCTTTTTTGCACACCCTCCCCTCCTCCGATCGGGCAGCGATCGCCACCTAAGCTCTGCCATGACGGGTCCCGGAAAAAGAAATGCCGGGCATCGAGAATGAACCACCCGGCGTTTCTTCAACTAGCAGCGGTTCGGTCTAACTACTACTGGTTGGTGATCGAAGCGCAGTCGATTGCGCCCGGAGCAGCGATGATCGCGCAGGTAGCGGTGATCATGCTCTCGGTGTAGCAGCTATTTCCCCGTCCGCCGTACTGGCTGCCGTTGTGGCAGACTGATGTCTGGCTCGCAGGAAGGTCGGTTCCACCCGAAATCCTCGTGCGGTACAGGTAACGGCTTACGGCACCACCGGGACGGCTTCCATTGAGCGCGCAGCCCCAGATTTCACTGATGGGTGACCCGGGGTCAACCTGAACGCGGACCTCACACTTCCTGTTGGTGCCGCCCCAGCCATAATACGGTCCGACGAGAAGTGCGATGTTGGTGGCTGACGGGACGTACTCGGGGCAGTTCAAGTCCACCAACTCGTTGCCGAACCTCTCGAGGCAGGCGCCCAGCTTGCTGATGTCCGCGCTGGCAGCCCTATCGCACGAGGTTCTCTTGTACGAAATGAAATACGGGATTGCGATCGCAAGGATGATCCCGATGATGGCCACCACGACCATCAACTCGATCAGGGTGAAACCCTTCACATTCCTCATCTTGCCTAACATGAAATCCTCCTCCACGCGTATTTGGGTCCCCTGTGGGTACCGTCTGATTGGGTCGGGATGCAGCCATTCGCCCTCGGATCTCGTAGGGAGATGATGAGACGCCCGACGTCTGCCCCGATTCTCGTTTCTTCGATGATGAAGCAACTTCTGTGCCACTGTCGTGACCAGAACGCCCTGTCGTGATTTCGCCGGTTTACGCGTTTCGTCGCCTGATGGTCTCTTCCCGCGGCTGACAGGAATTGTCGGCCTGTTCCCCCCCAGAGTTAAGTTACGTTTTTCTTTGCAGAATTTTGCGTCAACTTGATTGACAGTCACGGACCATACACGTCGGCATCAATATCAGCTTTAGATCTCGGCATGTTATGGCACTTTGGGTGAACGGGTGCCCGCTCTGGTCACGCTCCCTGAAATCTGCGGTATCCTCGAACTATACCGGTTCTCGAAAGTAACTTCCGATTCGTGTCAGATCAGGGCTTGTGGGGCGGGCTTTCCAGCCCGCCAATCCGTGGAAACTAACGAGAACCACTGTAGACATGCACCCCCCACCCTTCCCTCTCGCGCAATGGGAGAGGGTTCGCGCTTCCTCTCCTTGATGGGAGGGGCAAGGGGACGGTGAGTTTTGTCGCGGTCTTCACCGCGGACCCTGTTAGTGAGATAGAAATCGCAAGAGCGGCGACCGGTACCCGAGAAACTCCGCATACTCTACGATTCCGTTGATGGCTATGGTCCAGCTCAGCAGCAGGCTGAGCATCCCTGCAAAAGCGGTCACGCGCACTCCCCAGCACTTCGTCCCTGCAGCCGTGGCTCCCACGAACGAGACTATCATCATGACAGGCAGGAAATCGCAGCAGTATCTGGCGGTACTCGCCATGCTCAGGCAAAGCGGCAACACCTGCAGGAAGAACAACACCGCGAGGGAGCGCACGCACCTTGCCCTGACATCACCTTCCCCGGTGAGCCAGACCCTCAGCGCGATGAACATCCCCAGAAGTATCGGCATCATGAAAAACACCGACCCCACCAACTCATTGACGTGAATGAGAAAGTACCGAACATTGCTGACCGATTCCACTTTAAGGATGTACAGGGAGGTCTTCACAAAGGGGAATTTGGCCTCAAAGGACGGCATGCGAAAGAAATAATCCCAAACATTATAGGGGAGATTATCATACCTCCAGAACCGTCCCTGGCGCAGGTAGTCCTCGTACACGATGGAGTCTGCGTGGGTCATGCCGAACTCGCCCACGGCACCGAAGCGTGCGTAGTTGTACGCCAGAAGCAGAGCCAATCCAAATAGCGGAATGCCTACCAAGACGATCGCAGGCCACGGACTTCGGGCTTTTCCGCGCATCCCAACGAGAAGGCTCCCGACCAGAAAGATACCTGAAAACACATAGGAAAACCGGCTCCCAAACGACAGGGCCACTGCCGCGCCGCACACCGCGGCGTCGCGGATGCTGATCCGGAAGTCGTCGAGCAGCGCACGGAGAAATACTCCCACTGCCACCATCAGGAAGAAGGACGCGGCAGCAATCGCTTCATGATGAATGTACGGCAACGTCGCGAGAAAGAGCGAGTACCCGCTCAACACGAACGTGATGCCAAAGACTCTTTCGTGGCTTTGTCCGTGGAGTCCTGCAAGGCGTGGGCTCAACAACCGCAGGATCTCCCAATACGCGGCTCCCAGTCCCGCACTGAAGAGCACGACCATGAACCCCGTGGGGATGCTTCCACCGAAAAACGCTGCAGGAAGCCTCAGACAGGCCGGGACCGGACCGAAATACAGGTACCGCTTCCCCCGAAACGTGGACGCGTCATCTTGCGGGGTCTCTTCGATATCCAACCGACCTTTTGCGAAGGCGTTGGCGAGCATCTGGTAGTTCGGGGCAAGCTCCACTTCCGAAAAGGTGAAGGTGAAGCCGGTCATCCAGGCGGCATAGGCAACAAACAGAACCCCAGAGAGGAGGAACGGAAAGAACCATCTATGGTTATCATGAGTCCGGTACAGTGCTTCCGTGCTTCCAGGCATAGCCCCTCCTCATCTTGCCGGCCACGGCGCGCTGCATCCGAGAATCTCAGCAGCCCCGGAAAGATTCACCGCGGCGGGCGCTGAGACTGCACAGAGCTGCCCCTAGCAGCCGTTTGGAAGAACGCCCCCCCAGATCCCCGTCTCCTGAAGACTTCTGAAATGGGGCGGCTCTCGTTGGTCGCCGTAGGATGTTCCATCGGTGAGCTGCTCAAGAACTCCCCCGGCGGCCAGAAGCACCCAATATTTGTAGATTTTTCTGGGGGGGTCCGGGGGACAACCCTTGTTCAAAACCACCATGCCCGCACGCGGCCACAACCAAGCATGAAAATGCTCCCCCACCGGCGTCTCGACGAGCCGGCTTTCTCTGCGGCGACCAGCGGGAGCCGCACTATCCCAAGAGTTCTTGAAGATGGGG
>JBFMAA010000024.1:0-11128 GCA_040755955.1 Thermodesulfobacteriota bacterium
TTTGGCCATTGGCTTTCCCCTTTCCCATCTTCTTTGTCGAAAACGGGTTATGGCAGGAAAGCCAATGCCATTCAAGCGTATCTTAACGTCTCACCCACGAAATCGCCGAAAATGGCAAAACTATAGTCACGATCCTGAAACGCAAAAACCCGCTGCGGCTTGTTTCTAACCGAGCGGGATGATTTGTCTTTTTTGGCTCCCCGAGTAGGACTCGAACCTACAACCTAGTGGTTAACAGCCACCCGCTCTGCCGATTGAGCTATCGGGGAATATGCCGTGTCGAGGTGAAGCCCATGCCCGGGACACGAACAATCAATATCTGAGATTTCCCTCGATTTGTCAACAGAGAAAATGGGTGAAGTCTCCCCATTTTCAGACACCCAAAGCCTCAACATGGCGTTATCATACAGAGGTTGGACGCACCTCATGAAATTCTGGGGGAACTCCTGGGAGAATCGCCCGTTGACTTCTTTGTGTCGTGGTGCCTTCATGGTGCGTTCTCGCTGCGAAAGACGGATACCCCGGAACGGTCAATTCGGGGCCTTGCCGTCGGGGTCCGGCCGGTTGAAAAAGCCGCCTCGTGTGTGCATACTCTTCTGGTATTCTTCGGCAACGGGAACCATATCAATTATGCAATAAGGACGAGGTCTTTCATGAAAATCGCCATAGGAGGGGATCACGCGGGATTCAGCCTGAAAGAGGAGATCAAGGCCAATCTGCGCGTCGGAGGATATGAAGTGATCGATAAGGGGACTCACAGCGAGGAGTCCGTAGACTACCCGGATTTTGCCGGCGCAGTGGCCGAGGCGGTCCGAATTGGCGAAGCCGAAAGGGGAATCATACTCTGCGGCAGCGGCGTGGGAGCGTGCATTGCCGCCAACAAGATCAAGGGCGTGAGAGCGTCGGTCTGTCACGACACGTATTCGGCCCACCAGGGGGTCGAGCACGACGACATGAACGTGCTCTGCCTGGGCGCGAGGATCGTCGGACCGAGCCTCGCACTGGAGCTTGTCCGGACCTTTCTCGCTGCACGGTTCACCCGGGAAGAACGGCACATGAGGCGCCTCGGAAAGGTCCTGGCCCTGGAGACGCAGGACGCGTCCAGCGTTCAAGGGTAGCTGACCACTGAGGCACGAAGAAGAAATCTTCACCTCATTGACTCCATTAGACCGCAACGTGCCTTGTTTCGGTTGCGTAGAATCGACTCGCCCCGCCATGGGTCTCCATGCGTACCGAGGAAGGCCGACGCGATTATTGGGTGCGGCTTCCAGCCGCCACACCCACACACCAAAACGGAGTGAGACTGTTGAGCCTCGATCACCCCTTGACGGCCCCCATGGAAGTATCAGCGGCCAAGCCCTTGCACACTCCTCGTCCGACGCGGTTCCAGACTGCCCGAGCAGGGCGATTCAGGGTCTATGTCGACCCGGACACCCCATTCTGGTTCGTTCCGAATGAAACAGCCCACGGGGTCCTGGATCTCCACCGCAGCGGAGTGTCCGAAGCGGCTTTGGTTGAATGGCTTGCCGCGCGAACGGCCGAACCAGCCCCCATGGGCGCAGGGGCCATCCGACGGCTATTCCGCGCAGTATGTCGCGGAGATGCCGCACCGTATCAGGGCAGGCACATCAAAAAGCTCGTCGGACTCTCCGAGCTTTGGCTTCACGTGACTGATTCATGCAACTGCGCGTGTCGTCACTGCCTGTTCTCGGGCAATTCGAGCAGAGGCCGGCGCCTCGGTGTTCAGCAGGCACGAGAGCTCATCGCGTCGGCCGAGCGGCTCGGCTGCCGTCTGGTCTGCATCACCGGAGGGGAACCGCTCACGCACCCGCACCTCACGGAACTCATCCGCGGCACTCTGGACCTCGAGGCGATGTCGGTAGTGGTGCTCACCAACGGCCTGCTTGTGCCGCAGCGTCTGCGGGAACTCCGGGATCTGGACCGCGGGAGGCTCCATTTCCAGGTCAGCCTCGACGGCCCTGAATCCCTGCATGACAACCTTCGCGGAAAGGGAGGTTTTCCAGCCGCGACCAAGGCCTTGAGGCTGTTGGTCGATGCGGGAATCCCCTGCACCATCTCCATGGCGGTGAATTCGGCCAATGTATCGGCCATGGCTGAGGTGGTGGGCTTTGCCCGAAAATTGGGCGTCCCCACGGTGCATTACATGTGGCATTTCAGGCGCGGCATGGGCACGGTGATGGACATTCTGCCGCTGCAGATCTTGATCCGTAACTTCCGCCACGCGGCACAGGAAGCGCTCACAGCCGGCGTGACTATCGACAATCTCGAGGCGATGCGCGCTCAGGTGTTCTCGCATCCCGGCACCAGGTTCGACCTGAGCAACGCCGGTTGGGAATCCCTTGCGGTCGGTCCCGACGGGAACGTGTTCCCCTCCCCCGCGACGGTGGATCTGGACGGTTTGAGAGCGGGCCACATCTCGGAAGGTCTGGAGGCGGTCTGGAGGACGAGCCCCACCCTGGACCGAGTGAGACGAGCGACCTTGCTCGACGTGCCGGCCATGGCCGCTGATCCGTGGAGATTCGTCATCGGCGGCGGAGATCCGGACCACTGCCGGCACCGCCCCCACATGCAGGAAGCTGGTGGCCTGCTCGGAGACGACCCGTACCGACCGCTTTACCGAGACATGGCGCTCATGCTCATCGAACAAGAAGCCGAGTTGCTTCCGGAGCCCTCACGGTGCGGATTGATCCTGCGTATGGGCGATGTGACCACGGAATGCCCTTCCGGTGAGGAGGTCAACTTCACCCACTGCAATTGTCTCCTTTCGTTGGGCGACGGTTCGACTCGAGGGCTGGTCCGTGAGTTTTATGCGGACAGGGCGGAAGCCCGGGACGAGGTGATCCTCAATCCCGTCGCGTACGACGAGGAGGAAATGCGCTTCATACCCGAGCAGGCTCGTGCAAGGATGTACGGCTGCGGGAGCCCTGTCGCGGATGCGAACCTGCGGGCCGGCGAGGTCTTGGTGGACCTGGGTTGCGGTACGGGCGTCGAGTGTTTTCTCGCGGCACGGCAGGTGGGTCCTGGCGGCAGGGCCGTCGGCATCGACATGACCGATCGCATGTTGGAGATCGCTCGGCGGGCCCAGGAGCATGTGCACAGGGAGCTCGGGTGTGCGAACACGGAGTTCCTCAAGGCGCATCTCGAAGAGATCCCGTTGCGGGACAATTGCGCGGATGTGGTGATTTCCAACTGTGTGATCAACTTGAGCCCGCGCACACGCCGAGTATTCGGCGAGATTTTGCGGGTGCTCAAGCCCGGGGGACGGCTGGTGATCTCGGACGTGGTTGCGGAAACCGAACCTCCGCTGCGGATTCGGGCCGACCATCAGCTCATGGGCGAGTGCATCGGCGGCGCGCTGGTCCAGGAATACCTTTTCTCGATGCTCGCGGATCTCGGATTCGTGAGCTCTGCCATAGTGAAGCGGTTTCCGTATCGGACCGTGCAGGGGCACCCGTTCTATTCGCTCACGTTTCGTGCGAGCAAGCCCGGATCCGTCCACGAGACCGTGCTGTTGTACCCCGGCCCCTTTGAATCAGTGACACTCGAGACCGGGACCCAACTCCCCAAGGGTGTTCCGGTTAGGGTGGACCTGCCCGTCGGCCTCGATGAGGAGGCTCTGGCCCGAGCCGGGGTGTTCGTGCTGGACCCCTCCGACGGAGCGATCACCAATGTGGAGGCCGCGTCGAGCTGCGCGTGCTTCCTCCCGCCGGCCCCGGTAGAGGCTGCGCCACAGACCGGCTGCCTTGAGTGCGGCGCGGCGTTGCAGTACCTCCGGGACCCTGCTCCCATGGTGTGTGTGCGTTGCGGCAAGACGGTCGTGTCGCACGCGGTGTGCGAGGCGGGGCATTTCGTGTGCGACGAGTGCCATGTGCAGGACGCTCGGGGCCTGATCCGCCGTATCTGCACGACCACCGCGAAAACCGACATGCTCTCCTTGCTGGCGGAGATTCGCTCGCACGGGGTGATTCCGCTGCACGGACCGGAGCATCACGCGATCGTGCCGGGAGTGATTCTCGCGACATACCGCAACCTGGGGGGAAACATCACCGAAAAGCAAATACTCGACGGCATCGAGCGAGGAGCTTCGATCCCCGGAGGCTCATGCGCGTTCATGGGGTGTTGCGGCGCGGCATCAGGAGCAGGAGTCGCTGTTGCGATCATATTCGGTGCGAATCCGTTGACTCCCGAGCCGCGGCAGGCGGTCCAGCACGTGGTGCAGCAGATACTGGCCCGGATTTCCGACACAGAAGCCGCGCGGTGCTGTCAGCGAGAGTCGGTCGCCGCTTTGCAGGTGCTTGCGGAGCTCTCCGCCGAGCTCCTGCCGGTGAAGCTCGCAGCCGAACAGGTCCCGGTCTGCACCCAGTTCACCCGGAACCATGAGTGCATCGGACGGGAGTGCCGGCTGCACCCGGTCGGAAGAAGAACCGCAAAGCCACCAAGACACGAAGAAACATAGAGCGGTTGCCAAGAGGATTCGCCGGCGCTGGAGCAACCGCGGCTATGTTCGGCAGGCCCCGCGGGGCTTACGAGCGCTCGCCTTTCAAACGGACGTTGGAAAACAGCCGGGCCTTTCAAGACTTGGCGCCAGCGCCACGATTTCGCTGGATACCGTGAGGCCTCGTTCCCCCCTTTAGAAAAGGGGGGAATAGGAAACCGTTACTCGGACCCGCGTCCCCTCACCAATTCGGTGTCCGGGGCCCCTGCCGACGGGAGGGATCAGGTGGAGGCCCGATTCCTCCTCTTGCGATCCCTGGCGGTATCCCACCGGCGCTGTGCACGTTAGAACCGCAGGGCATGACTCAGGTCATACTTGCTGCCGTCTTTCAGCAACACGCGGATACCGACGACGAACGTACCCCATCCCGTGGCGGATAGGCCAAACGGGTGCCGCGGGTCTCCCCGTTTGCAGACCATCCGAACCGGATCGGGAAATGTGGGATGGAGCCTATATTCCACGCAGGCGATGTCGTCGACGCGCCGGCTGTCGGGCTTCATGAACACCGTCCAATTCCACGTATCGTTTCCCTTGTGTTCGGCCACGTTGTCCACCGCGAAGTCCGGTTTGCGCATGAAATGGCCCGCCTGTGCCGCAGAAAGCATCTCGCCCTTCTCGATGTCCCACACCATCTCACGCCCCCCATCCGTGACGATCAGATGCTTGCCTCAGGGGAATACCGGGCGGATTGCCCCTTCAGACTCACAAGCTCCGTGCCGGCCGCGATGTCCCAGAGGCGTAAGGTATCCGTCAAGTAATTGCCGCACGCGACTCTGGGAAGAGCCGTCTGGTCCGGAGCCTTCTCTTTCTTCGATCCTTGCAGCACCATGATCGTCTTCTCATCCGGTGGGAGTACCACCCTATTGAACTCGGTTGTTTTGCCTTCGCGCACTCGAAGCAATTCCCTTTGGGTCGAAATATCCCATACTGAAATTCCATTGGTTCGGCTGCACCTGCCGCCGGTCGGACGGCTCACCACAGAGAGAATCGATCCCGAATCCCGAAAGAACTTGAGCCTCCCGGCCGCTTGGTCGCCTTCTTCACCGAGAGTTGCGACTCGACGGCCGCGCTTCGCAGCCCACAGGATGACCGGTTCGCTGGTTCGTCGTGCGGCCAACAGGTTTCCGTCACGAGAAAAGGAGAACGCTATATCACACGCCCGTGCCGAGTATTTTGTCAAGGAAGGGGCATCCCCATAGAGTGAGGTGATGGTCTTGCCTGATGTGACATCCCTGAGGTCTGCAGTGCAGTCGTTCCGTACGATGACTGCAATGGTGCCGTCCGGAGAATGGACCTTTCTCTCGTGTGACCATGCCCAGAGAAGGATGGGCTGCACAGTCAGCAGGATCAGTGCGAGCAATTTTGCGACCGATTTCAGCATCCTCCCTCCCCACGCCCTTCAGTCGGCAAGACGAAAGGGAGTTACAGCTATTGTGGATCAGAGGATCGCTGCACGCATACTCGGACTGCCTAAGCCGAGCCGGCGATATCGAACACCCTACTTCGGCATGGGCCGGAAGTTTTTCGGGAAGGGCATCGGCGCGGTATCCGAGGGTTCCATGACCATTGGCCTGAAGATCCCGAGCAGATCGGACAAGGTTCCGGAGGACACCAGCTTGTCCCTCTTGAGCTCCATGATTCGTGCCCGCCTCGTATCCTGGTTCGCTTTCAGAAACGTGACGTCATGGGCGAGCAATCTCCAGACGGGAAGCTTCTCAAGCTCTTTCCGGGTGAGTTCCGTGATCAGGCCCTCATGCTCGAGATCGCGGAGTCTGGCGAGTTTCTCCTGGGGCTGGGCCCCCTGAAAATGCCGGTCCAGAGCCAACGCCTCCGCAACCAGCAACGCTTCGGTCGGTACGCGGTAGTGCCACTCCACGAGTCCGTCATCCTTGAGTTTCTTCAGGACGCGCAGGGCTTCCAGCGGACCCATGTGGGGATTGCCCCTGGAACCTGTGAGGATGACTCCCGCGTACACTCGCGAGTATGACAGAGCCACCGACCAGTCAAGCAGCTTTCGGTTCGACAGATCTCGCAACAACTCGAGCTTCTCTTGGGGTGGGGACCTGAGGTAGGATGTCTTTGCCACCAGGTATTCGGATACCAGAAGCCTGTTCAGAAAATCCCTCGGCAGCTTGAGGTTGCTCAGTTGGTCGTCATTCACCAGATCGGCCCACCGCTTCAGCCGATCGTACGGGTCGGGTGGTTCCCTGAGGTATTGATCCCCCCAATCGAGCAGTGCAAAAGACACGTCCGAATCCTTCAGCTTCCTCGCGCGCAACAGATCCGCGGACAGCCGAAGCTTCTGAATAGCGACAAGATCCTTGAAGCGCGGGGATTCAATGAGCCCTGACACCACGTCGAAGGAATCGTACGACGACCCGAAAGCCTGAAGAGTCAGCAGTGTGAGGACAAATACTGCGATGGACGTAAAAGCCAAGGGATTTCCCAGGGTGTTGTCGGAAGTCATTGCCTGCGCACATTCCGCACTCAGTTGGCGGGGGCTCCGGAGACTACCTGCCCCACCATCCTCGCACCGGCTCGCGAGAAGAGGCCTAACACGTGGAACCATACAAAATGACCGTAGGAGAACACGGCCCCCATCAGAAGCCCCACTACCACGAACCCTACACCCGGAATGTCAGACAGGAGGATGCCCAGAATCGCGGTGACCATCAGTACCAGCCCAATGGCGACAGACGCCCCTGCCACCTGCATATAGGAGGAGCCTGCCTTCTTAATTAACGCAACGGGCTTGGACGGGTTTATCGCGACGCCGAGGTTCCCCGATATCTCCGCAAGGGCCAGACCTGCAGGCACCAGGAAAAGCGAACCCGCATAGACCAGTACCGTCACCGCCAGGAAGATATATCCCAGAAGCGACATGCCATTCAAGAAGCACGTGATCATCAGCAACAGGCAGATCGTCACCGGAATCAGCGAGTAGATCGACAAGACGAGGAAGACCGTTGCTCCTTGGCCGGCAATTCCTGCAATATTCTTGAAATCCCACTGCGGAGGCGGACTGGTCGGGAATTTCATGCTGTTCTGCATGAGCACTCCTAAGTATCCGTAGAGCACGATCCACCCCGCTATGGAAACCACGAGGCCGATCATGAACTCCAGGCTCAACACCGTGCACAGCACGATCGCGATCCCTGTGAAAATCGCAAATGGCTGCCAATTGGTGCCGTCTCCAAGCGGGAAGGGAAGCACTGACCCGATGGAGAGAGAAAACGGAGCATCAGAGTCTTCTTCCTCCTCGCCCATTTTATCCGCCAGGCTTATTGGTCCCAGCTTTCCGGCTATGAGGTCACCCCGTGCAGCAAAGAGCCTCCGAAAGGCAGGGACTTGACTCGCCTTGATCCAGGGTCTCTCTCCCATACGCAGCGATGTGTCGGGTGCAACCGAGCCGTTTTCGATCATGGCTCTCAGCTCTTCGTTGGTAAAAGGACCCCTCACCTCTTCGTTGACGAGGGTCAGCCATCGCCTGCTCTCTGCCGAGGCGGCGTCCTGGCCTATCGCACCGGTCTGAAGGGATTCGACGACGCTGGGGGTTTTCTGAAGGGCTTGAAGTGGTGTGGGAGCTGCCGGATACGAGCCCTCCTCGGGCAACTGAGTGGTCTCGAATTTGAACTCCGGTTCGACAGGACCAGGGGTGGGGGCGGGCCCCGCCAACGCGGGTTGAGTCGCCAGTGTGGCGAAATCGGGTCCTGCATCATCCTCAAACTGGAACTGGTCGGGAAGGGCAGCCTGGTTCGCCGAATCTGGGGCAAGCCCTGGGCTCCCGATCCCGGCAGGTGCTTGAGCCGGCCTTCGTTTGGTCTTGAGTGCCCCCTCGAGATCCGGGAATTGCTCCAATCCTTCCATAGACGACGGCGGCTGTTCGGGTGTGGCGGCCCCGGTCAGCTTGATCTTCATGACATTGCCGCAATTCTTGCATTTGAAGCTCACCGGCTTGTCGGTCACGGGGACCTTGATCTTGTAAGTCTTGCCGCAATTGCTACATTTTACACGGGTTTCTTGTTTGTCCATAGTCCGCCTCAGGCCAGTATGGAATTGCCGAGCCGTCTCGCATCATTACTGTGGTTCTCTGAGCATTCCGGCCGATAGGACGATTTTAGAATATAGCCGGAGAGATGGGAAGCAATTTCTTCGGGGACTTCCCCTGGACTTGTGTTCCTCAACAGAATATGGTCAGGTGGGTGTGAGACGAAATAGTGCGCGGGCTCCACGCTCACCTTTGCGAGTTCCGGCCCCTTGACGCTCGGTGCAGGAAGGGGCATTGTCTCTCAAGACGACTACCGGAGATGACTGGTGATTGATTTTCACACGCATTCCATACTCAGCGACGGCGCGCTGATCCCGAGCGAATTGGTGAGACGGGCGACGGTCCTGGGATACCGCGCAATCGGCTTGACCGACCACGTGGACGGGTCGAATCTCGATTTCCTCGTGCCGAGGGCGATTAACGTCGCGAACGACCTGAACCGCTTCCAGGAGACGCTCGTCGTGCCGGGCGCGGAAATCACCCATGCTCCACCACGCCAGATCCCGTCCCTGGTCGAGCGGGCCCGGGCATTGGGAGCTCTACTGGTAGTGGTCCACGGGGAGTCCCCGGTGGAACCGGTCCCTCCGGGAACCAACTGGGCCGGCATCGAATCTGGAGTCGACATTCTTGCCCACCCGGGTTTCATTACCCCCGCGGAGGTCGAAATGGCCAAGGCAAAAGGGGTATTCTTGGAGATTACCGCGCGTATGGGTCACAACATAACCAATGGCCATGTGGCCAGACTGTGCAGGGAGATCGGCGCACCTATGGTGATCAACACGGATACCCACAGTCCGGAGAACCTGATAACCCGCGGCCGGGCGGTGCAGATTCTGGTCGGAGCGGGTCTTTCCGATGCCGAGGCGGAAGAGGTACTCGAGAACAACGAGCGGCTCTTTCAGCGGTTCAGCCGGCTTCTGCGTGATGTGTGAGGTCTGCTTATGGATTCCCAAAGAGGCAGATCCGGGCATCGATTCAATCGGGTTGTGACATTACTGGTAGTGGGGGCGTGGCTTCTGCTTCTGGGATTCCTGCTGAAGGACCACTATGTCTCCCAGGTTGCGGACATCGCTGACTCGGTCAGAATCTCGGGAGTCGAATCCGACGACTGGTTTCTCATACGAATTCGGGGGGCCTACTCGGGTTTCGGGCGTTCCAGGCAGTTCAAGAAAGGCGACGGCTGGCGAATCGTCGATGATTTGAGAATATCGCTCAACTTGCAGGGGAGTGTCAAACCCGTCAAGATCGTTAACCAATCCGAAGTGGACAAGGATTTCCGCCTCAAATCCTTTCACGTGAAGGTTTCCACCGGCATCATCTCGTTCGAGCACAGGGGTCGCATGGAAGATCAGACCCTCGTAATGGAGCTTCCCAAGATTCAGGGCGGCGGGACCAAGAGGCTGAAGCTCGCCGAGATCCCCAGAATGTCGAGGTCCTTGGGGTTGCCGGTGCCTCTGACGGGCCTGAACGTGGGCGAAAAGATCACCATGCCCATCTTCGATCCCATGGACGGCAACAAATGGGAAGCGAGGATCTATGTGCTCGAAAAGGCCGAAATGCTCCAGTCAGGGCAAAAGGTGGAGGCCTGGAAGGTAAAAGCGGTATACCGAACCCTGGAAGTGACGATGTGGGTCGACGGGCAAGGGAAACTGCTCAAAGGAATTATGCCGCTGGGGATCACCGTCATCCGCGCGGACAGGTCGGAGATCGCGCAGGAACTCAGCAGCACAAGGGAGCTTCCCGAGCTGCTGTCCCTGACAGCGGTCCCTCTTGAGGGGACGGTGCCGGATCCGGTCACTCTGCGAGAGCTGAAGATCGAGGTGGTGACGGGCCGCGAGCTGCAGATCCCCTCGGACAATGTCCGCCAGGCCTATGCCGACGGAATGATTTCCCTCAAGCGAGAGAAACTGCCCAAGCCAACGTATTCCCTTCCGTGCACCGACTCGGCGAGAGAGGTCGAGCTTTCCCCCTCCCGCTTTGTGCGGAGCGACCATCCCGACATCGTCAAGAAAGCGCGAGAGATCGTGGGTACGGAGACAAATCCCGTCAAGGCCGGGCGTCTCATCACCGAGTGGGTATACAAGTATCTGCAGAAAGTCCCCACGCCGGCTGTTCCGGACGCGTACACGGTCCTGCAGACTCGACAGGGAGACTGCAACGAACATGCGGTGCTCGCTGCGGCTCTTGCGCGCGCAGTCGGCTTGCCCGCGCAGATCGCGGTGGGTCTGGTGTACCTCAACGAGGGGTTCTACTATCATGCGTGGGTAACCTACTGGGCCGGCAGCAGTTGGTTCTCCGCGGACCCGCTCTTGAACGCGATGCCCGTTGATCCGACCCACATTGCGCTGCTGTTCGGCGATGTGGACAAGCATGTGAACGTGCTCTCGTTTCTCGGCCGCTTGCGGTTCCGACTGGTGGCCGCGGAGTAGCCGGCAGGATTTCTGGGGAAATGCAGTATCGGGGGGGGGGGGGGGGGGGGGGGGGGGGGGGGGGGGGGGGGGGGGGGGGGGGGGGGGGGGGGGGGGGGGGGGGGGGGGGGGGGGGGGGGGGGGGGGGGGGGGGGG
>JBFMAA010000024.1:11138-54533 GCA_040755955.1 Thermodesulfobacteriota bacterium
CGGGGTAAATGCAGTAGCCGGGGGATGGGACTTTTTTAAAAAAGTCCCGTCCCCCGGACCCCCATCCCCAAAAACTTTTGATACAGGGCGGCTCCCGCTGGTCGCCGCAAGGGGGCTCCCTAGTACTCCAAAGTACTCCAATTCGCAAATACGGTATTGAGCTAACCGTTCAGCGGGGAAGACAGAGGATTCGACACTGAAGAAGAACTCGTTGAATTCAACGCACCTGATGTGAAAAGCCCTTGCTTGGTTGGCGTACCCCTCCGGAGAGGGGCGATTTTTCGGTGTCTTTGTGTCTTCGTGGTGAACATTTCCTAGATGAGGTAAGATGATTCAGATTCGCGACCTCTCCAAACGGTTCGGTAGGACGTTGGCGGTTGACTGTGTGTCTCTCGAGGTACCCCCCGGCGAGATCATGGGTTTTCTCGGACCCAACGGCGCAGGAAAAACCACCACTATTCGAATGCTTGCCGGTCTCATGAAGCCGGACTCAGGGACCATCATGCTCGATGGACACAACCTTGCGGAGGACCCGGTCGGGGCCAAGACGATCATAGGGTTCGTCCCGGACAGGCCTTACCTCTACGAGAAACTTACCGGCTGGGAATTCCTCGAGTTCACCGCGGGTATGTACCGAGTCGGGAGGGCAGACTTGGAACACGAGGGGCGACACTACTTGGACATATTCGAGCTTCTGGACTGGAAGGACGAACTGATAGAAGGGTATTCCCACGGGATGAAGCAAAGACTGATCATATCTGCTGCGTTGCTGCATCGCCCCAAGATATTCATCATAGACGAGCCGATGGTCGGGCTGGACCCCCGGGGAGTTCGGCTGGTGAAAGACCTGTTCACGAGCATGGCAGAATCCAGGGGGATGGCGGTCTTTCTTTCGACCCACACGCTGGCGGTGGCAGAGGAGATCTGCTCGATGATCACCATCATCCACAAGGGGAAGATCATCGCGTCCGACACCCCGGAAAACATCAAGACGACTATAGCCCGTACCCACGGGAACCTCGAACAGGCCTTCCTGAAGCTCACCGGAGCGGACGAGATCGAGGGACTCAAAGGCAGCCTCGGCCTCAACCGCGACCTTATGGAGACTAATTGACGAAATATCGTTGACAAACCCAGTCCGCGCGCTTACAAGGGAATGTAGGGACAAGAATCATGAGCGTCACACATCTGCGCGCAAGCTATTATTTTTATTTTTTCGGGAGCAACCCATTGAGGTAGTGTGTGACCACCCATATACACTGACACAAAGGCGGAGCACACACTCCGCCTTTTCTGTTTTCTTGGGGCCCGCGACGACAATCAGATGTCCTCGCGGCGAGGAGAAACCACATGACCGACGGACCGTGCCCAGCCGGCACCGCCACACGCACGCAAGTCCCGGAGAAGGGATTGGGCCTTAACGAAAGGCTCGGACTGATCAGCCTCATCGACGAGGGCGCGCGCACAGGGGTTCAGGATGCCCCTGTGGTGAGCAGCCTATTCGACGACCTCTGGAATCTCGTGGACGCAACGGTCTCCGGGGCCAGGATCGACCCCCTCAAGGTGGAGAAGTCCCACAACGGCTTCAGAGGTTTCGAAATCAACGCGGAAACCGGGGAGAATCTGGGCCGTATACACGTGCTCTATCTGAAGAAACCCATTCCCTGCTACTACCTGGTCTACGTCGAGGTCGCGGCTCCGTACCGAAGAAAAGGCCTTGGCAACAAAATGCTCAAGTATTTCAAGGAATTTCTCGCCGACAAGGGCGCGCTGGGGATACTCGACAACATTATACCGACCAACGATCCCACGTACGAGATCTACCACAGACACGATTGGCGGCCGCTGCAGGAAGTGCTGGGAACGACTTCCTGGGATCCGGGAGACAACTACATGGTCTATGTCCCTCCGGTTATGGCGGAGAAGGACCTGAGAGAACCCGTGCTCAAGCTGGTCCATCACCTCAAGCGCAAACGGGCCGCGATCGACATGCGCGACAACGAAACCATGGTGGAGCGCACCATCGCGGAGTTCAAGGAGCTGTACGCGGCGCTTCTGGTCTATTTCGACGCGGAGATCCGACGCGATGAGCCGAGCAGATTGATGCGGTACATGTTCACGAGGTTTGTCACCAAGTTCATCGCGTTCCGCCGCAGAATCGGCTCCTTGCTGGGTTACACGGGCGGCGAGTCGACCGAGCAGATTGTGCTCGCACCCGAGATCGCTCGGCTGCCGGTGCAGAGCTATGCGCCTCAAGAACTGGCTGACCAACCCCAGTTCGTCAGGGGCGACAAGGAGCTTTGGCTGCGTCTGCCGGAAGTCCTGAAAACGCACCCGGCAAGGATCATCGAAGCCCACCCCAACTACCGAAGACCGAACTTCGTCGCGTGGCTGAAGCAGTCGGAATCGCGCGCAAGCGACTGCCTCACCATAGGCGACCTCATGGAACTCGGGTTCGACCCGACCAGGCTCAAAGAGATCACCATCGGAACCGACGACTACATTTTCGAGCGGATACCCCTCAGGCAGATGCCCGCGGTAGAGGAGAATCGTCTGATCCTCGAACGCCTCGCATCCAAGATGTCGGGCACAAGGGTCAAGAGCGCGCAGGTGAAGGTGAATCCCCCGCTGTTGGTGATTCGGGACCGCGGTAACGGGTACGTCTTGCGGCGAAAGATCGAGGGGATTCACTGGGAAGAGGCGGTGGAACAACTCCAGACTGACCCGGATCTGAGAGACCTGAACAACTCCATGAGAGTTGATCGGCTCGTGATGGCCACGGTGCGCAAAGCCCGCGAGGCCATGACCCGGAAACTCGGCCTTCCCGCAAATGCTCCGGCTGAGTTGACCACCTGCTTCGTGTCGTGGGACTTGGAGCAGAACCGTCCCAGACTCACCGTCGATATGGCCGGAACCTTCCTCGAAACCGTGTGGATGGCCTAAAGCCGCCGGGAGAAGAGACGCGTATCAGAATGTGTACCGGGGGAAACCCTTTTATCAGAAAATGTGCTTCCCGGGGGAAGGAACTTCATGCAAGAAGTTCCTTCCCCCGGACCCCCATCCTCAAGAACTGTCATGACTTGCCGCCACAACGAAGCATGAAAGTCACCGCCCGACATCCCGAGAACCCGCGCCATGGTCAGAAAAACCTAATATCTCAAAGGTTTTCGGAAAGGGGTCCGGGGGACAACCCTTTTTCAAAAGGGTTTCCCCCGGGAGACTTTCATGGGAACTCTTGGAGCATGGCGGCTCCCGCTGGTAGCCGCGGAGCAGCTCTGCTGCTCACAGTGCCCGTGGGGCAGCATTTTCATCCTTGGTTGTGGCCGCGGGTCCAGCCAGTGCCCGAGGCGCTGCCGGGAGTTGCATTTCCTCTTTTCGTTCCGGCCTTGCCCGGCCACACGCACCCCCCCGACGAAAGCCCCTCCCCGGAAATCCTCCCATCCTGTATAGTGGTTCCCGAACGCAATTCCGATGCCTGTAGCACATGATCTCGTGGGACAGGACTGCCGGCCTTCAGGGCGCTCGGAGCGCACTGCAACCGGTATGAACGCATCGGTAGTGAGGGGTGCTTCACATGTCACACAAGAGCGACGAACAGCTTATAGCTGATACGCAAAACACCGCGAGGTTCTCCGTGGAGAACCGTCACATATCGTGGGTGCTCCTCTTCTTGACCTTGGCCTGGGGAGTGTTCGGGTATCTCAGCATGCCGCAACGAAAGGACCCTGTGATTCCGGTCCGAATCGCTTTGGCTATGTGTCAGTGGCCGGGAGTCAAGGCCGAAAAGATCGAAGAGCTTATCACGAGGAAGATCGAGAGCAAGATAGCGGAAAACGAAAAGGTCGACCGAGTCGAATCCGTGACCCGGACCGGACTCTCGATAGTTACGGTGCTGCTCCAGGAGAAGGCGAAGGATACCGGCGAGATCTTTGACGATATCAACCTCAAACTCAACGGGATCAAAGACCTCCCCGAAGGCGCTGGCCCGATTACCTTCATTAAGGATTTTGGGGCGACCACCGCGCTCATGCTGACGGTGGCTTCGCCCCAGGTCGGCGAGGTTGAGGTCGACCTGCGGTCCAGAGAAGCGGAACGTGTCATACGCGAGCTCAGAGCCAAGGCGGCCCCACACAGTAAGGACAGAAGAGCGAGCGTGGTGGTTGTCTTTTCCTATTCTCCGATGGACAGGCAATTGCGACGGAAACTCGAGGATCTGGCCAAATTCCTCACCGAGAAGAAGGTCGCGGACGACATTCAACTTTACGCGGGTCCCGGTCTGGCTGTGCTCGATGCGGCGACCGACCTCGACGACTCGGAGATCCTGGCCGGCCTGACTGAGTTCATCCACAGGCGCCACAGGGCGTCGGAGTTCAGCCCCGACATTTGGTGGCCGGTGATCGTGCGTGACCCAGCGACGGTTCGCAAGACCCTTACCCAGGTCGCGGGGAGCAAATACACGTACCGTGACCTGGAAGCCTTCACCGACGAGATCGCCCGCACGCTCGAGCGAGTCCCCCTGGTGTCGAAAGTGGCGCGTTGGGGGGTTCAGCGTGAGGCGGTTTATTTGGAGTACTCGCAGGAACGGCTCGCCTCGTACGACCTGCAGCCCTGGAAGATCAAGGAGGTGCTTGCCGCTCGCAACACGAGCCTTCCCGGCGGAGTATGGGAGTTCGGCGATAAGAACCTCATCGTCGATGCGTCCGGGGAATTCAAGAGCGAGAGGGAACTCGGCGGCACCATCGTGAGTGGCACTGCCTCGGGGGCAGGATCCTACTTGCGGGATATCGTGGACATGGAAAGGGCTTACGAATCCCCGCCGGAGAACCTGAACTACCTGTCGATCAGGAATGGGGCGGGCCGGTGGCAGCGACTGCAGGCAATCACGCTCGCCGTGAACATGAGAGAGCACGAACAGATAGGGAAATTCTCACGGGACGTGGATCAGGCCTTGGCGTCGGTGAAGACGAGACTCCCCGAGGATCTGATCATGGCCAGGACCTCGGATCAGCCCCAACAGGTCCAGGACAGCGTCGGCCTCTTCATGACGAGTCTCTATGAGGCGATCGGCCTGGTGGTCCTGGTGGCTTTCGTGGGCTTCTGGGAGTGGCGTTCCGCGTTCTTGTTGGCCCTGTCCATACCGTTGACCCTTGCGATGACCTTCGGCATGATGCACGCGCTCGGGGTGGATCTGCAGCAGGTCTCGATCGCCTCCCTGGTGATCGCGCTGGGTCTGCTGGTGGACGATCCGGTGGTTGCCAACGACGCGATCAAAAACGAGCTGGACCGGGGACATCCACCGGATACCGCTTCTTGGCTGGGTCCGACGAAGCTGGCGCGGGCGATACTCTACGCCACGATCACGAACATAGTGGCGTATCTTCCGTATCTGTTGCTCACCGGCGACACCGGTCGTTTTTTGTATACTTTACCGGTAGTCCTTGCATGTTCCTTGGTGGCCTCCCGGGTGGTCTCGATGAGCTTCATGCCGCTGCTGGCGTTCTACCTGTTCAAGGCCCGAAGTCGGCCGATCACTCATGAAGAGGATTTTCGATCAAAGGGGTTTTCCGGGCGTTACTACAGGATGTGCGGGTTCCTGGTGGATCACAGGTGGCGCTCGTTGGCTGGGTCGTTGAGCATCATCGCGGTCGGTTTCGGTCTGTTCATGGGGCTTAAGCCCCAGTTTTTCCCGAAGGATCTCTCCTACCTGTGCTATGTGGACGTCTGGCTGCCCGAGGACGCCCCTATCATGGCGACCCAGGATGCGGCCTGGAGGGCGGAAGAGCTGATTCGGAAGACGGCCGAAGAATTTGGCAGAACACATGCCGATGAGAACGGGAAGCATCGAGAAGTGCTCCGGTATGTGACTACGTTCATCGGCGGAGGCGGGCCAAGGTTCTGGTATTCGGTAGAGCCGGAAATGTCCCAACCGAATTACGCGCAGATCCTCCTGGAGACCACGGACAAGCGGTTCACCGAGCACCTTGTCGACCCCTTGCAGGAGGCGCTCATGGGTGAACTGCCGGGGGTGCGTCTGGACATGCGACAGCTTGAGTCGGGACCGCCGGTCGGCTTTCCGGTGCAGGTGCGGATCTCGGGGGAGGACATTCCCACGCTTCGGTCGCTGGGCGAGAAGTGCAAGCAGATTCTCCGGAACGCACCCAATGCATACCGAGTAAGCGACAACTGGGGCGCGGAGATCTTTCAGGCCAGACTCAAGATCAACCCGGACAAAGCGAATCTCGCGGGAGTGACCAACGCGGACGTGGCCATGTCGTCGTCTGCCGCGATCAACGGTTTTCAGGCAACTACCTTGCGTGAGGGGCGATTGACCATTCCGGTGATCGTCCGTTTGCGAGCCGAGGAGCGGACGGGCATCGAAGACATCAAGAATCTGTATGTGTATGCAAGCGCGGGGGCTCAGAAAGTGCCTCTAGGACTCCTTTCGACCATAGATTACGGCATGGAGACCGAGAAGATATTCCGTCGCGAGCATTTTCGGACCATCAAGGTGTCCTGTTTCCCCGCGCCAGGAGTGTTGCCTTCGGAAGTGATCGAGGGGGTGATGCCCCGCTTGGAGGAATTCAAGAAGACCCTTCCTCCGGGGTATTCACTGGTCATAGGCGGTGAGTACGAGGAACAGGTGAAGGGTTTTTCGGAGATGTCCGTGGTTTTGACCATATGTATCCTGAGCATATACCTGGCGTTGGTGTTCCAGTTCAGGAATGCGGTGAAGCCTTTGATAGTGTTTGCCGCACTTCCTTTTGGGATCGCGGGTGCGTTTGTGGCGTTGTGGGTGATGGGCTCGCCGTTCGGGTTCATGGCGTACCTGGGAATTGTGAGTCTGATCGGCGTCATCGTGAGCCACATCATCGTGCTGTTCGACTACATCGAGGACAGGCTGGAACGAGGTGAGGACCTCCGTACTGCGGTGCTCGACGCGGGGATTGCCCGCTTGAGACCGGTGCTGATCACGGTTGGCGCGACGGTGATTGCGCTCATCCCCTTGGCCATAAACGGCGGGCCGCTGTGGGAGCCGCTTTGCTACGCGCAGATCGGAGGGCTCACGATCGCCACGTTTGTGACGCTGCTCATGGTGCCCGTGCTCTACTGCATCGTCGCGTTGGACCTGAAACTGATCCAGTGAAGGCCGCTGACTCGTCGACGCTGCTCTGGACTCCCTACGCGGACCCCGCAAACTGTCTTGTGGTGCACCAGCCAACTTCTCCGGTCCGTGCCGGCGAAATCCCTTGAACAGGATCAAGCGGTCTGGTATTGCGGTAGTGTGGAGGGAAGCTGAAATCAACTGCTGCCGGCCGGCAAGGAGACCCCAGTATGGGTAAGGTTATCAGCGTGATCAACTTCAAAGGAGGGGTCGGGAAGACGACCTTTGCGGTGAACTTGGCGGGCTGTTTGGCCGAATACTACGATCAGAAGACCCTCTTGATCGATCTCGACGCTCAGTCGAATTCTACCGTCTGGCTCGCAGGAGAGGTCAGACTCAAGGAAATCAACACAAAGGAATATGAACCCAAGACAGCCAAGAGTCTTTTCACCAAGAATTTCGATTTCTCCCACATTCTTCAACCGTTCAGTTCTCCCCAGCACGATTACCTGCCGAATCTCCATTTCTTGCCGGCCAGTTATTACATGATGACATTGGAAAACGACATCCATGATAGGGCAGGCATACAGCGCCTGACCGGTACTTATAGGAAAAACAGTGAATTTCAGCTCTTGCGTAGACCCGTTGCGGGGCTTCGCAGAGATTTCAAGTTCACCATTATGGATTGCCCGCCAAACCTCTTCGCCGTGACACAGAACGCTCTGGACTGTTCCGATTGTGTTCTGGTTCCGTGTACGCCCGAGCAGCTCTCCGTCTTTGGACTTAGGATACTTATTGACCACTTGGAGAAGACACAGCGAGTGTGCAGATTGAAAGAGAGCGATGATGGTTCCATGATTGTGGGGATTGTTCTGAACAAGGTGCGAGTCACGAAAGATCACGAGGCAGGAATGGAAGCGATTCGTAGGATCGTTGACGACAAGAAAGGCGCCGGAACCCCGCTAGGGTTGGGAAACCGTGTGACCCTGTTCGACAGTTACAGGATCCGCGACAGAATTCTCCATGCCGAGGCTGTGAAGGCGGAACGGCCTCTGTGTCTGCACAGGCCCCTAAGCGATGCCTACGGAGACATCAAGGCGGTGACGGAAGCAATCCTTCATGAAATCGGGAGTTGAAGATGGAGCTTTTCAAGGAATTCGCAACCCAAGTGAAGCAGTTGGCAAAGCTGATTTCAGGAACGCCATCCCAAACGATTCCGGATACGAAGCTCGCCTCTTGGACGAACGCGGTGTCGTCCATCTGCAGCGAGCTTGATTCCTATTTGCCCCCGACAGCAGCGGAGAAGAAGAGGGCCAAGGCGCATCCCGTAGCGGCACAGATCATAGCGTACACTTCCAACGATTTTCAGCGGAAGAGATTCTTCGACAAGGGCTATTTCAGGAACAAGTTTGAGGGACTGCCACCCACTAGGCATCTTGTAGCCCCCGCGGATTTGGAAACCGCTTCGGTGGCAGCTATCAGGGACGCGCTCATTCTGCACTATTACAGGCAAGGTGAGGGAGACAGGCAGACAAACGGTCTCGAACTTCTTCGGAGAGAACTCGAAACGGATTTCAAGGCCAACCCCGCCACCACGGCGACAGAAAATGCCAAGGAGATCTTCCGTTCGTTGATGAAGGAAGAAGAGGTCCCATCAGTGGCCGCGCTCCTGAAGGACAAGTTCCCGGATGTCAGAGTCCTGAACGAATTTGCACGGGCTATCAGGGTGACGATTCCGGCCCAGAGCAAGAGAAAGGGAGCGCCCAAAGAATCGGTACATGAACGACTCGCACGGGCTATCCACTCTCAGGGCGCGGTCACCAGAATGCGGTTTGATTGATGCTTCGGGAAAGAAACCTGCAGAATATCATCAGGAGTTTCCCGAACCTTATCGACGCACGTCTGAAATGGATGCGTCGCGGACGTCTGGGAGAAACGAACGTCTGTCTCGACGAGACTAACCTCAAGGGCTGGGGCGGCAAAATCGATTTGGCGTTTGTGACCGAGGACACGGTTTACCTGGTGGAGGTCAAGCTTGACGTGGTGGACGAAGGCACTTTCATCCAGTTTGCCCGCTATGAAGCCGCCTTGCGTGACGCCTATCCCTCGCACGAAATCAGAGGGTTCCTGGTGGGGACGCGATGCCCAAATCGTAAAACCCTCGAAAAGAAGCTCGGCGGGTCCGCGAGGATCATCCTGTTCGGTCAAGACATCCCTGCCCCGAATGCGATCATGCGTTGCAAGAACTGCCAAGCGGGGGTCGATTGCCATGGGAAGTCATGCCCCATCTGCGGAAAAACGCTGCAGTGAAAGAGAACTGACTGCCGGCCCCGTTGCATTGAACTGAACCGAACCATCCCGCGGGGACTCCACGCTCACCCCCTTGACAGAGGGCACGGGGGTGATTATCTAAGACTCGAATTAAGCAAAAGGGTAAACTGAGCCCGCCGCACACGTCCAAGAAACCCAACAAGGAGGTTCTGATCCATGCGCAGCCTGATTCCATGGAAGAGACGAGACGCTGCCGGTCACACAGAGCGCTCCGTGGGGGATCTCAGAAGGGAGTTCGACCACTTCTTCAACAGCTTTTTCGGCGACGAACGTTGGCTTCCCGAAAAGTACCTGGGCAGTCGGTTCTCTCCTGCATTCGATATTTCCGAAACGGAAACCGATCTGATTCTCAGGGCGGAGCTCCCCGGAGTCGATCCCAAAGACGTGGACGTGACCCTTACCGGCAGTGTGCTCACGATCAAGGGCGAGAAGAAAGAGGAACGCGAAGAGAACGACGAGCACATGTACCGGATGGAACGCTCATTCGGTTCATTTGCGAGGTCATTCACCCTCCCCTGCGAGGTGAGTGAAGACCGAGTCGAAGCCAGGTTCAAGGACGGCGTCCTGACCCTGAAGCTCCCAAAGGCCGAGTGCAGCCGAAAGAAGAACACCAAGATCGACGTGCAGTAGCGGCTCCAAGGTAAGGCCACCTTTTACCTGAAAATGCGATTTCCGGGGGAAGGAACGTCTTGCAAGAAGTTCCTTCCCCCGGACCCCCATCCTCAAGAACAGTCATGGCTTGCCGCCACAACGAGGTATGAAAGTGCCCCTAGCTCCATAAGAACGCTGTGGATGGTCAGAACCATCCAATGTTCTAAGAGTTTTAGGAAAGGGGCCCGGGGGAAACCCTTTTGCAAAAGGGTTTCCCCCGGAGGACTTTCATGGGAACTCTTGGCATAGGGCGGCTCCCGCTGGTCGCCGAAGGGCGTTCCATGAGTGATCGGGCTTGCATTTCCATACTTGGTGGTGACCACCTCGCGGGAACGGTGGTCCATGGGAGACAGGCGCGTCGCCTGTCCCCACCAACCCCCCGACACGTAGATTGCCGTAATTTCGCCTCCGAGTCTTTCGCGTCTTGACAATTCGCCCCCCGTCGAACCATACACTAGGTGGAGTCTGTTGACCGACGGATCCTTCGATCCCGGTCCGGAGGGAGATTGCCACCGATGAAGGCGCTCATAGCCGGCTTCAGCATAGGGAAGGAAGTGTGGGGTCGAGTCAAGTCGAAGTTTACCCGTTCCCGGCCTGGGTCTAATGGGGTCACGCTCGAAATCCAAGAGATCCCTGAACCGGAGCTGCCGGCGCCTGACTGGGTAAAGATCCGCCCCATCATGTCGGGTATTTCGTGCTCGGACGAGGACATGGTCCTTTCCGGGGACCCGTACGCGTTCGGGCCGTACGTGTCGTTCCCTTTCGTCCCCGGCAACGAGACCTTCGGGATCGTCACGGATATCGGCGAGCATGTGGAAAACCTGGAACTGGGTGAAAGGGTAATCTTCGACCCCATACTCAGTTGCAGGGTCCGCGCCGTAGAACCCCTGTGCCCTTCTTGCGCAAGCGGAGAGCCCTCCTTCTGCCGAAACTTCGGCAGAGGAGTGCTGGGACCGGGTATGATGATTGGTGGTTGCAAAGATACGGGCGGCGGGTGGGGTTACTCGCTCGTCGCGCACAAAAGCCAGGTGCGGCCTGTTCCTTCACGGATGGAAAGCGACCATGTGCTTCTGGTCCCTGAGTTCACGAGGGCCCTGAGAGCCGTGTTACAAAATCCGCCCGGCAGTGCCGACCGCGTGATCATCGTGGGTGCCCGGTCTCTGGGTTTGCTGACTCTGCGAGCACTGCAAATCCTCGACCTCGACCGCAATACCCTGGTCGTGGCCGAAAACCCTCACGAGGCGGACGCGGCTCGCAAGCTGGGAGCTACGGAAGTGGCGCTCGACGCGGGACCGGGCACCGCGTGCGACGCGGTGGCCAGGTTCACCGAAGGGACTGTCCGGTACCCGGAAGTGGGAAAGATTGTGGTGGAAGGCGGTGCTGATCTGGTATACGAAACCACCGGTTCAGGCGAACAGATCGAGGATGCCGCGCGGTTCACCGGCGAACGCAAGACTCTTGTCCAGGTGGCTCCCGTGCACAGCCGTCCGGTGAGTATGGTGACCTTCGGCTTGAAGGGGATAGGGGTCAGGAGCTACGGGTTTTCAGGGCTGGAGAGCTATCACGGGGAAGTCACGGATACCTTCGACCTGGCTCTGGACATGGCCTCACAACACGGTCTTCCGCATGAGGATCTGCTGACGCACCGATTCACGATCGAGCAGCATGCGGAGGCCTTTTCCACCTTGAGCAATCGGGCCGGGTTCGGAGCGATCAAGGTGATCTTCTCCCATGTGGTGTGAACCGGACGGAAGCATATAACGATGGTACTCAAGAGAATTCAAACGATAATCAGAGACGCGGGACTGGCCTCTCGCCGGAAGGCCGAGGAGATGATCCTGGAGGGAAGAGTCACTCTTGCCGGCAAGGTCGTGGAAAACCTTGGGGCAAAGGCCGACCCGGAAAAGGACCACATCAAGGTCGATGGTAAGCTCCTGCGGCCGGTGGAGAAAGCCAAGTTCTACTTCATCTTCAATAAGCCTCGCAATGTGGTGTCCACCATGAGCGATCCGGAGGGTCGTCCGTGCCTTGGGGAGCTTCTCAAGAGCATGAAGATCCCTCTGTTTACCGTCGGAAGGCTCGATTTTGATGCGGAAGGACTCATGATCCTCACCAACGATGGGGAACTGGCACAAAAGTTGGGGCATCCGTCGTTTCGCGTGCCTCGGCAGTACCTCGTGAAGGTGCGCGGCAACCCGGACGACGAAACCCTCGATCTCATCCGCAAGGGCATGGACCTGGGCGAAGGGGACCGGCTCGGAGACGTCGAGTGCGAGGTCATCAAGCGGCAGAAGACCACTACATGGGCGAGAGTAACCT
Organism: Thermodesulfobacteriota bacterium; assembly: GCA_040755955.1. Classification (GTDB taxonomy): domain Bacteria; phylum Desulfobacterota; class Desulfomonilia; order Desulfomonilales; family Desulfomonilaceae; genus JBFMAA01. Next base: position 23,542 of record JBFMAA010000024.1, read on the forward strand.
TGTACGAAGGAAAGAAGAACGAGATCAAGAGGATCTTTGATGCGATTCGGCACCCGGTGCGGAAAATACGACGAGTCTCGTTCGGACCCTTCACCCTCGGAAAGGTCCCTTCCGGGGCGCTTCGTCAGTTCACCCCGGAGGAAATGGCTCAGCTCCGCCGCATCCTGCGGGAACCGGCGAAGAAGAAGGAAAAGACCACTGAACCGAGCCGTCCCGGAAAAGTGCGGACATCTCCCCCTTCGCGCAGACGTGGACCACGTGAGCGACCGCGTGGCTGAATTACGATCCGACACCAACAATCATGTGGGCGATGTCAGAACGAAGCATGGAAATGGCGTCCCGCTCACGCGTGGAATACCTGGCGGAGACCAGCGGGAGCCCCATGCTCCAAGAGTCTTTTGGGGATGGGGGTCCGGGGAAACCCCTTTTTCAAAAGGGTTTCCCCCGGAAGACTTTCTGATGAAGGTTACGTTGCAGCGTCCAGGTGTTGGAGCGATCCGACGAGCACTTCACGTGGTCGGCTGGTTCCATCGGAAGGTCCGATAATTCCTTCGGCTTCCATGGCTTCCACGATGCGGGCGGCCCTGTTGTATCCGATGCGCATGTGTCGCTGGATGAGCGATATGGAAGCATGACCGAGCTTGCTGACGAGTTCCACCGCCTCGTCGTATTTGGGGTCGAGGGCGAGATCCGAAGCCGGCCCGCCCGCTGGCTCGGGAGAGGCTTGTTTCGTTATCTCTTCGAGATAGACCGGAGCCCGCTGGACCTTGATGAAATCCACGACGTTCTTGATGTCGTTTTCAGAGACGAACGCACCGTGAAGACGAGTCAGCTTGGCTGTCCCCGGCGGTAGGAAGAGCAGATCCCCACGACCGAGGAGGTGCTCTGCCCCCACGGTGTCGAGAATCGTGCGGGAATCCGCCTTGGCAGACACCTGGAAAGAAAGCCGAGCCGGAAAGTTCGCCTTGATCAGACCCGTGATCACGTCCACCGAAGGTCTCTGGGTCGCAAGTATGAGATGAATTCCCGCAGCCCGTGCCATCTGGGCCAAACGGGCGATCGCCACTTCAATGTCCTTGGCCGCGACCATCATGAGCTCCGCGAGCTCGTCCACGATGATCACGATGTAGGGGAGCTTTTCAGGCTCTTCGCCGTCGAGACCGGGTTCCAGATCACCCGCGAGCACGCGCTTGTTGTACCCGTCGATGTTCTTGGCTCCGGCCTGACTGAGAAGATCATAACGGCGTTCCATTTCCCGGATGGCCCAGTTCAGGACTTTGGGGACCACTTCCGGGTCGGTCACCACCGGGTGCAATAGGTGGGGAATGTCCTGGTAATAAGAGAGTTCGAGCTTTTTCGGGTCAACCAGGATCAGCTTGAGGTCGTCCGGGTGGTGAGACATGAGCCACGAACAGATCAGACAGTTCAGGCCGACCGACTTGCCGGTTCCGGTGGCCCCCGCAATGAGCAAGTGAGGCATGCGAGCCAGACTCGTCGAAAAAGGCTGACCGTCGATCCCTTTGCCCACGGCCATCTTCAAAGGAGCCCGCGAATTCGCGAACGTGGGAGATTCCACCACTTCCCGGAAATAGACGATCTCACGATTCTGGTTCGGGACTTCGATCCCCACCGTGTCTTTGCCCGCAATAGGAGCCACGATCCGAGTGGAGCCCGATTTCAAAGCCATGGCAAGGTCATCGGCCATATTGAGGATCTTCCGGAGCGGAATGCCCGGCCCCAGGCTCACCTCGAACATGGTGATCACCGGTCCCGGGTGTATCTCCACCACCTCACCTCTGACCCCGAGATCGAGCAGCTTTCTTTCCAGTACCGCGGCTTGGGTGGCGAGCACCTCTTCGTCTACCGTGCGGTCCGATTCAGGAGGGCTTTCCAGGACACTGGTCGGCGGGAGTTGGTAGTCGTCCTGCTCCGGAGTGCGCGCCAATCGCGGTCTGCCGCAACGCTCATCGTCGGCCCGCTTTGCCACCACGAAGCTTCTGGTCGGTTCGCCGACGGTGTCAATATGACTCGACACATGAGGCGCAATTGCTCCTTCCGAACTCTGCGTAGGGCACACTCCGACAGGAGCCTCGTCCTCGGGATCGTCCCTCGGCGCGCGTCCATCGGTCACAGGTGCTCTTGCAGGTGTCTCTTGGGCCATGTGCCGGTCCAGAAGGGGTTCCGGCTCTTCATCGTCATCCAACACGACTGAGCAGCAGATCGCTGCATGGGGCTCATCTTCATCGGGAACCGTTGAAGCAGGGATCGCTTCCATGGATTCCTGTTCCGCGTCTTCAGCCGCGACTGTCATGTCCAGGTCGCCAAGATCGTCGGGATGGCTCTGCTCCCACCTCTCCGGGTCAAGCGCGGGGTCTTCCTCGGCTTCTTCCATCGCAAAAACCGGCGAAAAACCCATCGAGTCGGTATCATCGTCCGAGACCACGTGCAGAGCATCCTCGGTGAGATCACCCTCCAGGTCCGATTCTGCTTCGAATTCGTCCCAATCCTCTTCATCGTCCGGATCCAGCGCTTCCGCCTCAGGAAGTGCGGTCTCGCAGGCAAACGCAGTCACATCATCCGCATGCGATTGGCCCGCGCCGAGCTTCTGCCTGTCATGTTCCCGCACGCTGAGTTGACTTTCCGGGCTCTCGTCGGGCACTGCTGCCGGGTCGCTCGGGGCACTGGGCTCCGACAAGCAAGACTCCGAGGCTGGATTCGCAGCCTTCTCTTCCTCCATCGGAACCGGTGAAGAGGGTCCAAACCTTTCTTGCGAAGTGTCGTGCTTCGGGGTGAGAGGGCTGCACTGTTCCGCCGTGGATGCGAGGGCCGGGCCATCGCAGTCCGTCTTGCACCCGGAGTCCGCTTCAGGAGGGACGTCCGTCGGATCAACTGGGACGTCCGGAAACTCCAGATCGTCGATGCAGATTTCGTCGAGCAGTCCGAGCGGATCGTCCGCACTAAGATCTGCAGGGCACTCCAACGAGGAGTCTCCGGCCGGCTCTCCGGAAAAACACTCGATAATCCCTTGCATGAGGTCGCTTGGGTGTTGTCTCGCAGGTCTTGCGTCGTACCGACCAGCGTCCGTGACGGTCGTTCGTGGGCCCGCAGCGACGTCCGCGCAGACCGGCTCACCACCGCCGCGGGAGTCCGGGGTCAGGCACGCCATCTGCACTGGGTCGGGGGGGGCTTGCTCGTCGCCCAAAGACCGCGGACCCGCCGCACGCACGCACGGGTCGCTGTGCACTGTGCTGGTCTCACCACCCGCGCCGCGATCTTTGAAATCATCGGGGGGCGAGTTCTCCCCGCCAGTCGGTCGGAACCCGGAATCCGGGCCTCGTGACGGAATCCGGACCCCGGCTCGCACAGGGGAGTCGACCTGGGCCTCACCGACATGGTCATTGGCAGCACGAAGGGAAACAGTGCCGGCCTGCGTTTCTTGCCGGAATACTTCGGGATTGGTCACATCAGCCGTCACGTTCCTGGTCGCATCGGGGGCGCATGCTCGGCAATCCCCTTGCTTAAAGTCATGCACGCTGCAATTCGCGGGTTTGTGAAAGCGACCAAGATCCCCCTCACCCTTCCCTCGCGCGTGAGGGGAGGGTGTTTGCGTTTCCCCTCCCTTGATGGGAGGGGAAAGGGGACGGTGAGGATGAGACTTTCGGCAATTTTCAATGCGGGACGCTATGACGGACGCCACACACGCCGGTTGGGCGTTGCTGCGATCTTCCGACGGAGCGACCGGGACCGATTTCGCTTCGGGTGCTCGCCGGGATGCACGGGACGCGGTCTGCACGGGCCCGGCATAGAGCGGTCCAGCTTCTTGCCGAGGTGACAAGGTTGCAGGCAGGATCGGCTGCGCAGCAGGTTCGCCATCGTCGAGGTCGAGCGGTATGTCGATCTCTTCCGGAATGCTCATCAGCCGAGCAGGCACTCTTTTTTCTTCCAGATAGCCCTCTATCGTGGCGAGAAGTTGGCGAACGTCTTTGGACTCCGTTTCGTCGAATGCCGACGGGTTGTTTACCGTTTCGGGCCTGGCGGCCTGTAGAGGCGGAGAAGGCTCATCCTGCCATTCCAGGATGTACGGCTCCAACGGCTCTTCTGAAAGCGGATTGGCGCTATCCCATTCCAGCAGGGCTTCCCCGTCCTGAGGCAGACAGGAGATCCTTGCCCACGAGGACTCTTCGATGTCGCTGGTACACGGACCCGGCCGGTCCAGCAGCGAATCGACCTCGATCCGGGGGTCCGGTGCGGAGAAACAATCATCAGAACGGCTAACGCTCACCATAACGGACGCGGGAATCGGGGCAACCCCCGGCTCGCTGCCAGGGTTCGGACTGGCCCGTGGCGGTGACGGTGCGGGTTCCCACGCTGCGGTGAAGGGGGACGGGCTCAGAGGACTCACCCGATCAACACGAGTCGGGTCGCAGGAGTTGTCTCCCTGCCGCGGAGTACCGCGCCTGAACGCGGTTCTTGAGACCGCCCGGTGGAGCCCTTTCAGCGCACTGCTCCATGCGGATACTACCGAGCGACACACACCCGAGGCGGATACCTTGGCCAGGTGCAGCAGGGACACGGTCATCAGCGTGACGCCCACAAGGATCTCGCCGGCCTTGCCCAGGTAGTGCAGAAACGAGGTGTGCAACAGAATTCCGAGCGCTCCACCGGGATGCTCCAGCGTAACCCCCAGAATCCGACCGACACCGAGTCGGTTGAGGAGTGACGAAGTGGCCGAAATCACCACCACAGCGGCCAGAACGTCCGTCCACCGGAGACGAGACTTTTCAGTCAGGAGGGTCCGTGCCCCCAACAACCCGAAGCAGACCGCAACTAGCATCGAAGAAAAACCGAACGCCTGAACCAGAGCGTCTGCCACATGCGAGCCTACCAATCCGCATAGATTGGAGATCTGAGGACGCGAGGTGACCACATTGAATGATGGATCTCTCGGATCGTAGCTTGCGATGGCCAGCGTCACAAACAGGCCGGCACAGAAATAGACGATGGCACCCAGTTCCGACCGGGATGACCGCCCTGTTGACGCGGGGACCAGCATACTGTTGATGCCGCCGGCTCTTCTTTCAGGGATCTTTCGGGCCATGGATGGGTGCGTGTTCCTCTCTGGGCCGCTATTGGGGCGCCTTGAGCCTCCCAGGCTGAAGCGTGCCCGGTCACCAGATCGACGGGCATGATACCATACTACATGAAGTTTTTCTACTATCCATTCAATTGTGCACGGTAATCTTGCTGGTGTGTCAACTTCTTCGCCGCCATGCCACTCTTGTGTATAGGACGGATGTGGACCGCGCGGCGGTCGGCTGCAACCAAGCGGCTGGGAGGCGCAGCCAATGATAGGCTCGACCTTCCTCGGCCCGCATGAAGACCGATGGCGGGCTCAGTTGGTTCCATGGTCACGAGCCTTGAAATTGGCGGGATTGTTCGAGTGGCCAAATCCCCCTTCCCTCTTCCGCCAGGGGAGAGGGTTTGCTGTTCCCCTCTTTTGACGGGAGGGGCAAAGCGAGAGTAACATGTCCAGCAATTGTCAATGCGGGACATTGCAGGCAGGTCCGTCATTCCCGTGAAAACGGGAATCGGAACTCTCTGCTTTTTGCTTGACGTTGCAGGTCGAAATGCCGACTATATTAGAAGGAGAGGCAGGCCCGGCATTTCTCCGCGCATCACAAGAGGCGGCCGGGAGCCGCAGCCGGAACTCGTGCCCGCCTTGGTCGGTCCGCATGAAGACCGATGGTGGGTGCGAGGGGTCAATCCAAACGAAGCACCCGCTCAGCCTTCTTTGGGAGCCGCTGAGCTCGACATTTCTTCTCGACAAAAGAAGAAATTGACCTTCATGAATAAAGGGGGGCCACATGAGCACCCGTACTTGGTTCTTGTCAGTAATGGTAGCGGCAATGTTGGTGTGCTCAGTCGCCACGGCGAAGGAAAAGGGGTGGACCGATCTGAACATGCAGGTCGCGAAGCACTACTTTGCCGGGGACGACGCAAAGGCCTTATCTGCTGCTCAGACAGCCCTGAAAGCCGCTGAATCCAGGTTCGGACCAGACCACCCCTTTGTCGCCTCTGCCTTGAACGACCTCGGAGCCTTGCACAAGGCCCGTGGCGATTACTCGACGGCTGAGAAATGCTACTCGGGGGCCGTCGCGATCCTGGAAAAGGCTGCAGATGCTCCTCCCTCTGCGGTCGCACATCCCATGACCGGCCTGGCAGACGTGTTGTTGGCCCAAGGCAAATATTCCGAAGCGGCCGGACTGTACGAGCGCGCCATTCAGTCCCTGAAGAAGAACCCCCCAAAAGACGAGACGTTGATCGCGCATCCGATTCTCGGTTTCGCGGAGACGTTGGTCCGTCAAGGGAAGCACCCCGAGGCCGAGGCCCGCTACAGAGAGGCCCTTGACATCATGGACAAGGCAAGGCGATCACAAGATCCGGTGATGGTCGCCCCCCTTAGTGATCTGGCTGAAGTCTGTAGACTCCAAAAGAAATACCGCGATGCGGAAGCGGCCCTGACGCGTGCCGTGGCCATATTGGACAAGGACCCCAAAACGAATAAGACGGATGTAGCCCGCACAGCCGGAGCGTTGGTTGCTCTGTACCACGAACAAGGGAAGACCGCGCAAGCCAAGAACATGGAGAAAAAGGTACTCGCCGCGGCCGGTGGAGACGGTCTGGTCGCGAAAGCCTGCTTCAGACCCAGCTTCTGCGGGGTTCGATCGTACGGCTGTTCTGTGCTGGGCGCGGTAATGTCTTTGGGAACCGTCTTCTCGTCGTACCCGTCGTATGGCGGATATCGGCCCACGTACAGCTACCCGGGGTACTACTCATACCCCTCGTACTATCCGGATACCTATCAGACAGTTCGCTCTCCGGAACCTGCCTGGGTTGATACGGATTTTGACGACGAAGTGCCGGTCCCAACGGTCTCGCACGCTCCGGCAAGACCGGCAGTGAAACCCTATGATGCCGAGAAACTTCGGGAACTGGTCGCGCAAGCCAGGGAAAAACACCGGCAAGAAGCCGCGACTCGCCCGGTCAGTCCCAGCGAGCCGAGCACGTCCGAGCCTGTACTGCAAAGTCGCCGAGCGGACGCTGCCCAGTCGATTTTGAGAGCCCTTAAGACGGTGTCGGTCAAAGAGGTGGCAACCGTTGTTTCCGCAGACCCCGTGCCGGAAGCGGAAGAATCCCGCTTCGTGGACGAGACCAACCGAGGTCGGAAATACGAGGCGCGTGGTGACTTCCGGAAGGCCGCGCAGCATTACCAACTGGCCATTGCTCTGACCGAGAGCCTCCGGGCTGCCCTCACTCCGCAGCAGCGGGAGCATTTTCTGGATTGGACCTTCGGTGGATTGCACTTCACCGCTCCATACGAGGGACTTGCCCGGTCGCTGATGAAGACGAGCGATCCGCAGGGAGCGCTCAGGACTACAGAGCTGGCAAAAGCCCAGGTGTTCGTCGACAGTCTGACGAAGCGCCAGCCCAGAGCCGTGCTCGATGTTCCCGAGGGGGTGCTGACCAAAGACAATGAGCTCACCGACAAGCTTATCGAGCTCAAAGCGAGACGTCCGCAGGTCTACGAGAAGAAGGACAAGGCGGCGATCAGGGATCTCGAAACCGAGATCAAGAAGTACGAGCTGGATCGACAGGATCATGTCAGAATGATCCGCCAGAATTATCCGCTCTTCGGCGCAGTGAGGTATCCGGAAACCGTGAGCCTCACCGAGAGCGCGCTCAGACCCGACGAGTGGGTGGTCTCGTACGATGTGACGGATATCGCTCTTCTGGTCTACCTGACCAAGGGCAAAGAGGTGGTCAAGGAAGCGTACAAGCCCATCGGCCGCGCGGAAGTCGACGAGCTCGTGCGAAACTTCCGACAGCCCATGGAGAATCTCACGGCCGAGAATCTCCAGGAGCGACTCAAGGCCTTCGATTTCGGTGCAGGGAAGAAGCTGGCCGATTTGCTGTTGAGCGACGTGCTGCCCCTGCTGAACAAAGGCGTGCCGGTGATAATCGTGCCGGACGACTCCCTGACCGCACTTCCGTTCGAGATGTTGGTGCTCAACGAAGGAGGGCGCGTCGCAACTGATCAACGTGTGCCTTACGTCGTCGGAGCCGAGTTCTTCGGGGACCGCAATCCGGTTTCTTACTATCAGTCCATTGCGGGGCTGACCGTGGCACGCACCCACTCCAAGGAGCCTGCTCCCGACGGCAGGACCATGGTGGTGGTCGATCCTGTCTTCTCGCCTCTGGACGAGCGCATGGCCGCAGCCGCGAAGAACCTTGCACTGGAGTTGAAAGCCGGGGGCGCAGCAGGTATTGCGGACGTCAAGATACCCCCCGCTGCAGGTTCCGCGGCGCCGGGTATTCAGCGAGACAAACCGGCTTCACCGGAGAATCGGACAGGACTGTCATGGCCTCGCCTCTCGATGACGGGCCGTCTGGGGCAAGCGCTGAAAGATACGGACCCCGGAAAGACGGATCTGTACGAAGGTTTGCAGGCGCGCAAATCAGTGCTCATGGACGCGCCGGATCTCACGACCTATCGCCGGCTGGTGTTCGGGACCCATGGATACTTGGGCACTGATATTCCAGGGCTGCGCGACCCGGTGCTGGTGTTCAGTCTCGTAGATCCAACCGGGGGCGGTGACGGGTATCTGAGACCGAGCGAGGTCATGGGCTTGAAGATGTCCGCGGACATGGTCGCCCTCACCGCCTGCCAGACCGGGCTCAAGCGCAGCGTGCGCGGTGGAGGCTCAATGGGAATGGGTCAGGCGTTCCGGTATGCAGGCGCGAAGACGGTGCTCATGAGCCTCTGGTCGGTGGAGCAATCCTCGGCGGTGACTCTCGTGGAGCTCTTCTTCAAGCACCTCAATGAGGGCAAGTCCAAGCCGGAAGCCCTGAAACTAGCCCGGGACGAGATCCGCAAGAACGGCAAGGATCACCCCTTCTTCTGGTCTTCGTTCATTTTGGTGGGAGAGGCCGGGGAAGAAGGCTGGTCCACGGTCACTTCGGTGCGTGTAGCCAGGGCCGGCTCAACGGTCGGTGACGCGCCGGAACCGCCGGTGCTGGGGAAGGACGTGGCCCGGTTTGAGGTGAAGCTTTCGGTGACGCAGCCGAGACCGGTGTACAAGATAGGTCAGGAGGTGAGTTTCCGACTCGCGGCCAATCGGGAATGCCATGTGTACGTGTTCGACGTGGGAACCGAGGGGGCTCCGAGCCTGATCTTCCCCAACAAGTTCCAGCCGTCGAGCCTGGTTCGCAAGGACTCCGCGTACCGCATTCCATCACTGGAGAGCAGGGCGGTGCTGCGGCTCCAAGGACCCGAGGGGACGAATCGGATCAAGGCATTCGCCAGTGTGAAGCCTCTGGAACGTGGCGCTCATGCCGGCGGGACGCCCGAACCGACCCTCGCAGACATCGAAGCACGTCTGGCCAAGGACGACCCGAACTCATGGAGCCAGGCTCAAATCGAGCTGAAGATCGAGAAATAGCGGTAAGCCCGAGCCATGCCGCCCCTCCGCCAGTCAGGCGCCTGAATCACCCTACCGACAGACGGCCGGCCCGCAAGGAGGCGGAGGACACGCCGGTGGAGGGCAGATCTTGTACGCAGCGGGAGTCGGGCACGGGATGGGGTTGCAGAGCACCACAGGGCACGTGGTGGTGACCACCTTCCTTGGATAGCATTTCACGGGGGTAGGACCACACATCGGCGGAGGAGGCGGAGACGCGCAATGTGGCGCTTCCGGAGGCCCATAGGCGGTGGGCACGAGCTCGCATGGGTCCGGCCGGGGCACAAATCCGGAGGCATTGTCGGAAAAGCTTCCCACCAAGACCAGGACTGTAATCCCCAAGAGAACGCTCACACACTTGCTCATGCTCATTGTCTACCTGCGGTTCGTTCAGATTCTTCACTTCCCCGGCCTTCGGCCGTGGCAACAGTGCAAAAGTACCGTACCAAAGACCGCGCGTCAAGGTCTTTCGCCGCGGCCCGGTGGCGAAGAATGTCCCATGCGATGATGCCACGCCGGCCTTCCAGATTGCCGTACGGGATGAGGGGATGTGCAGAATTCGTGAATTTCTGCGAGATTTTCCATGCTTCCCCACGAACAGTGTCGTTTCCCGGTGCACCGCGTGATGCCGCATCTCACTCGCCCTTGGACTTGAGTAGCGACGCCAGGTCGTTCCGAGTTGAGCACGCCCACTCGGCTTCGTGTCACCGCAGCAGGCGAACCTCTTGCTGATTTGAGCGCTACTTGCTATGAGAACCTCCATGCCGCGGCGGCCAGAACGACGGTGGGAACTCCCATGCAAGGAGGACGCTCGTATGACAACGGTGTCGGAGACGCGAATGACCCGGCTGGTTAAGTGGTTCAAGGAGTTCATGTACGGCATGGTCCTGCACGAGCCCGCGATAGTCACGCTCAAGGAGAGGGCCGCGCTGGAGTCCCTCTTCATTCTCGTGACCTTTGGCCATGTGCTCGGGGTGCCGGTGCTCCCCACGTACTATTCGCTGAGACTCCTGCCCCCCATGATTCCGCTGATTGAGCCCTGGCGTCGACGCATGCTCAGAGAGCGGGACTGGACCGACTGGGCGTTCGACTGAGTTCCCGCGAGGACCCCATGGCCCGTCAGCCGGTCGTCCCGGACACACATGCCAATCAGGACTGTCACCAAAAGGTAATTCTCCGGGTGAGCAACGTGGAGAAGGTCTACCGTATGGGTGAAGTGGACGTGTACGCCCTCCGACACGCCTCTCTGGACGTCCACGAAGGTGAATTTTTGATCGTAGCAGGTCCCAGCGGTTCCGGCAAGAGCACCCTGCTCAACGTCATCGGCGGCATGGATCGTCCCACGACGGGGAGCGTGACGTTTCTGGGCACGGAGATCTCCCAGGCTACGGATGTCGCGTTGACTATGTATCGACGAAACGAAGTCGGTTTCATTTTCCAGTTTTACAACCTTATCCCTACGTTGACGGCTCTGGAAAACGTCGAAGTGGCGGTGGAACTCTCACCCGATCCCCTCGACCCGATGGAGGCCCTCGCTATGGTGGGACTCCAAGACCGGGCGGATCATTTCCCTTCGCAACTCAGCGGCGGCCAACAGCAACGCGTTGCCATTGCGCGGGCGCTCGCGGGAAATCCGAGACTTCTCCTGTGCGACGAACCCACGGGCGCGCTCGATCTCGAAACAAGCAGACAGGTGTTGAACCTGCTCAGACGACTCAATGGCACACTCGGCAAGACGGTGGTGCTCATTACCCACAATTCCGCCATCGCGAGCATGGGTGACCGCATCGCCAGAATCAGCGACGGAGCGATCGATTCCCTTGTGGTCAACGAACACCCCACTCCGGTGGAGGAGATCCGATGGTGAGTCGGATGCTTCGGCGAAAACTGTTCAGGGATGTGCGCTCCCGAAAGGGTTCCCTTGCCGCTTTGGTGATGATCGTGTCCGCTGGAGTGGGCGTGTTTGTTGGCTTGCTCGCAGTGTTCAGAGACCTGGACAGCGCACGGGCTCGGTATTATCAGGAGCACCGGCTCGCAGACTTCTCCGTGACCCTGAAGAGAGCTCCTGACCGGACCACCGACATGGCTCGAACCGTGCCCAATGTCAGAGAGGTCCGGGGGAGAATTCAGCAAAGCGTTCTCGTGGACCTGACCGGCCGCGTGAAGCCGATTCCGGGGATGGCGCTATCCCTCCCTTTGGACAGGCACTCGCTTATAGGCGGGGTCATGCTGAAGACCGGGGCGTGGTTTTCCGGCGACATGGCCTCGGAAGTCATCCTGGATTTCCAGTTCGCCCGAGAGCACAACTTGCGCCCCGGGGATCGCGTCAAGGTGCTGCTCCTGGACCGGCAACATGACCTGCTGGTGGTCGGCACCGGCATGTCACCGGAGTTCGTCTATCTGATCCCCCCCAGTGGCGGCCTGGCGCCGGACCCTGCCGGGTACGCGGTGATGTACTTGCCTCACCGATTCATGCAGGAGTCGTGTGATATGCAAGGGGCATACAATCAGCTTGTGGGCCTGGCGTTTGACAATTCCCGGATTGCTCTCAAGGAGATGCTGCATATTCTCAAGGAGCGGCTCAATGCCTTCGGTGTGCTGGACACCACTCCCGTCCACGAGGAAACCTCGGTAAGCGTGCTCAGAGACGAGCTCTACAATCTGAAGGTCACTGCTACGGTCTTCCCGGCGATCTTTCTCGGTGTAGCCGCGCTGGTGCTCAACATCATCATGGGACGAATGGTGGCTCAGCATCGCAACGTGATAGGAACCCTCCGGGCGTTGGGGCACTCGGCCTCGACGATGACCCTGCATTACCTCGGACACGGCGTCATCGTCGGAGCTTCGGGCGGAATCTGCGGAATAGCGGTGGGCATATGGCTGCAGTACGCGATGCTTGGAATGTACAAGCGGTTCTTTGCGATGCCGGGAATCGTCCCGCACACCTATCCGGGCATCCTCGTAACAGGGTTCCTGATCGCTCTAGTATGTGCGATACTTGGCACTGCGAGGGGAGTTCGGCAGGCAGCCCGACTGGAACCCGCGCAAGCCATGCACCCTCCGCCCCCTGAAAAGGGGGGACGAGTCCTGCCCGAGCGCATACCCTTCGTGTGGAAGCGGCTCTCGTTTCGGCACAAGATGATGCTCAGAGCCATTTTCCGGAATCCGTTCAGAAGCATGGTCAGCGTGACCGCGTGTGCGGTCGCAACCGCTCTGATCGTCGCGACGCTGTGCCTCCACGATTCAACGTATTACATGATGGACTATCATTTCATGAGAATCTCCCACGAGGATCTGACGGTGGCTCTCAGAGATCCCCGGGGACCTGGGTCCGTTTCGGAAGTGGCGGGAATGCCGACCGTCAGTGCCGCGGAACCCCAGTTGACGGTCGCGTGTGAAATGACATACGGACCGCATGTTAAGCGCGCGGCAGTGACAGGCCTCTCGGACCATGCTCGGCTGACCACTCCGCTCACCGATTCGGGGAAGCAACTGGTGATACCGGATGCGGGAGTGGTCCTCACAACCAAGCTTGCAGAGATCCTCGATGTATCCGTCGGTGATCATGTCAGGGTGCGGCCTCTGCTTGGGCGGCGCGAAGAGACGACGGTACCGGTGGTCAAGGTAATCGACGGTTTCCTCGGGCTTTCCGCGTACTGCCATATTCGTTACCTGAGCACTCTCGTGGGGGAGGAATGGGTCACCAACGCGATTCTGGCGTCCTCATTTCCCGGTTCATGGGGCACACCGTTGATGCCCGCGCTGAAAGAACGCCCTTTGGTGATCTCGATCACGGAGAGGACTCGCTCGCTGGAACAGATGCACAAGACGATCGGAGAATTCATGGGCGGGTTCATTCTTGTGACCATAGGTTTCTCCGGGGTGATCGCGTTTGGGAGCGTCCTCAATTCCGCGCTGGTGTCCCTGAGCGAACGCCGTCGAGAAGTGGGCATGTTGCGAGTGCTCGGGTATCGACCCGGGCAGGTGTCTCGGATTTTCTCGCATGAAAGCTTTCTGCTCAACGGAGTGGGCGTGGTCGTCGGGCTGGCCTTGGGAGTCGCGCTGGCTCACCTGATCACCGTCGCGTATAATACAGAGCTATATAGATTTCCGGTAGTCATATACCCGTCAAGAGTAGCGATCACCGCGGCGCTCATGACCGCTTTTGTGACCGCGGCCCAGTTGATCGTGCACCGCATGGTCAAGGCGCTGGACATGCTCGATGTGTTGAAGGTCAGGGAGTAGCCAATGACGAACGCAAAGAGTGCTGCGTGGCGCATAAGGATTGTGTGCTCTTTGGTTGCGGCAACGGCAATCGTTTCCGGATGTGCCAAGACCGAGGTCGAGGGGATCAATCCTCGGATCGGGGAAATCCGGGAGTCCTTTTCAGAACCGGCAACGACTCGCCTGAAACGGGATTATCCGGTTACCATGCCCGTGAGCGGACGCGTCGCCCGTATCGAGCTCGAACCCAACGATCAGGTCAGGCAAGGCCAGGCTTTGGCGCACTTCGATCGTCTGCCGTTCGAGAAGGCGGTGGCTGAGGCCAAGGCAAAAGTGGCAGAACTGAAGGCTTCCATCGCGGTCAACGAGGACGACAGGCTCGAGCAGACTGCGTTGGTGGAGGCGAAAGCCGTGATTGAGGCCGCAGAAGAGGCGCTTAAGGCAGGAAGGGAGGAGGTGGCCGCGGAATCGGCGCGATCGAGCCGGGCGGCAAAGGAATTGGCCCGTATGGCCGCTCTGAGAAAGAGCGAGGCAATCCCCCAGAGCCGGATGGACGACGTGACGCTTCAGGCGGAGACCGCTCTCATCGAGTTCAAGAAGCAGGAGTTCTACCTGGCGGCGCTCAAGGCACTGGTCTCTGCGGTCAATCTCGGCCCCAAGTACGTGGAGCGCTACCTCGAAAGGAAGAAGCTCGAGAGACAAGTGCTGGAGGCACAACTCTCGCAGGCCAATGAACGGCTGGCCCTCGCCACACATCAGCTTGGTCTCGCGAAGGTGACCGCGCCCATCGACGGGATTGTCTTGAAGCGGTTTGAGCAGGGAGATACGTTTCTTCAGGCCGGTACCCCTCTTCTGCTGTTGGGGAATCCGGCAGAACTGGAAGTGGTCGCTGATGTGCTGAGTCAGGACGCATTGAGGCTTTCGGTGGGCAGTCCGGTCACGCTTGAACCGGCCGCGGGCATCGCGTCTATCCGGGGCAAAGTCACGAAAATCGAGGCCGCGGGATTCACCAAGCTCTCATCGCTCGGAGTGGAACAGCAGCGGGTGAAGGTGCACGCTTCCATCGAGGGTTCTCCGGAAGGGCTCGGAGTTGGGTATCGTGTGCAGGCCAGGCTTTTCACGGGTCGAAAAGATGATGCACTCGTGATACCTCGGTTCAGTGTGCTTCAGGCGCCGGATCGATCCTTCTACGTGTTCAGGGAGGAAGACGGCACCCTCAGGCGTGTTCCGGTGAAATTGGGACTCCGCAATGACCTGGAATTCGAAGTCACCTTGGGATTGAAGGCAGAGGACAAGATCGTTGCCAGACCTGACGCGGACATGCGGGAAGGCGCCAAAGTCGCGATCACGAAGTCCGGCACGGAACCGGCGCCTCGCTAAACCGCTGCTACAGACGCCGAGTCATGAAAACGCAAGGGGTATTCGGGTTGCGAGGGATCTGCCACATCGACATGAAGACGTCAGCGACGCGCGGAGGGCACACTGGCTGCCGCTGACCCGTTTCCTGCTCCGCTCACAATTCCATCGAGTACTTCACCATACTCTCCGCATGAATCGCCGTAGTATTCAAGAACGGCACTCCGTATTCGTCGTTGGTCAGTATCAAAGGAAGTTCCGTGCAGCCGAGGATGATGCCGTCGATGGAGTGAGCTTCGATCATCCGCCGCACCACTGACAAGAGCTCCTCCCTTGTCGATTCCTTGATAATCCCGAGCTCAATCTCGGAAAAGAGCCTGTGGTGGATAAGTTTCTGATCGTTCTCATCCGGCACTACGACCGCCATCCCCTTTTCCCGGAACGGCTTACGGAAAAAGTCCGATTTCATGGTAAAGGCAGTGCCCAGTAATCCAAGTTGTTTCAAGCCCAATTCGTCCGCTCGTGTGCACGTCTCCTCAACAATGCTCAGCATCGGAATCGGGGATCTCGCTCTCACCTCATCGAAGACCACATGAGGCGTATTGGAACCTATCACCGCGAACTCTGCGCCCGCTGCATGCAGTGCGAGGACTTTGTGAACGAGCCATTCAGTGAGGCCTGGCATATCATCGTGTTCCAGGATGTGCATCAGTTCCGAGATGTTCGCGCTGTAGATGATGATTTCCGGGTAATTCCACTCGCTTGTGCGATCGCGGAACGCGGTGAGAATGAGCTTGTAGTAATCGACGGTCGATTCGGGACCTATGCCACCGATAATTCCTATCTTTTTCACACAGACCTCCTGCAGACAACACTGCACCCAAGGAATTCCTTCATTCTTCCCGGTCAACACGTACGCGGGCACAATAATGCGAGCTGGACGAGTTGATTACAGCTTCGACTTGATTTTCTCCGCGTGCGCGGTGATTTCGTCCTTGTCCCCCGCTACCGGTTCCCATGCGCAGATTGTGAGACCGTCTCCCTCCCAGCGCGGCACCAGATGCACATGCACGTGCGGGACCACCTGATTCCCGGCCTTCCCGTTGAGCTGCATCACATTCATGCCGTGGGGCTCCAGGGACTTTCCGGCTGCGTGAGCCAGTCTGCAGATCACCGCACAGAGGTGACCGTACAGCGTAGGATCGATCTCTCCGATGTGTTCGAAGTGCTCTTTTGGGATCACCAAGAGATGCCCCTTGTTGAGCGGGCAGATGTCCATAAAGGCCAAGGTACGGTCGTCCTCGAACACGCGCGTGCAAGGGATTTCACCTGCAGCAATCTTGCAAAAAATGCAGTCGTCACGTCGATTCATGGAATTCACCCTCTCCTGTTGTGAATGCAGTTCCCGGGGGAAACAATATCTTCTTAATAACGTATGATTTCTTCTCTTGCCGAGAAAGAACACTCAACTCAACCGCTCCCTGAGTGACCAAATTGGCTTTCTTCGCTTGCGAAGAAAAGGCACGTTGCTTTCTCCCAGAGCTGCTGAACCGAAGATTTCTTCTCGAAAAGAAAAGAAATCGACGGTTATTAGTAAAAGGGGTTCCCCCGGAAGACTTTCCTGTGCACTTCGGGATGGGGCGGCTTCCGCTGAATGTCTCTCACATTCCGGTCTTCTCGTCAAACAGACCGTTGAACAGGACTGAGCTCAGGTATCGTTCTGCGGCACTGGGGAGTACCACCACTATGGTCTTGCCCTGAAAGTCCGGTCGCTGGGCGATTTGTGCCGCAGCCGCGACGGCAGCTCCCGAGGATATTCCTCCCAGGATACCTTCCTCGGCCGACAGACGACGGGCGTATGAGACCGCCTCATCGCTCGATATCCGCACGACCTCGTCGATTACCTTCAGATCCAACACCTCAGGGACAAAGCCCGCCCCTATACCCTGTATTTTGTGCGGTCCGGGCACGACTTCCTTCCCCTCGAGAGTCTGGGTGATCACGGGGCTTTCCGCGGGTTCCACTGCCACGGCGTAGATCTGCTTGCCTTTTGTCCCCTTGATATACCTGCAGACTCCGGTGATCGTCCCGCCGGTTCCGATTCCCGACACAAGCACATCTACTTGTCCGTCCGTGTCGTTCCAGATTTCCGGGCCAGTGGTCTCTTCGTGTATCCGCGGATTTGCAGGATTGTTGAACTGCTGGGGCATGAAGTATTTTCCCGGGTCGGAGGCCAGAATTTCCTCCGCTTTGGCGATGGCCCCTTTCATTCCTTTGGGCCCTTCGGTCAGCACCAGCTTCGCGCCGAGTATTTTGAGGACCTTTCTCCGTTCGATGCTCATGGTTTCGGGCATGGTCAGGGTAAGCGGATATCCTTTGAGCGCGCACACGTACGCCAGGGAAATACCCGTATTGCCGCTTGTGGGCTCGATCACCTCTGTCCCTTCAGTGATCAGCCCCTTGTTCTCCGCGTCTTCAATCATAGACTTGCCTATGCGGTCTTTGACGGAAAACGCGGGGTTGCGCCCCTCAATTTTGGCCAGGACCACGGCTTGGTTAGCACCGCACACCTTGTTGATTCTTACCAGAGGGGTGCGACCAATGGCTTGGGAATTGTCGTCAAAGTACTGAGTCATGGGTTTGGCCTTCTTTCCTGAGTAGTTTCTTGAGCGCGTCCAATTCCTGCTCGACGCGTCCCAGTCGTTCCTCGAGAGTCCGGATTGTCAGGAGAGCCTGGTCGAATTCCTTCCGGGGAGGCACGTCGAAGAAGCCGAGAAGCTCAGTCAGGACTGATTCTACACGGCTCTTTGCGTCCAATCCTTCCCGTATCATACGTGCGAGGGGTTGCCCGAAGTCATCGGACTTGAGAAGGGCTGTGAAGATCTGCTCGTTGGCGGCTATCCAGGTTTTGTGAAACAGGCGGTACAGGTCGTCCGACATTTCCCGCGGGCCGCCTCCCGCCCGGATGGTGTCGACAACCTGCGTCACGGTTTTCTTGCATGCCTGAGCGATCAGTGTGTTGACTGCGGGCAGTTCGTTGGCGTACCTGATCTGCGCGTCAATGGCCTGGATCGCCCTGCTTCGGTAGTCTCCGGCCGTCATGGGGCGACGCGTTGGGGTGAACGCGCCCAGCAACCATTCACAGCCCTGGAACCAGAGATCCAGAGCCTCTTTCGGGGTATCGGGCGGTTTCGCCGGAGAAAACGCGTCGATCCAAGGAAACAGACGAGGCAACATCCCCATCGAAGTGCGGGGGTCCCTCGAGGAAAACTCTTGGATGGTCCGTTTCCATTGGGAGATTGCCTGCTCGGCTACAGAAGGAGGCGGTATGCCGAGGCTCGCTCGCATGGCTGATTCGTAAGATTCGAGCCACCTGCCGGTGATTCGATTGAGTGCACTGGAGTCTTCGAGAGACCGGACGAGCTCCGGGAGATCCTTGCCGCCGGCCCTCATGATCTCCTGCAAACCTGCCGACGTGCGATCCGCGACGTCCGGGAAAGAGGGCGGGCTCGTTCCAAAGGCCTGGGCCCCTGCCGCGCTCTGTACTGCGTCCTTCCAGGCGGAAGCCAACCGAGTCGCAGACTCGGATACGGCTTTTGCGAATTCTTCCTGCACCTTGGATAAGTCTTCAGCCGTCACAGTGCCACTCCCACCACGGTTTCTTGACGAGGCCGGTAAAGCTTGGGAGGAGTCTAGCACATTCCGGATTCTCTTGACCATAATGTTCGATTTCTTCCTCATTCGAGAAGAAGTCTTGAGTTCCGCGGCTCGGGGAGAACGCAAGGTGCCTTTCTTCATGTGCGCGGAACCGACTCACCCTGCCGTCGATCTTCATGCGGAAGGACTGTGCTGTTTGCATCGAGGATGAAATTTGGTTAAATAGAGGAGAAAGGCAGCAATGCCCGTGAACCATGACAGGAGTTTGTACCGTGCAGTACGTGGGACCCGTATATCGACCGCCGAGTGAGGCCGAGAGTCTGATCATCCAGGCCACACTCGGCTGTAATCATAACAGATGCACCTTCTGCGGAAGCTACCGGGAGAAGCGTTTCCACATCAGAACCATCGAGGAAATCAGAGAAGATCTCCGGGATGCCCGTGCCATGGGACCCATCAGCCGAGTCTTCCTTGCCGACGGAGATGCTCTCTGTATACCTCAACGACGACTGTTGGAGATCGTCGACTCGGTCAATGAGTTCATTCCCTCGGTGGAACGCATAGGAATATATGCCAACGCGAGGAACATTCTCCAGAAGACCCCGGAGGACTTGCAGGATCTACGCACACGAAAGCTCGGCATCATCTACCTGGGCGTCGAGACCGGCGACCCCGAGCTACTGAAAAAGATCCGCAAAGGGAGCTCATACGAACAGATGGTCCAAGCAGCCCGGAGGGTCAAGGAATCCGGGATCGCGCTGTCCGTGACGGTGCTATTGGGCCTGGGAGGCACCGAGGGGAGCGTACCACACGCACGTGGAACCGCCCGCATGCTTACGGACATGGACCCGGACTACGTGGGGGCGCTCAGCCTCATCCTCGTTCCCGGCACCGAGCTACACGCGGATCATGTGGCAGGCCGATTCAATATCCCCGACCCATTCGGCCTCATCAGCGAACTCAGGATCATGATTGCCGAGTCGTCGTTTACTCACTGCGTGTTCCGGTCGAATCACGCGTCGAATTATCTGCCGGTAAAGGCCACTCTGCCTGGAGACAAGGACCGCATACTCGAGGCGATTGACCGGGTGCTCGAGTCCCGTGACCGGCGTAATCTGAGACCCGAGTTTCTTCGGGCTCTGTGAAGGATAGACTTGGTGCCCGTCTGAGACTATGTGCCGCAACCTGCGAGACTGGGACGCAGAGGAGTGCTTCGTCATTCCCGCGGAAGCCCGAATCCGGTCTTCTTCGCAGAACCTGGACCCCAGCTTTCGCCGAAGTGGCGGGGTATCGGATTGGCACGGTAATTTCGGGACGGGCCCATATTGAGACAGGCTCCACATACGGAGGTGTAGCGTACGGCGACGGGTGAACGTTCAACCGGCGCGCAGAAGAATGAACCACCAAGCCACAAGGACACCAAGAAGGCCTGGTCACAAGAAGGCCGGCCTGTGAATTGTTCTTTGATTTCTTTGTGTCTTGGTCCCTTTGTGGTTTGTCTTCGGGGCCCAAGACGGATACCCCTGAACGCTTACGGCAACGGTATTGCCCCGCGGTGAGAATTGCGGTAAACCTCACCCTCCCCTTCCCTCTCCCAAGGCAGAGGAAACCCTTTCTCTTCGTGGGAGAGGGAAGGGGTGAGGCGCCCTGTGTGCACTCTCACAATGCGGTATATTCTTGGGGCATGACTATGGAATGCCGAGGGAAGGTGTGTCAATGACGCGATTTCTGGGTATCGACTGCGGATCAGTGAGTCTCAATCTCGCGCTGATGGGGGAAGCGAAGGAGCCGCTCGGCACGGTCTATATGAGGACCCAAGGGAGGCCCTTGCACACCCTGGTGCGGGCACTGGACCAGCTCTCCTCCGAAGACGTTCGGCTCGCATCGGTGATGGTCACGGGAAGCGCACGAGAGCTGATCGCGAATGCCTTGGGGATTGCCGCGGTGAACGAAATCAGCGCCCACGCAACCGGCGCGCACCATGTGGACCCAACCGTCAGGACGATCATCGAGATCGGAGGTCAGGACTCGAAGTTCATCGCAGTGGAACCGGCCGGGCAAGGCCGAATGGTGCGGATTCCCGTGTTTCGCATGAACGAGATCTGCGCGGCCGGTACAGGCGCGTTTCTCGACGAACAAGCGGGACGATTGGGGATCGACGTCGAGTCGTTCGGCACCATTGCCCTGCAGAGCCGCAGACCCGCGGCCATTGCCGGTCGCTGTGCGGTGTTCGCCAAGACCGACATGATCCACAAGGCTCAGGAAGGGACGCCGTTACCGGACATCCTGCTGGGACTGTCCTATGCACTGGTCCGGAACTACATTGCCACGCTGATCCGCGGGGACGACCTTACCCCGATGGTGTCCCTCCAGGGCGGCGTTATGGCAAATCAGGCAGTGCTGAGGGCGTTCCGGGACCTCTTGGGTCTTCCCGAGACCCACGTGACGGTTCCCGAGCACTTCAAGGTCCTGGGAGCCATCGGGTGTGCGATCCTGGCCGGCAAGAACCCCAGTCGCGAAGCGCTTCTCCTCTCCGAGCTGCGCGCTCGGGCTATAGAAGCCATTTCGACGGTCGGGTCCAGGTCGACGCTGAAGCCACTGATCCGCTCCCTCGCGACTGCGCCGACACCTTGCCGGCTCGAAGCCTGTCCGGAAGGATACCCTTCTTCGCCTTCAGGAAACGGGGGGGCCTTGGAGAGGCCGGGAGCCGTGGCTGAAGACACCGTCGACCCACGTCCGTCCGTCGGCTCAGGCGGCCCAGGATCAAGGCCCGTGGTGATGGGCCTGGACGTGGGATCAGTCTCCGCGAAAGGGGTACTGGTCGATGCGCGAGGCCATGTGATTGCACAGGATTACCGGCTCTCCCATTCCCGGCCATTGGACGCGGTTGAGCAAGTGATGGAGTCCTTGACCGCACACCTCGAGCATCCACCGGATGCCATCGCAGTGACCGGCAGCGGGAGATACCTGGTGGGAAGGCTCCTCGACGCGGACCTGATCGTCAACGAGATCACGGCTCAAGCGGTCACGGCTCTTCGTCTGGAACCGGGCACGGACACGGTCATCGACATAGGCGGTCAGGATTCCAAGTGGATCTCGCTCCTGGACGGCAGGCTGTCAGACTTCCAGATGAATCGGGTCTGTGCGGCAGGGACGGGGAGCTTCCTCATGGAACAGGCCCAGCGGCTCGAGATCCCGATGGGGGAAGAGTTCTCGGATGCGGCATTCCAGTCCGCAGCACCCGCGGACCTGGGAAACCGGTGCACGGTGTTCATGGAGTCGGACCTGATCCATCATCAGAACAACGGCGCGTCGTCAGAGGACCTGGCCGCCGGAGTCTGCCTGAGTATTGTCGATAACTACCTTGAACGGGTGGCAAACCACAGGGCTCTGGGACAGAAGGTGCTCTTCGTCGGCGGGGTCGCTGCGAACACTGCGGTGAGGGCTGCCTTTCATCAGAAGACCGGCAGGGAGCTGGTTACACCCGAGTCCTTCAAGGTGTCCGGAGCGTTGGGCGCCGCGTTGAAGCTCCTGGAAAAAGCGGGAAGCGATGAGGCACGCCCCGCTCCGCGAATGAAAGCGAGGAGCAAGGCAATAGACGGCTCAAGTCTCAAGGACGTCCGCAAGGAACAGTTCTCGTGCAGGGGGTGCTCGAACCGGTGCCTGATCGACAAGTATTTCGCGGACGGTCGTATCGTGTTTCTCGGCGGCACCTGTGACAGGTGGGAGCGGGAAGATTCCGGCGACCGCGAGACTCGGGAAGAAGATCCCTTTGAAATCCGAGCAGCGCTACTCGAGAAGGTCACACAACCTGAAGAAGGGCTTGAGCGCACCTGGGGCATGATACGGACGCCCCAGTTCTATGAGTGGTTCCCGTTTTGGCGGACTTTCTGCGGTGAGCTGGGCATCGGTCTGCGAGTGTCTTCCCGGCCGCACCGGAAGCAGTTCGAACGGGGAATCCCTCTCCTGCGAGTCGAGACGTGCCTGCCGGTGAAGGCCCTGGCCGGGCAGATCCGGGAACTGGTGGACTCGGGGGTGAGCACCCTGTTCCATCCCTCCATCCTCACGGAACAGGGGGACACGAACAAGCGTGGTGTTCTGGAATACTGCCCGTACATTAAGGCTTCGTCCCAATTCTTCAGGGGAACCGTCGATGTGCAATGGAAAGAGCCGGTCATCAGTTACGCGGTGGACCCTGAGTCGTTTTTCCGGGAGCACGTGCGCTTCGCCCGCATCGAGGGATACCCGTTGGATCGGATCCAGGCTGCGTACGTCAAGGGGATGGAAAGCCTCAGTCAATTCCGGGCGGACGTCCGCGCTCACGGACAACGGTTCCTCGATTCACTCGGCCCGAACGAAAAGGCATTCGTGGTCCTGGGAAAGCCCTATCACCTCACCGAACCCTTCCTGAATCTCAATATCTCGGGCTTGTTTCGCAGGCTGGGGACTCGGGCGATCCCGTCAGATCTCCTTGCCGTGGACAATGGCCCCACGGATCTGCCCGTCACCTGGAAGCATCAGGGCAACATGATCGCGGCTGCACAACAACTGGCCCAAGACCCACGGATCTTCCCCGTCCTGATGACCTTCTTCGGGTGCGGTCCGGACCCGTTCACGCTCAGACACGTGCGAAACGCCCTTGGTGACAAACCGCTCCTGGTGCTCGAGATGGACGAACACTGCTCGCAGGCCGGAGTGCTCACCAGGCTGGAGGCTTTTCTGGAACAGGTCGATCGTCCTGCCGGGTCGCCCCGAGAGGTCAGCCGGCCAGATCGTGCCGGGCCGACGCCTGCTAAGCCGGAGGTGGTCTATGTCCACTACATGCCGGATCACGGGTACGCGTTTGCCGCTGCCGGCAGGTCACTCGGGATCGACGTGAGACTGCTCCCACCACCTGATCAGGAGTCGCTGCGTCTCGGGCTGTCCCACATGGTCGGAGGCGAGTGTTTCCCCTTCACCTTGTTGCTCGGCGATTTCCTCAAATTCGCGAATTCCCTCACGCCGGAGGCCGCTGAGCGTACCATGGTCTACATGGTCGGCGTGGACACCTGTCGGGTGTCTCAGTACCCGGTGTACATGGAGCGAGTACGTCGAGAAGTAGGGTCTTCGGTGGAGGTCATCGGAGACGGTGACGAGCTCCTTTCCAGGTTCGGAATCTCGCCTCGTTATTCCATCCTCGCGGAACTACGCCTCTGGGAAGGTCTCAACGCCTACGATTTGATACTGCGGCTGTACCACCAGCTCCGACCGGTTGTCCGAGACAGGCGGGAACTGGAACGTGCGTATGCCCAATGCAAAGTGCGGCTTTTTGATGCGCTTTCAGAGGGGCGAGTTCGTCAGGGCGTGGAAGAAGCGCTCCATGATCTGTACTCGGTGCCTTTGGATCAGGGGGATCCTCGGCCTATCGTCGCGGTCACCGGTGACTACTACACCCGAGTCGTCCCTTTTGCCAACAACGATGTGTACCAGGAAGTGGAGGAACTCGGCGGCGTGATCTGGTCCCCGCCGGTGTTCTCGGACTGCTTCAAGATGGCGAACATGAGAGATTTTGTCTGGAGCGTTCGTGCCGGAAGTGTCAAGAAGGCCCTCGGACACGGGTTGGTGCAGGGACTGCTCTCATTGACGGAGTTCCGCGTCAAGGGAGGAGAAGCCGCGAAACGGGTGAAGGGATGCCCGCCGGACCTGTCTGGGATGCGGATGTGGAACCTTGCGGCCATGCACACGGATACGAGATTGCCTTCGGGGATCACGGGTCCGGTTGCCACGGCCCTGGATTGCGTGGACTCGGGAGCGGACGGGGTGCTCAACCTGATGTCGCTGAACTGCTCCTTCGGGACCGTAGTGACCGCCGCGCTCAACCGGGCTCTGAAGCAGCGCGGTGACATACCCATGCTGACCCTTGTGTACGACGGGCTCAAGAAGACCAACGAGAAGACCCGGATCGAAGCATTCATGGATCAGGTCCGTGATCACGCTGCACGCAAGGCCGGAGGACATGCATGAGAGCGGAATCATGACCAGACAAGAAGTCATTGAACGCCTTGTCGCTCACCGAGATGAGTTGCGGGCCCAAGGGGTCAAGTCGTTGGCGCTCTTTGGGTCAGTGGCGCGCGGCGAGGCCGACCGGGCCGGCTTTCAAGAAAGCGGCATGGGAGGTTGAGATGGAGATACAACAAGTCTTGAAATTCCTGGACGGTTTCAAACCTGGTGACTGGACTCTAACCTCAACCTCTGGTTGGGGCCGGTTCGAGAAGAGGTGTTACGAAATCATTGTTGGCAAACATGAATCCCTGCTGACGACTGTAAAGCGCGGGTCCTACGAATTCCAATTGACCTACATGGAGTGGTGGACCGAGACAGAATACCCCGAGAGCGACCCATGGTTTACACCACAAAGAAGGCAGAGATATAGTATAGAGGTGATTGATGGAGACACCGGAGCTCGTGTATTCTATTACGAGGGAGACGACCTCGAGGATCTGTATTGGAAGATACGATCCGCCCATGAGAGGAAAGACAAGTCAGAAAGACAAGGTCTGTTGGATGATTTTGAAAGGTACATAGACGACCTGACGTAAGAGGGAATGACGATGACCAAAATACTACAAGGGCCTGTTGTGCGAGCATTGGTTGATGGGGGTGCAGCGCGTTTCGGTTTCCGATGACTCTTGTGAGTCTCGAACCCGGTTCGATGCTTGAGTTTCCCGGTGCTTGCGCACCGGGCTATTCTCTGTCACCCCTTTGGGGCTCCCGAACCGGAGGCTAAGTTTCGCAGGACCCAAGATGATAGCCAGGGACGTGAGTCCCGCGCTGCTGACATGTCGGATGATTTCACGGATCTACCGAAGTGCGCGGCACCCGGTTAATGGGAACCTGTTGCCTCGTTGGTTCGTACGGCGTCCCCTCGCGGGGAATTGATTCTGTGCAGTGGCGTCAAATGGCCGATATGCGCAACCTGGTCGTACATGTGTACTGGGGTGTGAGTGCGCAGCATCTGTGGGATACCATTCACCAGGATTTACCGACGGTCATTCCCTTGCTCAAGAAGGTCCTCGAAGAGACATCCGACTGAACGCCTTGATTCGGCAAGGGATCCACGCTTCCCGCAGTTGTCACGGAGCGGGACTATGGCGCGCACGAGAGTGAGACCATGAACAAGAAACTCACCATGATCTACTGGAAAGGAGAGAGCTTCTGGCTCGGTAAGCTCTTGGAATACCCGGAAATCATGACCCAGGGGGAAACGCTTGAGGAGTTGGAGGAGAACCTCAAAGACGCTTTCCGACTGATGGCCATGGATGAGGTTCCCGAGTCCCATGGGACGAAAGAAATCCTGTTGTGAAGAGGACGGAACTCATTCGGGAATTGCTACATGAAGGCTGCACCTTGTACCGTCACGGTTCCCGACATGATATCTATCTGAACCCGCATACGGGAAAGAAGCAGCCTGTTCCACGGCACTCCGAGATTGACGAAGCCCTTGCAAAGCATATCAGGAAGCACTTGGGGCTAACGACATAGGTGCGTACAACGGATTTCGCTGAAAAGGTATATAGCTATGGCCGACAAACTCGACTATTTCGAGGAATCACATAGAATTTTCCGTCAAACAGTGGCCCGATTCGTTGACCGGGAGATTCGGCCGCACATCGATGAGTGGGAGGAAGCCGGGGAATTCCCTAAAGAGCTGTACACCAAGGCCGGTGAGATCGGGGTGCTGGCCGTCTGCTACCCCGAGGAATGGAGCGGGTTCCAGGGAGACGTCTTCCATGAGGTGGTGGTCACGGAAGAGCTGACTCGTTCCGGTTCCGGAGGGCTTGCCGCGGGCCTCATGAGCCACGCCATAGCCCTGCCGCCGATTCTGGCCCTGGGGACGAAGGAACAGAAGCAGCGCTTTATTCCTCCTGTGCTCAGGGGCGAGAAGATTGCCGCGTTGGGGATTACCGAACCCGGAGGCGGTTCCGATGTGGCGGCCATCAAGACCCGAGCCGTTCGGGATGGGGACTCGTATGTGGTCAACGGTTCAAAGATCATGATCACATCCGGCACCCGAGCGGATTTCGTGACAATGGCGGTCCGGACCGGAGAGGAAGGTCATCGAGGCGTGAGCCTGCTCGTGGTGGAAACCGACACCCCCGGTTTCACCGCATCGAAAAAGCTGCGGAAGATGGGCTGGTGGGCTTCTGACACCGCGGAACTCTCCCTGCTGGACGTTCGGGTGCCGGCTGAAAACCTCCTGGGCGAGGAAGGCGCCGGCTTCTACGGGATTATGCAAAACTTCCAGAAGGAGCGGCTGTACCTTGCGCTCATGGCAAATACCACTGCTCAGATGGCTCTGGAAGAGTCCCTTGCCTACGCGCGCGGACGCGAGGCGTTCGGGAAACCGCTCACCGGATTCCAGGTCACCAGGCACAAGCTCGTGGACATGGCCACCCTGGTGGAGGTCAGCCGGGAATTCACGTATCGTGTGGCCGCAAGGATTCAGGCCGGCGAGCATGTGATTAAGGAGATCTCCATGGCGAAGAACTTCGCCTCGGAGATATGTGACAAGGTGTGTCATGCCGCGGTCCAGATACACGGCGGATACGGGTACATGCGCGAGTACCTGGTGGAACGGCTCTACCGCGACAGCAGAATCCTGTCCATCGGCGGGGGGACCACTGAGATCATGAAAGAGATCATTTCGAAGATGATTCTGTAGGGGCTCTGTGGGGCTCGATACGAAAAGTGGACTCGGTTGCCCGGGTCCACTGGTGTTACAGAGTATAGTATGGAAATTTGACGGAGAGGAGGAGGCTCCGTACCCTACCGGTATTCGAAGAGCCTAATGTTGATGCCGTTCGGGTCCTTCAGTGATGCGAACTTGAACCCGTCCAGGTTGCCGGAAGTCTCCGAAAATGCAAGGCCTTTGCTTCGGAGGTCTTCGACCGACGTCTGCAGATTCTTCACCGGGAAGCTCATCCCGGAAACACCTGCGGTCAACGGTCCGGCCTCTGAAAATCTGTTGTGACAGATCTCCAGCTTATAGGGGGATCCTTCTTTCTCCAGGCACTCCACATCAAGGCTTCTGGTGAATCCGGGAGCAGATTTGAATCCCAGTTTCTTGTAAAAACCGATGGTTGCCTCGGGGTCCGAAGTTGGGATAACTACGGCCAGCGGGAACTCCTCCACTGCCGACCTGGCGTGGCCAGATGACTCTGCCTCGGTATTGTGCGCCATGAGTATCGCAAGCATCGCCAAAAACATGATGGAGCAGGTAAACCCGAGAAAAAGCCTTCTAGCGTGACCACTCGGCGATTTCATTCGAGTTAGACCTCCTTGTCCGCGATTTCGTGCTCAAGCCATGGCTTCATGACGTAAGCAGCCACGACTATACACAAAAAAGGTTGTAAATGCAACCAATAAGATGTGTTGCCTGCGACCGCGTGAAGAAAAAAAGATCATTCCCGCCGTCACCGGCCATGAGGCCGGAAATGGTGCATGCATCTCGTTGTTCTTCGTATCTCAGGTCGAGGAAGCCTTGTATGTGCCACAGGTGAGGCTCTTCAGTCAAGAGGAAAATCCCTCACCCAGTCTGAGAGCGGTTACTGGGGGCCTTGTTGAAGCGCAGCGGAGAAGGTTGCGGGCGTTTGGGACCGGCGTATGGTGTCCCGGCTTGACAATTGAGGCATGTTTCGCCTCCCGTTACCCCTCCCATCAAGGGATTGTTACCTTTGTGGTGTGTTTTCGCGCGGAAGCCCGCTGCCCCTGAACCACCATGACCGCAGGCGGCCACAACCAAGCATGAAAATGCTACCCCACCGGCGTCGCGACGAGCCGGCCTTCTCCGCGGCGACCAGCGGGAGCCGCCATGCTCCAAGAGTTCTTGAGGATGGGGGTCCGGGGGAACGAACTTCTTGCAAGAAGTTCGTTCCCCCGGAAAACTTTCTTATAAATGGTTGCTGTGCCTACATGTCGGAGATTTCGCGGAGGAGCTCGATGTCGTCGAGCATCTGGCCTGCTCCTCGGGCCACTGTCGAGAGAGGGTCATCCGGCACGATCACCGGTACGCCGATTTCTTGTCTGATACGCGCGTCAAGGCGTCGTAAGAGCGCTCCACCACCAGTCAAGACGATTCCCGTGTCGATGATGTCCGCGGCGAGCTCCGGAGGACACCTCTCCAGAGCCGATTTCACGCTTTCCACCATCGAGTTCACCGAATCCATGATCGCGTGAGTGATGTCTTCCGAGCTTACCGTGATGATCTTAGGTATTCCGTCCATCAGGTCCCGACCTTTTACGTCCACCTCTTCCCGGGCCCCTTCCAGGTACGCGCGTCCCACCAGGATCTTGATCTGTTCCGCGGTGGAAGGTCCGATGAGAATGCTGTAGTTCTTTCTGATATAGTCGAGTATGTCGGAATCGAGCTTGTCTCCCGCTATTTTGATGGAGCGACTGTACACCACCCCTGTGAGGGATATGATCGCGACCTCGGTGGTCCCGCCTCCTATGTCGACGATCATGCTGCTCATGGGTTCGGTGACTGGAAGCCCGGCTCCCAGCGCGGCTGCCATCGCTTCCTGGACCAGGATCACTTCATGGGCTCCCGCGCTGTACGCGGCATCCCTCACCGCGCGTCTTTCCACGGGTGTCACACCTGAGGGTACCGATATGATGATCCTTGGTCGCACAAAGCTCGACCGCTTGTGGACTTTCTGGATGAAGAACTTGAGCATCAGGCTCGCCATCTCGAAATTCGCGATGACCCCCTCCCGGAGCGGTCGAAATACCTCGATGGATCCCGGCACCTTGCCGATCATTCGTTTCGCGTCTTCCCCGATCCAGATCTCGGACGTCCGCCTGTCTTTCTTTCGTATCGCCACCACAGAAGGCTCATTGAGAACGATCCCCTTACCTCTCTCGAATATGAGGGTATTTGCAGTGCCCAGATCAATTGCAAGATCCTTGGAAATCCTGGACGCGAGGAAGTTCAATAGCATGGCATGCCTTCTCTCACCTGACCCCTACCGGTGCAGTTGCGCACACGTGTAACATCTCCAATTTCAACCGAAAAATCAAGTGTGGATCAAACGGACGAGAAACCATTGAGCTTCGGTAATCAAAGCGCGGGAGAGAAGGCGAAGGAATCGCTACACACGGCCCTCAAGGAGGATCGCTGCCACGAATCCCATTCCCAGAAGCGCATGGCAGACGAGATTCGTCATCACGTTGGCGCCAAGAGCCGGCACCATGGCCTCCTTGTTCGCGATGTCGCGCCAGGCCCACATCATGGGCTTGTACGCAATCGGTAGGGTAAGCAGAGCCGCGAGACAATACACCGGGAATATTTTCAACGCCACCGCGGCTACAATCCACACATAGGCAAAAGCGAACAGTGCAGTGTATATCTTGCCTGCCGTTTCCGGGCCATACACGATCAGGAGGTTCTTTCGACCGCCCTTCACGTCCGCGTCCAGGTCGGGGAACTCGTTTATCAAGAGCAAGTTGAAGGTGAGTATGCCTGATGGGACGCCCGCAGCAAACGCAGCGGGACTGTAATGACCCGTCTGCACAAACGCACAGCCCAAGACCGGTAACAGGCCCAGTCCCAAACCCGCAAAGATCTCTCCCAGAGCGATCTTGGCGAGAAACGTCGTGTAGCACAAGACCGTCACCGCGCCCACCACAAGCAACGGAAGCAACCAGACATTCGTCAACCACACGAACACGCCCCCGATGAGCACCGCAAGCGTGAACGAAGCCACCGCCACTGCATATGCCGAAGAAGGAGCGATACGACCCTGCACCAGCATGCCGCTTCCCCCGCTGAAGGGGGTGGGAGAGGTGTTGAAGTCGATACCGGTATGGTAGTCAGAACACTCGTTAAATACATTCACGCTTATGTGAAGCAACACCAGGCCTATCAGCGCGAGCAACGCCCGAACCAAGTCAAAGACCCCTTCGTGGGCCGCAACCGAGGTCCCCAGGAACACCAAGACTACCGAAAGCGCCAAGAAAGGCCCTCTGATCTCGCGTATCCAATCACCGACTGCTGCCAAGTGAACCTCCCACATGTCTCATGTGCAAGGGATTTCCTGGGGAAGAGACCCCCGTCTCCGAGAACAGTCATGGCATTACGCCACAACGAAGGATGAAAGTCCCGGCTCGACAGTTCGAGAACCCTTTGGGTGGTCAGAACCATGCAATATTCTAAGAGTTTTCGGAAGGGGGTCCGGGGGACAACCCTTTTTCTAAAAG
>JBFMAA010000025.1:0-53839 GCA_040755955.1 Thermodesulfobacteriota bacterium
ATTCGATGGTAGCGTCAATCCGCGCGATGATTTGGTCGTTGAATTCTTGTCCGCATACGAGCATGCCCCCCTCTTATCACTGGACACTGACGGTGTCCAGCAAAAAAATGTGGGGCAGGCTCAGTTTGGTAAAGGGGGGTTAGGGGGGATTTTGAAACGGGGCCTGGCGTCCGGTGCTCCCCACACCGGCGGAACGGGGTCTCAACCCGGGGCACGCCGAAGAAGTCCTGCTTCATGTCGCAATTACTGGTGATAACCCCTCTAGATTTCCATCTCTGCACGAGGGAGCCGGCTCATGTTTCCAGGGCGATGACGCGAATCCGGATCACGGCGTGAGGCTTCGGTCCCATGCCTGTTCCCGCTATCCTTCGCCTGTCCCGGCAATCGCCATGGTCTCTCTATGCCGGACCGGGGCTCCAATCCGCACCCAGCACCTGCCTGAGTATCGTGTCCGCTCCCTCTGCGATGAGCCCGTCCGCCAGGCGGGTCCCCATGGCCACGTCCCCCAAAGGCCCTTGAATTGTCCCCTTCACCGAAGGATTGCCGTCCGGATGCACGACGGCCGCGACCACGTCTGCTCCATCGCCTGTCATGATCGCGTGCGCGGCCATGGGAACCTGACAGCCGCCTCCCATGCGGCGAAGAAAGGCTCTCTCCACCTGCACGCAGAACTCAGTTTCGGGGTGATTAAGACCTCGGACCACCTCTTCGACAACCGGATCGTTTGTGCGAGTTTCCACTCCCATTGCGCCCTGCCCGATCGCGGGGATCATGAGATCCGGGTCGAGGAACGAGGTGATCCGATCCGAGAACTCCATCCGTTTGATCCCAGCCGCGGCGAGCACGGCTCCCGCAAGGTTGAGCGTGTGGATCTTGTTGAGCCTCGTGTCCACGTTCCCGCGTATGGGCTCGATCTCCAGGTGCGGGAATCGGCTGAGTAGGAATGCCTTCCTTCGCAGGCTCGAGGTACCGATCCGGCTGCCCGGAGCCAGTTGATCGAGAGTCTGCCCATTCCCCGACACGAACACGTCCCGCGGATCTTCCCGCTTCAGCACCGCGGTAAGTTGCAAGCCGTCCGGAAGCTCGGTGGGGAGATCCTTCATCGAGTGCACCGCCAGATCGACGCGGCGGTCCAGGAGCGCTTCTTCGATCTCCTTGGTGAACAGCCCTTTGCCGCCGATGAGCGCCAAAGGAGTATCGAGTATCTTGTCACCCTGGGTCTTGATAATTGCCAGCTCGACCTCAAGCTCAGGGTGCGCCCGTCGTACGCGTGCGGCCACGTGCCTCGCCTGCCACAAGGCCAGAGGACTGCCGCGTGTGCCTATGGTCACTTTCATGCGCAATTTCATATCTACCTAGACCGGTAATGCCCGGCGGAAGATGCTAAACAGTTTCTGAGGATCTCCTCGGCCATCGTAAGAGCGACAGGCTGGATGCCTGTCCCACCCGGAGCCTCAAAGCTCGCGACTTGGGGAGGCAACGACCTCGTCAAGCCCGTGGGTCAGAACACATGGCGTAGGTTTCAACCTGCGGAATGAGCGAAAAGAAGCTTACATCACCAGCACTTGCCCGGGGGCTGACCGAGAACTTTCGCCGACCTAGGAGAGTAGCAGAAATGGATGCGCAGGGCAACGCATCGAGGAATTCCCGCCAAGTACCCGTTTGCGGTCACTGTACACAGAGCGGCTGGGAGCCGCAGCGGGTGATCGCGGCCCCTTTGGTTCTCCCGCATGAGGACCGATGGCGGTCAGCCTGGTGCCACACCGCGTGAATAGGATGCTCAGCCCTGTTGCAGTGCCGCCGATCTCGACAATTCTTGTCGGCAAAGCACAAAAATGAACCTTGATATAGTGCCACGCGTTGAGAATTGCGGGAACTTTCACCCTCCCCTAGCCCCTCCCATCAAGGGAGGGGAATAGCAAGCCCTCTCGTCTGGTGGTTGAGGGAAGGGAGAGAGGGTTTGTGTCTAAGTTCACGGTCCCGCGAATTTCAAGGCGCGTGACTATAGTACAAGGATTTGCCTCGGCAATTTTTCTGTTGCTTTGTCTTTGGAATGGCCCTAGAACGTTATTGGGCGAATCTGTTGCCCGGCTCTCGGGCAGTCCGCTCATTTGGTGTCGCCGCGGACGACAAGGGTCCTGTACTACTATGGTTCACATTCTTCGCAGGTCGCGAGGATTCGTTGTCGGAATCCGCTTGACCAACAGGCTAATGACCCTGCTTCCCCTGTGGCAGTGCAGGGTGTGCGCATGCGCAGAACCAACTTCCCCCGTCATCGGACTGCATGCGGGCCGAGGAAGGTTGACGCGATTATTGGTTGCGGCTCCCAGCCGCCTTGTGTACGGTGACTCGCGGTCAACAGTTGCATGAGTCTCAGACGCGTAATTCCGTACGAATGTGATTTGGAGTTCCGATCTGGAGGCGAAGATGAGCACTGGAGGTTGGCTTTTTGCGATTGCCGCGTGTGTCTCGGTTCTTGGTCTTGGGGCGTGCGGACGGGACCAGCCAGTGGACGCGGACCGGATTCTGTCGCAACCCAAGGCTTTCGTGACTTCGGAAACCTGCAAACAGTGTCATTTGGAACACTACGACTCGTGGAAAATGACGTTGCACAGCCGGCCGATGCAGGACGCGAAGGAAATCCACGACGCGTTCATCGTGAAAATCGAAGAGAAGAAGATTCGTAAGGACTTGGAAAGAAGAGGCGGCCTTCTCAAGGTTCCTGCTGACAGGATCTACATCCCGGCTCACGAAGAAATCTTGTACACCATAGGGGGCCAATGGAAGCAGCTTTTTCTGGTAAAAAGAGAGGGTACCCTGCTCATTGCGCCCATACAGTATTTTGCGGACACCGGTCGATGGGCCAATTACCATGAAGAAGACTGGGACAAGCGCTCTTGGTTTCGGGAGTGTAGCGGATGTCATGCGACGGGGGTGAACGTCGAGAAACAGACATGGTCGGAACCGGCCGTGGGGTGCGAGGCCTGCCATGGAAAAGGATCCTGGCATTCCGCCCTACCCAAGACCGCGGTCTTCAAGAAACGTCAGACCATTATCAATCCGGCCAAGTTGAGACTGGGAGTAGCCGTCCAGATTTGCGGCTCGTGCCACAGTCGGGGGAAGTCAACAGTCCTGGAGGGTTGTGAGTGGCCCGTAGGCTACGAGCCTGGATTGGCGCTCCAGTCCTTTTTTCAAATCACCTCGTTCGCCGGCGGGGACGTGAAGAACGTGTATGCCAACGAGTTTTCCAAGGGTCATCATCAACAGTACCTGGACTGGTCACATTCACAGCATGCCAGAGAAGGCGTGACGTGCACGTCCTGCCATTACGTCCATCAGATTGGGATTCCGCCCACCCGTTCCCAAACCCGAGCAGCAGGTTCCAAGCAATGCTTTGATTGCCACCAGATGGTCAACAACAACCTGGCCCACTCGATTCATTCGTTCGGCAACTGCGTGGGCTGCCACATGCCCAGAATCGTTACGAGCGCGGAATCCAGAGACATGCACAGCCATGTTTTTGTGTGCCTGTTACCCAAAGACACCCTGACGAACCGGCAACTCCCTTGCTCGTGCGAGACCTGTCACAAACACGCGGAAGCGGATTTCGAGGAACTTCAGAAAAAATTCGATGCGTTGGCCATACTTCCCAAGCCGGTCGGCCTACCAGTCCGCAAGCCTGCCGGCCCCGACGTAAAATGAAGTCTACCCTGGAGGCGAACACGTGAAAGCAGTGGGGCTCCGTACGATCCCATGGGCGTGCATGCTCGCGATAGGGCTTCTGGAGGTGCCGACTCTTCCGGTGACCGCTCTCGCCCTTCGTGACGAGCCGGTTGCACGATCCGGTCGGCTCAGACCTGAGCAGGTGCAAGCCACGCAGTATCGAGAGCATGAAGTCATGAGCCTGCTGCAACTTCCGCCGGCGAGCAATCACTGGGTGAGGCCGCTGCGTCCGAAAAGCCCTCCCGTTTTGTCCGGGACCACTGTGAGGACCCGTTCCCGTCTCGCGGACGCTCATCAAGGTCTCAAGTTCTACGACCCGAGACGGTGCGACCCATGCCACTCCGATCAGACTCACGGCGTGCATACGGTAAGGGCCAATCTCACCTGTCGCCAGTGTCACGGTCCGGAGCCGATCGCGGGAATCCAACACCATTTCTCTCCGATCAACCCCCTCCGAAGACATTCCGCCGTTTGTGCCAAATGCCACCACGGGGCCGGCGAGTCTTTTGCCGAGTTTGTCATCCATGAACCTTCTCCGAGTTCATCGGGCGCCAAGACACGCTTTGCCTCGCTGTATTATGCGTATTGGCTGATGTTCATTCTTTTCGTGGGCACCATGGCTCTTTTCATTCCCCTGTGTCTTCTTGTCGGGGTGAGAGAACTACTGGTGAAACAGGCCGAGCCGAAGAAGAGTCACCACAATGCAGATTAAGCGATTTAATGTAATAGATCGCGTGTTCCACCTCTTTCTCATGTTCGCTTTTTCGACAATGTCCGCGACCGGCTTTGGCAGGCTGTTTATCAACACGGACTTTGGAAAGAGCTTGTGTGGAATGCTTGGCGGATATGACGTGTGCGGTTCAATCCATCGGTGGGTTGGGATTTTGATGGTAGTCGGTTTTGCCTTGCACATCCTCTACGCGGTCACAAGGATGCCGTGGGGGAATCTTAAGGAAGGACTCCTGGGACCGGATTCTTTGGTTCCGAACTTGACCGATCTCCGTCATGTCGGGCAGCAAATCCTGTGGGGTTTCGGCAAGGGGCCAAGGCCTGAACTGGAAAAGTGGACCTACTGGGAGAAATTTGATTATTGGGCTGTTTTCTGGGGTCTACCGCTACTTGCGGTCACCGGATTCATGATGATGTACCCCCTTGAGACGTGCAGAGTAGTTCCCGGTTGGTGCTTGAACCTCGCGTCCCTCTTGCACAAAGCCGAGGCAATTCTCGCGGTCAGCTTCATTTTCGTCGTACACTTCTTCGTACAACATCTCAGGCCGGGCGCGTTTCCGTTGAATGAGTCGATCTTCTCCGGAACAGTGCCGCGGGAACGGGCTATGGAAGAGAAACCGGCCTGGGTGACACGACTTCGAGACCAGACCTGCGATGAACAACGGTCTGCAGACCCTCCGGGGCTCCTGTTCAGGACGGCCTATTTCCTTCTCGGTTACTCGGTCATGGCGTTTTGCCTCTACATGCTGGTAAACGGCATTCTCTACGGGGGACGCGTAAGCCTGCACTGACCTGACGCGACCAGAGGACGCTTTTCATCATCTGAATTCATGCGCTTCGTCGGCTATCGCCAAATCAGGTCGACCGTCGCTTGGAAGACCGCTTGGTAGAAATTGCCGCCAAGTTTCCGATACAGCACGACTTCCCCCGGTGTTCCCAGGAAAGGTCTGAGTATCCAGGCAAGCTGAGTTCCCACAAACATATAGATAAGCGACCAGATCTCGATGATGCGCCGGTTGACCGGGTACCCTGCTCGCTGAATGACATAGTCCATTCCGCCCCAGAGCATCTTCACACCGAACACCCCTGATATGCCGAAGGCGGCCACGTTGAGCAGCAGCACGAAGTGCTTTCCCTCGGTCGAAATCATGAAGAACAGCTCGATGGGCGCGAGGGACACCAGCACTGTGGCAATCAGATAGGTGGTGATCGACAGCATGGCCGTGGTCTGCTTGAAGGAAAGTTTTGAACCCAGCAGCACGTTGAACGTGAACAAGGCCGGCAAGCAGACCGCCATGGTCCCCAGCAATAGCATCGGACACTTGACGGCTGACAACAGGATCTGGAGGTTCAGCGAATAGAAGCCCAAGGTTGAACCATAGATCGCAGAGAAGAGAGCCGAAAACCCCAGAAAGTAGCGGATCATAGGACCCAGGTCCTGAGATGTTGCGATACGCTCGAAGACCAGCTCCCGACGGTGCAACAGCAACCATCCGAAGCTCTGTCCCTCAACATCCTGTTCCGGCATCGATATCAGCGGTTCTTCTTCCGTTGCCTTTTCAAGCGCCCCCTCTTGTGAACGATTAGCCACGTTCTCTTTGCTGCTCTCTTCTTCCCCCATCTTGGTCCCTCCTCCTTGTGCGAAGTGTCATACATACACGGCCTCTTGATGGATCCTGCTCTTCAGGAATGCGTTCATGCCGGCCCGATATCTGATGACATCCACCGGGCAATGCAACTGTTCCTCAAGCTGCTGCTTGATGCCGATGAGCTCGAAGAGATCGGGTTCTACAAGCTCCACCACCACATCGAGTTCGCTCTGCTCTTGCATGCCGTCTCTGGCTGCCGAGCCGAACAAACCCAGCTTCACAATCCGGTGTTTCTGGGTGTTCAGTTCCTTGAACTCGCGCAGAGAACGTATAATCTCGTCTCTTTTCATTAACTTGCCTCAATTACTCGAAGGAAGGCCCCCTTGATGGTCTGTCGAGCAGTACTACCCTTCGTCGTTGTCCTTTTCTCTTGAGCGGTGGGGCCCGGCGCCACCGAGGTCGAAGAGCCTCTGCGCGAGGTCCAGGTACAGATTGCGTTTGGGTACGTTGCCAGATTGCTTGAGGAACACGATGGGGTCGTGCGCGATCTTGTTGATGATGGATCTGGTGAGCACCTCGACGGTTTCGCGCTGTTCAGGCGTGAGCGCCCCCAGCTTCCCGTTCAGGCGAGCAAGCTCTCCTGCACGGATACGTTCGAGCTTGTCCTTCAACGCGACTATTGTGGGGGCCGAATCGAGAGTCCCCATCCAGCTCACGAACTTCGTCACCTCGTCGGCGACGATGGTCTCTCCCCGTAAGGCCTCCTGCCGACGCTCGCCGATGTTCTCCTCCACGACCGCTTGCAAGTCATCGATATTGTAGACGTACACCCCCTCGATGTCGTTGACTTCAGGGTCCACGTCACGCGGGATCGCGATGTCGATGAGGAATATCGGTTTGAACCTCCGCCGCTTCATGAGACCCTTCATCTGCGGCTTCGTGATCAGCGCCTGACAACTCCCCGTGGAAGTGATCACCACGTCAGCAGCGTCAAGCTCCCGGTCGAGCTCCTCCATCGGCCGAGCGTGTCCACGCAGCTCCTGCGCCAAACAGACGGCGTTCTGGTAGGTCCGATTCACCACCACGATCGGCAAATCAACCTGGTGGAGTAGATGCCGCGCGGCCAATTCGGCCATTTCCCCCGCGCCGATCAGCAAGACCCGCTTCTGTTTGAGCTCGCCAAGGATCTTCTTTGCCAGTTCCACCGCGACGTACGCGACCGAAACCGCGGCAATGCCGACTCCGGTCTCGTTTCTGATCCGCTTGGCGGTGAAGAACGCCCTGTGCATGAGCCGGTTCAGCAGAGGCCCCGTGGTATTGGATTCCGTCGCGATCCGGTACGCGTCCTTGACCTGGCCAAGTATCTGAGGCTCACCGACCACCATTGAATCGAGGCTCGAAGCGACCCGAAACACGTGCCGAACTGCCTGCGCTCCTCGTTTGACGTACAGGTATTCCAGAAATGATCGTACCTCAAGACCGTGAACCCCGCCGATATCCTCGATCAAAGCATTCGCGGTCGAATCAGCATCCGGGGTCGCCGCGATGACCTCTGCCCTGTTGCACGTGGAGAGGATCACCACCTCCTCGACGCCTCGGACCCGGAGCAGCCGTCGGGTCAGATCGCCCTCCGAGTTGCCGGGAAATGTGATCTTCTCCCTCACGGCCACAGGCGCGGTTGCATGATTCAACCCTATTACCAGAATCTCCATCGTCATATTGGGCTCTCTACCGCACTGCAAATATCTGTTCAGATCCGGCTTGAGGCGGCTCTGCGCCGGCCTGCCCTTCGCACCTCCCCCATCGTGACTCCCGCGGGTTGTCACTTCCCCTGAACTGTTGCTGCCGCAATGCGCTCGAACGAGTGATGGCCCTCGAGGAGCGCGCTCACTCCAAGAAACGTGCACATCACCAGGCCAAAGCCAAAGATCGCCAGCCAGGCCGCTCGTCTGCCGCGCCATCCGAGCACCAGTCGCTGATGTACCATTGCGGCATACGCGAACCACGTAACCAGGCTCGCGGTTTCCTTCGGGTCCCAGCTCCAGTAACTGCCCCACGCGCTCCCGGCCCACATGGCTCCGGTGATAATCCCCAACGTCAGCAGGAAGAACCCGAACGCGAGCCCATGC
Source organism: Thermodesulfobacteriota bacterium (assembly GCA_040755955.1). Lineage (GTDB taxonomy): Bacteria > Desulfobacterota > Desulfomonilia > Desulfomonilales > Desulfomonilaceae > JBFMAA01. The sequence continues at coordinate 8,171 of JBFMAA010000025.1, forward strand.
CGATTCATCGTATCCAGCGTATCGAGGGATGGGAGCAGACGATGCAGCCGGTTTATGCGTTTGCGCTTGATCAGACGCTCCTGCCAGAGGTACATGAGACCACCCACCGCCATGAGCGCGAAGACTCCGTGCCCGGCAATCGCAAGGACCACATGCACGGGTAGCCACAGACTCACCAACACCGGTATGAGAGGCGCCTTCGTCTGGTATGCCAACGTGGAACCATAGAGCAGCATAACCGACGCAAGCGGCGTCGCGAACGCTCCAAACACAGGACTGGCAACGCTGAAGCGCAGGAGCAGAAACAGTCCCACCACGATCCACGCGAAGAACGACACGCTGTCAAAGGGCGTGGCAAACGGAAAGAATCCGGAGAAGATCGCCCTGTGCATGATGGAAAGGCTGTGCGTCGCAAACCCCAGAATGGACAACACAAACGCCGGAGTGGCCCGGGTCGCCTTCGAAATCAGAAGAAAGGCCAGGTAAGACACCGACGCACCCAAGTACAACACCACGGTTATCTTGAAAAATGTCAGATCCACTCTACTGTCCGCCACGAATACGAGTAAACGTTCCTGTGTGAATGCGAATTCTGGGGGAAGGGGCGTTTTACTAATAAGGTTCGATTCCTTCTCTTTTCGAGAAGAAATCTTCAGTTCAGCGGCTCTGGGAGTAAGCAACGTGGCTTCTTTCGCTTGCGTAGAACCAACTCGCCCCGCCTCGGGTCTCCATGCGGGCCGAGGAAGGTCGACGCGAGTTTGGTTGCGGCTCCCAGCCGTCGTTTTGAAAAACGCCCCTTCCCCCAGACCCCCATCCCCAAAGAACAGTCATGGCATTACGCCACCACGAGGCACGAAAGTGCCCCTAGCCTCACAAGAACTCTGTGGATGGTCAAAACCACCCAATATTCTAAGAGTTTTCGGAAGGGTTTCCCCCGGAACGCTTTCATCGGAACTCTTGGAGTATTGCGGCTCCCGCTGGTCGCCGCAGCGTTTTCCATGAGTGAGCGGAATTGCATTTCCACCTCTTGTCGTCCGGCTGAACGCCTACCTTCCTTTCTCGTCAATACCCCGTGATTCAGAGACCTGGGCTGCGAGGGCCGCGTGCACAATCGGCTCTGGGTCTATTTCCGGGGGAAGCAAATCGCGGAGCCGGCTTACGACCCTTTCCCGGTCATTCTGCCGCAACGCGTCCAGCACATCCGAGTCCACGATGCGCAGAAACAGCGCCTTATTCTCGTCCGAGTTCCGACCAGTCGCCAGAACCGCCTTTCTCAGTCCGGCCATGATCCGGGTGAACGTTGCGTATTCCGGCCCGAAATGCCGCTCCAGTTGTTCACGAATACGCCTGGCCAGCGCGGGCGACGCGCCGCCGGTGCTCACCGCGATAAGCAGATCGCCTCGGCTTGCCGTCGCTGGGACGGTGAACGTGCACAGGTCCGGCACGTCGGCGATGTTGCACGGAATCCCGCGTTCCACGGCCGCTCGGTACGTGGCCACATTCACGTCCCTGCGGTCCGTGGTCCCGAACACGAGCACGGGCCTGGGATCTTGATCGAGCCGGGTCGGTTCGAACCGTGCCTCAATCCAGCGGATCTCTCCCTTGTCGGCGAGTCTCCGCAGCTCGGGCACAAGTTCCGGCGACACTACCGTCACCCTGGCATCACATTCCAAGAGGCTCGTGACCTTCCGCAACGCCACCATGCCTCCGCCCACTACCGTCGCGGGTTTGCCGTCGATGTCCATCATCAGGGCATAGGGCCGCACGTATTGTCTCCATCCGGGAATGACGGGCAAGATGCCTGTCCCGCCCGTCCTGCAAGGAATCCGCCGCTTAATTTGCGGAATGGCCTGCTTATCCCGTCACAGAATAAGTATTGCAAGTTGCGACGTCTACAACTGCCACGAAGGTCGTTCCCGTCATTCCTGCGAAAGCAGGAATCCAGTCTTTTCGAATTTCCTGGACCCCGGCTTTCGCCGGGGTGACGAGGCCACCGGATTGCAACAGCTATTTCGCGAGAAACCTTAAACATAGAAACCGCAATAGGCATCACGTTGCGTAGCGCGAGGCTTGCCATGCGGTTACAGGTCCCCTGTGGACAGTTCGGCCAGTGTCATCAGACGCTTCAGCAGACCACTCTTCAGGGGTTGATTCCCATGAACCGGAACGGAAATGCGCACCACCGTGCCGGCTTTGGCAAGGACGTGATGACTCCCGTGGACGCGGTAGAGTGACCAACCGTGCCGCTTCAACACGCTGCAGAGTTCCTTGCCGGAAACCGATTTCACACGACGATTTCCATGATCCGATCACGGCCCGTGACCGTTGGCGTGTCCAGAGGAACCGACAGGCATCCTTCAACCGCTTCGTATATGTTGCAAAGCAGCTCCTCCCACGTCTCGCCTTGGGTCGCGCAGCCTGGAATCGCCGGCACTTCCGCCCAGTATCCGCCTTCTTCCGCCTCGTGTATCACGACCTGGAGTTTCATGCGGTTCTTGCCTTCCCCTGGCACTCACGTTTCTTCGATGACCAGCATAGTTCACGTGGTTGGTGTGGTCAATCGCTGAGAAAACTCGGGATGCTGATCCGGAATGTGGTCCCCTCACCCCGCTGCGATGCCACGGTAATTCTCCCCATGTGTTCATGCACTACCCGTTCCACCACGGCCAGTCCCATTCCCGCGGCCGAGGGTCTCGTGGAAAAGAACGGGTTGAAGATGAAATCCAGGTCTTCTCGTCTTATTCCCTCTCCTGCGTCCTTGACCTCGATGACCAGATCCTCCTCGCCACGGAACACCGACACCTCGACCTTCGCCCCATCAAGCGAGAAGTCGATGGCGTTCTCCACGAGGTTGAGCATGGCCTTCTTCAGCAGCATCGGATCGAACCGGGTCTCGTACCGGTCCCCGGTGCAGTCATGGAGTTGCACGTCCACGCTTCTCTCCCGGGCCTTGGCCGCCAGCTTGGATATCACCGACTTCAGCATCACGGAAAGGTCGCCTTTCTTGAGCTTGGTCGGCGGGAGATTGCAATATTCCTGAATCCGTTGCACGAGAAGTTCCAGCTTCCTGGCGTCTTCGAGAATACTCTGCGCGTATTTGAGCGTCTTCTCCGAGTTGGACGCGTCCTTGCCTATACGAGCTGCAAATCCCCCAATTGTCACCATCGGATTTCTAATCTCGTGGGCCACACCCATGGCCAGTCTTTGGAGGCCCCTGATGTTTTCGTTGGCTATCCGTTCCCGCTCGTTGATCAGCGCGAGCTCTTTGCGCCGGAGAGTGTAGGTGTCGGTGATATCTCTGAAAAGCGATATGAATCCCATGAAGCTGCTTTGGCGGTCTTCGTCGGCCAAAAGGTATGAGGTGGTCGCGGCAAGTCTCCTCACTGAGCCGTCGGGGTGGTGATAGTCGACTTCGCAGTAGTCCCGCATACTCTTGTTCCACACAGCGTCGACAAAGATCTGGTTGAAGTCGTAATTCTCTTCTCTGACGAAGAACACCAGGGCAAGCCCTCGGGTCTTCAGATCTTCCCACGAGCAGCCCAGGATACGTTCCGTAGCCCTGTTGGTATAGAGCACCGCTCCGTCTTCAGCCACCACTATGAGGCTGTCGCTCATGCTCTCGAGGATGCTCTTGACTACTCGCTCATCCACCTCGGTTTATTCTCCTCGTGCTCAGGGGGAATCGTCATGGCGTCTCGGGACACGCAGCCGGCGGTCCAGGTCATTCCCGCCATTTATCAATGGTTTCCCGCATCTCCGCATTGGAAATCACTCTTCCACGGCGAACATCATCGAGGCCTCGAAGCACCATTCTTTCGAATGCCAATTCCTGCATGATCTCATCGTAGCTCGATTCGTCCGGCTGCGTGCGAATCAATTCGGTCATTCTTTCTTTCGCTGTGGGCGTCACCTCTTCCTCACTTTCGCAACAGGCAGGAAGCACTTCTGCAATCCGCGAGATCTGCACTCGTCTACGGACCGAGCACCTCTCTCACCGCCCTTCCCAACGCGCCGGGCAATACGGGCTTCATGAGGAAATCACGGATACCCGCGTCTTTCAGCTTCTGCGGGGTAAGGGTCTCCGCGAATCCCGTGCAGAGCATCACCGGTATGTCGGGTCGCAGAGCAATCAGCTTCTTGGCAAGCTCCAGCCCCGTGAGGTGGGGCATTGACAGGTCGGTGATCACAAGATCGAACTCGTCCTTTCGTGTACGGAAGAGGTCCAGCGCCTCCTTGGGATCGGTGCACACCTCCGTGCGGTACCCGAAGGACGTCAAGATTCGCTTCCCAATCTCAGCTATTTGCACATCGTCGTCCACGAACAGTATCCGTTCCGTACCAAGAGGGACTTCGGACGTCACGGGCCCGTCCGAGGGAGCGCACTCCTCGCAGCGGGGGAGATACACGCTCACGGTGGTGCCGATACCCGGCTCGCTGATCACGGAGACGCCACCGCCGTGAGCTTTGACGATTCCGTGCACCACCGCGAGGCCCATGCCGGTTCCCTTGCCGGGTTGCTTCGTGGTGAAATACGGTTCAAAGATTCGCTCAATCACATCGCTGGTCATCCCTTTCCCGGTGTCGGTCACGGAGAGTCTCACGTATACACCGGGCGAGACGTCCAGGCTGTTCAGGGTGAGGGCTTCCTGGTCGATCTCTTCCGTGCTCAGTCCCACGGTGAGCACTCCGTGGCCCCCTTCCATAGCGTGGTACCCGTTGGTGCACAGGTTCATGATCACTTGATGCATTTGGGTCGGATCAGCCATCACGGTTCCCCCGTCGGGGCTGATTTCCTGCCGGATGTCTATGGTCACTGGGATCGAGGCCCTGATTAGCTTGAGGCATTCCTTGACCACGGATCTCACGTCCACGGGACGCATTTCCTGTTCGGACTGCCTACTGAACGTCAGAATTTGCGCTATGAGATCGCGGGCTCGACCTCCGGCCTTGAGCGCTTCCGTGAGGTCTCTGGCTTCCGGGCTTGTTTCGGGGAGTCGGTCCTTTGCCAGGTGCATGAAGCCCATCATCGCCATGAGTATGTTGTTGAAATCATGTGCGATGCCGCCGGCAAGATTACCGACCGCCTCCATCTTCTGTGCCTGACGGAGGCGGCGTTCGAGTCGCACCTCGTGGGTCACGTCCCGTTCCACGATGACGAAGTTGGTCACCCGCCCCGCGTTGGTTCTGACGGGAGAGATGGTCGTCTCCACCTCATAGAAGGTGCCGTCTTTCTTTCTGTTGAGAAGTCTCCCTTTCCAGGGGAGTCCCTGACCCACTTTGAGCTTCATGTCCGCGAGGATGCTCTTGTCTTTGGTGGGGCTCCGGAACAGGCTGGTGGAGCTCCCGACGATCTCTTTGCGCGAGAAGCCGCTCATCGCCTCGAATGCAGGGTTGGCGTATCTCACGATCCCTTTCGCGTCGGTGATCAGGATACTTTCCGCGGACTGCTCGATGGCGGTCGTGAGGCGCTGGCGGTCTGCTTCGGCTCGCTTGCGTTCCGTGACGTCCATGATGGTGGCAAGGACGTACGACTGTCCATCGAGCTCCACGACCTCGGCTGCGAGGTTTCCCAGGATCAGTTTCCCGCCCTTGGTTCTCAGCACGACCTCGAAATCCCGCACCGCTCCTTTTTCTTTGAGCATTCGCACCATCTGGTCACGTTGACTCGGGTATGCCCATTCGTTGAGTTCGCGGAATGTCTTGCCGATCACTTCGTCTCGGGTGTAGTTGGTGGTACGGCAGAAGCTGTCGTTGACCTCGAGGTACCGGCCTTCTTCGAGGGTGGAGATGCACACGCACCCGGGATTGGCTCTGAACGCCACGTTGAGTCTCCGTTCTGAAGTGCGTAGGGATTGTTCCGCCTGTTTGCGTTCTCTGACCTCCTGCTTGAGCCGTTTGATGCTCGAATTCAGTTCCGATGTGCGCTCCGCGACGAGTTCCTGGAGATGATTGCGGTGCTTCTTGAGCTCTCCTTCGGCCCGTTTGCGTTCCGTGACATCCTGGGTCATGACCAGCGCCGCGGTGACCTTTCCGCTTTCGTTCCTGATGGGCAGGGCGCGGGCCTCGATCACCAGGTCACCGAACGGCACTTCCCGGACCGCGGACTGCCCTTCCAGAGCCTGTTCGACGAGGGGGACAACCAGTGCGCTGGTGTTGGACGGGAACACTTCCGCGACCGTTTTCCCCACCATCATCTCCTTTGACAGCCCCATGCCTGCAAGTCCCAACCCGTCGGCCACCATGAAGCGGGTGTCGTAATCGAGCATAAGGATACTGCCGTTGGGGAAGTTTTCCGAAAGAATCCGGTATTGGGCTTCACTGGTCCGGAGTCTCTGTTCTGCGCGTTTTCTCTCGATAACTTCCTTTTGCAGTTGTTCGTTGATGCGCTTGAGGTCCGCGGTGCGTTCCTCGACGCGTTTCTCGAGTTCCTTTCGGAGCTTGGCCTGAAGCTGAAGCTGGGTCTTTTCGAGGGTGAGGTCTTCGATGAGCACCAGCACGGAGCCGTTGGCTCCCATCTTGAGTGAGCGGATATGGGCACGGCCCCAGATCATCGACTGATCTATCTTGAGGACCCCTTCGAGTATCTGGGTCTTGCGGGTGGAGAAGACCTGTTCCACGAGCTGTTGTGCGCTTTGGGCGTTGGCGGGGTTGGGAAACAGCGATGAGAACGGCCCGCCCTGGATATTCCTGTAGTTCGGGCTGATCTTTTCGCACGCCTGGTTCGCGAAGACTATATGCCGGGACGCGTCGATCAACAGTGCGGGTATCGGGAGCGCTTCCATGAGCCTCCCGAAAGAAGAAGCCTGCACTTCGGACGGGTCGGGGGTTCCTGAGAAGCCGTCGAGCTCGTCGACAAGGCCTTTGAGATCTATCGACTCGGTGTGATGAAGTCCTCGATCGATCAAGGAAGGTGAGTCTTCCTCGTCATCAAGGTACTCGAAGGTGGGGAGGGCCTTATCATCCATGGCGTTCACAATTCCCGGCAGGCGCTGGGGTGCGGTGTGAGCAATCCTCCGTTCACTTATCTCGGTACATGCGAAAAACCCCGAACCCTTACCGGGACGGATTCTCAATGCCCGTTGATCCATTATACAACGGCCGCGGGTCCAAGTCAAAAGGAAGGGCCGTGCTTTGGAGGACTTGGGTCGATCGAAGGGCTCTCCCTATTTGTCGAGGAGATGAACCACTCGCCAGTCATCTTCCCGTGGGAATATATACCGGTTCTCGAAAGTAACTTCCGATTCGTGTCAGATCAGGGCCTGTGGGGCGGGCTTTCCAGCCCGCCAATCGGTGGAAACTAACGAGAACCGGCATAGACTGGATGAAGTGCTGATCCAGCATACCAAGCTGGTTCTGCACCGCACTACTAGTCATCCTCATTTCCCGTCAGGAGGTGCAGCGCGTCTTGGTTTCGGATAACCCAGCGGAATAATGAGGCCCTGGGAGGGCTTGTACCCGTTTCACTGCTTGGGGCTCCCGGCGCTTACGCACCGGGCTACTGTCTGCCGCCCCTCCGGGGCTCCGGAGGCCCACGTTGAGTCCCGTAGGGACTTAAGAAAGTAGCCCGGGACGTCAGTCCCGGGTTGCAGAAATGCACCGTGACATCATTAAGATACCAAAGTGCGCGGCACCTCCCATCAGGCGTGATAGCCCGCGCGACATCCGGCCGACGAGCGGCACATAAGACTCTCCTTGCGCTCTCAGTTCCATGGTCTTCTCTCCATGCCGGCACCCCTGACCCGGAGGAGCCGGAACCACACAGGGCTTCCTGCGGTCACTCGACTGCCGGTATCACGAAGGCATCGACCTGGGCTCCGCGTGTGCGGAATCGCCGAAGAATTGTCGCACGCGAGATCCGGGTTGATTGCATCCCGGAATCGGCTGTACTACTGCCAGGTTCCCGAGCGTTCTACCATGAGCGAGAAACGTCTGACCATATCCAAGGAACAGATCGCCGAATTCTGCCGCCGCCACCGCATTCGGAGGCTGTCCCTTTTTGGTTCGGTGTTGCGGGACGACTTCAGGGAAGACAGCGATGTCGACATCCTGGTGGAGTTCGAGCCCGGAGTCTCCGTCGGCCTGCGGTTCTTCGCAATGGAACGGGAGTTGACCGAGATTCTCGGCAGAAGGGTAGATCTGAACACCCCGGGGTTCCTGGCCAAGTACTTTCGCGATGAGGTTCCCATGAAAGTCTTCCGGGGGAAACCCTTTCCGAAAACTTTTGAAACATCGGGTGGTTCTGACCATACCACGAGTTCTCGGGATGTCGGGCAGTGACTTTCATGCTCCGTTGTGGCGTCATGCCATGACCGTTCTTGCAGAAGCAGAGGTCGTGTATGGGCCGCGGTGACGATCTGCGTCGGCTACAGCATATGCTTGAACACTTTGTGGAAGCGGTTGAGACGTGAGCACAAGGGACGGGGCCGGGTCGGACACGGATTGCCGGGTCCATTCTTCCAAGCGAGTTTTTCTGCACGTCACACAAGGTATTGACGAAGTGGGTGGGCACGGCTAGAACGGAACCGGATGTAGGGATCAGTCAATTTGGCCGGCGGTAACCGGAACCATGGTTAGATTTGAATGGGACCCTGGGAAGTCCAAGGTGAATTGGCGAAAGCACCGGCTTGCATTCGAAGACGCTATGACCATTTTTGACTTTCCGATGACAATCACCGTCGATGATCCGGATCATTCGCAAGACGAAGAGCGTCGTGTCACGATCGGAGTGTCGCCCACCGGAAGATTCCTGCTGGTTGTCCATACGAATCGCGGGGATCGAATCCGCACAATCAGTGCAAGAGACCTCACCCGTGCGGAGCGGGAGGCATATCACCATAGAATCAGCAGAAGAACACAGCGATGACCTTCGACCGGAATATGATCTGGAGGAGCTGCTCCGGAACGGAGTGCTTGGCAAATACGCGGCCCACTGCCGCAGAGGTTCGAATGCGGCCCTGCTGGAACCGGATGTGGCTGAGGCATTTCCCACCTCTGAGGCCGTCAACGCGGCCCTCCTCCTGGTGATGCAACTCGCCAAGCTGCCACGATCCAAGCCGGAGAAACCTGACCCTGAAGGGGAAACCTGACCCCAGACATCGTAGGCCATGGGCAAATGCGGTAGCTCATTCTCCAGATGGCCTGCGGAGCAACCCCGAAGATCAGATAGGATATTCGGTCGTGAATCACGCGAAGATCGCAAAGCCCCTTGATGACGCGCTCGTCGTGTGCTTGGCGCTCTTGTTAGCAGGGTTTCTTCATGCTTCGTGCCCCTGAGACCGACCCCGCCGAACAGCCACCGGGCCAGGGCACGAGGTGGGAGCAGGTCCAGCGGGTAAGTTACCCAGGTCATAGCAACAAAGAGGCAACGCTTCTTGCCGGAAGACCCCGCGCGCTGCACTGGAAATGGAAAAGGCAGGCTCGAAAGCCTGCCCTTTGATTCATCAGAGCCCGAGTCGGATGACTCGTGAGATGCCCGTCCTATTTGGGGATGTACGGGTTACCATACATGAGGATCAGGGCAACGACCAGGGCGTAAATGGTCAGAGACTCGATCATGGCCAGACCGATGATCATGGTCTTCAGAATCGATCCGCCGGCTTCCGGGTTACGTGAGGTGCCTTCGCAGGCGCCACCGATTGCGGTTCCCATACCGATTCCGCTACCGATTGCTCCCAGACCGATGGCCAGGCCCGCTCCCAACACGGTCCACTGCATAACGGGGATGAATTCGGGTCCGGCGAAAGCCACGCTCGAGCAGAGCGTCAGAGCGATTGCCAGCAGTCCGGCGGAAAATACCTTCTTCATGGAAAAAACCTCCAAATATTGATGGTTAGTGCGCCTCTTCGAGAGATCCGCCGATATACATCATGGTCAGCATGATGAACACCAAGGTCTGCACGAAAGAGGTAAACACCTGCAGGAACATCATCGGCAGCGGCACCAAGTACGGCACCAACAGTGTCAGGATGATCACCGCCAGGTCCTCACCCATGATGTTGCCGAACAGACGGAAACTGAGAGAAAGCACACGGCTCAAGTGGCTGATGATCTCGATGGGGAGCATCAACGGGATGAGCCAGGGCACCGGTCCGAAGAAATGCTTCACGTAGTGGAACCCGTGATGCATCACTCCGACGATGTGGGTGATCGTAAACGACGTGAGAGCCAACGCAAGGGTAGTGTTCAGGTTGTTCGTGGACGACTGAAAATACGGGATGATACCGATGAGGTTGCACATCAGTATGAAGAGGGCGAGCGTGGCAATCAGGGGGAGATACGGACGTCCTTTTTCCCCCATGGTGTCCACCACCAAGTCCTCGAGAGAGAATACCACCACCTCCCAGAAGTTCTGATGTCCCCTCGGGATCAACTGCATGCCGCCTCTGACGATCCACGCGGACGCAATAAGAATTGCCATCACCAGCCAGGTGTTGGCAACGTTGTTGAGATCCGCGTGGGTTATCTGGTGAGCATCCCAAAACGGCTGCCACTTGTGCAGAATGGGGTTCACAAAGACATCGGACCACACTGGGGGGTGCAGAGATGCTGCCATAGATCAGGCCTCCTCAACTCTTCTGTTCGCCACCCGGGTCAGGATCAGCATCACCACCAGCCCCGCAGGGACCACCGACAAACCGACCACCAGACCCAAGGGATGAAACCCAAGATATTTTATGCAGACGTACAGACAGATCCCGATCAGGACCAGCCTCACGTAAAAGCCAGCTATGAGAGAAGTAAAAGCCCTACCCTTGTGGGAAAAATCGGTCTTCGCGAGCTTTCTGCTCGACGCGTAGGCATTGGCCACCACCAGCGCGCCCCCCACGGCATACGCGCCCACAAACGACATCGGGGCAGCCAACGCGCACACCAATAGCCCGCCTACGAATGCGATCCCCATCGACAAGAACCACTTGTCAGGGGCGTCCTTGAGGATCATCTACCCTCTTTGCGCTCTTCGGCATCGCCCTTGTAGCCCGGCATGTCTTTCCGGATCGACTTCCACACGTTACTCGCCGCGGCTGCAATGCCCAAGAGGAAAAAAATGATACTAAATACTGGAAATGTCGCGAGCTTTCCGTCAATCCAATAGCCCACTGCCGCTCCGATCAGGATGGCAAAGACTATCGACGCCCCCAACTGGAGACCGTCGCCTACTACCTGCCAGGTGGATTGCTTCTTTTTCACGAAGAACTCTCAAATACCAGATTCCCGGGGGTCATGTCAAGAACCGAATCGAAAAACCCCTGCTTCCCGATAATAGTATAGCAGACCCCCTCCACGGTGGGAAGCCGGAAAACTCACCCTCACGGCGACCCGCGGGAGAAAAACTGAGGCACGAGGCTCTCGTACCTCGACTGCGGACCGCTTGACCAATCATCCAGTCCTCGCGTACACTTTTTCCCCATTCTGCCCGTTGACGTGAGGCTCGCCGGGGCTTATAAAGAAAAGTTATATCACCTGTAACCGAGGCTCCTATGAGCGAATCGTACGAAATCGTCTGGCACGGCCGTGGCGGCCAAGGCGCGGTCACCGCGGCCAAGATGTATGCACAGGCAGCTTACTTCCAAGGCTTCCAAGGGGTCAGCGCAAAGCCGACCTATTTCTCGGAGCGAAGAGGCGCTCCTGTGAGCGTCCATACCCGCATCTCCTCAGAGCCAGTTCGCACCTTTTCGAATATCCTGGTCCCGGATATCGCGGTGGTGCTCGACGACAACCTCCTCGACATGGTCAACGTCACCGCCAACCTCAGGGAAGGCGGCCTGCTGGTAGTCAACTCCGCCCGAGCCCCCGAGGACCTGGGCATCGAAGGGCCGTTTACCCTCGCGGTTGCCGACGCGTTCCGATCTTCTGAGGAGGCCGAGCTCGTGGTCGAAGGCAACGTCCTGATCTCCACCTCCATCCTCGGGCCTTTGGCAGCGGCATCCCCCATTGTCAGCATGGAGAACATCCGCAGAGCCATCACGGCCAAGTTCAAAGGAGACGCGATCGAGAGGAATCTCAGAGCCCTCGAGCTCGCCCATGAAGGCGCCCGTATACTGAGGTTCACCCTCTGCGCGGCGTCCGCAGCGAGCCGCTGATCCTCGGTCTCCTGCAGACCCGCAACAGGTGCTCACGTGACACGGTTCACCCCGGACGTGGCTTCCACGCAGGCCGGTGACCACAACGACACAGGCGGCCGGGAGCCGCAACCAAATATCGCGTCGACCTTTCTCGGTCCGCGTGCAGTGCGCCGGCGGGGTCGGTCGGTTCTACGCACATGGAAACCCCAGATCCCGGCCGGGGAAGAACAGCCACGGACCCGGCCACTGAACACGACTACGACGGAAAATCGTCGCGCCCTCGAAATCTTTCGACCTCAGTAGTACAGGATACATGCGAAATGAGCGATGACTCACAGAAAACTCTCACAGCCGTTTCCCAACCCGCACCCGGAGAAGCCGGCAAGACCGGGGATTGGCGATCCCACACGCCGGTGATCGACCACGAGCGGTGCGTGCAGAGGGATTCGTGCCTCTACTGCTGGCTCTATTGCCCAGACGGGGTAGTTTCCAGAGATTTCCCTCTTACCATCAACTTGGAATACTGCAAAGGATGCGGGATCTGCGCCGAAGAATGCCCCAGGAAAGCCATCACCATGGTGCACGGCCGAAATCCCCACGATCCAGATGCCCAGGAAGCAGATCATGACTGATGTGAGGATCATCACCGCAAATACCGCCGCAGCCTTGGCCGCAGCACTCTGTCGAGTGCAGGTGATCGCAGCCTATCCCATAACTCCCCAAACTCCCGTCACGGAAGAGCTCGCGGCAATGGTCGAAAGCCGCAGGCTCACCGCGGAGTACATCACCGTCGAGAGCGAGCATTCCGCGATGGGATGCGTCATTGCCGCGTCCCAGGTGGGAGCCCGGGCCTTCACCGCGTCCAGTGCCAACGGACTCCTGTACATGCACGAGATGCTCCATTGGGCCGCGGGTTCCCGAGTCCCTGTCGTGATGGCCTGCGTCAATCGCGGGGTGGGCGCGCCCTGGACCATACTCAATGATCAGCAAGATTCCGTTTCGCAGCGGGATACCGGCTGGATTCAGCTCTACTGCCGGAACAGCCAGGAGGTCCTCGACACGCTCATTCAGGCGTTCCGCATCGCCGAACACGTCCGCATCCCCGCGATGGTCTGTTATGACGGCTTTGTGCTTTCGCATTGCAGTACCCCCGTCGATGTGCCGACCCAGGCGGACGTGGACCGATTCCTCCCGCCCTACGAGCCGGCCGTCAAGATCGAGCAAGGCGTGCCCATGGCCATCAACCCGTTGATCCTTGCCGATCCGAGACCTGATGCCCACGGCGACCTGAAACCGGGTTACATGGACATACGATTCCGGCTCCAAGAAGACCTGCTGGCCGCTTTAGAGACCATCGACCGCGTGGACCGCAATTTCGGGGAGCAATTCGGCCGGACCTGGGGAGGATGCGCATGGGAATACCGCATGGACGACGCACATCACGCGCTGGTGACCATGGGTTCGCTCGCATCAGAGGCGACTCTTGCCGCGGACGCGATGCGTGCGCAGGGGTATCGCACGGGAGTGGTCGGAGTGAGGGCGTATCGTCCGTTCCCCGCGGAGGCCTTGGCACGAGCGCTTTCCCGAGCCGAGACGGTCACCGTGTTCGAGAAGGATATCAGTTACGGGTACCACGGCGCGCTCGCCTCGGATCTGAAGGCAGCGTTCTTTGACGCGGGTCTGCGACCTCGCTTCTCGTCGTATGTGGCAGGTCTTGGCGGCCGCGACGTGAGACCGGATCAGCTCGTCAAAGCAGCGATCGACGCGATCACCGACCGGCAGATCGACCGGTGGATAGACATCAGGATGTGATACCAATGCGGCTTCACACAGGTGAGATTACCCACAGGACGACAGGCAAGATGCCTGTCCCAGGCGGAGCCTGAAAACACTTCTTAGAACGTAACCGTTCAGAGGTATCCTTTTTGGGCCCCGAAGACGAACCACGGAGGCACCAAGACACAAAGAAATCAAAGAACAATTCACGGGCCGGCATTCTTGTGAACAGGCTTTCGTGGTGTCTTTGTGGCTTGGTGGTTCATTCTTCTGCGAGCCGGCTGAACGTTTACCTTAGAACGCGCAATGGTATGGGACTCGCGCACTCAGGACAGTACGAATGACCACAAAAGCAGCAAGAGAACTCCCCAAGGAAGAATATCTGTTTCCGGGCACCCGGTCGTGTGCCGCGTGCGGCTTAATGCTGACCTACCGGCACGCGCTCAAGGCCCTCGACCCCGGCAAGACCATAGTCACGGTTCCGGCCAGTTGCATGACCGTGCTTCACGGCGTCTATCCGATCACGCCGGCTCAGGTGATCTGCATCAACAGCCCCTTTGCGGCCACGGGAGCGTTTGCCTCCGGGATCACCGCGGGTCTGCGAGCCACCGGCCGTGACGGGTTCACGGTCCTCGGGTTCGCGGGTGACGGCGGGACGTACGACATCGGCATCCAGGCCCTCTCCGGAGCGTTCGAGCGAGGAACCGACTTCATCTACGTCTGCTACGACAACGAAGGGTACATGAACACCGGGACCCAACGGTCGAGTGCGAGTCCCGCGGGGATCACTACCAGCACTACCCCGATCCTGACCAAGCTTCAACAGAAAAAGAACATGATAGGGATAGTGGAAGCCCATTCGGTGCCATATATCGCAACCGCGTCTCCGGCATTTCCGCTGGACCTGTACGACAAGATGCGGACCGCGAAGCAGCGCAAGGGCTCACGCTATGTGGAGGTGCACGCTCCATGCCCTCCCGGCTGGGGCTTCCCGAACAAGGACCTTGTCCGCATCGGCAAGCTCGCGGTCGATTGCGGGATACACGTCCTCTTCGAGATCGAGGAGGGCCGACTGCGGCTCACCGGCCGGTCCTTGAAGCTCGCAGACAAGGGGCGTCCCAAGACTGTCGCGGATTACGTGCGACCTCAGACGAGGTTCGGCAAGATCTCCGACGAACAGCTCCAGAGGCTTCAGGAATTCACCGATCACCGTTGGAACGAGCTGCTCGCTCGCCACGAGAGGACGGGCGACACACGGTGAGGAAAGGGACACTCACCGAGACGTAGAGGACGCGGATGAGGAAATGAGCTGAACTCAAGCACCTCCGACTAGGGTGCCGCTCACTTTGGCAAAAGAATGATGTCACGTGATATTCCTGCAACCCGGGACTCACGTCCCGGGCTGCTTTCTTACGTCCCTGCGGGACTGAACCCGCTGCTCCTGAGCCCCGGAGGGGCGACAGATAGCCCAACTTCCGCTTGCATAAGGTGTGCCACGGGCCTTTTTTCAGCCTTCTGAACCATGAAACGGCAATGATATCAAGAAAGGCACAGGCCCAACGGTCAGTGTAGTGCTAAAATGCCTAGTTCTACTGCTTGACACAGAAGCAGTGGCGTGTAACAAGAAGTGGCATGACAACAAGCGTCACGAAGTATGCCCTCAAGGACGCGATTCGGCGTCAGATTCCGTTTTGGCTGAAAGAAAGTCCTATGCAATGTAGTGCCTAACTTTTTTGTAACATCCTGAAATCACAGGCCGCGACCCCAAAAAGTGCGGAAGTTGGGTTAGTAGCCCGGTGCTTGAGCGCCGGGAAGCCGAGACATCAAAACGGGTTGGGGTCCCGTATCGGCACTCGATGCACGTGCATAGCCCCACCGCTGATCTCAAGCGCCAACCAGCGTTTTCAACGCGGTGGGCATCTGCGAAATCCGCTGATGCGTTGCCACGTCCCCAACGAGCATAGCAACCAGTCCGACTCAATTATTCCGATCGGTTATCCGAAACCAAAACGCGCTGCACCCTTCGCCTACACGGCTCTGAAGCGCCCTGCTATTCGTAGAAGAGCCCTGCGGGCTCCAGGAGCTCTCGGCAGCCCGTGAGGGGCTCCTTCCGATACATAGCACGGCCGTGAGACGCTAGGAGAGCCAAGCTTGCCGCAGCTTTCACCGAGCGGGACTATAGAATCTTACCCGACCGTACGCAGCTTGGTATGAGCATCGAGGACCGTGACTACAGTCCCAGTGTCAGGACCAACTTGCCGTCTCGGACCTTCACGTCCTTGAGAATGTACTTGACGAGGTTCTGCTTGTACTTGTCAGGGTTCAACTTGTACACAGGATGCTGATTCAGATACTTTCTCACGCCCAAGGTACCCATCTCTGCCGCGATCTTGGTCCATTTTTCCGACAGGCCGTCGATGGTTATCTTCTCGATCAAGGGATCTTCCAGAAAGAACGCGGCCGAGGACTTGTCATACGCGACTCTCGCCGAAGCAACGGCCGTGCCTCTCAGGTCAATCTTCGGTGAACGAAGACTCGTCGCGGCATTCAGGCCGAACCGAATCCGGTCTGACCCTTCCTCAAGAATAACTGCGGGGTCAGAATAGGTTACTTCGATTATCTCGAAATGCCTTTTCACTATCGGGAACTTCTTCTCTATTGCCGCTTGTATTTGCGTTGCGGTCAACACGATTTCAGGTTCGCGCGCGAACAGGAACCACACGGCCAAGCCCCCCGCGAGCAACAACGCGAGGCCAAACGCGACTCTCAAGAGCTTCACTGATCTTCTCATTGTTGGAGCTCCTCATTCAGGGATGTTCGGTGACTCTCGGCAACGAGCGGCTGCTGCCGGGGTGTTTTCGGCAGGTGCGCAGCGGTTCAGCGGGATTGTCCCTCCAGCCTGGGAACAAACGACAGAAGGCACCAAGACACGAACAAGCCACAGGCCAATCACCATGTTGCCGTTCTGGGGAAGAGCCTTTCTTGGTCTCTTTGCCTGGTGATTGGTGCTCTTGCCGTGTCACCAGACTCTTGCCAGTTCAGTTCGTCGGACTATAGTGCCACGCGTTGAGAATTGCGGGAACTTTCACCCTCCTCTAACCCCGCCCATCAAGGGAGGGGAATAGCAAGCCCTCTCGTCTGGTGGTTGAGGGAAGGGAGCGAGGGTTGGTGTCCACGTCCACGGTCCCGCGAATTTCAAGGTGTGTGACTATAGCGCTCAATCTCGGGGTGTCGTTGCCTGCGTTTGGTCCCTAATCGAGACGCGTCCCTATCCTCGACCTGTCCTTGGCCCAAAATATGTAGAGCGCCTTTCCCGCTATTGATTCCCACGGGACTGGCCCGAAGAATCGGCTGTCGTGGCTGTAATCCCGGTTGTCTCCCATGACGAAGACGTGTTCCTCAGGAATTACCGCGGGCCCCATGTTGTCCCTGGTGATCGCCTGAGCGGGAAAGGAGGCCTCATGCAGATGGATTACATAGGGTTCTTCGAGGCGAGTGTCGTTTATGAACACCACTTTGTCCTTGATTTCGATTCGTTCTCCGGGGAGGCCAATAACCCGCTTGATGAAATCTTTGGGTCTAGCGCCAGGTGCTTCGAACACCACGATATCTCCTCGACCGGGTTGCCGATTGAGGTAGCTCCCGGTGTCCATCATATAGTAGTCTCCTACCTCCAGCGTGGGCAACATCGAGGCCGCGGGAATGCGCCCGAACTCCAGCCCGCCGGTGCCGAGCACGGACGCCCCGAGAAACCCGAGTCCCAGAGCGACCACGATCGCCGACACATACACGTACCACCTGTCATAGCTCCTGAGCTTGATCTCGCGGACCCGGCGCGCCTGCCAAAACGCCTCGGCAGCAGCAACAATCCTGAACACGGTCGGCAGGACAAGAATCGTCAGCACGAAGCCCCGGAAGTCGGCCGCCCAGCCCCACGCTGAGGGTACGATGTCTAGCACGCAGCCGACGAGAAAGAACAGGAAACCTTTGCGCAGCCTCCCGTTGTACACTTGTCCCAATCCCGGCACCAGAAACGACAGCAGGCCGGCCACAAAGGGTCGTCTTCTCTTGGCTTGTTCCATGTCGGATGCTCCTGCTCAGGATGTGTCCCGGCCGTTGCCGGCGGTAACAGTTCAGCGGGATCGTCTTTCCAGCCCAAGGAGAAACCGCACCGGCACCAAGAGAGGGCGAAAACGAGGTACGATGGTCAGGTTGAGACTCTTGGAAACACGCCTTCTGGTGTCTTTGTATCCTGGCGCTCCGTTTTCCGGCCTGCAAGCTGAACGCTGACGGGCAGCGATGACGTTCACCGTGCGTCCAAGATGGCCCGTATGATCTCCCGAGAGCGCGCAAGCACCGGCCGCGGGACCTCGAGAGTCATGGTGCCGTCGTACCCCGTTGCCGTGAGGGCCCCGAGCACGCGGGGAAAGTCCACGTTGCCCTCACCGATGGGCAGATGCAGATCGTCCGTGTGCCCGGACCCGCCCCGGTTGTCGTGGAGATGCACGTGCTCGATCAGTGGCCCCAACGACTCGATGATCTCAAATGAGCGGTTCTTCTCGGAAAGGAGCTGCGCGTGCCCCACATCGAGCGTGATCGCCAGGTCCGGGACCCCGTCCGCGATCAGGCACAGGTCCGCCGCAGATTCCGACAGGTTTTCCAGACCAACCCGCACGTTGCGAGCCGCGGCATAGGAAACCAACCCGTTGAGCAGTCGCCGCTTCTCCTCAAGCACCTCCCGCTTGACAAACCGGGCATCCGAATAGAGGTGAATCGTCAGATAACTGATCCCCATGCGAGCCGACAGGTTGACGGTTTCCTGCAGGGACGGGAAGTACCTTTCCCATATGTTCTTCAGGTCATTCGGGTCACCTTCGACCGGGCCGTGGGCAACGAGAAAGAACGAGTCGGACAAAGGGCTCAAAATGCCCGATTCCTGCCACAAGGCCCTCTTCTCGGAGCCGCTCAGGACCAGCTCTCCGAAGTCGAACCCCATTTCCCGAAGGACATCCGGGTCCTCAACGCTCTTCACATGTGCCCCAAAAAGCATGTGCTCCCCTTCTACGGGAATCCGAGTTCTGGGGGAAGAGGCGTTTTGAAAAACGCCCCTTCCCCCAGACCCCCATCCCCAAAAACTTTTGGTACTGGGCGGCTCCCGCTGGTCGCCGCCACCACGGTCCAACGAACCCGGAATTCCCTGACGGGGGTTGCATTCTCACGGTTCGTTATACCTGCTCCGCGGGCATGTTGGTTCGGACGGAAATGCAGGAGATAGTCACCGCGGCGAAGGTGTAACTACTGCCACAGACCCGAGGTAGGTGCGCACTTCCATTGTCCTTTGAGACGGGCCGCGGCGCGGTGTCCTCAACCGGACGTGTCACCTTGCCGGTCCTCCACGTATGAGCGCACCAGGTTCCTGCCGCTGAAATGGCCGAGGGTGTAGTACGCGATCGGCATCTCAGGCCCGAAGAGCGCTTTCCGGATTCGACGGTAGCTGAGCCCTTTCCGACGCAGTTCCAGGACTCGTGCACCGGTTTCTTCCAGATACCGAATCTTCTCTTGGATGGCCTGCGAAGCGTCGTCCCTGACCGTGCCGCTGCCGGCAAAGAGCGTGCGGGGCCGCAGCGCCAGAAGCCTTTTCAGAGACGAGATGATCTGCCATATGTCGTAATCCGCTCTCAGAGCCTTATCTTGCCCGCCGACGTACGCATCTCCGGTGAAGAGCCAACCATGCTCCTGTTCGTACAGACACACATGGTCCGGGCTGTGGCCTGGTGCGGGAATCACCTGAAAACAATGGTGCTCGGCCTCAAGGCAGTCGCCGAGAGGTTGTGCTCGGCTCGGAGCAGGATATCCCCACATCACGAGCTGATACGGCCGGAGTCGCCTACGTCGCGGGTCGGCCACAAACGGAATCGCCGACTGGTCGGCAAAGACCTCTGCCCCGTACTTCGCCTGTATCGCGGCATTGCCCGCGATGTGATCTTCGTGGCTGTGGGTGTTCACCACGATCCTGACGTGTTTCCCGTTCAGTGCGCCCATGAACTCGTCCACCGTGTGGGCGCACCCCGAGTCAATGAGAAGCCCGTCCACAAGATACGCGGCGGTATAGTAGAGCCCACGGCCGCGTATGGTCCTGGCCATCCGGAAGGCGTGGATTTCTCCGATTTGCTTTACATGTATCATGATCTCTCCGGAGGCGGTTCGGCGCACGATATCGGTCGAGAGTACCAGAGTAGCCGTCTCCACGTCAACATGGCATGCAAGCGGCCGCAGTCCTTGGATTTTCGGGCTCGACGGCCATGGCACAAGTAATTGCTGCCTGTCTCCGACATGGTGGGTCGGATAGTCGTCTCGCACGCCAACGAGGTAATGACGGGCAAGACGCCCGTCCCACCCGCAACCTTACCTAGCCGCAGCCATGGGGCGCGACTCATGCCGATGGGGAATACGCACCGCGTTTGCGCTGCGGAGCACTTGGGGCCTGCCGCGGCATAACCCCGTCATCTCGCGTGCTCCCGTTCCATGGGTTAAATCCCATGGCTATTCACAGTGCGCCCGGCTGGGTGCGGGATTCTTCTGCCCTGAAAGGGCAGCCCGTGAATAGCCGTAGGTTTCAACCTACGGTAGTGAAACGACTCAGTACCGTTCTCTGAGTCGCCGTCGTTGCAAGGCTTGTTTTGCCGCGGGCCCTTAGCCGTTCAGTTGCGCCTTTCGAGTGCGCGTCGATTCTCCAGGACCACCAGCAAAGCCGGCAATGTCACCAAAGTCAGCGGCACGGACGCCAGCATCCCGGTGATCATCGCACACCCCAGAAACACCATGGAGTAGTGATGGGAGGTCAACATAGAGACAAACCCCATGACCACGGTCAGGGAGGTCACCATGGCTCTGGGCGTGACTCTGGCCGTCGCCTTGGCGACAGACCCCCCTTGCTCCTCCATGCTCCCCATCACGACGTGCATGCTGTTGTGAATCCCAAACCCGAAGATGAGCGGCGCAACACACACGATCGAAAACGGCACACCCATCCGAATGGCGCCCAATACGCCCAAGGTGAGGCAAAACGCCCCGACCATCGGCACAAGACACAGCCCCACTCCCTTGATGCTCGGAAACACCACGAAGAAAACCACCACCACAGCAAGAAATCCATAAACTCCCAGGCGCACCAATTCAGAGACCAGGCTCTCGAGGATAGTCTCCATCACCCTGCGAGTCCCCGAAATGTGCACCTTCACCGGCAATCCCTCGACTGCCTGGAGTATCTTGTTATCCGCTGCCTTCATTGCCTCAGGATCGGTGATATCGCTTGTGTAGCGAATATGCGTGAGAAACCGGTGGCTGCCTTCAATCGGAGCGAGGTACCATGATCTTTCCAGTTCCAGCAAGGGACTGCGCATGTCCTTCGCGGAACCGCTTCCCAACTCAGCCAAGGCTTGTCCCAATTCGCCCAAGGAAGCCCCGATCACACTGGAAGACTTGACCGACAACGGGGACTGGGCAAGCTCCTTCCCAAAGGCCCGTTCGAGTTCTCCCCAGGAGGCCGAGGCGTCGGCACATGCCTTGCGGTTCTTCGTTTTCACCGAATCCGGCGCCATGAGATAGGAGATCGAATCAAACGCGGCTATTTCATTGTCCCGTTGCATCAGATCTTCCAGGATGTCGTCAAGCTCCCGCTGAACCTTGAGGCCCTGCTGCAGATCATCCACGTCAAAGGACAGGTGCACCGGCTTGGTGAAATTCGCTCGGAACTTTCGCGAAATTCGGTCCGATACCGACATGGAATCCATATTCTTGGCCAAGAAAACCTTGAACAGATCCTTTTCATACGAGATCCGCGTCGCAAGACCGATGCTCATCGCGGTCAGGACCGTGGAGAATATCACGATACCTTTGGGAGCCATCTCGAACCATCTCGCCAAACCCCAGAACGAAAGCCGAATGCCGGGGAAGTAGTCTTTCTTCCGCCCGGTAAAGACCATCACCAACGCGGGAAACAGGAAGAGCGTCGTCACCGCGGTCAGGGCAAGACCGGTGGCACCGAACACCCCGAATTGAATCAGAGCCGGTTGGGTCGACATGCAGAGACACAGGAACGCCAGAATCCCCGTCAATGCCCCCAGAAGCACGGGCGGACCGGTCCCTTCACAGGCTTTTCTCACCGCATCCGTGTGGGGGACGCCCTTATCGATCTCTTCCCTGAAGCGTCCCCACATGTGTTCCCCGTACTCCGCGCCCATGCCGATAAGCAAACCCGTCGCCGCCATGACCACAGGGTTGATTTCGTCGTAGCTCAGCCACATCACCCCGTAGCTGGGTCCGATTGCCGCCACTATGGGCGTCAACAGGATCAGCGCGGACCACAGACTCCGGTACGCGTAGAGAAGAAACCCCAACACCAACCCAAATGAACAGAGAACTACCTTCGAGCTCTCCTGGTCGAAGATGACGTCCGACTCCTGGTGGAAGACGATCTTTCCCGTCAGGGACCAGGTGACTTCGCGAAAGACTTTGCCGGGCATCTCTTTGGTAAGCCGGGAGATTTCTTCGGGTATTACCGCTCGTATCCGGTCTGCCAGCTCCTTTCCTCGTGCCATGTCGTGGCTGGGGAACTGAGGCGTCACCTGAATGAGGTACATCGTGGAATCAGGACTTGCGATGAGGAAATGCGGATCGCCAAGACTTAGGGAACCGACACGCTGTTCCATGGATCGTGCGACGAACTGGGCGAGTTCCAGCGGATCTTCAAGGATCTTCGTCTCGAGATAGGGGTCCTCGACAAGGAAGAGCCGGTTCACGTTGCGACGCAGTGATTCCGCGGCACCTTGCGCGCTCACCACATGCCGAAACGTTTCGCGTTCCTTGTCGTTCATCCCGAGAATGAACTGCTTGAAGAGCATGGTCACGTATTCTTTGTCGTCCGGGTCCACGAACTGGTACCGGACCCGCCGCACGCCCTCGACTCCTTCAATTGCCTTGCCGATCCCCTTGATGAACGCGAGACGGGCTTCGCCGGGTGGTTCGGGAAATTCCAAGACCACGATCAGAGCGTCCTGCTCTCCAAAGAAGTGGTCGTTCTGTTTGGTCAGACGAATCGTGGGGTTGGTCTCGCCGACACCCGCCAGAAGGTCCGTGCTGATCTTCAGCAGCGGCATAGTCGCGAAGCCGGCCACTCCCAGAGCCAGAAATCCCGCAATCACCACGCGGGGGCACGCCATGGAAATTCTGCTCAACCGCAGCAGTAGCCAAATCAACACACGCATATACGGCCTGTTCGGTGTCGGAGAATATGATTTCCGGGGGAAAGGACTTCTTATTAATAACCTTGAATTTCTTCTTCAGCCGAGAAGAAATCTTGCGCTCGCCGGCTCTGAGAGCAGTCAAGGTGCCTTTCTTCGCGTGTGTAGAACCAACCGGCCCCGCCCTGGGTCTTCATGCGGACCGAGAAAGGTGGACGCGAATTTTGGTTGCGGCTCCCGGCCGCTTCTTGAAAGAAGTCCCTTCCCCCGGACCCCCATCCCCAAGAACATTCATGGCTTGTCGCCAAAACGAAGGATGAAAGGCCCGGCCCGACAGTTCGAGAACTCCTTGGATGGTCAGAACCATCAAATATTCTAAGAGTTTTCGGAAAGGGGTCCGGGGGTCAACCCTTTTGCAAAAAGGTTTCCCCCGGAAGACTTTCATGGGAACTTTTGAAGCATGCGGCTCCCGCTGGTCGCCGAAGGCTCGGATGCCGTCCAACACTACGGCATTTCCATAGTTCGTTGTGGCCGATCGAAGGCATGGGACTCCTCAGTGAAGATGGCAGGCGAAATGAACGGGCCATAGAGCGGAATCAGGGGCTTTCAAGTCTTCTCTATTTCTTCATCCGCGTCCTCTGCGTCCCCGCGGTGAACTCTTCCGCTTCCCTCACCGCGACCCCTACAAGCCCGAACCTCGACCGGGAACTCACCGTGTCAAGCACCCGAAGGCCTCGGGACCTCAGGGCTTCCAGGAACATGTCCCGGTCGAACCGATCTTCCCTTGGATGCCTGACTATATGGCGCATCAGGATGTTCGCGTACAGGGGGGGAAAGATCTCTTCAAAGTAGAAGTGACCGCCTGGAGCCAGGACTCGAGCGATTTCCCCCATGCAGCGACGCCAGTCCAGCACGTGATGGATGATTCCGAAATTCACGACCGCGTCGAAGCTCGCCCGGGGAAAGGGAAAATCCTGGGCATCGGCGACCATGAAGTCGATCCGTTCCCTGAGGTGTCCCGGTCGATCAGCCAGGGACCGCCGGATGAGTTTCTCCTCCAGGTCAAAGGCGATGACTCGCTTGAATCCCAATTCCTCAACGAGTATGCACGCTCCCCGACCCAAACCGCACCCGATTTCCAGGGCCATGTCTACTTGCCGGCTGCCGGCCTGGTTCAGCCATCTCCTTGCTTCCCGTCGGAGAAAGAACACCCGAAGTGGGCTGTAGATCCAGACCCGCTCCGGCCAGTTCATGAGCATGTCCTGTTTTCCCGGCATCGTCACGACGCGCGCAAGAGGCCGGCCCTTGCCCATTCCGTGAGCTGGGGCAGGTAAATCGATACCAGCACCAGGACCAGGTAGCAGATCGGCATGTAGCTCGCCCGGTTGAACAAGGCCGCAGCGGTCTCGGGCCCCGGGGCTCGGTAGATCTCGTGAGCCGGTTTCATGAGGAGCATCCAGCCGAGCACCGCTGCTCCGATCGGATAGATCCGCCCCACGCCTTCGCCTGCAAACCAATAGATCGCGATCCCCCCGAATACTGCCATGGAAACGGCTGCTAAGAGGAAGAAGGTCGATTCAGATATGCCCTTGATGGTTGCGACGGTCCTGGCCCTCACGAGCTGATCTTCCTGCATATCAACGATATCATTGGCAATATTCTGACCGCCGATTTCCCACACCGCCAGCCACAAGAACAGCAACGCCACAAATCCTAGCGAAGGGCTCGGATCCACCGCGTACACGCCCGCGAGGCCGCCGCTCGCCTTCACGATCGCGGACGGGATGACTTTGAAATGGGTGATCCTGAGCATCTTGCAGTAGATCGTTTCCATGCCGGCGGATATCAGGTAGATGGCCACACACAGGGGGTTCAACCACCACGCGCCCGCAACCGCCACCACCGACCAGGACAGGCACCAGACAAGGCCCTTCCGATAAGGCAGGGCCCCCTTTGCCAGCGGATGTCTCGGCATGATCTCGTCCACGTGGGTGAGCTCGCGCGGCTCCTTCCTCAGTGAGAGCCGCTCCTTGTCCACTTTGTAATCCACCAGATCATTGAGCGCATAGACCGCGGTATATCCCGCGAACGCGGTGAGAAGCCCCACGACCACGACCGACACCGGTGGGAAATGCCCCAGCCACAACAGAGCGGCCATGGCCGGAGTGGCCAGATCCAACATCCCGTGGGGGGTTCTCGAAAGCCCCAGAAAGAGCTTCCAGTCCGCGAACCAACCGGCTTCGATCGGATTAGTCATGGTCTGCAAAGGCGTGTTCATCCCGTGGTATCTCCACCCGCGCTCCGGTCATCTCGGCAAGGCCCGGTCGCGGTCCTCTCCTCATAGGGGAAGGTAAGCTTGCCCCCCAAGAACCCCAACACCCCCACGATCAGCGAAAGACCCGTCAACGCAACCACATACAGGATCGCCCTGAACTCCTCCAGCATCAGAGGATCATGGGTGAAAGCCCTCAACCCTACTGTGAGCGCGCCGACGATCAGGCTCGACCATGCGAGTCTGCGTTTGGCCAAGATGATCCTGGACTCGCGGCATTCGTAATTCACCCACCACGAAAAATACCCGGTCACTATCGCAGCCGGAATGCTCACGACCCCCGCAATCGTGCAGCACACCGCAGCCCATTCCGTCCGCGCCGAAGCGGTCGCCAAGGACAGGAACAGGAGCACGGGCGCGGTCATGAGCAACCCTATCGGAATGTGCACGATCGCAGGATGCGGATGCCTCCTGAAGAAGGGGTGCCGAACCAGAAACGCTTCCACAACGGCTCTGGTGCCCTGGTAGTCCGACCCCGTCGGGCGGCTCAAGGCGCCGACCACGGGGAAGCGTTCGAGGACGTCACGACCGTGCGGAGCCGCGGACAATGCGTCAGTCAGGTCAATGCCCGCGTGATGCCGATTCATGTGCAGCCCCCGTGTCCACTTCTTGCTCTCCGAGACGTCGTACACGGTGCCGTCCACGGCTATCAGGGTTCTCGTTCCTGGAATGCCGTTCTGCTCGGTGAGCTCTTCCGGTGTAATCGACTTCATCCGCGGCCTCGTCCATCGGTTGGTCGGGCATGATACCAGCAATGCCGCTCCTCGTCCATCGCGAGATTCGGCCTTTTCCCCGTGGAAGACCCGGTCCTGCTGAAGGGTTATAAAGAAAGGATGCAGGGGGGAATTCAACCCCCCACGATAGCCGGGCCGGCTTGATTCTGAACCTGTACCGTACTTGTTGGTGGGGTTCGCTGCCCCCGGTCTACAGGAGCGCGTGCAGTTTCCAGCGCCGATCTCCGGCTGGTTGTGATACCTGGAAGGATTCGTCCACCTGGTGGCTACTGGTACCGTTTTTGAGGATTCTCAGAGCTCGAAGAGTGAAGTCATCCCGGGCGTGGTCGCAGTTGTCCTCTTCCACTGCGACGATCATCTGGACCTCTCCGTCGGAGTAGATGGCTTGGTTGCCCACGAAGAGATGCGGATACCGGGGATTGCCTGAAGTAAGGCCTTGTCCGAGCTTCTCTACTTTTTCCTGTTTTCTGGGTCCTGGTTCGGGAACACAACGCGAGCAGCTCCGGCTTCGGGACATCGTGAGCTCCTTCTTGCTTGAAATGTCACTTCTTACAATTAATAGTTTCCCGAGGGGGTGTCAAGTTCCCGGGCGCAAAGATTATTCTCAGCGTCTGCCGTGCCCCTGCGGCGCACGTTCATTTCGGCGTAATGACACGAATGTCCTCGATGGAGCTGTCTTCGAACTCTTCGAGCACCGCGCGCACGACTGGGTTTTCCCGTGCTTCATGGATGAGTGCGCGTCCGCGATCCGTTTGTCCGTCAGCCGGTTGCGGGTAAGGAGTCTCGGTCTTGAGGGCAGTCTCCTGGGCCAGTGTCAGGACCTTGATGTTCGCATTGCCGAAGAGATCGTCGAACACCTGCCGCACGGCCGGCTTAGTTTGCAGTTTTTCGTCAAACTCTTCCTGGTAGAAGCTCTTGTTGAATCCGATTTCGACTGTTCCGGGTCCGAAGGTAATCAGCGTGCCGTGGTCCATGATGGCCGCGAGCGCGTGTTCCTGGCACTCGACGCGGATGCGTTCCTTGAGTTCGGACCACACCTCTGCCGGTGACCCCTGGGGGAGTGGAATCGCCTTCTCGATCACAAACCTGCCCTTGGGAGGGATCACGTCTTCAGTCACTGCTCTGGTTGCCGGCGGCGCGCTCTCGGCCGGGCGGCCGCGTCCCGGAGTCACGGCTTTGCGTGCCGGTCGAGGCGCAGGTGGAGCTACATGTGTAGGGGCATGCGCAAGAGGTGCTGAATCCATGCGCCGCACCAGCTCGGACAGGTCCACGAGTTCCGGGGCCAACGTCATGCGCAGGATCGTCATTTCCAGAGCGATCCACGGGTTGCCCGTGCGTTTAAGCTCGGATTCCCCACGCACGAGCATGTTGAGCATGTTGTGGAACTCCTGCACCGATCCAGCCTGCGCGAGCTGTTCCATTTCATCGAGTTCCGCGGGTGCCGCGTCGATCATCCCATCGGCTCGCTTGTGCGGAGGAACGGCTTTGACGACGATGAGGTTGCGCATGTACCGAATCATGTCGAGCACGAACTGTTCCGGGTCATAGCCTTGCTGAAAAAGCTCGTGAAGCAGCGCGAGCGCGTCCGCTGGGTTCCTGTCCCTGATCATGGCCGTAAGGCGCCCGAAGCAGTCACGTCCTGCAACTCCGAGGTTTTCCCTGACCAGTTCCTCGGTGATTCGCCCGTCGCCGAAGGACGCGACCTGGTCGAGCAGGCTCAGTGCGTCTCTGAACGAACCCTGAGCTTCCCTCGCGATGAGGGCAAGCGCCTGGTCCGTGGCCTGCAGTCCTTCCTGCTCGAGAATTCGGGCAGTGCCGTCTATCATCTCCTTGATGGGGACCGTTCTGAAGGCAAAGGTCTGGCACCGGGACTTGATCGTTGCAGGAACCTTGTGGGATTCCGTGGTGGCAAAGATGAATTTCGCGTGGCTTGGGGGTTCTTCGAGGGTCTTGAGCAGCGCGTTGAACGCGTTGATGGAGATCATGTGCACTTCGTCGATGATGATGATCTTGTGAAGCGCCCCCACCGGAGGGTATTTGATATTCTCGTTTATTTCACGGATGTTATCTACGGACGTGTGGGACGCGCCGTCGATTTCCTGCACGTCCATGCTGATTCCATCGGTGATTTCGCGGCATGATGAGCATTTGTTGCAGGGTTCGCCCGAGTCCGGGTCTCTGTCCGCGCAGTTGAGAGCTTTCGCGAAGATGCGGGCAACCGTGGTCTTGCCGACTCCGCGGACGCCGCAGAAGAGAAACGCGTGCGCGATCCGTCCTGAGGTCAGGGAATTACACAGCGTTTGGATGACGTGGTGTTGTCCCACGACTTCGCTGAATCGGTTGGGTCTGTATTTGCGTGCGAGGACAAGATAGGAAGAGGCCATGATAGACACTGGAATGGAGGAAACGGTCGCGGCCGGTGACCGGGGTTGATGAGGGCCGAGTTCCGAGATTACTTCCGCTGCTTCCTCCCGGATCTGACGGGTTGAGTAACTCCACTCGCCCTCTCCCGGACACCGGCCCCAACCGCTTCCGTTGCGGGACCATCCGGAAAAGGGATCCGACTCAGTTCGTGCTCGACCCTTTTAGCAGTTTCGTCCGCGGGAGTCAAGCCGGAGACCGCTGCCCAGAAATCGCGAGATCGTCGATTAACACTTCGAGACCGATCTCGTCCAAAGAGTCAATTAGATCGACTGAGGAGAATGACCATGAAGACGAACACACTTGCGATTCTGGCACTTGCATTGATTCTGGCGCTCGGACTGGCCGCGACGGCCCAAGCTCAAGGACGACCCGGACCGCCTCCGCCTCCTGGGGAGATGCAGGATCCAGGGCCCGATGCGGGACCCGGGTTTGGGCCGGGAGATGAGGACATGCCGCCGCCACCTCCCGGAATGGGGCAAGGTCGCGGGAGATTCCGGCCGCATATGGGCCGCGGAGGCCGATTCCACGGAGGAAAAGGCGAAGCACAGATGTTCGAGCGGCTCGGCCTCAGCGAAGAACAACGACAGAAGCTCCGGGACCTGCGCACCAACGTGATGAACACTACCCGCCAGAAGAGGATGCAACTGCAGTCTTTGGACGATGAAAAGAAGACTCTGCTGAGTTCCGGCAAACTCGACATGGCGAAATTGGAGAAGATCGATGAGGAGATCGTGAAGGTCACCGCGGATGTGCTCAGGGCAAGGCATAAAGCCAGACGGGATGCGCTGGCGATCCTTACTCCGGATCAGCTCAAGCGCTTCGGAGACGCCATGGCGGGACAGGGAGAAGGCTTCGGACCGGGACGGGGACCTGGCATGGGACCCGGTATGGGGCCTGGAATGGGACCTGGTATGGGACCAGGACCGGGCGGGCGATTCAAGGGAGAGCGCCGACAACCCGGCGGCGCGTGATATCACTGCTGTGGCACAGCGACAAGATGTCCGGGGAGCGACTTCTTGACGAAAGCCGGTCCCCGGAACCCCATAGCACCAACTTTGGGACTGTGTACGCAATAACGGCTAGGCACTTGATAGAGCCGTGTCGTGGCTGACGATGGGAAGGTATGACAAAGAATTTGCATAGTTGAAAGCCCCACTTGCCGCGACGGCGAATGCTCATTCGCCCTCGTCAAGTACAGCCTTGAGCGAGTTGACGAGGGCGGGCAAGAACTTGACCACGGTCAGCCAGACTATTTCCATATCGATATCGAAGTACGCGTGCACGAGCCTGTTTCGCATTCCTATGATGTCCAGCCAAGGGACTCCCGGGATTCTGCTCCTGCCTTCCTCCGAGACATGCGCGGCCGCTTCCCCAACTATCTCAACGAGTCGGACGAGCGCCAGGCTCAACAATCGGTCCTCGTCAAGATCACCGAGGGACTTGCCTTCCGCACATTGCATCGCTTCCCGGGCTGCCTCCAACATGTGGCGCAGCCGGATCAAGTCGTCAGTCCGCATACTGAACCTCTGCCTCGGCAAGGACCTGGTCGCGGAAGTAGCGGCTCAGATCGTTGAACGTTCTCATGTCCACGGGCCTGTTCACGAGTTCGCTCAATTCCCTCTCCATGGCGGCTAGTTCAACAAGCGTGGGCAGATGACCGGGGTAGAACTCCACCAAGAAGTCCATGTCGCTTTCCTCGCTTGCCACACCCTTGAGAACGGACCCAAACAACGACAGCCTTCTGATGAAGTGCTTCCTGCAGAACGCAGCAACCTCGTTCTTGGGGATCTCCTGACGTTCAGCCGGCATGTTTCACTCTCCCTTTCCAGGTCTCCGGCGCTCTGGTAAGCTAGACCACAAAACTGCAAACGAATCAAAGGCCATGACTCAACCGGTCATAGCAGCCCCCGGTGCTTGATCTCCAGGTATCGATCCAGGACCGCTGCGGAGATCTGCTCCGGCCGCGCATCCACGATCATGACTCCCGCGGAAGAAAGCTTCGCGAGGAGTTGTTCCCGCCTGGCCAGCATGCCGGCAGCGACTCCCTGTCGGTACAGGTCCGACGTCTCTTTCGGGACCGAGTCGGCCAGATCCACCAGGTCCGTGTCTGACATCGCGACCACCAGCGGCAGATGCCTGGGCAGAAGCCCCAGACTATACCGCAGCAGCCCCTGGGAAGCCCTTTCGTCGATGAGATCAGTGAACACCAGCACCAGGGCACGTCTCTTGAGCTTCTGGGCCACCATCGAAAGCCCCAGGTAGAAACGGGGTTCCTGCATCTTCGGCTGGAGTCTGTAGGTCGCATCGAGGATTCTGCCCAGTTGTGCCGGCGCATTGGCAGGAGGCAGAAAGCAGGCTACCTCTTGACCTACCACCATCACCCCCACTTTGTCACCTAATGCGAGGGCAGCATACGCCAACAGCACTGCCGCGTCGAGTCCGTGGTCGAGTTTGGTCTTGCCGAGCACCCTCGCGGTCATCATCCTGCCTGCGTCGAGCACGATGAATACGGTCTGGCTCCGTTCCACCCGGTTCTGCCTGATCACCGGTTTGCCCCGCCTCGCGGACGTGGACCAGTGTATCAGCCTCGAATCGTCCCCGGACACGTAGTCCCTGAGGTTGTCGAACTCGGTTCCTGCACCGCGTCGCCAGGTGAGACGAATCGCTTCCTGGGCCGCGGGTCTCCAGACCCGCATCCGCCGCTCCTCGATGAGCGCCAGGCCGGGGTAGAATTTCGCGGTGAGCTCACCCGGGCTTCTCCCCTTTCGCCACACCAGACCCAGGGGGCCCAGACACCAGAAGTGGAGGTCTCCGAAAGGCCCGTCGCCTCGAGCCAGCGGCTTGAGCCGATATGACACCGTCGTCTGACTCCCAGGAAAGGCCACCGTCCGCATGGGGAGCTTCTTCGTTTCACACTGTTCGGGGAAGTCGTCGTGTATGAGCAGCGAAACCGGCATGCCCGCCCGATTGGAGATCTCTATCGTGATGGGGCTGAACTTGTCCGCCGGCAGCGGGTAGTTCACCGGTCTGTGCAGCGCGATCTTCTCTGGAGAAGGCGCCAGGAAATAGTCCACCGCCGCGGCCAGGATGAGCGCCGC
Source organism: Thermodesulfobacteriota bacterium (assembly GCA_040755955.1). Classification (GTDB taxonomy): domain Bacteria; phylum Desulfobacterota; class Desulfomonilia; order Desulfomonilales; family Desulfomonilaceae; genus JBFMAA01. The sequence goes on from JBFMAA010000025.1 coordinate 39,839, forward strand.
GTCCAATAGCAAAGGAACCCATATTCCGCCACCCGGACCGAAATACCAAGGCACCATCGCAAGCGACGCGACCACAAAGACAAAGAAGAACCTTCCCGACAGGAAGCACGGCAGCGCGCGGAGTCGGCCCAGCGATGGGGAGATGTCGGCGGCTTGATCGTTCATCTCGGAACCGCGACCCGCTTGAGTATACCCTCCAGGAAGTCGTCGGAGGTGAGGCCGTCGATAAGGGCTTCGGGCCTGAGTATCACCCGGTGCCGGAGAACAGGTCGTGCCGTATCTTTCACTTCGTCGGGGGTGACGAACTCCATGCCCCTGAGCGCGGCCAAAGCCCTCGCTGCCCTCAGCAGTGCGACTCCGGCTCTGGGAGACGCGCCGAGCTGCACGTAGTTCGGGTCCCGGGTTTCCGAGGTGATCCGGAGTATGTACTTCATCACCTCTTCCTTCACCGTGACCGGCACCAGCGACATACGGAAGTCCGCGACCTCTTCCCGGCTGAGCAGCGGGCCGGTGATGATCGCGTCCACCTTGTGAAGGTCTTTCCCTGCCGAGTAGCTTCGGATCACGTCCAGCTCCGCGTCGGGGGGCGGATAGTCGAGAGTTACCTTCATCATGAAGCGGTCGAGTTGGGTTTCCGGTAGGGGGTACGTGCCTTCGTATTCGAGGGGGTTTTGGGTCGCGATCACGAAGAACAGAGGGGACAGTATGTTTCGGACTCCGTCTATGGTGACCTGGCGCTCTTCCATGGCCTCAAGGAGCGCGGCTTGGGACTTGGGGGGAGTGCGGTTGACTTCGTCCGCGAGCAGGATCTCCGTGAATACGGGACCCTTGTGCAGCGCGAATTCCATGGTCTTGGGGTTGAACACGTTGGTGCCGATGATGTCGCTGGGAAGCAGGTCCGGAGTGAACTGGATGCGTCGGAACCGTGCGTACACGAGTTTTGCCAGACTTCGCGCAAGCAGGGTCTTTCCCAGGCCCGGGACTCCCTCGAGGAGCACATGTCCGCCTGCAAGAAAGCACGTGAGCAGATGTTCAAGCGCGGTATCCTGTCCGAGGATGATGCGGGCCATCCGGTCTTTCACCACTTGCATCTTTGCGTGGATCTGATGCAGATCCGCCATATGACTGCGACCTCCGATGCGAGATACCCCGTAAGAGTTCACCACGAAGACACAAAGAAATCACCCCGGTCCGGTGGGGTAATCCAAGGAGGCAACCGTATCTTCAGCCCAGGAGCAACGAGTCAACTGATTCTTCCCCTGTGTTCGCGGTGCCTCTGTGTTGAATCTTCTGTTTCCCCGTGAACGGTTACGATGCCCCAGTATATCGCAATTCCCCCGCCAGGTAATCGATAATTCGTAGCCGTTCAGAGGGCATCCTTCTTCCGCCGTGAAAACAAACCGCAAAGGGATCAAAACCCACGGAAGTTTGTGGAAGATCCGCCTCATCACCCTGATAGCGGTTCGGTTTGTCGATGTCTTTCTGTCTTGGTCGTTGATTCCTCTGTCTCCCCGCCTGAACGCTCTTGTTCGCGGAGATTTCTTCTTCAGATCCTTGCGTGAACCTACGGAATCAGGTAAATTATGGGATGCGGAACACGAACTGGAGCCCTAAGGGTCTGTCGTGAAATGACCGTGCCAATCTGATTGGCTCGTCACCCCGGCGAACCCCGGATCCTGGTCCGGGGCAGGCGCCCGGGTCCCGGTCCTGTGGAGAAGACTGGATTCCGGCCTTCGCGGGAATGACGAAATAAGCCCTGTTGTTGCGGATTGCGATACTTATTCTGAGACGGACCCTCAGTTGCCAATGGCGCAAGTACGGTTGGAATTGGCATGTGAGCGCGGTTTCGCTATCGTCTGCCCGTGACGGGACAGGGCCACCGTGAATATGGATCACCAAGAGAGGGAGAAGAGCATGATTACCGCAGTCGTTCATTTCAAGCTTCCAGAGCCTGTAACCCGAGAGAAGGCCAGGGAAATCTTCTTGAGCACCGCACCGAAGTACAAAGACATCCCCGGTCTTGTTCGCAAGTATTACCTGCTGTCTGAGGACGGAGCGACTGCTGGTGGAGTCTACTTGTGGAAATCTCGTGAAGAGGCCGAAAAGGTCTATGGGGATGAGTGGCGAAAACTGATCGCCGAGAAGTACGGAGCCGAACCGTCAGTCGAATACTTCTTCACTCCGGTGATCGTAGACAACCTGATCGGGAACGTGAGTGCGGACGACTGAAACGTGGGGTCGTCTCACGCGGGGCACCCGCAAGGTTATCCTGTTGATCGAGGCCTGGCGTTCTTTTCGGTTTTGGATGAACGTGCAAATTGTCTGGGAACCCGTCTGACACCAAGATGTCGGCATCACTATACGATACGCGCTTCGTGCTCCAGACGCTTTGCGAAACGCTGTCTCGTTCTCGGAAGGTGTCGGTTGCGTGTGTCTGTGCCTTTCAGGTCTGTTCTTGGATTGGACGGACGATCGCTGAACCATTACAAGGAGAGTCATTCTCATGTACTGGCAGGTAATTCTTCTGTGCTGCATATCGTTGATTGCTGCGAGTTCTGGCTGGGCCGGCAACGGGCCGCGCATCTCCTTCGACCGTGAAACTCATGATTACGGGAAAGTCGCGTACGGATCAACCGTCAAGGAGCATTTCTCTTTGACCAACAACGGCGACCAGACCCTCGTCATCAAGAAGATTCGGGCTGATTGTGGGTGCACGAAGGCCATAAAGGGTTCAGCCGAAGTGCCTCCCGGCGGCAAGACCGAGATAGTCACCGAATTCGACACCACGGACCTGAGCCCGGGCAGAAAACGCAAGCATGTGTACGTCAGGACAAACGACCCCACGAGACCTGAGGTGACCCTCACGGTGTACGCGGACGTGGTTCGGGAACTCGTGGTGGAACCGCCCTCGTTCGCGAAGAAGGTCGAGAGACCTGCGGGCCCGCTCTCTTTTGAATTCAAGATCACCAACCACTCAGACAAGGCCAGGGCGATCACGGGGCTTCATGTGCAGGAAACGGGTGTGAATGGGATGCTGCAACCTGCTCGAGTCGCGATCGGCCCCAACTCGATTGCGACCTTCAGCGTGGTCCTCTTACTGCCGGAAGAGGCGCACCGTCTCGTTCATGCTGGCAAGGTGTTTCTCGACACTGACCATCCCCTGGAAAAGAAGATCGATCTGCGCTACCTTATTCAGATCGAGAGACCCAAGTAGGGCTTGCGTGGACAACCCGCCGTTGCCGGGGGGAAAAGGGGTATGCAATGCTTCTTACCGGTTATTCGAAGGAGATGTTTCGCCCGAAGTGCAATCCTCAGTTTCAGTCTGTGCACTGCGTGGCCCATCTTGACGAGGATATTTCCGGGGTACTTCCGTACCTCAACAGTTCGCTGGGCGGAAGCCAGTACGTGATAGACCCTCCGTCCGTGACGCTTCGGGTGCACGGCAAGCTGATCACGCTGCACGCCCGGGAGATCTTCATCAATGCACTCCAGGACGAGTCAGAGGCCGAAAAGGTGTTAGGATGGCTCACCAAGGAGATCAACGCCACCTGGGAACGCCGAGACCAGATCGAGCCTCGATACGAGGGACCGTCCAAACCCCAGATGATCCGTATTCTCAAGCTTCTGCCGAAGACCAACTGCGGACGCTGCGGAGAACCCACGTGTATGGTGTTCGCGGTTCAGGCAGCAGAAGGGGTCAAGACTGCCGAAGACTGTCCGGAACTGGACACGGAACGTAGCTCCGCACTCAAGGAGTACCTCGCGCAGTTCGAGTTCGACCTGTAGGGCCTGTCCCACAATACGTGTGTCAATGCAGGCGACCCGTCGCCCTTGGAAGATCCTCCCCCTGCCCCGCCTTTAGAAAAGGAGGGGAGTAGGAAGGTCCGTCTTTTCCCCTTTCTCTAAAGAAGGGTGAGGGGGGATTCTCAGTGCACCACTTAATTCCGGACAATCGCTCCGTGGTCCAAGCGGCTGTTGCGGCTCTGTGCGTTGATTTGGAGGTCCTGCGGATGCTTGCCGCGAGAACGAAACGGGTCTTGAGATTCGTGATCGATGGCCTGGTAATAGCTCTCGTCTCGATCTCGCTGATCGAACTCGGCTGCTGGTTGTACCATCGGGTCAACCCTGCCTTTGGGGTGTGGGACACCGGGTACAATCGCTGGAGGGGAAGACCCCTTGCGCATGACTACAACGGCTTTCGTTTGAGCTCGAGAGGCTTCAAGGACGCGGAATTCAGCCTCCGCAAGGAAGAGTCTGTGTTCAGGATTCTTGGGATTGGCGATTCCTTCACCTTCGGGAGCGTGCCCTACCCGGACTGTGTCCTGACGTTGCTCAGGCATCGCTTGACCACCCAGGGCCGCTATGAGGTGATCAACATGGGAATTTGCGGCAATGGCCCGAAGGAGTATCTGTCATTGCTCGCTGCCGAAGGCCTTGAGCTCTCGCCCGACCTGGTTCTGGTCCTCTTCTTCGTCGGCAATGACTTTGCCAATGCCGGCCATGGGAGGTCCTTGTGCTCGTACTCGTACGGTTGCACCATGGCAAAGTATCTGTTCACCGTATACCGCCGTCAGGAAGGTCTGCCGACATTCGCACCCGGAGAAGTGTACCGGGATGACGAACCTCTCCCCGATTATGACCAATTCCTGCGCATGGAGACTTCCGCGAGCCTGATCTTCATACGAGCGAAGAACTGGCGGCACCATTTCGATTCCGCCGTGCACTACTTGGCGGAGATGAACCGGACATGCAATACGAATGGAGCCAAGCTCCTGACAGTCATCATTCCCGACCGTGTTCAGGTTGAGCCCGGACTCCAGGCGGAAGTGATCAAGGCCCTCAGAGAGGGCCGGTGGCCTGACAATGGTCGCTGGCCGACCCTGACGAAGGGCGATATGGACTTCCGGGGGCCAAACAAGCTGCTCGCCGCGGAACTGGACCGGCAGAAGATCCGGTGCGTTGATCTCACCGACGAATTCGAGAAAGCTTCCGCCCATCGGAAGCTGTTCAGGGCCAATGACAGTCACTGGAATATCGAGGGAAACAGACTCGCCGCGGAACTCGTCTTCCGGCATCTGCTGAGCCGGCCCGCGCTGATAGGAGAACCCGGGAGTTCCCGCAATGGGACTGCTGAAACGAACCTCTCCCCTCGACCCGGCGGAAAAGGAAGGTGAAACCGGCGCCGGTTCGGAGAACCGGTCTGCTTCTTTCGTCCCGCGGTGTGGTGGTCGAGCAAATGGATGTGCTCAGGCTTTCCAGCCTGACGGACAATTTCCGGCTGAAGGCAACCTGTCGCACACCGTTTCGGTGCCGGCATCTCGTGCGGTCAGACACCCCCACATTCCCTTCCCCTTCATCAAGCGGCGAACCGGAGAATCTCGACTTCAGCACGCTTCTTCGCTGCTTCTTCGGCCATGAGAAGCACGCGATCCGTGGTGTCTTCATCCAGGTAGTACTCTCCGCAATTATCACAGATCTCGGCGGGAACCTCTTTGATGATTACGATGGTATCTCCCCTCTGGAAGGTAACCGTGGTCTTACCCGGTTGGGCCACACCGTGTTTGCAGATCACGCACTTCATGAGGTCCTCCTGGTCCTGAAGTTCGATTCCCATAGAAGGGGATCAGGATCGTAGGCCGTGATAACATAGCACGTCTCGGTTGAGTCTTCTACGGCGACAACTACGTGGAGGGGTCGGTTTTCGACGAATCCGAGCATCAGAGCACTTGGAAAGGGATCATCGTCGGGATACGCCTCGATACTCTCACCGGTGCGAAGAACCTTCCGTACCTCAGTCCGTGCGATGGATCGCTCGAACATCCTTGTCACGGCATGTCTACTGAAGACAATCCTGCCACATTCCATCAGAGGAGGCTCCAGGCTCTTCTCGACGTCATCGGTGAAGATCGGTCCGGATTGACTCGTCAGAGATATCCGAGCCGATTGATCTCCGGGGGAAACGCCGGCAGCGGTGACTCAAGTTCGCGCTGAACGGCCAACGGGCACGTAACCGCTCACCGAGGGGTCATTCCCGTTCGCAGGACCGTGGGTTGAAACCCACGGCTATTCACAGTGCGCCCCTTCAGGGCACTCAGGGGACGTTTGTCCCGAACCGCCTTTTTTGAATAGCCCCGGAAGCCAATTCCAGCTTGGGAAGCTCACCCTGTAAGTAGTCGGTTATTCTTGGCTTTCTTCGTGTCCTTGTGCCGGATCCTGCCCCGGACTGCGATCCGGGGTGGTTCATTATCTTGCCTTCGGGGTGAACGCTTACACGAGCAGTATCACTCTGTCGTCGTTGTGTCTCGCTACTTCCTTCGGCCCGCGGTGTAGGCGTTGAGTACGCGGATCAGCTCCCGGCCGGCAGCGCTCACCTGGCCTTTCCCCTGGAAAAACACGTCGATGAGAGAAGCGTCGGATCCGTAGTAGGTTTCGTTGGCGTTCCAGTCGGGTTCGAGAATGGTGCCCTTGATCGATACTCCCGCGAATAGCCCCTTTGAGCGCGAATAGGAGAGCATTCCGGCCTGCAACGAGATATCCGTGCCCGCGGAGGCCTCACGACCAACGGGTCCTGCCGCGATCGACGCGTCCGCTCCGATGGTGAACTTGTCCTTGAACACGGCTTGCAGATTCACCCGGTTCATCACCAGTATGACCAGATCCGTGGCTTGAATGCCCAACTGCCATCCGATGCTTCCGCCCATCATGCTCAGGAACGCGGGCGGCCCCCATTTATCCGTCTTCGCATGCCGGGCCAGAATCACCCCTTTGCCGTAATGCCCGCCCAGACCGAGACCGGCCTTCAGTAACGACGGGAATATGATGATCGCACGGCTCCTATTGAGCAGTTCCGCGGGTATCCCTCCGTCCGCGGCTTCCATCATGCTCTTGACGACCGTGGTGCACTCACGCAGTCGCTGTTCGAGCTCCATGGACTGCCGGGCCCACACCGATTCGGACCCAACGCACCACAGAAGCGAAACCGCAACGAGAGTCAAGACTTTCCGGAACATGGGGGTACTCTTTCTCAGCCGCGCACTCAGACTTGGTCTTATGGCCGGCACGCAGTCAGGGGTCTCGGTAGTAAGCCAAGAGATCGAGGCAGGTTCGCGCCAGACAGTCACACACGCGGTCCAGAGAGCCGGACCCCTTGCCGGTCATCAGTTCGACTTGGCCGTGAACCACGATATTGCGCACAGCATAGAGCCTCGCTCCCCAAGACGGCCTTCCATCTCTGTCCTTCTCGCCCACTTCCTTCAGAAAGGCCTGGCAAGCGTCTTCCAGATCATTCAGCGAGGAATGATCGGACAGTCCGGGAAGGAATCGACTCCTGAGCACGTTCAGCTTGTGTTGTTGGCTGAGGATGGTCTCGAGCCTTGTCTTGACCTTCCACGCGTCGTTCTGGACGGAGGGATCGCGCGTAAGTTCACTCAATTCAAACCTGAACACGCTCCTGGAAAGATGCTCAATAATCTGATAATGGGCAAGAAACCTAGCCGGTGCGCTTGATTCCCTGTGTGCAGACGCCACCATCGAGAGAAGCTGGAACGCGTCGTCAGAGTGGACGGGAGACAGCCGTTTGATCGAGTACTTGCCTTGGTGCTGCCTGGCCGTTTCGGCGGTTTCCCTTGTCTCACGCGGTATCCAGACGAATCCGTGCTCGTGGAGCATCAGAGCCAATGCGTCCCATCCAATGTCCGCGGCCTGCAACTGTTGTTTGCCCAAGACCAGAACTCCCATATCAGGAGGGAACAATTCTGATAGGTGGACGTCAGTCCGTCTCTCAGACGTAGGGGACCTAGTGACCAGATGCAGGGCCGTATCAGTGAACACCAACGCATACGCGGCTGCCGAGGCATACACTTGCGGCCACTTGGGCTCTTCCGGAAGAACCGTTCTCTCCGAAAGGGTCGCCAAGGGGAATACGTACCCTATACTGTCCGTCACTTTGCCGGCAATCCGGAGCTCCGACCATTGGCCGGCGGCTGTGAATGGAGTCTTCAGCGGCACCAAATCGAAGCTTCCTGGGTTGTAACCCACCATACCACCCAAGTACGCTTTGATAACGAGACGGCCTACCGCGTTCTTGAGTTCGGCCCTCAAGTAATCTTGGGTTATCTCGTATTCATCTGCCGGCAGAAGTTCTTGAGGGACGATCGCTTTGATGAGTGGGGGATCATCCATATAGTGCCTCGTATTTCCCCTGACCTGTCACCCAGCAGGCAGACAGATCCTGAAAAGAATCACTCTCTTCGGTAAACAGCTCTCTGAAGCATAGCTGGAAATAGGCTCTTTGGGCATCTCCTATCTTCTTCGCCTTTCCGGCAATCTGGTCCAGGACGAATATGAGGTTAGAAAGTGATTCATCAGGGCCGGTCCCCTTGAACCGGGACCCATCAACCAGGCTGTTGAGCTCGCTCACTCTTGTCAGGCCCTTTCGCTTCATGAGCCTCTTGCACTCCGCTCCAAAGCCCGTCATCGGTTGAACACGGGCAAACACTGAAGGGACTGCGCGCCCGAAAGGTCTTTCAACCTGTCTTGCTTCGTCCTCGGGCATCTCATATTTCCATTCCTGACCTAAATCATTGAGATGACACACAAATCTGTGGTAAAGTACTGCGAGCACCCAGAAATCATCTTGTCCCTGGAGAAAATCCTCGAGGAATTCCAGTTCTTTGAGTTGTGCTACAAGCGCCTGTCTGTCATAAGAAACCGCGGTCTCTGTTGAGAACGCATAAAACATATCGATCACATCTGAGAACTTGTAGCTTCCCAAATCTTGTGGTTTGGCTTCCTCCACCTCTCTTACAACCCTGATGCCATCTTCGACCGGTTCCCGTTCCAGATAGTCGTGGTAAAGTATCTCCAGTTGGTGACGAAAGGACATTGGTGTTTGTCCCGTATTCAAGGTGAGCATTCGATACAGTATGCCCGTCTTCGACAACCCCACGTAGACTTCGGCTCGGAGCCCTTTTTTCTCGAACTCCTGGAGTTGCCCTTTGGAGCGTGCTTCCATTATGCACTGCCGGATGGTGAACGTACGCTGCAGACCATCGAGTATGAGCAATTCCTTGTCCTCAACGGCAGCACCAATGAGTTCTTGGAATTCCTTCTGCAGGGCCTCGTCGAGCGCGTTGTTTTCGGTCGCTTTTGTTATCGCGCCCGACGCCTTGGCCCCGTACTTCTCAGTAATTGCCAAAACAATCGGCGGCATGACACATCCGTCGAGAAGGTCCTTCTTGAGCAGTTGGTAGATCTTCCCAGATTCCCGAACCCTTTTTCTCTGCAATTCGTTGCGCTCAATTATTCCTTCCGCCAATTCCGCATATTCTTGCATGGTCATCTCGAGGCCGAAATTGATGCCGTTGATTTTCTTGTCGATCATCCAGGAATGGAATTTCATGAGTCTTTCCTCCTCCGCCGGCTTGTGACGATCACTACCCCTGACAAATCTGTTCGAAGATCCCTGTTGTTCAAATCCATGAGGGAAACGCACCTTCCGGCCGGTTAGCCTTATCCGAATCCAGCCAAGTTGTGCTCAGGCGCAAGCGATTCTTAACCTCAATTCGTACCACGAAATTCGGTCAGTGTATCTCCAAGGTGACCTCTTTGCCCATGAATCGGAGCATGGCTGCGATCGCCTGCACGCTTCGGCTCTTGAACCCCATCTCCTGGGGCAGGTTCGGATTGAGGTGCGCGGGGTTGATCGCCTGGCCGAGGAATATGTGGATGCTGTCCGCCATCAGAAGTTCGCCTGCAAGCCGACTCGCCCCGTCCCGTTTGCCCACGAGCTCTTCCACTTCGTGGACCTTTTCCAGGATCTCCAGCGCCCGATTGACCGTGTGCACTCCCTCGGTGACCAGGTCCATTCCTTCCAGGTGCCCGGTCGGAGGTATCCGGTCGGTCATGGTGGAGAGATCCACGACCACGTCTCTTCCTACAAGCTTAGCGATAATCCCGGCAGTGGTCCCCCCGCTGACTATCTTGCGACCGGGCATCTCCATGAAACGCGTGGCCACCACCGCATCATCGTCGCGTTTCACGGGAGGTCCTATCATGAATGCCGCGAAACGTTTCGGGCGAATCTTGAGGACTCCGACCGTCGTGTCATCGCCGGGTTTGTCCTGGTACAGCTCTCTGGCCTGATCCACAAGGATCTGCGCGATCTTCTGGGCAGAAATGTCTTCGTAGACCTGAGTTTCCAGAAACTTGGCGATCTTCTCCCAGTCCCAGCCCAGGTTCAGCAGACCTCCGATCCCTGCGTGGATCTCGCCGTCACTGACCGTCACCAGCCAGTCACCTGCCGAAAGCTTGATACCGGCTTCCCGGATCTTGCGTTTTCCCACCATTCTGTCCTTATACTCGACCTTGCTGACGTATCCGCGTTTGAGGAAGAACGTCGGAGGATTGTCGAATTCCGCCAGGTACGCGGTCCCGTCCTCCATGACCTTAATGAGAGTGAACGTGCTGTACGCGATCTTGCGCACTTTGCATTCCGGAAGGGTGTCGCTGAGGGTTTCCACCACTTCCTCCAGAGGCAGACCTCTTTCCATGAGGCGAGACGCGATCTTCGTGGTGAGCGTGGCGAGAATGTTCGCCTTCACCCCGCTGCCGAGCCCATCCGATAGGACCATCAGGCGGCCTCCGTCCACGGTGCCGAAAATAACGGAATCGCCACAGAGTATCTCACCATACTTGCATACGTGCGCGTATCCGGACTCTATGAACAATGGCACACTCATCTCGGTTCCCCTGACGCCTTTGCGAGCTTTATCAATTCGAACAGAGCGGCTTTGGTTTCCGCGGTCGTCTCGCCCAGCAGCCCCGCGATCTCCTGTGCCACCCGCATCTGCTGGTGGATCACCTGCTGCGCACGGGTGAGCGTCTCGGCCCTGAACACGTCGGCCTGTTGGTCCTTCATGACCGTCTCGGTGACGTCAAGCAGCATGAGCACTCGCAGGTCTTCCTCCGGGAGCTTGAAATTGTAGAGCTTCGCGGTCCTGCCGAGCGTGTCGAGTTTGAGCCATCTCGATGCGGTCGACTCCTCCTTGGATTCCTTCGTTGCCAGGGGATCTACCCCGAAGAGCTCGGCAAAACTCTTCCCCTTGACCACGACTTCCTGGCCGTCGCTGGATGCAAGCTGAACGAAGGCCCTGTTGTGGTATACCACCCGGTGGGCTTTGTCGGCCAAGGCAATGGCCATGGGGAGGCGCTGAAAGATCGTCTCCGCCCGTTGCTGGGCGAGTTGACGTCGGGTCTGTTCCACGGTCTGACGTGCCCGGATGGCCGCGTAGACCGTGATCAGCACCTGATGCGGTCCGAAGGGCTTGGGGATATAGTCGTACGCTCCCAGCTTGACCGTTTCAACAGCCTCTTCCGTGTTCTTGAAGGGAGCGGTCAGGATCACCAGGAGTTCCGGTTGTCGATACTTGATCTCCCGGAGCAGTTCCGTGCCGCCGGCCTCGTGCATCGTGATGTCGACCACGATTACGTCGTAGAACTCCGTCTCCAGTTCCTTGAGCGCGTCGGCAACGTTGGTTGCCACCATGACCTCGAAGCCCTCGCTTTCCAGGATTCTCCGGCTCATGTCCACGGTGGCCTCGTCGTGGTCCAGCAGCATGATGTGGTGGGTCGGCGCCTCGTCTTCCCCGGAGACAGCGGAACCTCCAAAGGGATCAGAAATGTGGGAAATGATATGGGCCATGCCGTCGGCCATCTTCTCCAGGGACGCGAGTTTCTTGATCCTTGCGACCTGCTCCCGTGCCTGATGGAGTTCGCCGGTCTTCTCGTCCACCTTGGATGCGAGGTCAGACGCCCATTCCTCGAGTTTTCTCTGTGAAGCCGCTAGGTTACGAACCATCAGATTGAACGTGGCTGCCAGTTCCCCCACTTCGTCGCGTGCGACCACCGGCACCTCCACGGTCAGATCGCCCTTGGCGGCTTTTCGTGCCGCATTGAGCATCTGCTCCAGAGGGTTGTTGACCCACATGACCAGGTAGTAGGTGATGGTCGCCATGCACAGAGCACCGAGCACCGCGAGCACCATGAACGTTGCCACCAGTCGGTAGACGATCAGGTCCACGGGAGCTTCCGGTGTGGCCAACTTGATGGCGCCGATCACGTTTCCGGACAGGTCACGGATCGGCTGTGCCGCGGAAAGGTACATGTCGCCCGCGAATTGTTCCCGCGCGATCTCCGATCGACCGCGCTCGAGGGATTGGGGATCGGGCGGCGGGAGTTCCTTGAGAGTGCCGGCAACCACCTTGTCGCTGAGGCACAGCCCCACGTATCCTGTCTTGCCTTCGCTGCGGGTGATCTGAGATGGGCTTTTTGGCTTTGCCGTCTTGAACAGAAGCCTGGCGATATCCTCCACGATCGGCTGGTTGCCGTTGAGCAGAATCCCGCCGTACAGGACTCCTATGATCTTCGACTCTGAGACGATGGGGTGGGCTGCCTCAATCACAAGACCGGTTCTTGTGGAGGATTCCAAGAGACGCTGAATCAGGGCGGGATTCTCTTTGGCAATCCTCTCAAGGGGCATGGTGACTATGGCCGAGACGCTTTTCCCCTCCATGGCCTGGGCGACCACGGGATCATCCGTGATCCGAGCTCCCTCTTCGGATTTTCTGCCCCCAACGCTCAGGACGTTTCCCTGCTTGTCGACCACGGTCCAAAAATCCATTTCATCTCTGGTCGCCGCAGTGGTGACGGCTTTTCGCAGGGCGTCCACATTCCTCGTCTCGACAAGCTCCTTCATCCCCTCTGATCGCGATATCAGCCGGACTTTCAGCTCCAGATCGGTCTTGACGTTTTCGATGACCACTCCGGCAGCGGCAAGGTCACCAAAGAGCTGAGAACGGGCGGTCTCCATGATCGTATGCTGTGCGAGCCTGGTACCGATGAGGCTGGTCACAAGCCCGACCAATACCACGACGCCGAGAAATCCTCCCAACACCTTCTGCTTCAGGGAGAAATCCTGGGCCCATGCAAGAAATTCGGTGCGGCTTTTCAGGGGGTTTCGTTTTGGTCTTGGGGCTTCCATAGCTCTTTCACCTTTGCCTCTTTCTTGTGAGGGGTACGTGCGCTTCGGCCGCGACCGTTTGGGTGAGCCGGCTATCTCCTAGGAGCCGTTCTTCCCGAGAATCTCGCGGTCAAATATGCGCCGTGCGTCATCCGTGGACGTGGCATGGAAGATCTGATCGTCGATGAGCAGGTTGGCTCCGTCCGTGCACTGGTCCATGCAGAAAGTTCCCTTCAGCTCTACCTCTTTTTCGAGACGGGCCTCTTTGATTGCTTGCTGGAAGTAGCCGATGATTTCGTGGGATCCTTTGAGGTGGCATGCGCTCCCCACGCATACGGTGATTACGCGCATCTACGTACACTCCTTTAGTTTGCGGCTGGACGGTTCTCCGCCGGTCGGCAGGGTGCGGGTTCCCTGCTGATGCCGCAGCGATGAACATATCATAGCTCATGCCGTGCTGCGAAGAAAGTGTGGGGTTGTTGACTTCGTCGCGGGTCTTCCCCGAGGTGGATCAGTTGATATTACTCCACTCCCGAGGGTACGTCAACGAGCGCGGAGGTGCCTCGGCAGCACGCCGGCAGATGGAGAATCGGTGCGTATCCCCTCGCGGATGCCTGAAAAGCCGGGCTGGAGCGCCTGCCTTACAGAGCGGCTGGGAGCCGCAAACGGGCTGACTGTGAACCGCTGCCGATAATCGCGTCAACCTTCCTCGGCTCGCACGTATTCCGATGGCGGGGTGAGTTGGTTCAACGCACATGGAAACGGAAGATTTTGGCCAGGTGGAGAACCGCCACAGACCCCGCTACTGAAGGGGATTCCGACAACAAATCGTCGCGGCTGCCGAGCGATTTGAACGATATAGTGCCACGCGTTGAGAATTGCGGGAACTTTCACCCTCCCCTAACCCCTCCCATCAAGGGAGGGGAATAGCAAGCCCTGTCGCCTAGTGGTTGTAGGGAAGGGAGAGTGGGTTTGTGTCTACT
>JBFMAA010000026.1:0-53576 GCA_040755955.1 Thermodesulfobacteriota bacterium
GCTGATCGAAAGGCTGTACCTGTTTATCAAGGAGATGAACGATTCGCCAGTCATCTTCCGCTGGAAATATAGACTGGATGAAGTGCTCATCTAACGTGTAAAGCTGTCTCTGAAACGCTATACTAGTATTTCGATCAGCACCGTAATGGAGACGCAGTTTCACAATAGCTAGCCCTTGATCATCCAAAGACTGTCCGCGCTGAAGGTGACTGGGTATGGCTGCATGGCACGCGGGCCCAGCGCGCGCAAATACGTCAAGGAATGTTCGGTCTCTCTCCAGAAGTCGGTCCAAAGCCTTCTGGAGTGGGGGGCAGCCATCACGGTCCTTCAGATTGGGGTTGGCTCCCCCCTACAGCAGCGCATTCACTATCATGGGGTGCCCCATATCAATAGCTATCATTAAGGGCGTCCAACCGTAAACCTCTGCGTTCGTGTCGACACCCCTATCCAGAAGTGCCTTGATCCCTTCGAGATCCTTCCGCCCAATGGCGTTTCTCAGTTCATGAGCGAGCGGAGCTGTCTCCTCAGCTACAGCTTGCTGTTGGACTGCAACTCCTATAGCCAGGTTAGCTGCTAGCAGCGCCACCAATAAGGAAGTCGAAGCGTGTCCCATAAGTCAACACTCCGCCCACGTGAAGGTGCCGACCCTCTCTTTGGTGTTCCCCTGCGCGTCCGTGCCCGAACCGGCGCCGGTGGGGGTGAGGTTTATGGAGGCTATGCCCAGCTCGGCAAGCGTTTGGAGCTCAAACGGAAAGCAAAACCCATTCTGATCAAGGTCCCGCCACACTCGCAAGCGAGAAAACTTCGTATCGGTCGCGTCGATCTTGCCGTCCCCGTTGGGGTCCAAGGCCGGTTGTGGCTCTGCATAGGACATCCGAGGCCCAGCGAGGTAGGTTTGAAAGGTTGTCGAAGATAGGTAGAAAGTGGTGATCAAGACACTGAACCAAATCGGTCGGATCTTTCGACAGAGAGAGCGTGCCCACACTGGACGGGTCAATGAGCGCTCGGAGACACTCGGCGGAAAAGCTCTTGCCACTGCCTTGGAGACCATGAATCAGTAGAGAGGCTCTGGGGATGTGAGGTATAACCAGCGAAGGCAACCACACGCAAATCAAATCCTGGGTAGATTGATCCTTAATGGGCAACACGGCGAGGACTTCTCTTACTGAACCGCCGCGCTCAGGCTCAGGTAGTTCCTGCATGTGGCTGAACCTGCGAAACGGCGGATTTCGCGGAGTGACCACCTGCCAGCCTTCTGCGGTAATCTCTATCGCTTTCCAGTCAGGCCCACCCAGGTCCAGGATTACGCGGTCGTCAAGCCACGCGGAGCGATACCAAAGGACCCTGCGCTCGCCCTCGAACAGCGCCCTGGCCGTGCAAAGATCTTTGGCCTGTTGGAGCACCTCCCGGCCACAGCCCTCGCCAGTGGCCTGAAAGAACAGGTGAGTCAAGTAGTTTCGATATTCCCCGCTTCTGATGCGCACATTTTCAAAATGATCCCGTACCGGTATGCAGACCCACGCTTGCTTGAACTGGTCATGGAAGTAGGCAATCTCCACGCGGTCAAGCTGGTCCATTAAGGTTCGGAACTTGCTGGTCGTCGTCTTCTCGCCTGACCCTTGGACCCGCTCTTCCGCTATTGTGGAACCCTCGCTCTCCCTGTCTGGCTTGTATTCCACGGGTTGCTGACCCAGCCGCAACAATTCTTCGCGAGCGCGCTCGGGGCCGTGGGCTGCGACGAAATCGTGAAGGTCCTGCTTCTCGCCCAAGCCAGGCAAGTCCAACCAGCGAACCTCCTTTGCGAACCCCTGAAGCGTTTTGCCGACTGCCCGCATGTGGTCGCGCCCGGCCGGGTCTATGTCAGGGCAAAGCCAAACCGTCCGGTCAGGTAGGGGCAGATGAATCTGATGTTTCTCGACAAGCCCGCGCCATTTTCCGGCACCACCCGGAGAGCAAGTCGCGACGAACCCAAGACTGACCGCTGCTTCCGTGGCCTTTTCGCCTTCCAGAAATATTATTGGCTGTGACGCCTCGGCCGACAGTAGCTCAGGTAGTCCAAAGAGCACGCGGCGAGTTCCATTCAGGTTCCAAACCCATTCTCCGGGCCGGTTGGGGTCGGGTCGGGGAGCGCGAAAGTCTTTGGGCTCGAAGCGGCAGACTTGAAACAAGAGGGTGCCGTCTTCCCCCCGGTAGGGGTACGCCTTGCTCGGTCGAGGCTTCCTGGCGGGGGCCGGGTCCGATGCGATATCGAACTTCTTCGAGAGTTGATACACAGCAGTCCTGAAATCGCAGTTGTGCCGCAATACCCAGATGTCGATGACGCTCCATCTGAAGCTGTTTCCCGACCGCGGGCGACACCCCGCATGGCAGAAGCCGTGGTCCAGCTCGACTTGAAAACTCGGGCGGTTATCTTCGTGACTGGGGTTCGGGCAGGTCGAATTCCCAGGTTCCTTGAGGTGTTCCGGATAGCAGTCCTTGAACACCATCGGGAACGACAATTCCTTCACTTTCGCCAACTTGGTGCTGAACTGGCTTGAACTCATATCAATTCCGTTCCGCCCGGCTCGCCGGGTTTTTTCGTGCGCGAAGCGCGGTCAAGCCCCGGATGCCGATGTCAACGGCTCCCAGTTTATGGCATCATGAATTGGTTTGAATTCCCTCGGGTCGAAAAGCGGCTCCCCACGCTGCGGGTCAGGCCACACCCAGGACGGGGAAGCGCCGAGATCGAGCATGCGGGCGACGCGTGCTGAAGGGATCTTCAAGAGAGTGGAGATAAGCGAGACCGTGATCAGTTCGCCGCGACAGACTCGCTGGGCTATTCGGCGACTCGTGAAGCTCTCGCCACTCGGCAAGATGTCGTTGGCAGCTCGGGGACTGAACGGCACCTGTGCGGGCACTCTCCGACCGGGTAGTTTCCGGCCAAACGAATAACCCTTGACAGGCACCTCGACCTGTGGTAAGTGTGCGGTATTCATGTTGATTTTACGTTCAGGAGGAGCGGGTGTTAGCGCACTCGGCTCGTCGTCTTTCTGGGGGCCGCTATCGGACCCGCCGAGTTTCTTGTCCATCCAATCCTCCCCCCCGGAGTGATTATTGTGGCTCGATGAGCTGAGCCTGCTGTAAGGGCCGCTCCAGCGGCTGATCAAAGACATTCTCCAGGGATCGGCGAATGATCGGGCGAACCCGGTCCGCTGCCAGCTTTCCCTGCTCAAGACGTACGACCGTGGACTCGCTGATTAGGGCGTGTTCAGCCAGGTGTCGGCGCGTCCATTTTCGGCATTCCCGCTCGAACCGCATCCGTGTCACGACATTCTCCTCTCGGGCACACGGCCCCAAACAAAAAAAGCCTGGAAGACCGTTCCTCACCGATCCTCCAGGCGCGCACACTCTTTACGCCCGCGGGGCATAACCTGTCAAGAGAAAAAATCGAAGCTACAGGGCAAGATTTCTATCCTCGCGACCTTACCGGGGAATTCGGCCAGTTTGCCGTTTTTTCTTGGCAAAACCTAGGAAACCCGCACCAGACCAGGCGTGGCATACTTGTTGCGACCCCCAGTGGGCCGGAAGCAAAATGGGGAGCATTTTGCTGAGGTAGAAATAGGGTGTTCAAATTGTATCGTAGCCGTGGCTGTCGCTGCCGTCAGAGACAAAGGGCTTCGCAGCGATATCACGTCCCCCGCGAACGACTACAGGAGCGACTGAACTCAAACTAATTTTTTTCATCCGGCGTGAAAAAGAATCGGGACCGCAAGTCCTACCCCATGGCGGAGGGTTGATGTGCAGCGTGGCAATAATCCTGGGGGGGCATGCTACCCCGCGATCACCCGACCCTTTTCGTCCGAATTGTGATGAACGTGGCGGTATGTTCCTCAAGCTAACCGGCAACTTCGCATGTCTCGCAACGTTGTGAGTGTCCACAGTCCGGTCCCGCTGTGGACTGCGAATGCTAGCAGGAGTGCGAAGAAAGTAGTATTCTTGCGATGTTGCACATGTTGGTATCATTTCAGTCCTGGGGTCTGGTTGACCGGGGGATCGCGGGGACATAACTTTCAAGAGTGCACGGTTGGCCTTCCCGGGGAAGGAGTGGACGTTCATACTGACAGCGTGCCCGAAGGAGGAACGTAGAGAGCTTTTCTGGGTCTGGGAAATCAGGCTGCAACCGGTTGGAACCCGCTCTTCCCCCCGATGTCGTTGCGGTTCCGCCATTTCGTCCGGTCAGCACCGAGGGCATGGAGGACTAGGGTTGTGACTGAAAAAACGGATAATGAGGTTGTCGACAACAGTTCGGAAAACCATCCGGACAAGCGCGAAGTTAATCGACGCCCGCTTCCCGAGCCCGGCCCGGCCGTTGCGGGATCGGAGGCGTCGGGCCAACCCGTGGCTCCCGGAGGGCAAGTTCCTGCCGAGGAACCCGCTCACACAAATCCGGATACGAACGCTCTGCTGAAAAGCCTCGAGGGTCAGGTCCTGTCCGCATCCGATTCGGACTTCGAAGACGTTGCCCTAGGCGTCTGGAATACATACGGACCGATCCAACGCAGGCCGCAATTGATCGTTCGCGTGGCCAATGAACAAGACGTAGTTGAAGCGGTCAGGTACGCGAAAAGCAACGGACTGAAAGTCACCGTGCGCGGCGGAGGACACAACTGGTGCAATCCTTCCCTTCGCAGCGGCGGCATGATGATCGATCTGACCAATCTCAATCGGGTCATTTCCATAGATGCCAAGGCGCACACGGCTGTGGTTCAGCCAATTATCAGCAATCGGGAAATTCAGGCTCACCTCAATGCTCAGAACTTGTCCTATCCCAGCGGGCATTGCCCCCAAGTCAAATTGAGCGGCTATCTGCTCTCCGGAGGTATGTCCTGGAACCAGGGCGTCTGGGGACCCGGAGTCGGCAGCGTCGAAGCGGTTGAGTTGGTCACTCCCGAGGGAGAGTACATTACTGCCGACAAAGATCGACACACCGATTACTATTGGGCTGCACGGGGAGCCGGACCCGGCTTTTTCGGGGTCGCGACGCGCTACCACCTCAAGCTCTATGATTTGCCGAAAACGATCGCATGCAGCACGTATTACTATCCGATCGGCGACGTCGGTACGATCTCTCAATGGCTTGAATCCATAGCCGGCAGCTTGGCCCCGAACATCGAATTGAGTCTGTTCATGCTCACCGCACCACCTGAGCTTGCCGAAAAATGTAAGGCAGATGCCGGCAAGGTGTGCATGGTGACGGCTACCATCTTTGCTGATTCGATGGAGGAGGTCAGGTCATCGCTCAAACCTCTTGACGATTGCCCGATCATTGCGAAATGTCTCTCCAAGACGATTGCACAGCCTTACGACTTTGAGGCCCTATTTGATGGATCAGGAGCGCTATGGCCTTCCGATCACCGCAACCACGTTGAAGCGATGTTCTCCGACGCTCAATTGGCCGATGTGTTGAATGCGGTGCGGGATCATTTCTTGAAGTCACCGTCGCCGACGACACTGATTATGTTCGCAATCTTTACCGGACCCAACATTCCGGCTCCCCTTCCCGATGCTGCATTCTCCATGAGCGCCCATTACTACGGCGGACCGTGGACGATGTGGAAAGACGCGGAGGATGACCGGGCCATCACCCAGTGGCACGAGAAATGTCTGGAGTTACTGAAGCCGTTCGTCACCGGCCATTACATCGGCGAAACGGACATCGTCACCTATCCGCACCACGTCCGGGGATCGTATACGGAAAGCACGTGGAAACGCCTTCAAGAGCTGCGAAAGAAATATGATCCGGAAGCGGTGTTTTTCGACTATTCCGACGGGTTGCCGTGAGAGCAGCCTCGGGTATCGGAGTACGCCCGTTCCTCGACACGACCCGGCATTGCATGGCAGCACAACGAACGATGAAAGCGGACTCCCTATTACACTGCTGCGCATTGAAAACGGACGTATCGTGCGCGGCCTGAATCCCCCTCCCCTCACCCCTCCCACCAGGGGAGGGGAATGCGAACCCCCTCCCTCGATGGGAGGGGGAAGGGGGAGGGTGAGAGGACCAATCCCAATGAGCGGCAGTATACGCAAGAACGGTCATGGCCGGCGCCACAACGAAGGATGAAAGTCACGTGCTGTAGCTCAAGAACTCCTTGGATGGTGCGAACCACCCAATATTCTAAGGGTTTTCGGAAGGGGGTCCGGGGGACAACCCTTTTTCAAAAGGGTTTCCCCCGGAAGACTTTCTGATAATAGGGTTTGCCCCGGAAGGCTTTCATGAGAGCTTCCGGTAGTCCAAGAGCTACTTCCGGCCCACAACGTAGCGCTCCTCAGCGTGACCCTTTGTTCATAGGGAGGAATCGTCATGACCGGTGCGAGCTGCGCGATACGAGGAATGTTCTTCGACTTCATCGACGACCCGTGGAAGCACATCGGACACGAGCATGACGCTGCCCGCTTCGTCCAGGACGGGCTGCTCGTTGTCAAAGACGGAATTATCGTCGATTTTGGCACATATACCGACGTCTCACCGCGCCACCCCGATCTTCCGGTTACCCATGTGCAAGACCGGCTGATACTCCCGGGGTTGATCGACGGGCATATCCATTTTCCCCAGGTTCGCGTGCTCGGCGCGTACGGCAACCAGTTGCTCGACTGGCTGCAAACCTGGATATTTCGGGAAGAAGTGAGGTACCGTGATCGCGACTACGCGCGCACCGCTGCCCGGCACTTCTTCGACGCCCTGCTGGCCGGCGGCACGACAACATGCCTGGCGTTCACCACGAGCAGCCCGGTCTCGACGGAGGAGTTCTTCGAGGAAGCAGCTCGGCGCAACATGCGCGTCATCTCCGGTCTGACCGGCATCGACCGGTTCGCGCCCGACGACTTCCTGATCACGCCGGATGAATTCTACAAGGAGTCCAAGAGGCTGATCGAGCAGTACCACCGCAAGGGGCGCTGTCTCTACGCGATCACGCCCAGGTTCGCTCTGGGGTGCACGGGGGAAATGATGGAACGCTGCCGGCAGTTGAAGCAGGAGCACAAGGACTGCTGGGTCAACACGCACATCTCCGAGAACCCGTCCGAGATTCGTACCGCGCACTACCACTTCCCCGGTTGCGACGACTACACGCACGTCCACGAGCAACACGGGCTGCTGGGACCGAAGTTCGTTGCCGGGCACGGGGTCTGGCTCTCCAATGACGAGTTTCGACGCTTCTCGAAGGCGGGTGCGGCGATTGCGTTCTGCCCGCTGTCAAACCTGTTTCTCGGCAGCGGCCTCTTCCGCCTGGGCCGCGCAACAGACCCGGAGCACCCCGTCCGCATTACCGTGGGTTGCGACATGGGCGGCGGCAACGCATTCACCCTCGTGCGCGTGCTCGAGGAGGCGTACAAAGTAGGCATGTGCAACAACACCATGCTGGACGGTTCCGTGAACCCGCGCGAGCAAGACCTTGCCGAGGCCGAGCGCAGCAAACTGTCCCCCTACCGGGCGTTCTACTTGGCCACGCTCGGAGGCGCCCGAGCCCTCTACCTCGACGACGTGCTGGGCAACTTCGACAAAGGCAAGGAAGCCGACTTCATCGCTGTCGACTGGAACGCGGGTCAGCTCGCCATGCGCTGGCACCAGTCGCTCATCGTGGAGGGCTCCCCGGCGACCGTCGAGCAGGCTGCCCAACTCCTGTTCGGCGTCATGACGGTCGGCGACGACCGCAACATCGACGAGACGTGGGTCGCGGGAAAGCGGGCCCATAAAAAGTCTGCCGAGACAGCCCAAGCATAACGCCGCTTCGCGGTCACACAAGTGAAATATCGGGAAGACCCCTTCGGAAAGAGGGGGTCTCCTTGCAGACAGGCGCTCGTCCGGACAACCGGACACGGGAGGTCAAGCGTGGAATTACGTATCTCGAAGGCGTCCGCTGTGGTGGTGCAACGGATCCCTGCCGGCCTCGCGGACTGGTTCATGGAATGGCAGAACGGCGTCAGTGGGGCTGCCGAGGGTTTTGCCGGCTATCGCGGCACCGACCTGTACCCTCCGAGCGACAAAGCGGGAGAGTGGGTTGTGGTCATCCACTTCGAGGATGAGGAGTCGCTCCGGGGGTGGCTGAGCTCGACGGTTCGGGCAGCGTGGGTGGAGAAACTGCGGGCTCAGGTCGGGGACTTCGAGCTGCAGGCAATGCCGGGCGGGTTCGGAGCTTGGTTCGCGGGCCTCGCTCACGGCCCGGAAGGCGCGGCACCATCGTCCTGGAAGATGGCCATCTCGGTGCTGTTCGGCCTGTACCCAACCGTTATGGTCCTCGCGATTTTTCCCGGGCCGTACCTGCAGCCCCTGGGTCTGGCCGTGGCCATGCTGATCAGCAACGTGCTCAGCGTCGCGATTCTCCAGTGGGCGGTGATGCCCGCGCTGAACAGACTGCTCGCTTCCTGGCTCAAGGCAGGTGCGAGAAGGCAAACGGCTTTGTCCGTCGGCGGGCTTTTGCTGATACTTGTCCTTCTTGCGGGACTGACTCTCGTGTTCCGCCAGGTGACGGGATAGAGGTAAACGGATTTGCCTTGATGGAGGTAGCCGAACATGGATCTGAACACGGTTTCTGAAGTGGCTCGCCCCTCGACAAGGGATGAGATCCCCAACTGGTCCGACTCAGATGCCTGGCTGGCAGGCGGAACGTGGCTTTTCTCCGAACCGCAGCCCGACGTGCGCCGGCTCATCGATCTGGAGGGGCTTGGCTGGGAATCGCTGCTCGTTCACGAGCCGGGTCTTTCCATCGCTGCCACGTGCACGATCAGCCGGCTTTATGGCCTCGTCGCGCCGCCGGAGTGGACGGCCGCGCCCCTGATCCGCCAGTGCTGCCAATCGCTGCTGGCATCGTTCAAGATCTGGAACACTGCTACCGTGGGCGGCAACATCTGCATGTCCCTGCCGGCCGGCGCGATGATCTCCTTGACAGCGGCTCTCGACGGGGTTTGTACGATCTGGCCGCGCGAAGGTGGCGAACGCCGCGTACGGGTCGTGGATTTCGTTACCGGAGTTCATCAGAACGTCCTCGGACCGGGCGATCTCCTTCGCAGCATCGACTTGCCGGCATATGCCCTGCACAAGCGGACGAGCCTTCGGCGTCAGTCGCTGACCCACCTGGGTCGGTCCTCGGTGCTGCTGATAGGGACCTTGTGCCCGAGAGAAGGGACTATGGCGATCACCATCACCGCCTCGACGGTGCGACCGATCCGCTTTGAGTTTCCCGGCGTCCCTGCTGATGACGAGCTCCGCAGTAAGCTCCAAGAAGGGATCCCGGATGCTTGGTACGTGGATGACGTTCACGGGACGCCGGATTACCGCAAACACTTGACCTTGTACCTCGCTGAAGACATTCGCGAGGAGCTCTCGGCAGGAGGCAGCGTATGAACTACTATGTCAACGGCAAGACCTTCGCCGCTGAGCCACGGCCCGGGCAGTGCCTGCGCACCTTCCTGCGCGACCTTGGGTGGTTCGGAGTCAAGAAGGGATGCGATGCAGGCGATTGCGGAGCTTGTACGGTATGGCTCGATGGTGTTCCCGTCCATAGCTGTCTGGTACCGGCCTTTCGCGCGGCCGGCCGACAGGTGACGACGATCGAGGGATTGGCCGGCCACCGCGACCTGCATCCCATGCAGCAGGCATTGATCGACGCACAGGGCTTCCAGTGCGGTTTCTGTACAGCCGGGTTGGCGATGACCGCAGCCACCCTCACCGAAGAAGACCGCCAGGACCTGCCTCGCGTGCTCAAGGGCAATCTCTGCCGCTGCACTGGATACCATTCGATAGAGAACGCAATCCACGGGATGAAATCGATTGAGGAACCCCTGCCGGGCGAGGCATTCGGGAGTAACCTCGCGGCCCCGGCCTCCACGGAAATCGTCACCGGAAAAGCGCGGTATACCCTCGATGTGCACATCGACGGACTTCTCCACCTGAAGCTGCTTCGGTCGCCGCACGCGCACGCACGGATACTGTCCATTCGCAAGGACCGCGCGTTGGCGGTGCCCGGGGTCCACGCGGTCTACACGTGGGAAGATGTCCCGAGACTGCTGTATACCGCGGCCACTCACGACGATTATCACTCCGATCCCAATGACACCTACATTCTGGACAACGTGGTCCGGCAACCGGGGCAGCGCGTGGCAGCCGTGGTGGCGGACGGCGTTGGGGCCGCCGAGGAAGGATGCCGCCGCCTGGACGTGGACTATCAACTGCTGCCGGCCGTTTTCGATCCCGAGGAAGCGATGCGAGTCGGTGCACCTGTTCTCCACGATAAGGGTGCTGAGTCCCGTATCCAGCGCCCGGGCCGAAACATCCTGCTGGAGCTGCACGCGAACATCGGTGATGTCGAGGTCGGTCTGGAGCAGGCGGATGTCGTCCACGAAGCGACCTATTCGACGCACCGAGCCCAGCATGCCCATTTCGAGACACACTGCACGATCGCGTGGATCGACGAGAAGCATCGCCTGAACGTCCGCACCAGCACTCAGACCCCGTTCCTTACGAAGGCAAAGCTGTGCTATTTCTTCAGCCTGTATCCGAACAGCGTTCGCGTCTTCTCCGAGCGCGTGGGCGGGGGCTTTGGAGCCAAGCAGGAAATGGTGACCGAGGATATTTGTGCCTTTGCCGCGATCAAGACCGGCAGGCCGGTGCAGCTTGAGTATACCCGGGAGGAGCAATTCATCGGCGCCACGACGAGACATCCGATGAAGGTCCACGTGAAGGTCGGGGCCCAACGGGACGGCACGCTGACCGCACTCCAGTTGCGTATTGTCTCCAATACGGGGGCGTACGGCACGCATGGAGGTTCCACACTCTTCCATTCCACGGGTGAATCGGTTGCGGTGTATCGATGCCCAAACAAGAAGATCGACGCTTACGCGGTTTATACCAATAACGTCCCTGCTGGGGCCTTTCGCGGTTACGGACTGTCTCAGACCATCTTTGCCGTCGAGTCGGCGATGGATGCACTGGCCCGGAGCTTGCGTATGGACCCCATCGAGTTCCGACGTCGCAATGTTATCCGCCCCGGCGACCCGATGACGTCCCTTGGTCTGGAAGCACACGACTTGGACTATGGAAGCTGCGGACTGGAGCAGTGTCTCGATTTGGTGAACGATGCTCTCGTCGACCGCGCCGCCCTTGCCTGCCCGGAGGGAGACGAGTGGCTGGTAGGAAAGGGTGTCGCTTTGGCAATGATTGCTTGTGCTCCGCCCACCGAGCATCGGTCCGAGGCATGTGTCAGCCTGGAAGCGGCCGGCAAATATCACTTGGCAATCGGCTCGCCGGAATTCGGCAACGGTTCAACCGCAGTCCGACACCAACTTGCGGCCACTATCCTCGGCACTTCGCCCTCGCGCGTGATCTCAATCCAGTCCGACACCGATCGCACCGGCTATGATACCGGGCCGTTCGGCAGCACGGGGACGACCGTGGCCGGAAAGGCGGTGCATGAGGCGGCCGAATCCCGCCGGGATCGCGTCCTGGATTTCGCTGCCCGGCATTTCGGCACCGGCTCGGACAAATGCCGGCTGGAACAGGACGCGGTGGTTTGCAAAGGCACCCGGATCGGGCTCACCGATCTTCACGACGCGGCACGTGAAGAAGGCCGGCTTCTACGGGTCGTGCGCAAGGCATACGGAACGCCGCGCACGGTGGCGTTTAACGTGCACGGTTTCTGGATCGCGGTCCATAGCGTTACGGGTGAGGTCAAGATCCTCCAGAGCGTTCACGCTGCCGACGCCGGGGTTGTAATCAACCCACTGCAGCTCAGAGGCCAGGTCGAGGGGGGAATAGCCCAGGGACTGGGATGGGCCCTGTACGAAAAGATGGTATTCGACCAGGAGGGGCGGGTCGTCAACCCGACGTTCCGTCACTACCGCATCCCCGCGTATGCCGACATCCCGCGCAGCGAGGTCTATTTTGCTCAGACAACCGATGTCTTCGGCCCCTTGGGCGCCAAGAGCATGAGCGAAGCCCCGATCAACCCGGTAGCTCCCGCCCTGGCCAACGCTCTTGCCGACGCCATGGGCATCCGCTTTCACGATCTTCCCCTGGCCCCCGATCGCATCTACCGCTTCATCTTTGGGAAACACCCGCGGGACCCCCACAGTGCCCCCGATAGGGGGAATTTGTCCGGTTCCGACCGAGGCCTCCCCGCGGACGACACTCTTGCCCCTGAGGAGGATTGATGCGTCAGAGAGCTCCGGCTTTGCCGGAGGTCTCTGACCGAGGCTAACTAGGGCTATTCCCGTCACGGGGTTTGCGGGGTGTCGCGCTCTGAAGGGGTGGTGACGCTAGCGTCTCAATAGTGTTTTTGTCCTCTATGATCACCCATATTTCGCCATTAATGGTTGATATACTACCCTTAACTGTAGCTGATAGAACCAATGATGGGTAAGGCTGTGTCGAGAATCTCAGACATTGCAGAGATCCGGCAGCCCATCCCTAAGCGACAAAGCACTTGGGCCACGCGGCTCAATTTATCATGGACGACCCGGTTTGTTCGGAAGAATGCCGCAGCGGAAGTTGCTCTCACTTGGTGCCGGCTCATTCTGCTTTTCTTTTTGTCTTGACAGAGAGGTCCACCGCAGTCTATTCCGCTGAGCGGAAACACGAAACCAGGAGCTGAACGGTGTCGGAAAGAACTGTCTCCCGATGTGTACTTGTTCTTATTATGTTGGTGAATGTGATGGTTTTGGCTCCCGTACTCGACACGGGCTACCTTCAGGACGATGGGTTGTACGAATCGAGCGCACCAGGCGGAGCGATGCTGTCCGAAAAGACCGAATGGGAAATGATACTGGACGACGTACTGGTTTGGATAAGTATCGGGAGATGGCAACCCCTGATTGCCTATCGCATCCCCATATTCTTTCATTTGAGCTTGTATGGGTACAAGCTGCTGACAATACTATTTGTCCTTTCCAACATTCTCTTGTTCGGCCATTTTGTGAAGCTTCTTAGCGGTTCCAAGTGGTTGGCCGAGATTGCGATGATGTTGCCGCCCATCTTCTTTCAATTTCGGCTAGGCTACAATGACCCGATAGCGGCATATTACTACCTAATGCAGATTGTATTCTTGGGCACGCTGGGTTCCCTGGTTTTCTTTACCCATTACTTGCGAAACGGGCGGCTCATCAGACTATTGGCCGCTCTGTTCTTTTACGCGACAGCGATGCTGGCCTACGAAGTGGCGTATGTTTTTTGGATACTGCACGTTATTGTTGCGTTTATCCACTTCGGGTCAAGAGAACCGAAACGCATCATGAGGGCTTCGGCCCCCTTCTTTCTTGCTGCCGTAATCAATTTGACCATCTCCCTGATACTGAGATGGCAGCACTCGATCGGGTATTCGGGTGTGGCGCTGAACTTGGATGCCTGGGCAATGGCTGCGGCCTTTCTCAAACAGACATACGGCGCCTTGCCCCTGACTTCCTTTCTTCACAATGCAGATGCTTTTCCCGAACCGCTTGGGTACGCGCGACACTGCTGGCCCGCCGATCTCTTCGCTGCGACTGTTCTCTGGGCCACCGTATGGTACCTGATTTGCCGGTCGGGTATGGATCAACCACCAATTTGGGATCAGCACAAGACGAAGGGACTGCTCTTGATAGGACTAGCGCTTTTGGTCCTTCCTGCATTGCCGGTGTGCGCGTCGGTGAAGTACCAGCAGGAGCTGAACACATGGGGTTTGGCATATTTGCCTGTCTACATGTCGTGCTTCGGACTTATGGCTATTGCCGCGTCCGCTGTCGGCGCTGTGAGTGAGCAACTGAGGAGCACTCCTGCCGTGAGATACGTAATCATCCTGGTGCTCACGCTTCTCGGGGCCGCGGTCACCGGAATAAACTACAACGCGAACCGAATAGCCGTGGAAAACGTGCGCCACCCGCACTTGGTGGAACAGGGCATTCTTGAGAGCGCTCTGCACAATCACCTGATGAAGGGGGTGCCAAACGGATCCGTGGTGATGGTCCCTGTGCCCCGTGGCGCGAAGTTCTTCAAGATGCATGGAGATGTCATCGTCAAAGTGGTTTGGGTATCCAAACCGGAATATCTCTCTTCCGCGAACTTCATAGGAATGGTACCACTTGAGACGACCGTCGAAAAATATCGCACTGCCGCAGGCTTGTACATGTTTCCCGATGATCTTCACGTGTACTATCTCAAGTGTTCCGCGACCGGGAGAAATTCAGGCTACGCCCTACTCGCACGAGTCTCCGCATTGTCAGCGGATAAGGAGAAGGTGCGGGGAGTAGCCTCTGACAGGGTCCGCATCTATTGGCATGACGCTCCGATCTGCAATCGGAAACCTCATTCCGCAATGATCGTGGGAAAGCATCTTAGCAAGGCCACGTTCGATCCGGAAGGCTCATTTGAGACGAGTTGGTCGTTCGGAACCGACCCGGCATCAGCGGGAACAGGAAGGATCTATGAGCTCGCGGTTCAGGGCAAGAATCAATGTTTCGACGTCCTCTCGATGACCGTATTCGGGTGCGTGGACCCGGTACGCGCGTCGGCATTGTCAGGCAATCAACATCCGGACTAGGTGTCGGGCTCAATTTGCTGCGGAGGCTAAGGCCCCGCATGTTCCTGTCAGTGATTCGCTCCGGCCTGGTTTCGAATGAGACTCTACGGCTGGTACCGAATTGTAACCGTTCACCGGGTCACCCTCCCAACCCGGGATTGGAGTCCGTAGCAATTCAGCGTCTCCGTTCGGGATCAAGATCTTCCGCGCGCCCTGGAGGGGCGCATCTCTAAATAGCCGTGGGTTTCAACCCACGGTCCGGCTTTTGTCAGGAATATCGGCTTGCTCCATGAAATATGAACGGAGAGTCGTCTCAGTGAATAGGGGCTTGCCAAGCTGGAAGGTTTATGTATAATGCTGTGGTGCGGCAACTCGTGCTACGGGTCGACGCATATTGAAACATCTCGACCAACAAGTTAAGCCCAAGAAATGTCTGCCATGCCCCGGCACGATCACCATGTGTCTCGCAGGAACGTGACGGATTCGTCTCAAGGCGCAGCATGTTTGGAGGAGTGAATCAGTGCGAATTAGTGTTGTAATTCCAGTCTATAACTCCGCCGTCACGATCGGGAGACTAGTAGACGACATTGCCCGTGAATTGAGTGAACATGATTTTCAAGTGGTCCTTGTCAATGACTGCAGCAGGGATCATAGTGACGAGGTGTGTAGAGGCATTTATGCCAAATACAGGGGAAAGATAACCTATCTGAAGCTTGCGCGCAACTTCGGCGAGCACAATGCGGTTATGGCCGGTCTCAATTATGCCACGGGCGATTACATAGTGATAATGGACGACGACTTCCAAAATCCGCCCGATGAGGTTCTTCAACTTGCCCGTGAAGCTGAACGAGGGTCCTATGACGCTGTGTATTCGTATTACGAGAAGAAAGAACACTCTTGGTTCAGGAACCTTGGAAGCGCTTTCAACAATTGGGTGGCCAATTTCATGCTCGATAAACCCCGAGATCTATACCTGTCGAGCTTCAAGTGCATGAACCGGTTCCTGGTGAATGAAATAGTGAAGTATGTTGGAACCTCCCCCTACATCGATGGCCTGATCTTCAGTTGCACGTCAAACGTTGGCAGAGTCAAGGTCAGACACGATCCGCGCGAGAACGGCCGATCCGGGTACACATTTGCAAAGCTGATTCGCCTGTGGTCGGCCATGTTTGTGAATTTCTCAATACTGCCCCTCCAGTTGTGTCTTGTCCTTGGGTTGTGCATGAGTGTCATTGCCGGCGTTCTCGCTGTGGCCGTCGTTGTGGAGCGTCTGATCACCCCCGATTTCCCGGCTATCGGGTGGGCGTCGTTGGCCACCATGATCCTGTTGTTCTCGGGAGTTCAATTGTGCATGATCGGGGTCTTGGGAGAATATGTGGGAAATACGCTCCTCAATACTAACCGTCTTCCTCAATTCGTTGTAGGATCAGTCTTGGAAAGAAACAGTGACCATGAACGAGTCCAAACTCCGTGAAACGTTTTCCGGGTCATCCGTCTTGATTACCGGAGGCATGGGATTCATCGGCAGCAATCTGGCCATACGACTGGTGGATCTCAAAGCTCATGTGGCCATCCTTGACGGATTGTTGGAAGGTCACGGAGGAAATCTCTTCAATATCGAGAGCGTATCAGACAAGGTTCGCGTTAATATCTGCGATATCAGGGATTTCAACGCATTGCGGTACCAGGTGGCAGGAAAGGACTTCATCTTTCACCTCGCCGGCCAAAACGACCACGTGCTCAGTTTGACAAATCCGTTCCCGGACATCGACATCAATATAAAAGGGACGGCAACTCTGTTAGAGGCCTGTAGGCGGTACAATCCCAAGGCAAGACTCGTATACACGGGGACTCGTGGGGAATATGGGCCGTCCACCGCTCTCCCCGTAAGAGAGGACGCTCCTTTGAATCCAAAGGGGATCTATGAGCTCTCGAGCCTCACAGCACAAAAACTCTTCCAGATATTTCATGACAACCACAACCTGCAATCCGTAACGCTCCGTCTTACAAATACGTATGGCCCCAGGGCGCAAATGAGACATAATCGGTTCGGCGTTGCCAACTGGTTTGTCAGAAAGGCCATTGATAGTGAGACGATTCAGCTTTTCGGCGATGGTTCGATTATGCGTGATTTTCTGTACGTAGAAGATGCCGTGGAAGCCATTTTGGCCTGTGCGTCCACCCCGGAAGCCTTTGGCGAGATATTCAACGTGGGGATAGACGTTCCAAGCTCTTTCCTGGAGTTTGCAAAGAAGGTCATCGGCGTGACCGGCACCGGCTCCTGGGAGTTTGTGCCCTTTACCGCGGATAGGGCAGCACAGGAACCGGGACACTATTATTCAGATATCACGAAGATCAGGACAATCGTCAAGTGGGAACCGAAGATAGATCTCGATGAAGGAGTCCGAAGAACCGTTGAATACTACAAGAAATACAAGAGCCATTACTGGAATTCGCGAGACAGTACCGTTCCTGGATCTGAAGCGTGAATACCAATCCATTAAGGACGAGATAAACCGCGCTGTCTTGAGAACCCTTGAAAGTGGTTCGTATATCCTGGGTCGCGAGGTCGATGGATTCGAGAAGGCCTTTGCACGGTGGCTCGGACTTGAGCAGGCTGTGGCGGTAGCCTCAGGCACTGATGCCCTGATGCTCGCTCTAGTTGCGGCCGGGATTCAAGCGGGTGATCGTGTGATAACCGTTCCGATGACCGCGGTACCCACGGTTTCCGCTATTCGATGCCTTCGGGCCGAGCCGGTGTTCGTCGACATCGACCCGGAAACGTACACGATGTCACCCGAATCACTCAAGAAGGAACTTGAAAACCCTTCCGGTTCAAGACGTGCTAAAGCTGTCGTGCCCGTTCATTTGTACGGTCAGCCGGCGGACATGGACCCTATTATGGAACTGGCGGCCTTGCACGGCCTTGTGGTTGTCGAGGACACTGCTCAAGCGCTCGGAGCCAAGTACAAGGGCTGCCCGGTGGGAACCATAGGTCATTTCGGATGTTTCAGTTTCTATCCCACAAAGAACCTCGGCGCGTGCGGTGACAGCGGGATGGTCATCGTTCGGAACCCCGAAGACGCGAGACGATTGCGTATGCTCCGTTGTTATGGAGAACAAGCGAAAAACAATAATGTCATCGAGGGGTTCAACAGTCGCATGGACGAGATTCAGGCGGCGATCCTGCGTACAAAACTCGGTCGGCTCGAGGACTGGAACGCGGCTCGCAGGGAAAAGGCTTCCCGGTACTCCGGGCTTCTGGCCAACACGGACCTGAGCCTGCCGAAGGAGCGGGCACAGTGCGACCATGCATATCATCTGTACGTGGTGCGCCATCCCGAGCGGGATCGACTTATGGAAACACTTGCAGCACTCGGCGTTCAGACGGCAGTCCACTATCCTGTTCCCGTGCATCTTCAGCCGGCCTTTTCTTACCTCGGTTATGGCTCCGGCAGTTTTCCGGAGGCCGAACGCTGTGCCAAGGAGGTCTTGTCCCTTCCTCTTTCCCCGTTCACACGCAGGGAGGAGATCGAACGAGTCGTCGAGGCCGTCAATACCTGCGTAGTCCAATTCAGGCAAGTGATTGCGATGAGGGCCCATGCTTGAAACGGTCCGGTACTGAGAGCACGGTTCGACCAAGAGTGTAGACCGTCACTCCGTCAACTCGCTCCTCTGTCTGCACTGGTAAGCGTTCACCCCGAAGGCAAGATAATGAACCACAAGCCACAAAGGCACAAAGAAATCCAAGAATAACCGACTATTTACGGGGTCAGCTTCCCAAGCCGAAATTGGCTTTCGGGGCTATTCAAAATAGTCTGTTCGGAACAAACGTCCTCTGAGTGCCCTGAAGGGGCGCACCGTGAATAGCCGTGGGTTTCAACCCACGGTCCTGCGAACGGGGATCATCACTCGGTGAACGGTTACGTTTCGGTGAACGCTCAATCGTGTGGCAATCTTACGACATGGGTTTTCTCGCCAAACAGAATACGGAGAGCCCTGCCGGAAGTGACATCCCTCCGCCGAAAAGAGAATTCTCCAGGGACAGAGCCGTCGATAGCATTTTGTTTACCAGAGGCGGCGGAAGGGCAAGATCCGATCCTACCCGATGCCCGGCTTTGGATTTGTAGCGCTTGATAATTCGTACGAGCGCAGCAGGGAGGAAGAGTAAGGCGTTTCTGTACGTGATCAGCTCAAGAGAAAAACCGAGATATTCCAGCGCGGTACGTATCTCGCTCCTCGTGTACCGGTGTTTCGTGTGTACCGCGACATCATGAGTGCTGTACAAGAATTCGAAGGCCGGGAGATTGAGAATCAAATCACCTCCCGGTTTCAAAACCCTGCGCATCTCTGCAAGAGCCTGAATTGCCTCGCTCGGTTGCATTGCATAGAGAACATCGAGGGAGACTGCCATATCGAACATGTCCGACCGAAATGGCATGTCGCGCACTGATCCCCTGACCAAAGGCCCAACACCCCTCTTGCAGGAGAACCTCATGGCTTCCGGATGACAATCGATCCCTGTGACATGATGCCCACAGGCGATGAAGCGCTCCATCAATTTACCGGTTCCACACCCGGCATCCAAGATCTTGAGAGGACCGCTACGAGGCCCCCGAGCCAAGAACTGCATCACCAGGCGATGCAATCCCATGTACCACCAGTGTTCCTCTTCCATTCGAAACATAATCTCGTATTCTTCGACTTCCATAAAACGCTCCGTGAGTCTCGGACGATTGCCGCAGGAAAGCCGCTACCGTTCCGGCGCCGGGTATGTAGCTCAGCGTTGATCAATTCCCAAAATTCCGCTCCTCGTAGGCGGCTTCGGAGGCCGAAGCCCCTCTCAGCGCACCAGTCTTCGCGTGGAAAGGCTGACGGAGCCCCTTTCCCTTTTCCGTGTCTGAACCAAGAGAACCTGTGCCCAATGACCACTAGGTTCCGCTGTCACTCCGCGACCGCACTTCATGACTTGCGGTCTGGGGGAAGTGGAAATCTTCCTGCTTCCCCTCCCACCGACCGACTCCGTCTCGCAAGTCTTTCTCAGTCCTGTGCGATCCCCCAACTTATGAAGGATTCCTCACATGAGCCAGAGCCACATCGCATTCCACTGAGCTCGCAGGCGTTGGCTCACGATAGTCCGCAGCGAGACTTGCCCGGTATCCACTGTCGCGATCCCTTTCATGCCGACCCTCACTCCTCCAGGGATACGCAAGAAGGCTGCCTTAACCTTGAACGCGGTGCCCAATCGCGGTTCTACGTCCGACCTTGGCGCGATCTCCCTCACAGTGAGATGATATGCAGTCTGCGGTGCATTGTTGAGATAGAGGCGCACGTCTTGGCCTGGCTTGACGCGCATGATTCGCTCTTCGGGGACGAGAATCTCGATACAAAGCATGCCTGGTGCCGCGATTTCGCAGAAAGCTTCGCCTGCTTCCATCTTCTTGCCGCTGAGCGTATCTACGTCTTTGGTCACAACGAGCCCGGAGACGGGGGCTTTGATGGTGAGAAAACCCGCCTGCCATCTAAGGAACTCAAGCTCGGCAGTGACGCTTTGCCTTCTCAGCTCAGTGAGCTTGGCCTTTGCCAGTATTGACGGATCGTTCACCGCCCTGCTGCGTAACAGGGCCATCTCCTGGGTCAGAAGCTCAAACTGCCGCTCTTCGCGTTTGATTCTGTGGTTCAGTTCCCTTGGATCCAGCGTAGCCAGGACCTGTCCTTCCTCTACGAACGCACCGTGACGAGCATGCACCGAATCGATGAGCCCCCCAATCTTGCAGAAGGCGTACTCCCTTTCTTCGGGTACGATAGCCGCCTCGCCGCCCACAGAGAATGTCACCGGCACAATGAAGAATGTGAAGAAAAGGACAGCAAGCCCCGCGATAGCCAACGGGAGATAACGGAAGACTAAGCGTCTTCTCGCGAGACTCCAGCGGTCCATAGGGTCGAGAAGGCGTGCCAAATCGGGCTTCTCTTGAAGCAACCACTTGCCTGCAAATGCCTCCGCAAACAACGGCGCTACTTTCACCAACGTGAGAACAAGCGTCCGATCCGGCTCGTTGTCTCCGAAGTATTCCATCAGGAGATGTGCCGGCGCGGACGATCCGCGGAGAAGAGGAAGGCAGACAAGGTAGTGGCACCGGGTGAGCTCCCCGTACGAACGGAGTGCCGACGCAGCCGTATCGGGGATTTCCGCTTCAGTCGGGACCGAGAACCCCGTAGCCTTGCCGAGCACCAGAGCACTGCGCACCGAGGCCAGCGGTTCAGCGAGTCTCTGCAGCTCTGCCTGAATGCGTGACTTCAGGTCCAGCTCCGGCTGATGAGTTGCAGCGACTAGCCGTGACGGTCGATGCAGATGGGAGATCAGAAAGCAACGGTCAAATCCAGCAAGGGTCCGCAGATCGTTCGTCAGCAAGAACGATAGTTCATCCATGGAAGTGCAATTAACAGCCCGCGCAGGAAGCTCCAACGCCAATCCCATGACCTTCTCCAGGACCGGTTCTCGGAGGGAAAGACGTTCTGTCGGCGGCAGTGAAAAAGGATCATGTTCCATGGGGTATCTATAGTCCTCCAAGGTGGGTACTGCGCTTATGCAAAGTGAGGAACAGAAGTTCTCATCGAAACCGGATTGCCTTGGAATCTGTTGAATCTTCTTGTCAAGGCGTTCTTGAGAGCTTCGAACCGGGGGAAGTATTGGTTATGTGTGATAGTCTTCTTGATCTTGTTCCATGCGTATTCCACAACCGGGAATCTCATCGTTCAACTTGAATGCGAGCCCATCCATGGAACCGACGCTTACAGTAGCGATTCCCTGTTGAGGGTTTGCATGAGTCGGTCGAACACTCGGCGGGCGATACTCCTCCGCGGTGATCCTACGATAAGCTTTCCTGTCATTCCCAAGAGAATCTCCCGGGCTCCCCTGTCGAGAACGACGGAACAATCGTACTGGGCTTCCAACGGGACGTCCATCTGATTGCGGTTCTTGACCTCAGTTGGTACATCGCCTCCGAGACGGCTCGAGAAGGGGGAGGCTCTCAAGTCTGGTTCAGAGAATGGCCGTATGCTCTGGATTCGTCCTCCGAACTCCACACCCGCGTCGACGGGAAGCCACACCCGCACACGCTCGCCCTCTCGGACCACGGCCAAGTCCATCTCCGGAACGAGAGCATGGATGACAGGCGCTGCAGTTGATTCAAACTCTCCTATGATGGTCCCCTCGCCGGGTTGGTACCCAGGCTTCATTTTCGGATCGAGTCGTGTCACCACACCGTCGAAAGGAGCAATGAAGCCATCTTGAGCCTCGACCAGCCGTTCCTTTATCCGACGGATTTCATCCTCTGCCTGCAGGAATTCGATCTCTTTGCCCGGGAGCTCAGCGCGCCGCTGGTCGTCAACGAGTAACAGATCAGCCTCCGCCTTGATGGTATTGCGGATGACCTCCTGCTTCGCCAGGTTGAGCCTCAGGAGCGACGTGTCCAGACGGAACAAGACTGCTCCTTTCTTCACGGTCGCTCCTTCCCGAATGAGCACCGAGTCCACCCAAGTGTGCATCGGCACGGTCAGTTTCTGCTTGCTTGCGGCATCCACGTGGCATGGAAAGACCGAGTTACCCCCGACAGGCACAAAGAGGATCACACTGCCGCAGACAAGCAATCCGGCGATGATCAGACTTCCCTTGAGACGGGGTCGAATCTGGGAACGACGGTAATAAAGCCCCACGCTTCCCCTCCAGATAGGCCGCACGACAAAGAGCCCGAAGGCCAGAGCGGCAAGAAGTATTCCGAGCGTCTTGTCGAAACGATAGTATACCGCCACCACGATACCGTAATAGAGCGCCATGCGATAGGCAAAAGCCGCTGTCCCGTAGAGCGTGAACAGCCATCGTTCCCGTGGCGTCCGGGAAGGGTCCCGGATGCTGGAGATCCCTAGGATGGAATTCATGAAGCAATAGCGGAGATACCCCTGGGATTTCTGGAAGAGATTCGGCAGTCTGAGGTAGTCGGTGAGCAAGAAATATCCGTCAAACTTCATGAGAGGGTTGCCGTTGAACAACACCGTGGACACCATCGACACACCCATAAGATAGAACGCGAGAGAATGGATTACTCCGGGTCGCGTCGTATGCCACACGTATACCGAACACAGTGCGATCACCGCCTCAGCCAGGACACCGGCTGCACTGATCGCCATACGCTGCCGTCGGTCGGCAAGCTGCCAGGCCTCCGTCGTATTGCAGTAGAGACATGGAAAGAAGATAAGAAATGCCACCCCCATGGCCGGCACGCGAAGTCCGAAGCTCTTGGCCACGTAGGCGTGTGACAGCTCGTGTACGAGTTTCGTGAGAGCGACGGTAACCCAGAGATACACCAGATGCTTCAGATTGAAGAAGAAGAGGAATTCTCTCTGAATGCTCGGCCACCCGGTTGCGAGGATATACACGGCACCCGGAAGGGCTGCGCATGCGAGGCCCGCGAACCACGGGCTCCACAACCAGCGGACATAGTCCACGGTTCTCCCGAGAAAGCGGTCTGGGCTCACCAGGGGAACGAAGAGGAAATAGATCTGCGAAAGACGCTGACTTCGCTTCCAACTCTTCAGTCGTCGCTTGAGATCGAGCAGAAAGCTCGCTGTTCCGAAATGGGTGCCGAGGAGTAAGCCTGCTTGCGTGGCCCGGGTGAGGATCTCCCGTGCGTCGTCGAGACCGTAATGGTACCCGCGGCTGCTCAGCTCGGTCGAGACTGCCGAGTGGCTGCGTGTTCCATCCATCGCCAGGAGAAAACGGTATTCGAATTCCGTCAGCCGAAAATACTTCTGGGAAACCGGGTCCTTGAGAATGACGGTCCGATGACCGGGACCCTCTTGCTGGGGGAACGCCTCCAAATCTGGACGTAATTTGGGATATCCGAGCATCGTTCCTTGTTGAGCCGGCACCGGGTGCCTCACCCAAACACCACTATACCGCAAACGTGCGGAGAACGGAACGAGTAGAAGGCGCTGAAATGAGCAAGCCTGTTCTCCCGGTCGTCGAATTCTGTCCGTGCTCCGGGGCGCCGCGGTGAGCTCGTTCGGCAGTACGCTTTCACGAAAGAGAACAGGGAAAACTCCCTTGTCACGAAGCTTCCCTCAGGGTCTGTCCCGAAATAACTGTGTGAATCCGACCCGCTCGTCACCCCGGCGAAGGCCGGGGTCCAGGGCCCGCAGGGAAGACTGGATTCCGGCATCCGCCGGAACGACGAACGCAGCCTCCTACGTCCCAGGATCGGAGGTGCGATACTTATTCTGAGACGGACAGTTGATGACCCTGCTGAGAACGAATCTGTATTACGACTCCTGGTAGTTTGTCCCCATGGCCGATCGAAGCTCCGCCAGGGCGGCTTGAGCCTCCCCGAGAGCTCTGAGCCATTCAATTTCTTCCTCGAGGGCGTCTGCCTCAATGTCCAGAAGGGCCAGTTTGGTCAGATCATTGTCCGCAGTTTTCGCACGGGCAGAAAGGAGCGCCTTTCGTGACATCCTTAGGCCAATCTCTGCATACTCCACTTCGCGCAGGGTCCGAAAATACGCGAGCGCCGCTGAGCGCACCTGGGCCGTAATCCCTATCGCCACCGCCGCTCCGATAATGTCTGCTTTGTCTGCGGCGGATCTTGCCGCACGCGCCTCTTGCCGGTTGGTCAAAACCTCGCCAAGATCATAGTTGACTCGAATGCCGACGTCTTTCCACTCTTTATTATACAGATACCGATCCTTGTCCCGGGTGTACCGCCAGAACCCCACGATTTTCGGGAAATATTTGACAATGGTTCGCCTCACGTCGTTCATCGAATTGGCCAGATTGAGACCTGCTTCCACACATTCCGGTCTGTTTTGAATCGCCTTCATCTCCATAGAGGGAATCTCGTCGCGAAAGCACGGCATGTCGAGCGCGCCTTCGACAACGAAGCCTCCGTCGACCGATTGATCGGGTGACAGGAAGAGCGACGATGCCAGTGTATTGTGCTGTTTCTCCAACTCCTCCGCGATTGCGGAGACGAGCCGTGCTGCCCTGAGTGCTCGTTGCCCGGAACGGTATTCGTCTTCGGAGGTTTTCAACTTGGATCGAGCCAGGGCTTCCGTTTGTTCCCGGACGCGGGCACGCAAAGCGGCCAGCCGTTCAGCGCAAGGCTTACGGCGTTGGAGGCTCAGCCGTCTGAAGAAGGCGGCCTCCACCGTCGCAACGAGCTTCTGGCCCACCCTGATCCGCTGAAACCGGGCCCTCGTCCGGTCATTCCCGCTGTTCTTGGCCAGGTAATATGCGAGAGCCGCGTCCGTGGGGCTCCAATTTGTTTCGATCGCGTAACGCCACGTGCTCCGCTCATGACCGACGGAGAAATTCGTAACGCCCGTACCGCCGGCAGTGGATGCTCCTGGATTTGGGGTGCGTCCCTCCTGCCCAATGACATCGCTGAAGGCGTACCCGTAATTGTCTCGCTCGCTCAATTCCCCGGAGACCAGCAAGTGAGGAAGAAGTCTGGTCCGGTTACCTTTGTCGATTGCCGCCTTGATCATTTCCTCAGCTCGTGCCGCGTGTACATCCAGATTTCTCGTCAACGCGAGCGACCTACAGTCGTCCAAGGTCAGCGAGTGTGTTCCGGTGATAAGCGTAGCCGGCGTGATACGGAGTTCGGATAGCGTCACGGCAGATCTGGCACGCGCCGGACGCACCGGATCGGCCAGACCAAACTGATCGACACCGAACGATCGACACGAGCCCAGAAAGAGCATAAGCACACAGATACATATGAAACGAATTGCCGTTCCCATCGAGAATCAGGTGTTCTTACGGAGAACGACGATCCGGGACAGCGAATGCAACATGGCCTAACATTCCCAATTCCAGTAGGTTATCCTCGTTGTTGATGAGCACGTAAACCTTCTTGGTTTGCGACGAGGGGTCGATCGGCGCCTCCACTTTGTCCACCACTCCCCTGAACGGAACCCCTCCGGGACCAAAGAAGGCGGCAGCCGTACCTTGACAAGCAGCACGAGCCAGCTTGGCCGGGACGTTTGCCACCGCGTACACCTTGGAGGTATCCGCAATGACAAAGAGCTGATCGAAACGCTGCACGGATTCGAACGCATCTCGTTGCACCGTAATGATAAATCCAGTCAACGGCGCCTTAACTTTGCAGTTATTCAAGTCCCTCTGAGCGAGCTCCAGATCTCTTCTCGCTTCTCTCGCCCTGTGCTCGCCAATCTTGGCTTCGGCTGTCGCTTTGGCAATCTCTTGGAGAGTCGCAGCGTCGTGGGAAATGAGACGCTCTCGGAGGCGCAGCTCCTGGGTGGCAAAATTGTGAGCGGCCTCCAGTCCCCTGTATCGCTCGTTGGCCCGGTCAGCAAGAATCACATACAACTCAGGCGAGATCTCAAACACCGTGGATCCTGCCTGAACGAGATCCCCCTCCTTGACGAGCCTCTTTTCGATAACCCCTTGCACCTCAGCGGAGACGGTGGCTTGTCGGTACGGTCGAATAACGGCACCTTCTACGCGCTCTGTGGATTCCAGCAAGGGAGGTGCGATATCGGGCCTCAGGGGGGCAGGAGCCGGCGTCAGGGAGGGTTCATGCCGGGCGGCCACCAGTTCGCAGTGTGCCCGGTCGTTGGGAACCTGGAACGTCAGGAGAGCAAGGGCCACGAAAGAGACCCACAGCCGCACAGACGTGTTGTTCACCACGGCTCCTTTGCATGCCTGGGGAAATCGTGTAGTCGAGGGCGAGCCGCACGATCATGGATGCTGCTGCCGGCTCGTCCGTCGGTGTGTGCCCATAGGTGTCGCAGCGTACGTAAGCAAAGCACGCACAAAATTCGCCAAAAACTTCTAAGGATATGGTACCATAGCACATTTTTGGCGCTCCTGTCAATATGGACTCCACGACCCGTGCAGGGGGAACATCCGGCTGCGACGAGGCATAATACCAATGTGACGTTCAGGGGGGACTAGCGTCTTCGGGGGAGCTACTTTGCGGCACTCTCCTGAACCCCGTTCGGCAGGTTTTCTTTGGGAAGCTCCAAAGGAATGATGGTGAGATTGCTCACATTCTGATGAAGGGTGCTCACGGCTGCGGGAAACTCCACGTTACCCCCATTTTTCTGTCCGTAGAAAGCCAAGATCGCTTCGGAAAGCCCCTTGAAATAGCTCCACGGCAAGACTTCGGAGGTGCCGTGCTGCTTGATCACCTGTCGTCGCCATTCAGCCCATTGCCAAGCCAGCCGGAGTTCCGACTCTCGAAGAGTGGGTTGATCATCACCCTGTCGCTTGCGGGCAAAGTCCAAGTAATCCCAAATCATCCGTTCCCAGCCCGGAGGCAACGAACCGGGCCGGTAGCGACCTTCGCTCATCACGGAGAGATACCACTTCACCACTGGCGGGAGCCACATGTCTGACGTTACGACGAGTGAAATCACATCTGATCGGATCGAAAAGTGCCCGTCACCCAACACGGTCACCTTCACCAGAGAAGGGACGGATACACCGTCTTTGGGCGTCTTCCCGCCGGCCGCGGTCGCGCCGTCCAAGCCATGGTCACCGTTACCCACATTGAGAAGGGCCTCGGTCCCCAATCCGGTGACAACAGAGCCGGTTGCGGAAGCGTCACGCTTGGAGGGTACCCCGACACCGCTCGCTGAGGGATCCGACCCTGATGCAGTCAATCCGGCGGCACTTGCTTCGCCCGAGTGAAGCAGGGGAGACAGGACGGATGCCGGACCCGCCGCATCACCACTCTCCGTGCGCAGCGAGCCGGTGAGCGGCGCAGACGAGATGCTGAAGGAGCTACCCGTGGAATCACCGGACGCCTTTGCAGATCCGCTGCCCGCCCCGTTTTCTCGCCCCGATTCCGGCACCGTTGGGGGGAGCCCCACGTCGGGGATTGTCACAGAGGAATCACCGGACGCAGCGGTGGAAGATCCGCTGCCTGGTCCAGTACCCGTTGATGGGGGCGCTACGTCGCTGACTTTTACCGTGCCGCCGGCGGTGCCGTCACTCCGCCAGAGCTTGAAGCCGGTGCCGTCATCCGCCAGAAAGAACAGTGGATTCAGGCGGGCGAAGTGGATCGGAAAGCTTGATCCATGGGCGTTGATATCCTTGAGCATGAACGTTTCGGCCTGTGTTCCGTTACTGCGCCACAGCTCGTACCCGCCCGGACCGTCGTCCGCCGCGAACAGAAGGGCGCCATTATACTCGTTGAGATATTTAGGATCACTATCCTGCTGGCCTAGATTGATGTCTTTCACCAGAGTGGTGGCGGTGCCGTCACTCTTCCATAGCTCGGTTCCATGAAAACCCGCTCCGTCTCCGTCGGCCGCGCTGAAGTAGAGGATCCCTCCCACGTCAGTGAGGTAAGACGGGTCGCTTCCCAGGGACCCCGAATCAATATCCGCGACCAACTGAGTGCCGGCCGGGGTGCCGTCGCTCGTCCACAACTCGGTTCCGGAGTTGCCGTCATTTGCGGCAAAGAAGAGCG
Organism: Thermodesulfobacteriota bacterium; assembly: GCA_040755955.1. GTDB lineage: Bacteria > Desulfobacterota > Desulfomonilia > Desulfomonilales > Desulfomonilaceae > JBFMAA01. The sequence continues at coordinate 28,019 of JBFMAA010000026.1, forward strand.
TGCCGTTGACATTCGTGAGCCACGCGGGATCGCTTCCCAGGGACCCCGAATCAATATCCGCGACCAACTGAGTGCCGGCCGGGGTGCCGTCGCTCTTCCACAACTCGGTTCCTGAGTTCCCGTCATCTGCGGCAAAGAAGAGCGTGCCGTTGACATTCGTGAGCCACGCGGGATCGCTTCCCATGGCGCCCGCTTGAATGTCTTTCACCAACTGAGTGCCAGCCGGGGAGCCGTCGCTCGTCCACAACTCGGTTCCGGAGTTCCCGTCATCTGCGGCAAAGAAGAGCGTGCCGTTGACATTCGTGAGCCACGCGGGATCGCTTCCCTTGGAGCCCGCTTGAACGTCCTTCACCAACTGCGTACCGGCCGGGGTGCCGTCGCTCTTCCATAACTCGGTTCCTGAGTTCCCGTCATCTGCGGCAAAGAAGAGCGCGCCGTTTATTGCAATCAGATTGTGGGGACTGCTGTCCTTCTTTCCAGCGTTGATGTCCGAGACCATCCAGGTCCCTCCTCCGGTGCCGTCACTCCTCCACAGCTCTCTTCCGGAAGTTCCGTCGTCCGCAGCGAAGTAGAGCAGATCATTGACCACCGTCAATTCCGAGGGATTCCCGTCGCTCTTGCCGGGGTTGATGTCCTTGACCATCCAAGTCCCTGCCCACGTCCCGTCCGTTCGCCACAACTCCTTTCCGTGGGTGCCGTCGTCATTGACAAAGTAGAGAGCGCCGGCCATAGACTTGCCCCACATGTTGTCCGGACCCGGAACAGGGTAGGGCTGGCCAAGGTCGAAACCGAGGGTCGCCAGCTTGTTCGCGTCGAAGAGGGACTCGGCCTCGGAAGACCGATCGGAACGGAACTCGAGCGTCCAGTTCCCTTGAGAGCCACCGGTCCGGTCAGTGCTGGCGAAGACGTCAGCGCCGGTGTAGCGTGCGATGGAATTGACCAACGCTTCACCGAATTGGTTCGCGGCCACGTCGCAACCGTAGAACTGAATCTGCGCGTCTTGGCCGAGAGACTCTCCCAGCCGACCGAATTGGGTCGCGGCCGAGGTGACATTTATGAAGTTGATCTGATCTGAACCGAGGCTCACCACGCCGACGTCGCCGTGCGCGAGAACGGCGAGCCCGTGGATCTTTACGCCGCTGTCAGCCACGAGTTGCTCGATCACGTGGGTAATACTGGTCAAGCCGTCATGAGCCCCGTCGAATACGACGACCTTAGCACCATCTTTCACGGCATTGGAGATCGTCTCGATCTGATTAAGTGCTTTGGAAACCAGCACGACGTTCAGTTCATGTTGGGTCTCAGGCCCCGAAAGCCGGGAAGGAGAAGACGAACCTGCCTGCGGTTGAACAGGAACTTCTGTGGTGGAATGATCATTAGGAAGGGCTACCGGCTCATTGTGCTGGACCGAGTCCTGGTGATTCTGGTCTGTGGGGGCCACCGAGGCATCGAGCACTATGCGCTCTTCGAGCTGTTCACACAGGAATCCCGGGTGACAGACCCGCACCGCCCCGGCGGCGCCGAGTCCTATTCTTTCCAGCATGGTTCGAAGCAGTGACACAATTCCCCTCCACGGACAAGCTCCCCCAATATCTATCTTAGGAACCTGTGCACAGGGTGTCAAGGGCATTGAGAGCGAAGAGCCAATCTTCGCGAATGTCGGGAAGCCCTGGAGGAGGTGCCCAAAGGGGTATCGAAAGCAAGTCTGCGAACGGGTAGCGCCGAATATCAGCATGAGCTGATGAGCTATTGCGCGCAGGCCAAGAACAGACGTTTCGGGATCATTGATTTGGCCAAGAACCGTGGCACGCCTGCTCGATTCGCGATCTTCGGGTGCATCTTATCAGGCTGTTCAGGGGCTCAGAACCCAAGAAACCAGTCACTGCAAAATCAGGTGGCGGATTCCGGCTTGCCAAGGGGGTTGACCTGGATGTATACTTGCATAGTGGAATGGGCTCCAAAGTCCCGCGGCCTTCCGCAGCGGCGTTCAGACGATAGCGCATACGCGTAAATGATTTGATAACCCGTAATGATTTGGTGTCGTACACTTGGCCAACACCCTATCATCAAACAGGACTGAGCGCGGGGTTGAGAGACAGTTCTTTGGATCTGCTGCCGCACTAATGGCCATTATCATCCTTCTGGGCTCCACAATGGCCTATATGCTTTTCAGGTTGTATCAGACCTCCAATCTCCTTGTCGAATCGACAAGGAAGGCCTTCACCCTCGAAACGAACAACAAGGCGACAGTACTGGAGAATTTCTTCCGGCGGCGTCGACAGGAAGTCGCGACGTTCTGCAAGAATGGGATATTTGAGACATATTTCCGCGGCAGCGCACTGGGAGTCATTCCGCCCCAGGGAATCGAGGTAATAACCGCGCCGATCTGGCAACTCCTGATTACACGCCTCGAATTTCAAGAGCTCGGGCGACCCGTATATGGGAGCGCGGCGTTCTATGATGTTTCTAGGAGCCGGATCGTTGCGCGCACGGACGAAGCAGCCCGCAACCAATGGATCAATGAGCCGCTTTTTCAGCTACTGAAGAACCAGATGGCCGGGGACGTTTCTTTCGGTTCAAGTTGTGACGGCTCCGCATGCCACGTCTTTGTGATCGGCGTTGTCAGACACGGGGCTGAGCCAAGAGGGTTGCTCCTGCTAGAGCTCTCGACTGAGGCCACTTGGGGGCTGATTCAGCACCTCGGTACAGAAGCGACTCACAACTTCACCGGCTTGGCCGAAGCCGACGGCAAGTTCATTTTCGGCCCTGGAGAGCTGTCTTTGACGACGGTTCAACATGTCTTCGGAACTCAGCTCCAGAACCTTGAGGCCACTGGTACGATTACTCAGCTACAGCTTAGGGACAGTGGCAAAACGACTGTCTTGATCGCATCCCGGAAGATCTCGGAAACAGGTTTTTTCCTCGTCCACGTGGTTCCCGGAACGGCATTGTTCGAGAGCCATTCCACGATTCTTTGGCCTGTGGTTTTGGTCCTGCTCATGGGGAGCCTCGTGCTCATGTTGATCTACATGTTCATGACCACCGCGCAACGCCATGTCATGTATCAACAGCTCCAAGAAGCCCATGATGGCTTGGAGTATCGAGTGAAGGTGCGTACATCTGAATTGGAAGACCTCAATGACACCCTCCGGGAAGAGATCATCGAGCGGCGGAAGGCTGAAGAGGCACTGCGCCAGGCGACCCAGGAGCTGCAAGAGACCAATCGTGAACTGAAAGATTTCGCTCATGTAGTCTCCCACGACCTCAAGGCACCGTTGCGGGCAGTGGGAAAGCTCACTCACTGGTTGGCCACCGACTATGAACAGGCTCTGGACGACGAGGGGAAACGACAGATGAAGCTCCTGCAAGACAGGGTCAAGGGAATGCACAACCTTATCGACGGAGTCCTGCAATATTCACGTATTGGTCGTATCCGTGAACAACTGGGGGTGGTAGATTTGAACCAAGTGCTCCGCGAAGTACTCGATTCTCTTGATCCTCCGTCGCATATCACCATCGTGGTCGAGAATGACCTTCCCTCGGTGCGCGGTGAAGAGACTCGATTGCACGAAGTCTTTCAGAATCTTCTGGACAACGCAGTCAAATACATGGACAAACCGCAGGGCGAAATCAGGATTAGCTGCACCGACAAGAACGGGCTCTGGCAGTTCGCGGTACGTGACAACGGTCCGGGTATTGACAGCATTCATTTTGAGCGCATCTTCCAGATGTTTCAGACCCTGAAGTCCAAGAAGAAGACTGAAAGCACTGGAATAGGGCTCGCTCTCGTGAAAAAGATCGTCGAGCTCCACGGCGGAACGGTCTGGGTTGAGTCAACATTGGGGGTGGGAACGGCGTTCCTCTTCACGCTGCCGCACGAAGGAGTGAAGACTTGAGCGATTGCGCTTCTTCCTTTAAGAATGGAGGAGGTACGGTATGGACTATGCAATGCCGGAGATCGAACTGATTCGGCTCCTCTACGTCGAAGACGACGAGGTGGACTATCTCGGTTTCAAACGATTTCTCCGGGAAGAGAAGCTGCCTTACGAACATGTGCGCGCAGACTCGGTGACCCAGGGAAGAGAAGTCCTGGCGCGAGATACGTTCCACGTCGTGCTCATGGATTTCATGCTCGGGGATGGAACCGCGTTTGACCTCTTCGAGCACGTTCCCGAGACTGTACCTATCATCATTGCGACGGGCAGCGGTGACGAAGAGGTCGCCGTGCAGGCAATGAAGGCCGGTGCTTCCGATTATCTTATCAAAGATCCAGCCGGCCATTGGCTCAAGACGTTACCTATCACGGTGCACAATGCTATCAAGGCTCGCCGAGCGGAAGAGGCTTTGGCAAGGGCCCACGCTGAATTGGAGTTGAAAGTCCTTGAGCGAACCGCAGAGCTACAGGCGACAAATGAAGAACTCCAACGTGAGATCGAACAGCGTAAGAGCGTCGAGGACGCGCTCAGACGAAGTGAAGAACGCTTTCGAGCGCTGACCGAGAGCGTGGGCGAATGGATTTGGGAGACCGACAGCCGGGGCACCTTCACCTACGTCAGCCCACGCGTGCACGATGTTCTTGGGCACCAACCGTCTGACCTCGTTGCCAAAACCATTTTTGACTTGATGTCTCCGGACGAGGCTCGCCGGGTTGCCAAGAAGTTCGCCGCTATTGTCGAGTCTCGTAAGCCATTCCGCGATTTGGAGAACCTGTCCAAGCATCGAGATGGCCGGCTGATTCTCATGGAGACAAGTGGGCATCCGTTCTTTGATGAAATGGGACGTCTTGTCGGTTACCGAGGTACCGGTCGGGACATCAGCGATCGCAAGAATGCCGAGCGACTGTCTATTCAGTCCGAGCGCCTCAAGGCCGTTACAGAGTTGGCTGCGGGAGTAGCTCACAACTTCAACAATCTTCTCCAAATCGTGCTGTCAGACAGCGAGACGGCTCTATCTCTGGTGGCATCAGAAGACAAATCGGACGTGAAAGCGATCGTCGAGCGCATCGTCGAGACTTGTCAATTCGGCGCGAACACCGTCAAACGGCTCCAGTATTTTGCAGACGCCGAAAGTGCAGCCGGCCGTCAGGGATCGGTGTTCTGCCTCTCTCGAACGGTTGAGAAGGCCATCGAGATGAGCCGACCATGGTGGAAGACGATCCCGGAAAAGGAGGGGATTACCATTGCGGTTACGAGCAACCTGAAGTCCGACTGTCCCATTCAAGGCGAGGAGAACGAACTGCTCGAGGTCGTCATGAATCTAGTCAAGAACTCTGTGGAGGCCATGCCGGCCGGTGGGGAGATCGTTCTCAATACCTCTGTGGACCAAGAGCAGGCCTTTCTCGTGGTGCGGGACAACGGGATGGGTATTCCCGCAGATGTTCTGCCCAAAGTGTTCCAACCGTTCTTCACGACTAAGGGAGTTGAGGGTACGGGAATAGGACTGGCAAGCTCGTACGGGATCATCCGTCGGCACGGTGGAGCGATCTCTGTCGAAAGCGCTTTGGGCAGAGGCACCACGTTCACGGTGCGATTGCCGCTTGCGCCGCAGGTGAAAATCTCTGGTCCTGCCTCGGGCTTAGCCGCGAAGCAGCCTGGGAAGGAACGCGCATTGCTGATCGATGATGAGAAGATCCTTGTGAAGGCGCTCAGAACGCTTCTCAGCCTGGACGGACACACGGTATTCTCGGCTAGGTCCGGCGAAGAAGGACTGGAGGTCTTTGAACGCGAAGCCCCCACCGTGGTCATAACAGATTTGGGAATGCCGTCCATGAACGGTTGGCAAGTGGCAAAGGCCATTAAGGAACGGTCGGAAAGGAAGGGTGTGCCGCGACCAATCGTGATCGTGCTCACCGGATGGGCTGCGGAAGCTGATACCGCGGTGAAGATGAAGGAGTGTGGTGTTGATGCATTCCTGCAGAAGCCGGTTCGGTTCTCTGCCCTCCGGCAGAAGCTTCGGGAGGTCTTGGAGAATCGGGAGAAATCTCTGGCATAGCTCTTAAGAAACGCCGGTGGAGTGACCGTTCACCGGGCCCGATGGTCGAATTTCACGGGCCGAAGCCCTTTCCCTCGACCACCCGCAGGCACTGCCTGGCCATGATGAGCTCCTCGAAGGTGCGGATCGCCAGGACTCTCGTGGGGGAGGCCGCAGCGGAGATCTGGACCACCGGGGACGCCTCGGTTGCCCTTGCGGAGAGATTCGCCTCGGAGTTGAGGACAAACCCCAAACCCTCGGCACCTTCGAGCACCTTTTGCCGCACCGTGGAGCTGTTGCAGCCGATTCCGCCAGTGAATATGAGGACGTCGCAGCCTCCGAGCACCATGAGCATCGACCCGACCGCCCGTTTCACCCGGTAGCAAAACGCCTCCAGAGCCAGCACAGCCCGAGTGTTACCCGCTGCCGCGGCTTGTTCCACTTCCCGCATGTCCGGACTTATTCCGCTGATCGCCTTGAGTCCCGACTCATGGTACAGCATCTGTAGGAGCCCGTCGGGCGTCAACCCGTCCTCCTTCATGATCACCGGGATCAGGCCGGGGTCCACGTCTCCTGACCGAGTGCCCATGATTAACCCTTCCACCGCGGTCATGCCGAGCGTCGTGTCCACGGATCGTCCCCGGTCGATGGCACAAAGACTCGCGCCGTTCCCCAAGTGGCAGGAGATGATTCTGAGCTCTTCGATCGGCCGACCAAGGTGCCGTGCGGCAAGCCCGGACACGAACTCGTGGGAATGTCCGTGAAAACCCGTCCGGCGATACCCCCGCTCCGCAAAATACCTGAAAGGAAGCCCGTACACCGCTGCCTTGTCAGGGATGTGGCGATGAAAGCTCGTGTCAAACACGGCCACATGGACAGCTCTGGGCATCCGGAGCTCGCATTCCTCGATCGCCTTGAGCATGGCCGGATGATGCAGGGGAATCATGGGAGTCATGCGACGGATCTCGGCTTTGACGCCTTCGTCGATGCGCACCGCGTCGTGGTAGTTGCCTCCGTGGCCGATGCGATGGGCCACCGCGGCCGGATCACCGAGTCCGTTGGGGCCGGCCGCGGACAAAGTGGCCAGCACCAGATCCAGGGCCGCGCCGTGGTCCTTCACGTCCACCGAGCTGACCACCTCGTCGCCGGCGCATGCCCGGAATACGTGGCGGGAGCCGGCGAGCCCCACTCTGTCGATGGAGCCCTCGAATAGGACCTGTTCCGAAGCATGGTCGCGGGCCTTGAAACTCGCGGGATCGGCAACGTCAACACAGCCCGCTTCACCCGTCTCTGTCCGGCCGGGGAAGGGGGCTTCCCCTCCATTGCCGTGATGGGAAAAGGGAGGGCGAGGCACACTACGGTCTCCAGCGCCCGGCCTTGCGCGGTCCGGGCCGGCACACCGTTCCGCGCCCATCAGGAACAGCGTGTACTTGAGCGACGAGCTTCCGCTGTTGATCACCAGTATCTTCATGTCACCTCTTCATACGGGACAGGTTGGTTCGGGCCTCGGGGTGGTCCGGAGCTATCTGCAATGCCTTCTCGAAGTGCCGGACCGCTTCATCCGGATTGCCCGACTCGGCCAACGCGACTCCCAAGGCATTGTGCAGATCAGCGTCGTCGGGGCTGATCTTCAGGGCTTTCTTCAGCGCACCCATCGCGTCTCCGGGTCTCCCGGCATTGAGCAAAGCCATCCCGAGAATCGAGAGGGCCTTGCCGTGATCGGGTGCGGCTGCAAGGACTCGCCGGCAGATCTCGAGCGCCTCCTCCGTTTTTCCGGTCTGCAAGAGCAGCGCGGCGAGGTTCACGTTCGGGTCCGGAGCGTCGGGCATGAGACCGACGGCATGTTGGTAATTGGTGAGGGCACGGGGCAGGTGTCCGAGGGCCTCCAGAGCCACTGCGAGGTTGTTGTACGCCGGACCGGACCTGGGATCGCGCCTCAGAGCCATGTCGTAGTGCCGTATGGCCTCCCGAAGTTTCCCCATGTTCTTGAAGGCCAGCCCCATCTGCACGTGGAGATCCGAACTCCTCGGATTGAAGGTGATGGCCTCTCGGAGCACGTCGACGGCTTCTTCCGGCTTGCCGCTTTCGGTCAGCGCGGAGGCCAACTGGATTCTGGACGGCTCATGCAGTGGATTCCGCTTCACCGCATGCCTGAGGTAGGACAAGGCTGTTTTGGGATCACCTTTCTTCTTGTGAGCGCGGGCTAAGCCCAGGAGCGCCTCCTGCATCTTCACCGGATGAAGCGTGTAGATGCGGCCGAAACTCGTCTTCACGTACTCTCCGAGCTCGGCCGGGTGAGAAGAAGGCCCTGAGATGCCGCCAAGAGCCACCAATGTGCCAAGCATCGGAATCGTTCGATCAGGTTCACCCGCGTTCACGAGCGTGTCGCTGTAGTCCAGGAGCACATCAATATACGTGAGAGGCTCGATGCGTGCGGAAAGCTCAGGCAGGTTCGCGTACTCGTCAGCCCAGAAGTCCGGGGGACTCCAACGCTTCGTCTGGAATAGAGTGGTCGTTCCAAAGACCAGGAGAGCCGTGGCCATGACAGCCGGCAACGCAAGTCTGCCCGCACTCGGACCGAGCCGTTGGTGCATCCTGTCCAATCCCCAACCGACTACCAGCAACAGGCCGACCATCGGCAAGATAGCCCTGTACCCGAAAAAGAGATACTGGGGAATCAGAGTCGACTCCGGCAGCAGGGTCACGAAGAAGAAGAGTATGCCAAACGCAGGGACAGGGTGCGTTCCTATTGGAATGCGAATTCTGGAGGGAGAGGCGTCTTGAAAACCGCCCCTTCCGCCAGACCCCCATCCGCCAGAACAGTCATGGCTTGGCACCGCATCGAAGCAGGAAAGTCCGGTCCCCAGCCTGCAAGAACCATCTGGATGTGCAGCACCATCCAATGTTCCAAGAGTCATCGGAAGGGGGTCCGTGGGACAACCCTTTTGCAAAAGGGTTTCCCCCGGACGACGTTCATGTAAACTTCTGGTACTGGGCGGCTCCCGTTGGTCGCCCCCGAGGTGTTCCGACGGTGTGGAGGATTGCACTTCCAGGAGGCGTTGTGGCCGTCTCGCGGGGATAGTGGTCCTCATGGTCCACAACCCGGCCAACAGCAGAGCGCACAGGCCCGCGCACGCCGGCAAAGTCCAGGGAGTGTCCAAGAGCGAGACGGAGATCGTCTGCGCCTGAAAGAGCCTCACCGGATACAAGAACGGCACGAAGATCATTCCGAGATATTGCCACCAGACTTTGCACTCGGTCAGCACGACGGCTACAGGGGAGAGTCCGCTGAGATGGTAATACTCGGTGATCCCGTACAGGAATCCCTTCGGCGTCAGGCTTCCCATCGCGTGAAGGTACTTCGTGAGCCCCAAATACAGCGCAAACGGAGGAACCGTGATCAATCCGATCACCGCGATTCTGCCGAGCAGTCCTGAAGCCCACGAGGTGCGTCGAGCATTCAGTTCCGGGCTTGCCTCGGCACTCGCCGGCGACGAGTCGGACAGGCCGGTCCGGTTATGGTCACGCTCTTTGAAATCTGCGGGAACCTTCAAGCAACTCCGGACCCCCTCACCCTTTCCTCTCCCGCCAGGGGAGGGCGTTTGCGCGTCCTCTCCCTTGATGGGAGGGGCAAGGGGAGGGTGCGCACTGCCGGAGGCCTCTCGGCGGGGTACGGTATCATCCGGGGCTGGAGACTCACCGGAATCCGGCCGGAAAAGGGTGAGTTCCGTGAGGACCAGCACCAGAGGGACCGTGGCAACGTTTTCCTTGCTCAGCATCCCCGCGAGGAAGGCGAGTCCGGTCAGCATGTACCCGATCCGAGGTGACAATCGCCCCGAACGAGCCGCGACATACGCGGCCACCGCAGCGAGATAGAAGACGCACGCCATGCTGGCTTCCCGCTGCCACACGTAAAGGACCACGAGATTCTGAAGCGGGTGAAGCACGAAAAGAAGTCCCAGAAATCCCGCAACCGCATAGTGCCAAGCGCTGGTGCGTTGGTGGAGCGATTTCCGGGGGAAGGAACTTCTTGCAAGAAGCGGCTGGGAGCCGCAACCAAAATTCGCGTCCGCCTTTCTCGGTCCGCATGAAGACCCAGGGCGGGGCCGGTTGATTCTACGCACGCGAACAAAGACACGTTGCTTGCTCTCAGAGCCGGAGATCGGAAGATTTCTTCTCGGCTGAAGAAGAAATTCAAGGCAATTAATAAGAAGTTCCTTCCCCCGGGCCCCCATCCTCAAGAACTCTTGGGATAGTGCGGCTCCCGCTGGTCGCCGCGGAGGGGGGCTGCTGTTCACGACTCCCGTGGGGGGCGGCATTTTCATCTTTGGTTGTGGTCGCCTGCGGCCATAGTGGCTTTTCGGGAGGGCTTCCCCCCGAAGACCTTCTGATAAAGCGCTTCCGTGGCAACCCGTGACGAGCAGGAACAAGATCGCCACCATGAGGCCGCCCGCTGCGAGGATGATGGCGTTGCCCACTCTGAAAGGGAGAGAGTCCATCCCCCCAAGCCGGTAATTCAGGTAGAGCGTCAGGACAAAGAGAGGTCGTTCCGGGACAATCCCGACGACCTTCCCTATGTCTCTGCTCGCGAACAGGGGAGCCTTATTGAGAATGAAGTGCTTGGAATCATAACGCATGGGGGAACTTAGTCCCTCATATCGAACCGAGATTCCCAGCACGGCGGACGCCAATGCGAACAGTACGCAGGCGAATATCAGACGGTGTGTGGTCACTCGAGGTTTATTCCAGTTCGTTGATCGCCTTGGTGCTGTCCAGGAACTCAATTACCGCATGGGTTCCGGTGAAGAACGAGCGATCATACAGCTCTTCGTCGTGAAGGTGGCCTGCTTCGACGAGTTTCTCGAACACCCTCTTGAGAACCTTCTGGCTAAAACCGTATTTGTCACACAGGTTGAAATCGTCCATGCCCATGCGTACGTCTTCGCAAAATTCCTTGACCGGAATCCGTACTCGTGTCTTGGCCATTTCAGCCTCCGTCGCTGGAACCTTCCCCGAAAGGGATTGTAACACCTATGCGACGGATTGAGAAGAGTTTCGGGTCACACTTGATCCTCCGGCAAAATCGTGGTAGTGAACCCGGATTCCTAGAGAATGAAAGAGGACTCAAATTGGAACTGAAGTCCATCGCCGATTTCCTATTCGAGGTCGGTATGCTCAAGCGAACCCCGAGATCCGGGTTCCAGTTCCTTGGCACCGGCCGCGAGACGGTCGCCGAACACAGCTTCAGGTGTGCGGTCATCGGATACGTGCTGGCTCGAATGGCCGGCAATCTCTCCACCGATCGCGTGGTGATGATGTGCCTGTTTCACGATCTTGTGGAGGCCAGAACCGGTGACCTGAACTATGTGAACAAAAAATACGTGAAAGCCGACGAGCATGCCGCAGTTCAGGACATGACCCAGAACCTCCCTTTTGGGGAAGAAATACGAAGAATCACCCAAGAGTTCAGTGAACGGTCCACCCCTGAGTCACAGACTGCCAACGATGCAGACCAGATAGAGATGATACTGCAGCTCAAGGAACTCGGCGATCTGGGCAACCGGTATTCGCGAGACTGGATCCACGCTGCGGTGAAGAGACTCAAGACCGACGAAGGCAAACGTCTTTCCCGCAGCGTACTCAACACGGATTTTTCCGCGTGGTGGTTTTCCGAAAAAGACGACGAATGGTGGGTCAGCGCGGGTCACCAGGAACAAAGCGACAAATGAGGCAGCAATCACACGGTTGAGCAGGATGGCGGCTGGGAGCCGCAACCAAACGGCTGGGAGCCGTAGCCAATAATCGCGTCCACCTTCCTCGGTCCGCCTGAAGACCGATGGCGGGGCGAGTTGGTTCTGCGCACGCGAAGAAAGGCACGCTGCTTTCTCCCAGCGCTTCTGAACTGAAGAGTTCTTCTCGAAAGAAGAAGAAATCGAAGATTATTAGTAACAAGAAAAGAAATCGAACCTCATGAGCAAAGGGTTTCCCCCGGAAGACTTCATGGGAATTTCTGTCGGAAGAAAGAGGAAATAGAACGTTATTAGAAACATGGAGACGTCGAACCTAGAAGACATGGTGCCGGAGCCTGACGTTCCGGCGGGTCACGGGATCGGGCGGAAGGGCTCGAAGTGTGCCCTTGTGCGTCCCAGCAGGCGCTCCTCGGTAATCACCGGCACAACTACACTTCCGGATCTCAGCCGCGCGTCGTTGAGGGGAAGTGGTAGGGGCCGGCGTCACTGCCGGTCCACCAACGACCGGCTCGGGGGGCGGTCGCTACGAGAGATCACCTGCAAGATACGTCGCCGTAGTTGCGCCACCATGTACCTCCTCGCGTGCGTGGCGGTCATTGTGCTCGGATTGCCGTCCTGCGGCTGGTCTTCGGACGTCAAGGCAGCGGAGGGTCCAAAGGCTCGGCCCTTGTCAGGCAAGGCCGATTCCACGGGCGAGAAATACCGATGGCTGTTCGGTGCGCAGCCGGAGACGCCCGGGGGAGAATCTGCCCACCATCCTCGCCTGAAGGCAGTCGACAGGGAGATCAAGAACGCTCGCCGGATATACTTTTCTGCTGACTCCACGGAAGCCCTGAACGCGTATCGGAAGGCGATCACTTCATTGGAAGCGCTGCTGGACGAGACCCCGCCGGGCCATCCTCTGCTGTCGGAAATCAGTAGACGTCTGCCTGTCTTTGAAGAGATGGCCTCCAAGATACTCGGGCCGGTCAACATGGACCCTCCGAAGGACGCGGCCTCCTCCGCATTCGAAATCCTTGAGAGGCGTCGCGCGTTTCGGCTGTCAGTGGTGGTCAAACAGTGCGGCCCTGTGCGTTTTCATGAGCCGGCATCGGGGCTGCTCGACGAAGAGACCAGGCTGCTCGACGAGATCACCCGGCAAGTCGGGCCCGCGGACAATGGACCGTCCGACGCAGGGAATCAGCAGCGCGCGCGTCTGGCAAAGGTCAGGCAGGCGCTGCTCAAGAACTCTCCGAGTTTTGCGACCCTCCGGGGACAATCACCCGCGAGCCTGGATTTCCTCCGCAACGAACTGCTTGCCGAAGACGAAGTGCTGGTCGATTTCAACCTTTTTCAAGAGCGGATGGGCAAGTCCCGGATGGTCGTGGGGGTCATCTCGATGCAGGATGCGGGGTTCTACCAATTCGAGGTAAACCGGTCGGACATTGAAAAGAGCATCATGCTTCTGCAGGACCGCCTTCGAGAGTTCACCGCGGGTGGAAAGTCCACGTTCATGGGCCACGCGTGGAAGGAACCCTGCCGGCGGGTGTACCGACTTCTTCTGAGCCGGCTCACCCGCCTTCCTCTGGACAAGAAGAAGATCCTGGTGATCCCTGACGGCTCGCTGTGGTACCTCCCGTTCACGTTGCTGCTCGATGCGGAGGATCGACCACTCGGGACGGAACGGGTCGTGTCCTTGATCCCGTCTGCGGGCATCCTCAAGTCGCTGAGATCGTCCGGACCACCGCGAGAGTCCACGCAGAAGGCAGATCTGCTGATGTTCGAATCAGTACCCCGTGGCGGAGCCGCGCAGTCGGAAAAAACACCCGAGCGTGACGACAAAATTCTTCAGAAGGCGACCCCCGCCGCGGTCAGGATACAGAAACTGTTCCACAACTCGGAGGTGTGGGTCGGACCCGCTGCCACCGTGGACAGGTTCCGCCAGGCGGGTTCTCGGAAGAGAGACGTGACCGTGCTCGCGCTCCCTGCCAAGGTAACCGACGAGGTTCAGGGTGCCGTACAGCCTTGTTTGTTCTTCTCTCCCGCCAAGAGAGGGCCCAGACGTTTGCTGGCGAGCGAGCTCTTCGAGACGCGCCTCGATTCGGGCCTGACGATTCTCCCCGGCGCGTGGGCCGAATTCAAGGACAAGGAAACACCGTCGGCAGAGGGACCCCTGCTGCTCAGTGTGGCTCTGTTCTATTCAGGGACTCGGTTTGCGATGGTCAACTACGCGCAGGTGAACTGGGGGGAGCCGGAACCTTTCTTGGACACGGCTCTGAAGAAGGCAGCAGAAAGAGGCTCCGTTGCGGAAGCGTTGGCTCAGTATCCGAAGACCATGCCCGCGGGAGTCGATTCCTCGTTCTCGGGACAGCCTCCTGCCTGGGCCGGCTGGGTGTTCCTGGGCGACCCAGGGCGGTAGTACTCTATTTCGCGAGTGCGGTCGCACTTTCCCGAAGCCGGTGGCAGAATACGGAAGGAGGAGTTGTCTGCGCCCTCTTCGCGGCAATCCTCCCAGGAAACTGTGCGACGGAACGTGAGGAATGGAGCACTAGGCATTCAAGTTCATTGGGCGCACAACCTTGTCTGTCATGCGTAGAAAATGAACGGACAACTTGAAGAAGAACCAATAAGCTCCTAATTGGCTAAGGGTGAAGAGCCGGCGGCCGGGGACCTCTTTGCGGGAAATCGAGTCACTGTCACAGTGGCAAATTCGGTCCCTAAGGACCACTGATTCAGCTTCAAGACTGCCGCCCCGAGGCAGATAGAAGGCCGTTGTCAGCTTCTGGCTTCTGATGGCTTCCATACGATCCCGGATTTGTGCATCTTTCCAAAGTCTTGATGCGGCAAGTGCGTCGCAGAGCTTGTCAAGCCTGATAATCGGGGCATAACAAATAGCGGGAGGCACCATTCCCTTGTTGAGTGGGTCGATATCGCACGTATTTGAATAAACCATGCAATTAAAAGGTGCACAGGTCGGATTTGGAAGGTGAACGTACAGCAGTCCGCTGAGGCCGTCTCCTTGAAATATCACCTCTTCAGCAGCGTGCACTGCGGTATACATTCGAGTTGGGTGAATTGCCGGAAATTGTTCATCAATCTCGCGCAGCAACTCCCTCGTCTCTGCAAGCGACAGATACTGAGGCAGGTATCGCTGAATGTCTTCAAACCTTGTCATCCAAGAGTCCAGAACTCCTTGTCAATCACCGCCGCTTCTTCGGGCGTGAAGGACTCCGCCTCATCGACGAAATAGGTCCACAGTCTCTCCATTCTTTCGATGGAGTAGAGCAAATCCCCCTTGTCTACAGCGAGATATCCCCTGACGAGAAAACTTGGTAACTCCTCTCTCCCTCCCGAAGTCTCGGAAGTGAGTGCCAGGGTGAGACACGAACTTTGGGGTTCGGACGTTGTTCCTCCCACAAGGCCACCGCAAAGCAGCGGCGCTGCCACGAACACCCCAGAGAATCGAGAAGGCCAAGCCGCCATGAGCTCCTCCTATTCATACTGCGGACTTAAGGAAGCGACGAACCCCTCAGCAAGGCCTGCAAAAAACCTCTTCTTGAGAGTACGGTGTGCGGCTTCGATCAGGTTGGGAAAACTCTCAGACGCCTTTTCAGCAAAAGCCGGTTCCAGACAGAAGGTGTCCAAGTCAATTATTGAGCCTGGTTTCGTGCCCTCTTCCGTCACGAGGTGGCCTTCATTCGTGACTTGGACTGTCGTAACCAAACCGTCGTCCGAGAACTGCACACGCAAGAAGGTCTTTCCATCCGTGAGCGATGTGTTCCCAAGAAGCACTGAGAAATTAGAGACCTGGAAGACATTGCTCTGAAAGAAGTTTATATAGCGCATTCCGACCCTCGTGACCTTGTCAATCACTCCACCCCCGGACAATATATCAAAAATTAGACAGATTTCGTCCCGGAAGAGACTCCAACCCGGATAGGCGCGGTCCACAGTTGCAAGATTGAAGATCCGTGGTCCAAGCTGCAGCAGGAACGAAGCGCTTTTCATGCGGTAATGAGGTTGAAAAAAGAAGCTTGGTTCCCGTGTACGGATATTCTCCGGTATATCAAGGACCGGAAGACCAACGGGGTCCGGTACCGATCTTTGATCAGGCCATACACATATCCGAAGACGGCCGGAGGGGGAACGGACGGCACAAAGCGCACATCCACTACCGCCTCAGCCAAGGGGCTCGGATCAATCTTGGTAGGAGTCTTCATTATCCGGAATAGCCTCCCAGAGATGAGACACCGTGAGACTATCATAGAGCAGGGCTGCATTTCGTGCAACCCGAAAGCCGGAAGATGCTCGAAGACCTCTTGCGGGGCATTTTGTGCGCGGCCATTTCAGCCCGCTTTCCACGGGTTGAAAGCCATGGAACGAGATCTCCCGAAACCACAGGGTCATTTCGCGGCAGGCCCTAAGCAGCAACAGATTTCGTTCTTCGGCAGCGAAGCGACGTCGGTACGGGCTCTTGTTGACCGCGGTTACAGAGCTTGTTCCAGGACGGCCCCTAACTCGCCTGCGCCGTGGGGAGCTTCACGGAGAGTCTTGCGATAGTCCGTGACGCGGTGTTCTTGTGGTACACCCCTTTGGAGACCGCCTTGTGCAGAAGCGACGTGGCTTCACAGAGGAGTCGGCTTGCGTCGGCGGTGTTCTTGGTGTCAACCGCGTCGAGGTATTTCTTGATAGTGGTTTTGACCCTGGATCTGAAAGACATGTTGCGCACACGCCGCTTTTCGGCTTGACGCATCCTCTTGAGCGCGGACGGGTGATTGGCCATGAGGGGCTCCTTGGGACCTGCTTGGTGCGTGTATTTTCGGCTCCGAGGGAAAAGCCCTCGAAAGAGGTTGCCGTAAAACGCTTTTTATGACAGAAACTCGGTGTCGGAGTCAACTCTTTTGTGATCGGCGGGCGAATGACCTCTGAAAAAAGGGAAATGACACGAGCAGCCGGAGTGGTCGGCTTCTGGACCGTGTTGAGCAGAGTGCTCGGTTTTGTGAGGGATATGGTCGTCGCTCTGGCTCTGGGAGCCGGTTTCGGGTCGGATGCGTTCTTCGTGGCGTTTCGCATACCGAACTTGCTCAGGCGGCTCTTCGCGGAGGGCGCGCTCTCGGCCGCGTTCGTCCCCACCTTCGTGGAGACCCTGCAGAAAGATGGGAAGCAGGACGCGACGCGTCTGGCCTCGAAGGTCATGACGTTCTCTGCGGTGGTCTTGGCCCTGGTCGCTGCCGCGGGCATATTCTGGAGCCCCCTGCTGGTACGGCTTACGGCTCCGGGTTTTTTCGACCTGCCGGACAAGTTCGCACTCACGGTCCATCTGAACAGAGTCATGTTTCCGTACATCTTCTTCATCTCCCTCGTGGCGTTGATGTCGGGGGTGCTCAATTCTGTGGGGCATTTTGCCGCGCCTGCCGCGGCTCCGGTGGTGCTGAACATCTCGATGATAGCTGCGGTGACCCTTGCCGGCAGTGTGTTCGGGACCGAGCCGGTGTATGCGTTGGCCTGGGGTGTGGCGATCGCCGGGATTGTGCAAGTGGTGATGCAGATTCCGGTGCTTTCGTTGTCAGGGATGAGGATACGGCCCGATTTCTCGTGGAACGATGCCGGCATGAAGAGGATAGGCGGGCTCTTCGTACCCGCGGCGTTCGGTGGAGCAGTGTATCAGATCAACGTGCTCGTCGGGACCATCCTTGCGTCGATGCTGCCGTCGGGGAGCGTGTCCTGGTTGTGGTACGCGGACCGGCTGGTGGAGTTGCCGCTGGGGGTCTTCGCCATTGCTCTGGGAACCGCGGTGCTCCCCTCGATGTCGAGGCTTGCGGGAAACGGCGACACCCAAGGAATTGCCGGATCGGTCTCGTTTGCCTTGAGGCTGATCGCGTTCTTTATCGTGCCCGCGTCGGTGGGTCTGATCGTGCTTCGTGAGCCGATTGTGGCGGTGTTGTTTCAACGTGGTCTGTTCACCGCGGCCGACACGATCCGAACCGCGGAGGCGCTGCTCTGGTACACCGTGGGCTTGTGGGCCTTCTCCGGCCTGAAAGTGGTGACGCAGGCCTTTTTCGCGCTCAAGGACACCACCACTCCGCTCAGGATCGCGGTGATCGCTGTCGTGGTCAACCTTGCAGCGGGCGTGCTTCTCATGGGTCCCATGGCTCACAGTGGTCTCGCGCTCGCCACGTCGTTGTCCGCGTCGGCCAACCTGCTGATACTCTTTTTCATGCTGCGTCAACGTCTTGGACAGTTTCCGTCCGGGGAGCTTGTCGACTCTTTGTTGCGGGTCTGCGGAGCGTCTGCGTTGATGGCTGTTGCACTGTTTTGGGCGAGACCTTTCGGCAACTGGACGCTGGGATTCACCTCACGAAACGGCTTCGTGTTGCTCGGGGCGATTATCGGGGGAATCGCGGTGTTCGGCATAGTAGCGTATCTATTCAGATGCCGAGAGCTCAACTCCGTGCTGGGTCTGGTGCGCAGGCGCACTCCCGGGAGACGCCTCGCGGACGAGTCATAGGGGTGGCGGACAGCACTGGTCGATTCTGCCGGGACGTGATCTCGTGGGGCGTACGGGTTCACCGGCAGCCGAGTCGATCGAACCGCCAAGACACAGACACACGAAGGAAGCCAATCTGGAACAATGCCAGGAGGAACCATGGAGGCTATCAGAGTACACGAATTCGGCGGACCCGAGGTAATGAAACTGGAAGACGTACCGCAGCTCAACCCAGGTGCCGGTCAGGTGCTGGTGGGAATCAGAGCCGCGGGGGTGAACCCGGTGGATGTGTACATCAGGCAAGGAACCTATGGGAGTCTCCCCGACTTGCCGTACACCCCCGGGATGGACGCGGCCGGGATCATCGAGGCTGTGGGAGAGGGAGTTACCGACATGGCAGTCGGAGATCGGGTCTACACTGCCGGGACTCTCACCGGCGCGTACGCTGGGCAGGCGCTGTGCAAAGCGGCACAGGTGCACCGTCTTCCCAAGCAGGTGTCGTTTCAGCAGGGTGCATCAGTCGGAGTCCCTTACGCGATTGCATACAAGGCTCTGTTCATGAGAGGCCGCGCGCAGCCCGGTGAAACCGTCCTTGTGCACGGAGCCACCGGAGGTGCCGGAATTGCCGCAGTCCAGTTGGCTCGCGCAGCGGGGTTGAAAGTCATCGGCACGGGCGGTTCGGTGCAGGGCCGGGAGTCGGTGTTGCAGCAAGGCGCTCATCACGTGGCCGACCACAGGAATCCCGATCATGTGGAAGAGATCATTCATCTCACCAAGGGGCTCGGGGTAGATCTGGTCTTGGAGATGCTCGCTAACGTGAACCTTGGGCAGGACCTGAAGATGCTCAACCGTTCCGGTCGTGTGGTCGTAATTGGGAGCCGTGGCAGCGTGGAGATCGACCCCCGTGATCTGATGATCCGAGACGCGGCCGTGTTCGGAGTGTTGCTGTTCAATACCCCTGAGCGAGACCTCGCGGCAATACACTCAGCCTTGGTCGCAGGACTGGAAAACAGGACCCTCAGACCTGTGGTTGGGCGGGAGATCCCGCTGGCAGAGGCCCCCCGGAGTCACGTGGAGGTGATGACCTCGCAGGCCGTGGGCAAGACCGTGCTTATCCCGTGATGTCGGGTCCTGATCTGACAATTCCGGAGAGTCTCACCTTCATCCGACAGGGGGTTCGGACCGCACGGCATGAGAGAGCAAGCCGAAGAACCCCGGGAGCGTTGCAGCCCCCTCCAGAGCATCGTATTGCCATCCCAGGTGAGCGTAGCAGACACGGCAGACCAATATGCGCCAGCCGTACCCGACAAACCACGAATGCTCCGGGTGAAGGGTCGGGTCTGCAAGCACGTGTTCGCACTGCTGAAAGGTTTTGAACACGCAACGAATACCCGCGGGGTTCACAAACGCGTGTTCTGCCGACCCGTTCAGGCTGACCAGCGAATTTGAGTCGGCAATCAGGGTCCCACATCTCACGCAATGGAAGTGCGTGGGGTCCTGGTTCTTGGGTGTGCGCACGAACGCGAGCATACTCTCACCTGGTCGTCCCATTCCGAAGTGCGATCACGCATGTGGACCCGAAAGGACGGACCCTCGCAGAGCACGCCAAGAGCGCCGGGGAATTCTCTCTTCCTGTGCGTGCTTGGCGCTCTGTGCGAGAGAACGTCTTATCAGAGCTTCAGGGGTTCCCGGGAGGGGTTGCTGAAGAACGCGGGACCGTGGTCACGAATCGAAGCACCTAGGTTCCCAGGGCCATCGCGACGGCATCCAGAAGGGCTTGCTGTCTGATGGGCTTTTCGAGGGTCTTGAGCGCGCCTATGCGTTCTGCGAAATCGAGACACACTTCGGATTCACGGCCAGGACCCCCTCCGGAGATCGCGATGATCTTCAGATTCGGACTCTCCGCACGGAGCGCCAGGATGGTGTCGATCCCTCCGATCTCGGGCATGATGATGTCCGTGATCACCAGGTCCGGTGGACTCTGTTGGAAAAGCCTCAGTCCGGCTTTGCCGTCAGGGGCTTCAACCACTTCATGGCCGTCCTTCTCCAGCGTCTGCCTGAGCATCGACCTTACCTGGTCATCATCATCAATTACCAGAATACGCCCCATCGAGT
The DNA here is from genome assembly GCA_040755955.1 of Thermodesulfobacteriota bacterium. GTDB lineage: Bacteria > Desulfobacterota > Desulfomonilia > Desulfomonilales > Desulfomonilaceae > JBFMAA01. The sequence continues at coordinate 48,320 of JBFMAA010000026.1, forward strand.
AGTCCTCCTCTCACGATTGTCGATCCAGCACCCGGCGGACCGTTTCCGCGATCCGGTTCCTGAGTATGGGTTTCATCACGAGCGCTCTTATCCCCAGGGCTTCCGCTTCGTGCTCGCTGATGAGCTCACTGAAGCCCGTGCATAGGATGATGGGGATATCGGGTCGAATTGCCATCAGCTCCTGTGCCAGCGCCTTTCCCGTCATCTTGGGCATGGTCATGTCCGAAATCACCAGGTCCACCCGGTCGGGATCGTCGCGAAATACCGCAAGTGCCTCCTCCGCGCTCGACACGGTGGTGACGCGGTACCCCAGACGTTCCAGCGTTTGACGGCTCATCTGTATCACGGAGGGTTCATCATCCACAAGAAGGATTCTCTCACTGCCGAGGGGAAGCGCTTCCGGGGCCGGGGTATCCGGGATTGCCTCCGTTTCGATGCGGGGAAAGCAGACCTGCACAGTGGTGCCTATTCCCGGTTCACTTTGCACGGTGATAGCGCCGGCATGGTCCTTCACGATGCCGTGGACAACGGCAAGTCCCAATCCGGTGCCTTCTCCCTTGGCCTTGGTGGTGAAATAGGGTTCGAATATCCTCTCCACGGTTTCGGGAGTCATGCCGACGCCGGTGTCGTTGACGAAGATTCTGGTGTACGGTCCGGGTTTGAGCTCCGGGTGCCGGGCAACGAAGCTCGAGTCCATGTCGACGCAGTCCAGCCCAACAGTGAGGATTCCTCCCGTGTCTCTCATGGCCTGTGCCGCGTTCGTGCAGAGATTCATGAGCACCTGGTGGATTTGGGTTGCATCGCCGAGGATGCTGCCCGCATCCGGATCGATCTGCTTCCTTATCTCGATGGTGGACGGCAGTGATGCGCGAAGGAACTTCAAAGCCTCCTTGACCACCGGACTGATTTCAATGCGGTTCTTCTCTGTTTCACTCTGGCGACAGAATGTGAGTATCTGTTTCACCAGATGGCGTGCACGTTCCCCGGCAGAGAGGACCTCCGTGAGGTAATTGTGGAGTGTGCCGTCCGGTGCCGCATCCGCCAGGGCAAGCTCGCTGAAGCCGATGATCGCGTACAAGACGTTGTTGAAGTCGTGCGCGATACCTCCCGCGAGAGTGCCTATGGCTTGCATCTTCTGGGCCTGGCGAAGCTGGTTTTCCATGGCGGTCTCGTGGGTGACGTCGCGTTTCACCCCCACGTAGTTGACCACTTCACCCGAAGAGTCCCGTATCGGAGATACCGTGGCTTCTTCCTGATACCACGAGCCGTCCTTCCTTCGGCTATTGAGCCGGCCGCTCCAGGTCTTTCCTTCCCTCAGGACCGACCGTATCTTGTCACAGAAAGCGGGCTCCTCCGCACCCATGAATCGCCCGCAGTGTCCGCCCATCGCTTCTTCCCGTCCGTACCCCGTGGTAGACTCAAAGGCGTGGTTGAGGTACACGATCCTCATGTCCGTGTCGGTAATCATCACGATCTCCGCTGACTGCTCTATGGCGGTGACAAGACGGAGTCGCTCGCGTTCAGCCTGTGCCCGTTCACTGATGTCACTCACGCACACCTGCACACCAGGTCCGCCGCGAAACAGACCCAAGCGTGCGTCAAGCTCGGCCGGGAACCAGGAGCCGTCTTTGCGGAGGAGTCGGACTTCGTACTTTGACGGCACCTCCTTCCCGCTCAACCGGTCTATTTCGCGATCCAGCACTGACTTCCGATCATCCGGGTGGTACAGAGCCCATATATCGAGCCTGTCCAGCTCGCCGGATCGGTATCCGAGCATCTCCTGAAGACGGTAATTGGAGAAGACGATCCGGCCGGACGTGTGGATGAAAATCCCGTCGAAGCTTCCCTCCACAAGGGCTCGGTATTCTCCTTCGCTCTGTCTGAGGGCTCGTTCGGCTTCTCTCGCTGCAGTAATATCTTCCGCGTGGACCAGTACCATGTCCGGCGGCACGAAGACGTACTTGACCGTGAGGTGCCGTCTTGCGCTTGGATCGAAAGGATCGGAGGGCATTTCACGCTCAATAGGCCCCTCAGCGCGAAGCACGCGATGAAGGTCGTCGAGCACATCGGGCCTGTCCTTGAATGCTTCTTTGGCCGCGGTCCCAATGAGTCGGCAAACCAGGCCCTGTGACATCTTCACTGCCGCGTCGTTGTAGTTGACGAGCATGAAATCGTCGTTGTGGACCTGCCAGATATATGACGGAACAGGGATGCCCTTGAACAGAGCCACCATCTTCTCCTGGCTGGTTCTCAGTTGGGCGCTTCGCTCGTCGACGCGAGTTTCGAGCTCCGAGTGCATCCTTCGCAGGGCCTCGTCAGCCGTCTTCCGGACTTCGATTTCCGCTTCGAGCTCCCGGTTGAGGGCCTCTGCTCGGCCTTTCTCGTCTCGAAGGGACGCGACGAGATCGGCATTCTCGAACCGCAACGCAAGGGAGTGGGCATTGGTGTCGTGCATGCGTTGGCCGATCCCTACCAGAACTGCGCCGTACAGGGTGACCGCAGCGGCCATCGCGATATTCGTCTCCCCTCCGCTCCAAAGGAAGCTTCCCGCTGTGGGGCCGAGTCCCACCGCGAGGCAGGGGAGAAACCCCTTCGTAGGCGAGAACGTGGCAACCGCGGCTGAACTGACCCCCGCAATGCAGCCCGCCAGTATGAACTGATGGAGCAGACTGGCCTCAGGAAAGAGGAAGAATGCGGCAAGACCCCAGAACAGGCCTCCGAGGACGATCTGAAGGTGAAGCCACGGCAACCACGCGAGTGCCTCCTCGTCCGAGCGCGGTCTTGCAAGGAATACCCTCAGAAATACCATGCGTCCGGACACGAGAGACAGATACGTCCCCACCCAAATGAGGAGTCGCATATGCGACACCACGCTCCACAGGGCCACCGTAAGCATCACGGCCGCCAAAGCGGCACCGACCGAGCCGGTCCCACACTGGGAAAAAAGTTGGCGGCTCTGCTCGGCCAGAACCCGACGAACCTCTCGCTCCGGCACCTGAGTCCCGGTCGCTGATCCGCTGATTTGACCCCATGAACCCCACGTCATCGCCGGCCGGCCTCGATGGACGATCTCCCATGTTGCGTTCAGCAATAAAAGCTCATTATAGCGAGGAGTGGCTTCCCAGGTCAAACACTTACGCAGGGCGGGTGTAATCATTCACTTGCGAGGGGGAATGCCTCGACCGAAGGATGGGCACGACTCATTTCTTGTTTCGAAATCCCCCCTAACCCCGCTTTACTAAGGGGGGAATTGCGCGGCGCCATCTTACCGCCGCTTTCTAAAGGAGGGCAGGGGGCATTTTGGCAGCGCGAAGTGAAAGGCCAAAGGGCGGGTCGCTCTCCACCGCTCTGACCAGAAAGAAATCCCGGGACAGGGCGACCGGCAAAATGGTATACCGGTTCTTGGAACCAGCAAGACCAGTCAGACTGCACCACGGGCTACCTCTCCGGTCGTCAGTCGAGGGGGACGTGAAAGATGGCCAAAGACTTCGTGCACGCTTCGGATGACCTGTCGCCTGCTTCGGAGCAAGAGTACGGCGGCGGCGTCGAGCTCCCAACCACGGGCTTTCTCGTATTCGGGCTGATATCCTTCTGGATCTACACGGTCTGGAGCTACTGCTGGATACTGGAGAACCATCTCGTCTCAAGGCTCGAGTACTTCACAAGGCTGATTGAGGTGTCAGGCCTCTCCGAGGAGCGGCAAGGGGCATTCAAGACCATTGTGCGGAGAGGTTTCGGTTTCTCTCGGGCCCCGAAGTATCTCTGCACGGTCTTGTATCTGGTCTGTGGGATAATTGTGGTCTTCCTTTTCCTGTACCGGTCATTCTCCGGCGAGCTGGAATACCGATTGGAGCTTGTGTTGGTTGCGGTTGCGGCACTACTGTTCTGCTCCGCGAGCATGTGGTTTCTGCTGGCCGCGAGTCGCACGATGAAGAACCACGAATACCATGAGCTCCTTCTCCTTGGAATGGCCCACGACCCTGAAGGTTTCAAGATGGTGCAGCCTTCCGACAAGTTCGTCCGGCGCTGGAATGCTCACCAGACACGGATCGCGCTGTTTCTCGTGGTGACCATTCCCATGACGGTTTCCCCCATTCTTGCGGTCTATCATTCGTACGCGATCTTGGGTGGTTCCTTGGAACATCTGGACCTTATCATCTTTGGATGGATAGTGTTGTTGTTGCTGTTTGCCGCGGTGTTCCATCTCTGGGGTTCTCACATCCTGATCAGCATGTACAATGGGCATCTCAGGATTGAGGCGGTTAATCGACACCGAATGTCCGAGGTGCGAGCAGGCAAGGCTTCGGCGCTGGAGGCTTCCGCAGGAGCCGACGCGATTCCCCAAAGAACACTCGCCGCGATCATGATTACCGACATGGTGGGGTTCAGCAAAGACATGGAATCCCGCGAGGAAAAGACGTACCAGAAGCTGCTGGCCCACAACGAGCTCATCCGACGACACATCGAGGCCAATCGCGGGGAGGAGATCAAGACCATGGGAGACGCGTTCCTTGTGCAGTTCAAGAGCGCGGTGGATGCCGTCCGGGCGGGAATCGGAATACAGAGCGACTTCTCCCGGTACAACAAAGACAAACCCGAGCCGGAGAAGATTCTCGTACGTATCGGGATTCACATCGGAGACGTTCTGTTGGTGGGCAAGGATGTCATCGGAAACGGCGTGAATGTGGCTTCCCGGATCGAGCCGCTGGCTGATCCCGGCGGAATATGCATTTCCGGAGACGTGTACAATGTGGTGAAGAAGTCGATCGAACTGCAAGTGTTGAGACTCGACAAGAGAGAGCTCAAGAACATCCGTGATTCGCCAGATCTGTACAAGATTGTCGTGCAGTCCGTCGTTGAGGCGCGCACCGAATGACGCGCCCGATCCCCAAGCCCTCGCACCGGGAAATGGAGGGCACCCCTTCAGCCCGGGAGAAATCGTAATGAACCTCCGGGACGCAAAGACATCAAGAAAGCCTGTTCACAAGAACCGTCATGGCTTGGGGTCACAACCAGGCATGAAAGTCACCTCCCGACCTCCCGAGAACCCGCGACATGGTCGGAACCAACCGATGTTTCGAAAGTTTTCGGAAGGAGGTCCGGGGGACAACCCTTTGTCAAAACCACCATGACCGCACGCGGCCACAACCAAGCATGAAAATGCTCCCCCACCGTCGTCTCGACGAGCCGGCTTTCTCTGCGGCGACCAGCGGGAGCCGCACTATCCCAAGAGTTCTTGAAGATGGGGGTCCGGGGG
>JBFMAA010000027.1:0-8413 GCA_040755955.1 Thermodesulfobacteriota bacterium
CCTAATGGCCTGAGCTGAATCTGCCGGTCCCCGGGCGAACGTGAACGCTGCATATACCGCTTCTCGAAAGTAACTTCCCATTCATGTCGGATCAGGGCTTGTGGGGCGGGCTTTCCAGCCCGCCAAACGGTGGAATCTAACGAGAACCGCTATAGTCGAAGAAGGAAACGGGCATCATGGGCACAAGGCTGAATCGAAGAGTCATGTGGACCGTGGCTTCGCTTGCTGCGTGGCTCATGTTCACCGCGGCGCAGGCCGGCGCAGCGGACGACTGCTGTGGACGGCTCCGAACGTGCGCGGAACGCCGGTCTCCCATGGACGACTACGACAGCGATTGCGACAACACGGAATCAGGCCGGCCAGCGTACCAGCGTACGGACAATGCTCTGTTGCTCGCTGCCCGTTACGGTCGGGTAGGGCTGGTGAAGCAGCTTCTCAGTGAGGGGGCTCCGGTCGACACAAAGGGCGGCCTCGACCAGACCGCGCTTATGGAGGCTGCCCAGAACGGTCACGTCGCGGTGGTGCGACTCCTTGTACGCCGCGGAGCCGACATCAACGCCAAGGATGACATCTCCCAAACGGCCCTGATGCTTGCTGCCGGGAAAGGGCACGTCAGAGTCGTGACCGCGCTTCTGAAGCGAGGCGCGGATGTCAACGCCCGATCCGGGTTCGGCACGACCGCTCTCATGGAGGCGATTCGGGAATGCCGGCTGGACGTGGCAAAAGCGCTTGTCGACGGAGGCGCTGACATCAACGCGACGGACAAGCGCGGCACATCGATCCTCATGCAGGAAGTGAGGAAAGGCAACGGGGAAACGGTTGAACTGCTTCTCCGCTATGGAGCGGACTGCAACATACGGGACAAAGGCGGCGACTACGCGCTGAAGATCGCTCTCCGCAACGGTGACCGGGAGCTTGCAAGCTTGCTCGGTAGACACGGTGCGACCTCGGACGAGCCCCCACTGGTCCTGGCCTCTTATCTCGGCATTGCGGGAGAAGTGGAGCGTCTCCTCAGGCAAGGCGCGGATGTGAACACTGCGGACAAGTTCTACGGCAGAACCGCGCTCATGTGGGCAGCCGAGCAGGGCAATGAGAAAGTGGTGGGGCTCCTGTTGGACAAAGGCGCCGACGTCAACGCGAAGAGCCCCGAAGGCTGGACCGCGCTGATGAGTGCCGCGATGGGAGGGGACCCGGAAGTGGTGCGACGCCTCCTCGACAAGGGAGCTGATGTGCAGGCTGAGGATGCGTTCCATAGGCGGAGCGGCCTTGCTTGGGCTTTCGACGACCCTTTTTTCGACGAACTGATGGACCTTCTAAGAGAACGTGGGGCTGTTCTGAGCTTGCACCTGGCCGCGGGCCTTGGGGACCTGAAAGCCGTGCATCGGCTCATCCGAGAAGGGGCTGATGTAAACGCCAAGGAGGGGAACGGCGCCACTCCGCTCATGCGCGCAGCCGCAACAGGGAACTTGGAAATAGTTAGACTCCTTCTTGATACCGGAGCTGATCCGAACGCAAAGGACGAAGGGGGCCGGACGGCTCTCATGAAGGTCTCTTCCGACCATCCCGAAGTAGCACTGCTTCTGGTGGTCAGAGGAGCGCAAGGCGACTCGGCAAGAACGGTGCACGAACGAAAGGTCGAGGCAATGGCACAGGAAGGGGGCGAAGGACTCGACGAGTATTTCAGGGAGTATCATGAAGCATCCATGAAACTCGGACACGACAAACAGCTTCATTCCGGGGCATTTTCTCTTGCGTTCTCGTGTCCGAAGAACGGAGAACTCGAACGGACATGCCTGTCCGACGCCTTTGAGCCGGGACGCGAAGTGGTCTTGTTCCCCGATCAAGCTTCCTGCGTCACCAAGACCGGGACGAGCTTCGATCACGATCATTTCCGTGTCATTGTGCGGTCGACCGTGCTTGAGAAGAATGGGCAATGCCCCAATGACTACCAAGGCGTCGCCGTGGTAGGAAAAGACCCCGTGAAGGTTCGGCTGATCCCGCGGGAAGAAGCCCCGGTCCTCGTGCCTGAAGATGTGGCATCGAGAGCCTGGGTGCTGATCGAGACCGGCGAGCCTCTGCAACCCCCCTGGCCCTGGACGGGCCTTTCACTAAGTGTGATCCGATCGACGGGGCGTTCCCTGTTTGTCTTCGGGTCCGACGATGGGACAGACGGCGGGCTCGTGCTTGAAGCGCACGGCACCATGACCAGGTTGGACGGATGGTGCACGAGCCGTCACGTCTTCTTCACCGTGGAAGACAAGCTACACCTTGCGTACATCAACTCCTGCTGCGGGTGCGACTGGAGGTACCTCGTCGTCTACGACCTGTCGGAGGTCACACCCAAGAAGGCATATGTCAGGCGGATTCCCGGGATTGATCCCAATGCGACTTCAAACAGGTGAGGTTAACCACAGGGCGACAGGCAAGATGCCTGTCCCACCCGGAGTCTCAAATCACCGGTTGGACCGCGTATGGGTACGAGTAGCAGTTTCCCACGGCTGGGACGCTGGTCGCTCGGCCGCAACCTTCGGCAACCGCCACACAGTCCGCTTCACCACACCACCTCACCGGTGATGAGCAAGAATCAGCCCCGTCTCTTCGAGCTTCTCCAGCAAGTCTCTTCTTTCTCTGGCCAACACCTGCAGGCGTCGCTTCTTGTGCGGCTTCACCTGCGCGACCTTCAAGACGATGCCGGCGAGTTCCACGATTCTCGGATCGTCCGATGAGGCAATCGTCTGCAAGCGCTCCATGTTCTTCTCGGAAATATGGGACTGCCTCAGGAACCCGAAGATCTCGTCTTCCTGCTCGACGCTCTCTCGCTCCTCCCTTGGCATGCGTGAGCATTCCTTGCATACATGGGTTCGATGGCCTTTCCCCGAAAACGCCTCGTTTGGTCGAGTCCTTCCGCAGATTCTGCAGTAATGCCCCATGCGAATCCTCGAAGCCCCTGGGTGGTCCATGGCTAAATGCGGTGACGTATTCCAAATCCACATAGGCAGCGCGACCGCCGGCCGTCACTGTCAACGGTCTCCGGTAGGACGGGCATCTTGCCCGTCATGCCCTCAAAGACGGGCGAGACGCCCGTCCTACCTATGAAGCCCCGGATGCGTGACCATAATTGAGCCGCAGAGTACTAAGCCTTGCGCCCTGTGTTCAGCTCCTTGCGGAAGATGCGGTATCTCTTGCGGAGCTTTCCCCCCATTTCCGCTGCGTACTGGTTGATTGCCTCGTTGTCTTCGAGTGTCCAGCTCAGTTCCATGTATTTCAGTCCCTTGGCCCGGCCTACGCGGTTGACGTACTCGAACGCGACGATCGGAAGTCCCAGCTTGTGGTGGTCCTGCCTGAACCCGATCGCCAGGAGCCGGGACCCGACGACCTCTTTGCGATACGCGAGATATTTGAAAACGCCGAGCAGGCCTATCTTCCCGTTGAGCCTCTTGATCAGCGGGTTGACGTCCGGCATGATCAGGCAGATTCCGACAGGCTCTCCCTGATAGTAGACGAAGAACGCCAGGTCCGGATCAACGATCTTCCGAAGGCCCGCGGCCATTTCTTTGGCCTCGTCGTCCGTGGTCGGGCAGAACCCCCAGTTGTGGGCCCATGCCTGGTTGTACAGTTCCCGCATCAGGTCCACCTCGGCCGGAAGGTTCTTCATGTCGATGGTGCGAATCGACGCCCGGGTCTTCCTGACTACCCTGCGCGCAAGCCGCTCCACCCGCTCGGAACCGCGATCGGTGTGTTCGGTCACGAACGCGAGGACGTCCTTTTCCTTCGTATACCCGCATGATTCCACGAGCGGCATATAGTACGAGGGGTTGTAGGGCATCATAATCGCGGGATCGTATTCGAAACCCTCTACAAGGAGCCCTATCTCGTAGTTCGTCGACGGGTTCAAGGGACCTCGGACAAACTCCATCCCCGCGTGCGTTGTCCAGTCTTCCACGGCCTCAAAGAGCGCGGTGGCGACCGCAGGCTCATCGACGGACTCGAAAAACCCCCATGCGCCGGCTTTCTCGCTATGGTAGGTGTTGCTGTTATGGTCTACGATCGCCGCGATCCTGCCCACAAGCCGGGAACCACGCCTGGCAAGAAACAGCACCCTTTCCGCGGACTTCCAGAACGGGTGTCGACGCGCATCGAGCAGCCGCCGAACCTCGGATTTGAGGGGGGGAACCCAGTGTGGGTACGAGGGGTATATGCTCCAGGGAAGATCCACGAACTCCCTGAATTGGCGCCGAGTCTCGACCGGTTCGATGGTCAGGTTGGTCATACGGGCATTTCCTCATATCCTCCAGGTGACAGCGGCATTACGCGCGGGAGAAGGTCCGGCACAGTCCGTCGCCGTGTCACATCATGCCGAGAGACAACAGGCCGCGCCTGTCCGACTGGGAAGACCGGCCTTGATCCGCGCTGCCTTGTATAAGACAATTGTGGGCGAACGTCAACGTTCGGTCGCTCCGGCTTCCCGGCGCAGACCGGTTGAGAAATCCCTCCCCCTGCCACTTCATTGCCGGGAGACTTCGCAGAGACACGCTCCGTGCGGTCACTCTGCCCGGGGGGTCTTCTCTTTGAGGTTGAGTGTCTCTTTGACGAGGTTCTTCTCGTGGTCGAAGTTCGTGATGCGCTGGATCATGATCTTCTGCGCCATGACCGGCCCCGCGCCGTGCCATGTGGCCACTCCGTGCTGGCCTGCGGTCCAGTGCTGGAGCAGCTTGTGAACCTTGAGGATGTTCTCCGTGGGTTCGTCGGACCCGAAGCTGAAGAACTCCTCCACATATGCCTTGATTTCCGGGTTCTTGAGCTCTTTCAGCGAGGGCATGGTCACCACCAGTCCGCCGCCGATGTCTCCGGCGAGGGCCATGGTGCGCCAAAACGCGTTGCAGATGTTGAGCTTTGCCACGTTGCCCATGAGTTCATCCGGGAGGAACACTCCTGAGCCGGGAGGCTCTTCCGAACCTGCCATGGCCGCGGCCTGGCCGCATGCTCGCCCGGTTTCCCGAAGCACCACCATCTCGGTGATCTGCTCGTTGACGTGGGAGACTTTTTCCAGGCCCTTGTATTCCTGAATCAGCTTGCACGCGCCGATGATCTGGTTCATGAATCCGACCTTGCAGGTTCCTCCGCAGGTCATGCGGTGGGTCCGTGCGAACCTCGCGACGATCCGGCCCGAGTACTTCGCTTCTCCGCAGTGAAAGACTCTCTCCCATGGCACGAAGACGTTGTCGAAGACGATAAGCGAGGTCTCCCGTTGCCCGAAAAGCGGGTTGCCGAGCTCGTAGATGTCGTCGGCCAGGTCCCGTTCAGCGGAGTAGGGGCTGTACTGACATATGTAGGTGATTCCCGGAGCGTCCGCGGGCACGGCGAACGCGACAGCGTAGTCGGCTTCCTGCTCCGAATGAGCCGACTGCGGCAGCACGACGAGCTCGTGACTGGCAAAGGCTCCACTGATGTTGATCTTTGCTCCTCGTACGACGATCCCGTCCTTCCGTCTTTCCACGACCTTGAGTGACAGGAACGGGTCAGGCCAGTCGATGACTCTCTTCGCTCGGTTTCCTCGGGGTTCCGTGAGCGCTCCTGCTGCCGAGAGGTCCTTCTGCTGGACCATCTTGAGGTAGTCGAGGAACCTGGGGTGGTAGTCGGTGCCGAGGTCCCGATCCATTTCCCACGTGGTGGCCGCCAGCGCATGGAACGCGTCGTATCCGACACAACGGTATATGCAGGTTCCGAGGTGTTCAGCGGTGAACGTTCCGGCTTTGGCTTTTGCCAGAAGGTCTTCAACGCTGCTGCTGACATGGGTGTACCGGTTGACCGGCTCATCCACGAGGGGCGAGCGGCAGGTCATGATCTCCTTGTAGCGTGCATCCAGAGCCCAACGGTAGCTTGCCTTGTTGGCTTCCACGACTGTGCGCGTGTTGCGGTTCTCCAGGACGCTCTCCACCCGCCGGCCGTTCATGAATACGCGGGGATGAAGCGCTTTGAGGCTTTCTTCGAACTGTTCGGGCGTCATAAGTGCCATGGGATTCTCCGTATTAGCGGGATTTTCTCGATGAATGGTCGGTCGGCGGGTGTACTATAGCCTACAACGTGGCGGGAGTCGAGTCCCAGGCCCGGTACGTCAAGCAGCGAGATGCACACGCGCGCAAAGGCCCCCTGATCGGCATTCGCAGGAGACCTCAGTGATGATGCAGCGTTGATGAGTGCTTGGTGGGTGCTTGCAGAGGCAGGGAATCTACTTGTTGCAGGTCTTGTTCATGTTCCGGACCTTGTGGTTCTTGTTCGAGTTGTTGATGACGCAGCCGCCGGTCTTTCCTTTCCCGTTGCTGATGCAATTGACGTTCTTGTTGTTGCAGTTGCTGCGGGCGAACGCGTCGTTGCTGAACATTGTTCCGGAAACTGCCAGGAAGAAGACCGCCGCCACTACTGCGAATACCTTTTTCATTTTCCCACTCCTTGATGATCCCTGCCCTTGTCAGGTTTGTTTGCGATGTCCTTGCTTTGAGTAGTGGTTGCTCGAACGAAGTCGTGACAGAAGAGATGCTCTTTTTTCTGAAAAGTGCCTGTGACACGGGTGCCGCGCACTTTGGTACCCAAATGATGTCAGGGTGCATATCTGCGACCCGGGACTCGCGTCCCGGGCTACGTTCTTACGTCCCTGCGGGACTGAACGTGCGCCTCCGGAGCCCCATAGGGGCGGCAGATAGTAGCCCGGTGCGTAAGCGCCGGGAGCCCGACGCACTGAAGCGCGAACAAGCCCTCCGATGGCTTAATTATTCCGATGGGTTATCCGAAACAGAAACGCGCTGCACCCCTGTGACAGGGCTGGAAGCGCTTTCGTCGACGATCAGGGGACATCCGGCGGTCGTTCAGGCAGCCGTCAGGGTTCGCCGCAGCGGGCGCGGAGATCGTAGAGGAAATGCGAAGGGTCTGTCCCGAAATAGCTGTGTCAATCCGACCCGCTCGTCACCCCGGCGAACCCCGGATCGTGGTCCGGGGCAGGCGCCGCGGTCCAGGTTCCGCAGGAAAGACTGGATTCCGGCTTCCGCCGGAATGACAGACGCTGCCCCCTGCGTCCCAGGCTCGGAGAGTGCGATACTTATTCTGAGACGGGCACTAAGCGGCTGGGAGCTGCCACGAAGATCCACCCGCAGTGGTCGGTCGGCATGGAGTGCAAGGAATCAGTTCTTCGCCTCCCCAGGGACCTCTGCATGAGCGGTCAGGAGCTTGCTCCCAGAGGCACCCGCCCTTTCGATTGCCGCTCCCTTTTCCGTTGACGGCCGTGCCCCGAAGAGCTAACCTATCATCAAGGCGATCTCCTCGAACTACGGGCAACGGTTATGCCATGGCACTCTCTCAGGCCACCGGAACCGCCCCCAACGAGGGGCACGGAAACCGTCCCGGGCCCGTGAAGAAGTACCCGGCGAGTTGGCCGGCGGTCTGCATAGGCGGCTCGGTGCTCCTTTTCAACGTGTACACGTGGTCTCCCATGCCGTTCATCAACTGGTTGATAATCCTGCTTGCCAAGGGAATCGTCCGACCTGAATGGGGAAAGCCGAAGGCGGAGGCCTCGTCATCCGATGTCCCGGACGCTCGGACCGCCGGCCCTGAAGCCCGGCTAAGTCTCATCGAGAGACTCGGAAGGGGTAACCTGCTCTTCCTCGCGGGCTGCGTTGCCGCGACGGCTTGGATGGCCGCCTACATGGCCTTTGTGAACCCCTTCTATCGAGCCCGACCGTGGCATATTTTCGACATGGTCATACCTGGAGCCGCGGGGATCTGCGTGCTCCATGCGATGTTCTCACGTGCCGGATACCTGAAGCCTGCCTGGGTATACTGGGCCACTGCGGTTCCCACTGCACTTGCAGGTTTGATCCTGCCATGGCTGCTGTTCGGTGCTGCGTCCTTCGTTGGTGACCAACAGTCTGTCAAGCTCGCCGCGCGGGCTCTCAGTCCCGTCATAGAATACGCCAAGGGAGAGCTGGACCGTGGCCACACCCCACAGACGATTCTCGGGCCGCTGTCGAAAGTCGAAGGATTTCCTCACGACCTCGATTTCTCGGCAGACGACCGGAGGTTCCTCATCGCCCTCGTGGGCGGGGGAGATCCGGATGGGAGCATCTCCCTGAGCTATGACTCATCGGGCGATCAGTGGCAGATTCACAGGGGCTTAGGCGCACGGCCCAAGCCTATTGAGGCATCTCCGGAATCGGACGAGGATCGGTCCGTTCGCCTAAGATACTTCTGGAGGCGGGATCTGAAGCGCTGGGATGAACTGAAACTTCCATGAAATCACAGGTATGTGCGGTTGCGGAGCGTGTGGGCTTCCTGGGGGATGGGAGTTCCCACGAAAGTCTTCCGGGGGAAGGAACTTCCTGCAAGAAGTTAATTACCCCCGGCCCCCCACAACAAGAACACT
>JBFMAA010000027.1:8423-52306 GCA_040755955.1 Thermodesulfobacteriota bacterium
GGGGGTAAGCAAGGACCGGAATGACGTCCGGCCCCCCGGGCCCCCATCTTCAAGAACTCTTGGGATAGTGCGGCTCCCGCTGGTCGCCGCAGAGAAAGCCGGCTCGTCGAGGCGCCGGTGGGGAAGCATTTTCATGCTTGGTTGTGGCCGCGTGCGGTCATCGTGGTTTTGAAAAAGGGTTGTCCCCCGGACCCCCTTCCGAAAACTCTTAGAATATTGGGTGGCGCTCATCGTCCAGCGAGTTCTTGAGAAGTCGGCCCCGACTTTCATGCTTCGTTGTGGCGTTATGCCATGACCGTTCTTTCGGAGGGTATGGGACCCGGTCTGCAGAAGCCGTGGTGCTCAAGCAAATGGGGAACCGTCTCGTTCGTCCGGCCGCGCGGTCCGTCAGTGGCGGAGAGAGAGGGATTCGAACCCTCGGTAAGGCTTTTTACCCTACACTCGCTTAGCAGGCGAGCACCTTCGGCCTCTCGGTCATCTCTCCGTCCGACTCTTCTTAGATTATTGGTTGGTTGCGGCCAAGTCAAGTTTTTTTCTTGACGATCGGTGATCCCCCTAGTAGACGTGAACCGCAATGAACTGGTTTCTTATTGCTCTTTCTTGTGCGTTCCTCACTGCGTGCTGCGACGCGGTGTCGAAGCGCATTATGCAGCGCTACGACGAATGGGCTACCGGAACGGTTCTCCTGGGTTTGGGTTGCGTCTCGATGGTGCCCATGGTTCCCTGGATGACGCTCCAGTCTCCTTCGGCGGAACTCGGCGCACTCATGCTCGTATTGATCCCGCTGGAGACATGGGGTTACTACCTTTTCCTCTCCTCAATTCGCATGGCGCCGCTTTCGTTGACGATTCCTTTGCTGGCCTTCACCCCGTTGTTCACGATCATAAGCGGCCGGCTGATCCTCGGGGAGAGCGTGAGTCAACACGGCGCGGCAGGTATTCTCCTGATCACCTGCGGAGCCTACCTACTCAACGCGGATCTGGTGAACCAAGGTCTGTTTGCTCCTCTGAAAGCCATCTTCTCCCACGCGGGTTCCAGGAGGATGATGTGGGTTGCCGTGATCTGGTCGTTCACCACGGCACTGGGCAAGCTCGGAGCGACCATGTACGGCCCGATTCAGTTCGGGTTTCTCATCCTGGCGGGTGTGACGGTCGCATTCGGGGCGGTGTGTCATGCGCGGGCCCGAAAGACAGGCAGCCACACGACGTTTCGCCCGGATTCCTGGGGCCTTCTGGCATTGGGCGGCCTGCTGGTGGGCCTGGTCCACGTGACCCATTTCGTCTCGCTAACCATGATCAACGTGTCGTACATGATCTCCATTAAGAGGCTGAGTCTGATCTTCGGAGTCTGTCTCGGATACTTGATGTTCGGAGAGCAGAACATCAAGTACAGACTTGTCGGTGCGTCGGTGATGGTGGCCGGCGTGTTCTTCCTCTACAACTGACCGCTGAGTCTGAGCTGGCTCTTCCCGCTCACGTCATCGAATCCGCGCGGAGGGAATCTGGGCCACATGAGCGCGAACATCAAGATCTGCATTACGACCCCGGAATTCCCTCCTGACCAGTGGGGCGGGCTCGCTCGGACCGCAGAGAGAGTTGCACGATGTGGCGCGGAGAGCGGACTGGAAGTCCACGTGGCGGTCTTTCGAGTTGCCGATGGCCCGTTGGTGCTCCTCGACGAGAACAGAGTCGATTCCGCACGTGACGGGCTGATAATCCACCGGATCACCCTCGGTCGAGAACGGGCCGGCGAAACCCGAGAGCTCTGGGACTGCCCCCACAACCTCACCTTGCAGATGATGTACCAATCCCTGGAGATGCTTCACCGGGACGTGGGGTTTGAGCTGTTCCATTCGTTCTTCCTCTATCCTGTGGGGTATGTGACGGGATTGCTTGCAAAGCGGTTTCGCGCGCGTTCGGTCACGACGATCGTGGGGAACGATGTGAAGAAATACCCCTTCAGTCCTGAAAAGGCCGCGCTGTGCAGTAGCGGATTGGAGAACGCGGATCTCGTCGTCGCGCTGAGCGGAGAACTGCTCGACATGGCAGATGCGCTGTCCCCTATCAGGGAGAAGGCACGGGTCGTGTACAATTCGGTCGAGATCCCGGCCGAAGGCTGGTCGCCGAAAAGGGACGCCGGCACAGAGCGGCTGGGAGCCGCAACCAATAATCGCGGCCACCTTCCTCGGCTCGCACGCGTTCCGATGGCGGGGACGGTTGGTTCCACGCACGTTCAAACCGCGCACGGCCACAGGGGAAGCACAGCCATTGACCCCTTTGCGCAAGCGGATTCTGACGACAAATCTTCGCGGCGGGTCAAGAATTTGAACGATAGTAGTACAGATTCCCGGTCCTTGTCCACGGCGATGCCCGCACACGCAGTGCCGACTTCCCCAAGCGCACCGGAAGGATCGCGGCGAACTCTTCCTTCGGAGTCTCTCGAAAGCAGCCCCAGTGACACGTCCCGGGACGACGAATCTGCGCCCGCAGAACCCTCGTTTGCACCCTTCAGAATCGGCTGCGCAGGGATCTTCAAGTATGCCAAGGGGCTTCCCTATCTCTTCAAGGCAGTGGCCGGGCTGTCGGAGCGTTTCCCGCTGGTTCTGGAACTGCGCGGGACGCTGCGGGATTCGGAGCGGGACGTGTACCGGCAGATGGTGACCCGAACCGGCATCGAGAAGCACTTGCGACTGCTCGAACCGCTTTCCCATGACGACATTCCCCGATGGCTGCGGAGTCTGGACCTGTTCGTGCTCCCCTCAGTCTCCGAGGGATGCCCGAACATCCTGATGGAAGCCATGGCATCGGGAGTGCCCTGCGTTGCCACCAAGACCGGCGCGGTGGAGGATCTCATGCTCGACGGGGTCTCCGGGTTGTCGGTCCCATGGGGAGAATCTGCGGCCCTTGCGGCCGCGATGGAGAGAGTCATCCAAGATCCGGGGCTTGCCATGTCTCTCGGGACGGCCGCTCGGCAGCGGATGAGGCTTTTCTCCTCCCAGAGAGAGCAGAGGGCCTGGAAGTCGGTGTATGCCCAACTCGAGGCGTTGCTGCACGATCGGTAAGAGTTCACCGCGGGGACGCAGAGGACGCGGAGAAGAAAGAACACCATGAGAGAATCATGCTTCTGCCCGGGTACCGCACCTGAAGAGTGAGTTGTGAATGACGAGAAATGCGCGGACCTCTCTCTTTCCTCCTGTTCTCTCTGCGTATCTCCGTTGAGTCTCCTTCGTCCCGGTCAGCTTCCATGCGCGGAAGGCGAACACAACGAATCATGAAGATGCGTCAGCTCTCTCTGCGCGAATGGTCCGCGGCGACCAGCGGGAGCCACCCAGTCTCAAAAGTTTGTGGGGATAGGGGTCTGGGGGAAGGGGCTTTTTTCAAAACGACGGCTGGGAGCCGCAACCA
Source organism: Thermodesulfobacteriota bacterium (assembly GCA_040755955.1). GTDB lineage: Bacteria > Desulfobacterota > Desulfomonilia > Desulfomonilales > Desulfomonilaceae > JBFMAA01. Next base: position 11,828 of record JBFMAA010000027.1, read on the forward strand.
AATTCGCGTCCACCTTTCTCGGTCCGCATGAAGACCAAGGGCGGGGCGAGTTGGTTCTACCCAAGCGAAAAAAGGCACGTTGCTTACTCCCAGAGCCGCTGAACTGAAGATTTCTTCTCGAAAAGAGAAGGAATCGAGCCTTATTAGTAAAACGCCCCTTCCCCCAGAACTCGCTTTTTCATGAGACGGTTACCATGATCGTTGAACGAAAGCAGTATCCGTCAGACCATTGGCTGATGTCCAGGGATGCGGACGGGGCTCTGGCCGCGTATCTGGATCAGCAGTCCAAGGCGTATAGCCGTATCAAGAACGCGTTCGTCAGGGAACTCGCGGGAGATCTGCGAGGCGCACGGGTGCTGGATTACGGTTGTGGTGGCGGCATGTTCACGGTCCACGCGGCTTGTGCCGGCGCGTCGGAGGTCTGGGGAGTCGACGCCGAACCGACCGTACTCGAAACTGCCCATCATTTTGCCCGGTCCCGAGGAGTCGAGTCGGTTTGTCGATTCGTGGCAAGTGCCCGATTCCCCGAGTTGCCTGAGTCGGTGCGTTTCGACCTCATCGTCATGAAGGACGTCCTGGAACATGTGGCCGATGATGTGGAGTTGCTCGTCGCGGCTTCTTACGCACTGGTTCCTGGGGGTAGACTGGTAGTGAGCACCCAGAATTGCCTGTCACTGAACTACGTGCTGGAAGGATGCTACGAACGGGCTATCCGTCGAAACCGCGACTGGTGCGGATGGGATCCGACTCACGTGCGGTTCTACACGCCCATGAACATGCAGCGCAAGCTGTGCAAAGCCGGGTTCACGGCAGACAAGTGGAGGTCGGTGTATCTCATCCCCTATAAGATTCCGCTTCCCAAGAGCTCCAGGAAACAGTTCCTCCGCCTCGACGCTCTGGGTTGGGTAGATCGTCTGCTCGGCCGCGTGTTTCCCTACAACAGGCTTGGATGGAATGTGCTCGTGAGTGCCCGGCTGAAGCGTGTCGCTCCAGGCGTCCCCGGCCGTCGAGACATGCTGAGGAAATGATTCGCCATCCGGGGACGAAACGCGCGGAAAAGCTTCACGGTGCATCCGTCTTGTGGCGTAAAGACAAACCTTGAGCGTGGGCGAACAGTGTGCGACACGCGACTCAGACAAGGTCAGAGTGCCGTCCGGGCCCAGGTGGAGTCACAATGAGATTTCCCGTGATGAGAACGCTGGGTGATACAATCCTCAAGGGGATTCTCGGTATCGCATTCCTCCTTGTCCTATTCGCTCCTTGCGGCCCGTGGGCATGGAGCCAAGTGATAGCTATTCACGCCAGTTCATGGTTTGATCGGCGAGGGGGCTCATGACAAAGTGTACCAGTTGAGATTGATACGACAAGCCTCAAGTGTTGTGTCCCCCCCACAGTCTGGGTCGCTTTCCAGGCCGACGACGGGCTGGGTTCTTGCTGGGGTCACCCATAAGCCGAGTGATCTGCACGAAGGGATTTCGTGAGTCGCAGCAGTTCTCAGGCCCCAACAACTTCCCTTCCGCAGCCGATTTCCCGCGAGCCCAGGAAACATTCGAGCGCAACGAAAAACCGCCCGGCGAGCTCCCCGCGAGTGGGAAGGCGCCAAACAACTCACCGTAGTCTCATCATCAGCCACATCGTGGTGCCGACCGAAGCTTCTGTAACGCCTGCGCGGGCGAACATGCAGATAACCCCTATAATTGTGGTAAGTTAGGTATTTGTGCGACTGCTGACAAAAGGTCTTGACACGGACGTGCGCGCCTGCCAGAATACATACAAGTATCAGGATATCCATGTTCAGCCATATCTGCGGCCGCTCAATCACATGAGAAACCCGCTCAACCAACAGAACCGCATCAGTCTGGAACCGACTACCAGCGATGTCGGTTCCGCTGATGACCGAATCCTGCGGGACCCGCTTAATCTCAGAAGTTTGTGGGGGAAGGGGGGTTTGCAACACGGCTCTTCCCCGAGAAATCCCATTCACAAAGGAAGAAAGGAGATCATCATGCGAGTCAGAGTCGCGCTCTTGGCCCTGGCCTGTACCCTTGCCATCACGTCGTTATCCCCGGGAATCCGGGCGGAAGACAAACTGCCAACCATGTCCGATCAGAGCTGCCTGAAGTGCCACGAAGAGTACAAGAAAGCTTCAAACCTGTTCGCAGGGAAGCTCGTGGACGTCTCTCAGAAGGCCAAGACCATTCAGCTCAAGATCGACAACGACAACGCGGTCATCTACTACGACGATGCCACCGCTCTGCTCAATGCGCCGTCGATGAAGGAGATCCCCAAGAGTGAATCCGTCCGGATCACCTACGTCAAGAAGGACGGCAAGAACCTCGCGAAGAAGGTGGAGGTGAAGAAAGGGATCGCGGTCCCCAAAGAGAAGCTTGCCACGGTTGAGGAAGTGGCCGCGCTCGTCGCTCAGGGACCGGAAAAAGGGAAATACACCCTGCTCGACAGCCGCCCGCCGAACCTGTTCGCGGAGGGTCACATCCCTACCGCCAAGAGCATGCCGTATTTCGGCTTTGACAAGCTCAAAGACACATTGCTGCCCCAAGACAAGGAGGCTTTGCAGATCTACTACTGTATCGGCTTCACCTGAGTGCTGAGTCCATTGGCCGCCAGGAAGGCGGAAAAGCTCGGATACAAGAACGTGAAGGTGTTCCATGCAGGCACGGACGCGTGGAAAAAAGCAGGCCATCCGGTCGTCTCGAACATTGCCAACATCGACGCCATGGAAAAGGCGGAGGGGTCGTACATACTCATAGACCTGCGTGCGAAACAGGAGATCGAAAAGGGGCATATCCCCAAGGCAATCGCGGCTCCTGACGGCAAGGTCGAATCTCTCGAGAAGCAGTTCCCCGCGTACAAGCGAGCTGCGATCATCCTGTACAATCAGGACGGCAGCCTGCAGTCCGCCACACAAGCCTACAAGACCATAACCGGATGGGGCTACAAGAACGCGTCCATCCTTGACGGAGGATACGCAGGCTGGACAAAAGCGGACAAGAAAGTCGCCACCGGTCCGGCAGCCGCGGAGATCAAGTACGTCAAGAAGCTCATGCCGGGCGAGATGGAGGTCGCCGAGTTCAAAGCCTTGGTGGCGAAGCCTTCCAAAGACATGGTTCTCGTAGACGTGCGCAATCCCGCTGAGTTTAGCTATTGTGCGCTTCCCAATGCCTCGGGTATCCCTCTCGAGGAGATCGAAGGCAAGTTGGGCGAACTGCCGAAGGACAAGACGCTCGTGCTCTACTGTTCGACAGGAGCACGCTCCGAAATGGCGTACAATATCTTGAAGAAGGCCGGCCTCAAGGCCAAGTACGTCAGAGCGGTAGTGAGCTTCGATGATGACAAGAAGCACACCATCAGCGATGATTGACAGAGCCCACACAATGGAGGCCATGGCCTAACACGGTGACCGTTCCTGATTGCCATGGGTAACCGTCTCACAATAGGCAAAGCAATCCTCGAAGCCGAGGTGCAGGACTCAGCCGGTCATTCCGGCAGAAGCCGGAATCCAGTCTTCCGCGGAGGACCTGGACCCCGGCGCCTGCCCCGGACCACGATCCGGGGTTCGCCGGGGTGACGGGGCAGCCGATTGGCACGGTTGTTTTGGGACAGCCCCTAAGTCGTGGCGACCCATGGCCGCCATTGCGAAAGGCTTCGGGTGGGGCAGGCGCTTTGTCTGTCATGTGGCGATAGACAGGCGAGACGCCTGTCCCGCCCATATACACCACAGCATTTGTGGCACTGTTTCCTCAGTCACCGTCGCTCACCCACCTGTTCCCCTGATCGGCCGCGGACCCACTGCGCGCCGAATTGGTGCAACGCGGCCCCTGCGATCACCCAGGCCAGGGGATCGACCATGAACCTGATCCGGTTGTTTTCCCAGATCTCAGATAGATTCGCCACCGCGGTCACGTAGAGGATCGTCATCCACATGAATCCAATGACCGCGGGTCGAACACGGCCGAGCGACGGACCTCTCCGGAACAGACCAGCCGCGTAGGCTCCGTAGCAGATCGCGATCACATACCACGCGAGCACGACCGCTCCCCGCCACGAGAATGATCGCGCGTCGGGGGACTGCTTTCCCGCGAGGTAAGAGAGGAACCCCAGCTTATCGGCATTCGCAGTGCCGGACAGGTACTGCCCGGCAGGAGTCGCGTACACGGTGACTGCATCGAGCACGTTTCGTGCGAACCGGCCAGGCCGGTCCTGGATGACGAAGATCGCGTCGCGAAGCCGAGCTCTCGACACGTCTATGTACCCCACGTAGTTGAAGTTCACCCCGAACGAGGGCGGTCGCTTCCACTCTTGATCGAGAGCAGGGATCTGAGTGAGCCGCGGCTCCGGGACGGTGCCCCTGTAGGCATCGAAGTCGGAAAACGCCGGGAGCATGGCCATGGCTGACAAATGTCCGTCACGTATGAGCTTCATCTTCTCTTCCGCGGGCAGTCTCTCCACGGTGTTTCGGCTCAGATTCATCCCCAGCCAGCTACTGGTCACCCAGACACCAAATCGGTGCGAGGTCCATACCTGCCATCCAAGCACTAGCATCATCGGAACCACCGGGGCCAGGACAACGGACTTCCACCGGAGTCGCGCTCCTGCGATAAGCCACGCACACGCGGCCACAAGCCACACGAGTTGAAACACACTCTTCGTCAGTACGACGACGGCAAGGGTAAGAAAGAAGAGTACGCCGATTCCAAGCCCTCTCTGCCGGTGAGAAACGGCTGATCTGAGGACCTGTGTGCGGTGCGGCTCTGTGCAAGACCCCCATGACCGCACGCTGTCCCAAGCAAGGATGAAAATGCTACTCCACGGAAGTCGTGACCATCTGGCGTTCTCCGCGGCGACCAGCGGGAGCCGCACTATCCCAAGAGTTCCCGTGAAAGTCTTCCGGAGGAAACCCTTTATCAGAAAGTCTTCCGTGGGAAACCCTTTTGAAAAAGGGTTGTCCCCCGCACCCCCTTCCGAAAACTTCTGAAACATCGGGTGGTGCTGACCATGCCGCGGGTTCTCGGGATGTCGGGAGCTGACTTTCATGCTTGGTTGTGACCGCTCGCTGTCATGGTGGTTTTGAAGAAGGGTTGTCCCCCAGACCCCCTTCCGAAAACTTTTGAGATATTGGTTGGTTCTGACCATCCACCGTTCACCTGTGAGGTGGGGTTTTGACTTTCGTGCTTGGCTGTGGCCATTCGCCATGGCGGTTCTTGAGGATGGGGGTCCGGGCGAAGGAATTTCTTGCAAGGAGTTCCTTCCCCCGGAAAGCGCATTTTCTGATAAAGGTTCGGCCGGATGGCTGAGTTCAGTGGTGCCTCTCATCCACCACAACAGGAGCAGAGACGCCACACAAAGAAGAGAGGCCACAGGGTATTCCGGGAGGAGCACGTGTTCGTACAGTACGGTGGTGGGACTCACCATGTAGAGAAGCGTCAGAAGCACGGAATACGTCCTGGGGAGCCCCAGACCCTGCATGAGGGCGACGAGGGCGAGCGCCATCACCAGCCCGAGACCAAGGAATACCGTGTGAAAGGCCTGCGCCAAATGGGCAGGCTGAAACTTCACGACCAAGCCAAGAAACAGGTTGAAGAGGGGAGGCTGGGAATGCGAGTTCATGACGCTTTCGATGAGTCGGTCTCGCAGGAGATTCACGTCAAGATACTGCCAGCCGTAGTACAACACACTCGCGTCAAAACGGACCCCTACCAGGTAGTAGCATATCCGCGAGGCCAGAAAGACCGCTCCGACTCCTACATAGAGGAACCCGGCGCGGTCTTCGGTCGTTGAGGTCATCGCCGTCGCCTGCTCTTGTCCTGGTCCAGGTCATCGTGGGAGCGGTCGATTCCGCCTTGCGTGCCCATCTCTCGATGCTTGGTCCTCTCAGGCACGCGGCTCCTCTCGGTATCGACCTCGCGATGCTTCGTTCGCTCACGCATGCGGTTGTCGTCAAGATCACTGCCTCGGTGCCGTCCTCGATCGAGTACTCGGCCACCTTCCGATTCAGACTGCGGTTGTCGCACTTTGTCGGGAAGCCGAGGGCCCGCAGTCACCGGAGCGCGCATGGTAGGAACCGCGCGGGCCGTCGGAAGCACACCGGCTGTCGGAACCTGAGCCGGGCGGAACGTCTGAATCGTGGCGATCGTGGGGATGGTCCTCAAGGTCGCAATGGTGGGGAAAGTCCGAATGGTGCGAATGGTAGGAAACGTGACCGCGGTCGGTATCGTTCCTCTCGTCGGCAAAGTGCGGATCGTCGGAAACGTTGGGAATGTGCGCACCGTGGGAATCGTCAAGAAAGTCCTCACCGTGGGCGGAGTTGGAAGCGTGACAAAGGTGCGCATTGTCGGCAAAGTCACGAACGTGCGAACAGTCGGGAGTGTTGCCAATGTAGGAAATGTCCTGATGGTCGGCAACGTCCTCACTGTCGGCAGCGTCCGGACGGTGGTTAACGTGAAAATCGTCGGAAACGTGCGAATCGTGGGAAACGTCCGCACGGTCGGCAGAGTAGGGGTGGTAGGTGAAGTGGGCGTAGTCGGAGTTGTCGGCACGGTCGGCATAGTCGGCGTCGTTGGGGTGGTTGGGGTTGTCGGCACGGTAGGCATGGTCCGCACGGTAGGAATCGTGGGATACACCGGGATCGGTGTCGGAATCGGGTAAGGGAAGAAGCCGGGCCCCGGAACCACTATTACGCCGGGGTCTATGGATTCGAAGTAATCGAACGGCAGCGGAGAGTAGGGTACGGTCGGTAGATTCTCGCACGAAGGCACGTCGGTCGGCAACGTGTTGGGGATTGTGGTGTATTCAATGAGGGTTTTCATGTACTCCCCGGACACCCGCATGATGCGGGACGGAGCCTTGTCCCGCTCCACTATCACGGCTTGGCACGCGCGCAGGAGCCGCTCCTCGGGAATGTCTTGTTGCACGCTCGTGACTCTCACTTCGCCTCGCATGACCACCACGGTGGTCTGAAGCTCATTCAGGGTTTCGACGAAGAAGTCCGCGGTTTCCCTTGTTGGCATCACGACCGCGAGAGCTGTCGGGGAAAACACGGAAAATGACGACTGCGGGGGACTCGGAGGCAGGTTCTTCCTGAAACGCACTATCCCTTGGGCCACTTGTCCCGCGAGGTGAGATGCAGGCCCTTCGGTTTGAGCCCCGAGTGCGGAGAAGCCGGAGTTCCGGCCGAGTGACGCATCGGCGACGAATGGTGGGCGGACTTTTACCCACACTTTGCTGCCTTCTTGACCGCCCGTGACCACGGTGTCCTGTACGGCAACCGGATCGCGGCTCTTGAGGGGCTGATAATCGGTTGTTCCCACCCTGAGGATCAGACCTTCCCCCTGGACGAGCCGGGCTGTTCCTGCCGGCGGGGTTTGGGACCAACAGGAGTCCGCCATAAGTAGCACGGCACACCCCACCAGTAATCCCACCATTTCGAGTCTATTTCTGAGCAACATCAGAGCCTCCTCTGCGGGTTGCAGACACTTGCCCGTCTGCGGCACGAGTGCCACGGAAGGTCCGTGGGGAGGCCGTCATGGAGAGTCCCTCTACGGATACCGCTTCCCGCAGGTCGCGGCCGATCGGAAGGCCGGAAAACCCGGACCACAAGCTCCTACTCGACCGCAATTCCAGATTGCACCAGGCAACCGCGGAAGGATCTCACTCTCAGTCATCATCACGTTTCGGCCACAGTCCCCTTGTCGTAACCACCGCTTCCACGCGTGTGCATCCTTCGTCTCGTCATGCGAGGCCTGTGGACGCACGAAACACTTCATATCGAAGCGCCGCGCCGGGCCTGCAAGAACCCTCGGAGACACTTATCAATTCACGTGCTGAGCATATTGTGTCCCTAATTCCCGAGGTCACGATCAGACCCTGTGCGCCACATGCGACAAGACCCCGATTAGACCAACAGGGGCGCACGTTGAACCTGCATTCCCCATGCTACGGAATATAGGGCGTAAGAGCGGGACGTCAAGCGAGGAGATTCGGCCGCTGCTCTGCCGGCCTTGGCGCCATCGTCGCGGCGGTTTCTTCGAAGATCGAGATCATCTGTTCGTGGTTGCGTTCGATGGTGAAGGTCGATGCGGTCTCGCGCGCTCCCGACGAAGCCGATGCCAGGACCTGATGGTCGAGGAAATACCCGATAGCCCGTGCGATTTCGTCGGTGTCCGTGGGGTCTTGAATGACCATGCCGTCTCTGCCTGGATGCAGTATCCCCGCCGCTCCGTTGCACACGGTGGTAATTACGGGCAAACCCGCAGCCATCGCCTCAAACACCACCAGGGAGCACGCATCGTAGAACGTGGGGAGAACGAACACGTCACACGCTTCGTAATAGGCCTCGGGTTCCTTGGTGGCCGAGTGGAACGTCACGATCCCTTCAAGTCCCAGCCGTCGCACCTGGCGTTGCAGAGCTCGCGACGGAGTCCCCCCCACAACGACCACGCCGAATCTCCGCGGCCCCACATTGGGCAAGAGCTTCCCCGCAGCGTCGATGAGGTACCCCACACCCTTCTTTCTGAAATCATAGGCCATGAACAGAAAGACCACCTCATCGTCGAACCCCAGGTTCTTCCGAAAGGCCTTGCGTCTTTCCGGGTCTCTCTTCTTCCCGAACCGCGAGGTGCTGATTCCGTTGTACACCAGCCTGATTTGAGAGGGGTTCAAGCCGAAATACTCGGCCATGTCGTTCTTCACCATGTCTGAGATCGCCACTACGGTCGGTGTGTGCGGCATGCGAAATGGCGCGGACTCAATCCACGCTCGGGCATGGTATTTGGGAGTCACCCAAAGGCCCAGACGTTTCAGGAAACGCAGGGCAGGGTAGGGAACGGCCTTCATCTTGCGGATATTACTTAGGTAATGGACACCGCCATGACTTTGGTACACGTTCATCAGCAGCGTGTTTCCGAAACCGAGCACCACATCGAAAGTCTGACCAGACACCAGAGTCCTGTGTCGATAGGCAAAATGGAGAATACGTATGGATGGCGGAATCCATCCGGGCAGTTCGGCAATGGGATGGAATATCGCTTGCGACGGATCCTGCTCCCAGGAGTGTCCGAACAGGTGAACCTCCCAGCCCCGAGATACCAGGCTCCGTGCAAGCTCCACGGCATAGGACTCGGCACCGCCCCGGTGAACACTGAAATGTTCGATTGCCATCGCGATCTTCATGCAGGTCCTCGGCCGTCGCTTGACCCATGATCCCTGGGAAGGCCCTTTTCCCAGGCCTTGGCATGCTTCAGGAACACGTAGAACGCACTGTTGACTGCGATGATCAGTCCGGGGACTCCGTCCAAGATTCCAAGCTTCCAGACCGCGCACTCGAGGAACTTCGCTGCCGCGTGCACAATACCCCACCAGACATACCACATCGACGCGCCCCTGCGCCGATAGTCGGCCGTCACGGTGGAAAACCGGTTGATGGTCTTGACCTGATCCGCGATGTCACGGTACACGTAGTGAAGAAGAGGTTGGGAGAGTTTCACCACGTTCCCTTCGACGTGAAGCCCCTCGTGGACACCCTCTCCGACCCACCGGCCCATTCCCCGCCGTACAAGCCTGACCTTTCGGTCCGGGTACCAGCCACCGTGTCGAATCCACCGGTTAAGGTACCTGCTCATCCTGGGCATGGAGAAACCCGCCACATCCGGTGCCGCGTTCTTCACCGCGGAGAGTATCTCCGCGATAGCCTGTGCGGAAGGTGCCTCATCCGCGTCGAGGCTGAGTATCCATTCCCCCCGGGCCGTCTCCAGGGCGAACTGCTTCTGAGCAGCGTAGCCTCGCCAGGTCTGATGCATGACCTTTGCCCCGTGTTCCCGGCAGACCTCCACTGTGCCGTCAGAGCTCCCCGAATCGACCACCAGGATTTCCACGCCCAAGGAGTCGCAGGTCTTGAGCAGGCGTCCTATGCGATCGGCTTCGTTGAATGCGATGACGGCGACGGTCAGTAGGGGGTTTTCCGGTGGAGGGGGCTGCGTCGTCATGTTGGAAAACTATAATAGGGAAGTGGAGGAGGTTCTGTCAAACCATATCCGTGCCCGGCAGCAACGAAGAGCCGGCGCGTGCCCGCAGCCGCCCCGGTCTCACTCCAGGGAGGCCCAGAAGGCCGCCGCATCCACACGAAACCCCTTGATCACTTCGGATACATACCCGTCCGATGGCTGCTCTTCGTACCTGCCGCCGCGCAGCACGAAAAACCGGAACAACTTCTCGTCGGGGTCTACGATCCAATATTCACGAATACCGGCGGCCTCGTAGTCCGCCTTTTTCATTTGGAGGTCTTTGAGCGCCGTGCCGGGAGAGGCCACTTCTACCACCAGATCCGGGATCACGTCTACGACTTCTCTTCTTCGAGCGGATTTGGCACTCGAGAAGTAGACGATGTCCGGTTGGTATACGGTGGCGGAACTGACCTTGACATCCAAAGGAGCCGCGACCGCCTTGCCGAGGTTGCGGGCGACTGTGAAGCCGTTTATCAACCGGCAGAGCATCTCCACTACCTCCTGATGCCAATACGACGGGCTCGGGGTCATGACCAGCACTCCGTGAGTGAGCTCGTAGCGGAAACCGTCGTCCGGCATGGCGAAATACTCGTCTGCTGTGGCCAAGAGTCCGCTGTATCGTGGTTCCGCGTGCATGGGTCACCTCCATTCTCGGAGGGTCGATACGGGAGGTTCATCACCTCACTGGGCGTGAGGTGATGTTGGACACTCCTATCAGAGTCGTCGCTCTCAGCGATTCAGGAGTTAACATAATACGTCTTATCGGACATTGCGCAACGCCGACCGCAGATACCCACACGTGAGCTCCCGAATGTCCGGTCATCACTCATTGGCGCTCACTTGGGGTTCCTTGCTCTCTCGTCCGGCCTTGAAAGGCACGGCTATTATCGAACGTCCCTCCGGGAAGTCAGCCTTCCCAAGCCCCGCAGGGGCGACTGAAAATGGCCGGACGCTTCAGCGCTGGGCAAGAATACGGGGCCCCTCTCGTGTGTAGAGTGCCGAAGTGAGCGCTTAGGCGATCATCACTTCTGGGTCCTGCGGCAGGCTCAACGGCACTCGGAGGCTGCGCGCGTGGTCGGAACTCCTCCGCCGCGGTCTACTGAATGACCTGGAAGCCGTCTGATTTCACGGGATTCACCTGGACTTCGATGCCGATCGTCCTGATGACGCCGGCTATCCCGTCAGCTTCAGACTTGGGAGCTTTGGCAACCACGCACGATCCCATATGGTCGACCTCCCACGCAATCGAAAAGGCCAGATCCTCCGTGATGTCGAGCGCGTCCATGGTGATGTCCATGACCTCCCGATATGTGTTGTGATCGTTGTCGATGATCCGGACTTCGTACAGGCAGTCCGATTCCTTCGATTCGTCGGTATGATCTTCCTTGCGAGGCCGAACCGGCGGGAATCTACGGCCCGAGTACATCTGCAGCGGCTTGTCGCAAAGGAATGACATGACACCTCCAGGCCGTGCGTGACTCCTCATGGGGAGCCAATGGTTCAACGGCTTCGGCTGTCCCACCCAGAAACAGATCACAAGGGCACCGGGACACGAAGAAATCAAAGAACACTGCTCATCTGCCATTCGTGGGAACCGGCTTCCTTGGACTCTTTCTGTGCTGGTGGTCCGTTCGTCCGGCATCCGGCTGAACGCCTGCCATCCGAGCGAACGCCCGCGCTTCGCGTCACTCGACCTTCAGATTCAGCTCCGGCGGCATCTTGAACGTCTCCGTGACCGTGCAGCCTTTGGCAATGGCCGTGAACGCGCGCAGTTTCCGCTCGTCTCCGAGTTGGGAGCTCACATTGCGGATTTCCACATTGATGCGGGAAATCCGATCGGGCTTTTCCGCGTAGTCCCATTTTACTGTCGCGGCAAGACCTTCCAGCTCCACATGGTGCCTCCTGGACGCCCAGACAACCCCCGTGAGAAGCTCGCACGCCGCCAACGCGGCAGCAGTCAGCTCGGAAGGATTCGGACCGGAGTTTTCGCCCCCGAATTTCTCCTTCAAATCCACAACGAACGACCAGTTCGGGGAGACCACTTCCAGTTTCCTGGGGCCAATCTGTCTCAGTTCGAGCTCCATGACCGCTCCGGAGTCTCGCTAGACCAAGGGGGTGCCGTCAGGGAAGATCTCGAGAGCCTTGTCGACGTCGGAGACCCGGAAGATGAAAAGAGCCGCTTCACTGTCCGAAAACCCCGATCCATACGTGTACGCGATGTTGATCCCCGCATCTCCGAACTTCCTCGATACCAGATTGAGTAACCCCGGCTTGTTGGCCAGGATCATGCCGATCACGTCTCTGACGTTGACCTGATACCCGGCTTTCCTAAGGATCTCAATAGCTTTTTCGGGGTTGTCCACGATCACGCGGATCATGGAGTAATTCTCCGATTCCTTGAGTATCGCCTCGTAGTAGTCTCTGGGAGCGACCCGGCGGCCTGTCTGGCTTCGGCATTCGTACAGGGCGATGAGGTACTCGTTCGCATCCTGAATGCTCATGGCCTCAATGTTCACGTGTTCGTTCTTGAGCACGTCGGTCAATTTCGCGAGCTCTCCCGGTGCATCGGCCAGCATCACCTCGAGCTGTTTCTTCAGTGGCATCTCTCTTCCTCCCGACACGGACTTGGGCGATGACCGCGACACGTTGAGTTTCAATGTGAGGGCTGGTCTGCCTCTCCTATTATGCCTCAATTCATGTTTCCATCAAGATAAAAGAATGGAGTACGGTCAACGTCTTGCCGCGGAGAGCCGGCAAGCCGGGGGCTGCGCCGCGATCTCAAATCTACCCAATGGAACGGCACTCGGGCACGATCCCGGGCAGACCCGACCTCACACGACCCTGTCGCGAAGCTGAAGAAGATCTCTTCACTGGGGAATTTCATTGGCAGCGCAGCCGCAGGCCTGAACGAAGCCGCTGGGAGCCTCGGCCGGTAATCGAGTGTGCCTCGTTCGGTTCTCTGTTCTGAAGGTGGGAATACGTGTGACACAGGCTCCGGTGCCGATGGTGCGCGGCTTCGCGAGTTCTCCTTGGCCCGCGCCGCGATCAGCGCGATAATGGCAGCGTCAACGGAGCCCCGATGTCTCCCTTGTCGGACTCCTCGCCTTGTACGGGTAGCCGACCCGAGTTTGTCAGCCTACGACGGGCCGAATCGCAGCAATTGTTCTCAGCCGAAGAAGAGATCGAGGCATGAGCGCCACGGAGGAATCGTCTTGCCGGAACCACAGAGGGGACCACACTTCCTGAGCAGGCTCGTGCACAAGAGGATACTCTCTTCAGATGGGAAGCTTCTGGGGAAGCTCTCGGATCTCGCGGTCGCCCTGGACATGCCGGAGCCGGAGGTCACGAAGCTTGTCTATCGACGCGGCCTGTGGCGCAGGAATCTCTGGTGGGTCGATTGGACCTCGGTCGACACCATAAACGACCGCTCCATCGGCCTGAAGCCCGGTGCCATAGAGACGCCTTTCTCCAATGATGCCGAAGAGTTCCTTCTCAAGGATTTTCTTCTGGACAAGCAGATCGTCGACATTCACGGAGCCAAGGTGGTGCGCGTCAACGATCTTCAGTTCCTGAGGTCTGACCAGAAGATGATCATCGCCCAGGTCGATGTGGGGATGAGGGGCTTGTTGCGAAGGCTCGGTTTCGAAGACGCGGTGGTCGGGTTCTTCAACTGGTTCTTCGACTATTCCCTCAAAGACCGCTTCATTGCATGGCATTACGTGCATCCTCTCACCGATCCGGGACGTCTGCGTCTCCAGATCCCCCAGGCCGCGCTGGCATCCCTCCATCCCGCGGACCTTGCCGACATCATTGAGGAACTCGACCTGCACGAACGAGCCGCAGTGGTTGATGGGCTCAACGAAGAAGTAGTGGCTGAAGCGCTCGAAGAAATGGATCCCCGGGTGCAACGCGCCATCATGAGCCAGTTGGAACCCGAAAAGGCAGCGGATATCATCGAGGAGATGTCTCCGGACGAAGCCGCGGACCTGATTGCCGATCTCCCCCCTGACATGGCGACCGGCATTTTCAAGGAGATGGACGACGAATACCGGCAGACGGTCAAGGACCTCCTGGTGCACGAAGAGGACGAAGCAGGAGGGCTCATGACCACCCAGTTCGTCGCGCTGCCTCGGGACAAGATCATTGTGGACGCGCTCGCCTACATCAGGCAGCACGCGGGTGAGATCGACGTCGTGTATTACACGTACATCGTTGACGAGGAATCGAGGCTGCTGGGCGTAATCAGCCTCAAGGAGCTCCTTTCCAACGACATCTTCACCCCCCTCAACAGAATCATGACCACAAGATTGGTCGCGGTGAATATGGATGACGACGCGGATGAGATCGCCGGACTGTTCGCAAAGTATGGTTTCCGTGCGATTCCGGTGGTCGACACGGACAACCGCATCAAGGGGGTGATCAGATTCAAGGCATTGCTGGAGATACTCGCTCCCCATCTCGGTAAATAGTGCACAAGAATGAACCGCCAAGACACCAAGAAAGCCTGCTCTCAAGAATGGCAGCCTGAGAATTGTTCTTTGATTTCTTCGCGTCGCGGTGCCTTTCTGGCTTACTCTTGTGTTGGACAGACGATCCCGCTGAACCATTACCCATGGTTCGTTGTGGCCGCGTCGCGGCCGTGGGGGTTTTCCTGGAGGTCTCGAAGTGCCTGACACAACCACGCAGAAGGATACCCTTGCCCCGCCGGGCTTCCTCAAACGACGTATGGCCGCGCTTTGGGGATTGCTGGTCATCATGGGGCCGGGGATAATCACTTCGAGCGTGGACAACGACGCCGGTGGAATCGCGACCTACACCCTTGCCGGCGCGGATTTTGGTCTGGCCATGCTGAGGTTCCTGGCGCCGATCACGGTCGTGTTGATCATCGTCCAGGAGATGGTCGCGCGCATGGCTTTGGTCTCCGGCAAAGGTCTTTCGGACTTGATACGCGAGCGGTACGGAGTGAAGATCACCTTCTATTTCATGGTGATGCTTCTGGTCACCAATCTCGGGACAGTGCTTGCCAACTTCGCCGGTATTGCGGCCGCGTTGGAGATCTTCGGGATATCCAAATACTTCTCTATCCCTCTGAGCATATTCTTTCTCATGTGGCTGGTCGTAAAGGGCACGTACAGATCAGTCGAGAAGATGTTCCTGACCGCGTGCGTATTCTATCTTGCGTACCCCCTCGCTGGATTCTGGGTGGGACCTGACTGGGCAGAGGTCGCTGATTCGATGATGACCCCTGCGATTCGCGTCAGCACCCCCTTTGTGGTGATGCTGGTCGGCGTGATAGGTACGACGATTTCCCCTTGGATGCTGTTCTATCTTCAGGCATCGATGGTGGACAAGGGCCTGGGGATGAAAGCCTTGAGGGCCGCACGAGTCGACGTGATCACTGGATCAGTAGTGGTGAATGTGATTGCATTCTTTATCATTCTCACCTGTTCGGCGACGCTCTTCAGGTGGGGCATCAAGGTGGAAGATGCGAGCCAGGCTGCACTTGCGCTTCGGCCCATAGCCGGCGACTATAGTGGGTGGTTGTTTGCGTTCGGTCTGTTCAACGCCTCGATGTTTGCCGCGTCGGTGTTGCCGTTGTCGACTTCGTACACGATATGCGAGGCATTCGGCTGGGAATCGAGCCTGGATAAGAAATTCTCCGAAGCCCCCGAGTTCTATGGGCTCTACTGCAGCCTCGTGTTGCTTTCCGGATTGTTCATACTTATTCCCGGTTTACCTCTGGTGCCGATCATGTTTGTGTCTCAGGTGCTTCAGGGGGTCGCGTTGCCGGTGGTGTTGGTCTTCCTCCTGCTCCTGATCAACGATCCCAAGGTCATGAAGGAGCATACCAACGGATTTGTGCTGAATCTGGTATCATGGGTCACGGTGGCGGCGCTCACCGTGCTGAGCCTGGTCATGCTGGCCCTTCTCGCCATGGGAAAGGCGGCCGTGTAGTGCATGCAGCGGAGTCGCCAGAAGATGCGACTCAACGAACACGGAGGTTACGATGATTCTGAAGGTTCCGTTGGTTCTCACTCCCCAGCCGGAAGGCGGATATACGGTTACCTCACCTGTACTCCCGGAACTCGTGACCGAAGGGGACACCATAGAGGAAGTCCTGGAAAATGTCCAAGACGCGCTTCAAGCGGTCATGGAGGCATATGAGGACATGGGGCGGGCAATACCCCAAAACCTACTCCTCGCCGATTCCAAAGGACCCGTCTGGCTGGAAACGCTGGTGGCGACAAGATGACCTACCGCGAGGCAGCTCGGAAGCTCATGATTCTCGGCTGCCGAGAACTGCCGCGGCGCAGCCGTGGGTCCCATCGCAAATGATGCAACCCTTCCAATCAGAGAGTGGCTTCCTTGCCCGATTGGGGAAATCGTGACCTCAAGGTCGGGACTGTAGCCGCTGCTGTTCGTCAATTGGGCCTCGCGTGGACTGATTTTCAGAACGCATGAACGCCTTGTGCCGGAGGCTTTTCACTAATAACGTTCGGTTTCTTCACTTGTCGAGAAGAGATCTTGAGTTCAGAAGCTCTGGGAGAACGCAACGTGCCCTTCTTCGTTTGCGTAGAACCAACTCGCCCCGCCCTGGGTCTTCATGCGGACCGAGGAAGGGTGACGCGAATATTGGCTGCGGCTCCCAGCCGCCTTTAGGGGATCGGGTACCGCACGCTGCCATAGACCGGCGGCCGTGATCTTCAGGGAATCGCTGCCACGCTTGACACTTGCGCACAGGATGTCTATCCATGAAGAAGGAGGCGTGCGCATGGGCCGACTCTTCTTCACGGGATGCGTTGCTCTCGCCTGGGTTCTTGCGATGAATCCCGGCTTGACCCTCGCCGAATCCGACGCGGACGAGAGCGTGAGAGATGCGTACCGGTACCAGGTCCGAAGCGTGGCCGGATGGGCGGCAGAGGAGCTCAAGACCCCCAAAGGGAACAACATGGTGTTCTTCGCGGACTATGATCGGGGCATCAGGGGCTCGGCCGTGGGGTTCTCCGCAGAGGAAGCTCAGGAGCTTGCCCGAACCACGTGCGAGCAATCCGGCGGCGCCTGTGAGAGGCTCTATTCAGTGTCAGTCAAGAACGCCACCGACGTGGGGCTGGACATATACCTGTATTACCCCCACGAGCCCAGAGCCGGCAAGAACCATAGCCTGTTCACCTGGATTGCGCGGCCCGAAGACAAGATCCGCCTCTCCCTGAAGCACGGCGACCGAGTCTTTGTGACCAAGAACTTCCTGATCCACGTGGTGAGCCGAGACGGCTTCATCCAGTGGGGCCCCAAGAAGATCGACGCATTCCGCTTCCAGGAAGAACACGGCTACGAAGGGGATAGCCTGACCATTCGGATTTCCGAAGGCCGGCTCATCGGCCAGAAGCATCTGTCCTGGAGCCACGGCCTCTCAGTCAACGAGTCCGATGACCAACGCAAACTCTTCGAGATACTGCTTCGGAATGCCGTGAAAGGGCTCGCTTCCGCACAGTTCCACGTTGCGGGGATGTATGAGGAAGGGAAAGGGTGTCGGAAAGACCTTGGCCAGGCCCTTCGTTGGTACCACCGAGCCTCACAGCAAGGTCATGTGGAGGCGCAACAGGCCCTCAGGGCGCTCAGGAACAAGCTCACCTGCGACTGGATGCGCGACGAGCTCATGGCGATGAAGAAGTCCGCCCCCAGGCTTGTCTTGGAGCAGGAACCGCTCGTCGAGCTCCTGGGCGATCCCCGACACCGGTGCATCGCCGACGGCAAATGGACCTGGGAATGGCCCTGCGTAGACGCCAGCGGCTCCAAGAAATGCATAGGGTACGTTCCCGAACAGAGGGATATCACCGCAGACGGGCCCTCCAGCCAAGAGGAGCCGAATCTGGACTGCAAATGCGCCCCACGGCCGTGAGACGAAGCCCATGTCGCGTCCACGTTGGTCGACGCGCAGAGAGACCCACCACGGGGCAAGGACCCGCGGCAAAACAAAGCTTGCAACTGCGATCAATTAGAGAACCGCATGGACTTGCCTCGCTTCCCGTAGGTTGAAACCTACGGCTATTCGCAGTCTGCCCTTTCAGGGCAGGAAAGCCCCGCGCCCATTGGGCGCCCGTTGAATAGCGATGGGTTTCTACCCATGGAAACGGATTACGACAGATGACAGAGCTATTTCGCGGCAAGCCCTAAGTGGGTTCTCCGCGATCCGAAACGCCCGCTTTCTTCTCCGCTGAACTTCAACAACGCCCGGCAATGAAGCGGTTTCTGACCACCAAATCTTCGCGCGGCGACAAGAGTGCGAATCTTGGATGGGACGCAAGATAGGCCGGTATTCCCGGGCTGGGTAGGCTCGTCGTGCGTGTGCAAAACACACGCAACGTGAATTCCACACGCCCCGTGACCGTTCTTAACCCACTGTTTTTAGCCCCATTTCCAATCATCAATGAAGACGAAGAGTGTTTTTCACACGCGCGTGTGCCAATCACACACCAAATGAGCTCTGCGTGCCGGGCCCGTTGCGAAAAGATAGCCTCATTCCGCGGTGTTACGTGAGTGTTTTTGCGATGTAGGTATGGCACTGAAATTGCAAAGAGATCGGCAACCCGCACACCATCGCGGACAGTCGGAGGTCAGCAATGAACATACTGACGAGGCAAGGCCCGAAATCATACAGACGAAGATTGATACTCGAGCAACTCGAAGAGCGAATCGTTCTCGACGCGACCGTCGCCACCGCAGCACAGGATCATCCGGTCGATGCGACCCAGGCCGACACCCATCAGTCTTCCGATACTCATACTGACGCTCAGACAACCGCGACTACGTCCCAGTCCGATCCGAACGCGACGAAAACCACCGATGCCGGCACGACAGACGTTTCCACGGCCGGCCCGGTTTCGCAAACTTCGGCCCAGTCTCAAGACAATCCTCTCGGAACCGCCTTCGACCATGGCAATGACGTGATCCTGGTATCGAACACCCTGCCGGATAGCGATGCGCTAAAGACCGCGGCAAGCGCGGGCGCCACAGTGGTCGAGTATGACGGCGTGAACGGAAATCTCGACACGATGACCGAGGCTTTGCACGACCTCGTGAAAACCACCGGTCAGAAGATCGAACACCTTGCCTTCGTCAGCCACGGCGACCCGGGAATCCTGAACCTGAGCGATGCCGAATCGTGGAGCGCGTACACCGTCCAATCGAAAGCGGCTTCCTGGACCGCATTGGGTGCGCTTCTGACTGAGGACGCACGAATTGATTTCTATGGGTGCGACATCGGCAAAGGGAGCGACGGCGCGGGATTGCTGGCCTCCGTGGCCGCGGTGACCGGCGCGACCGTGTGGGCCAGCGATAACCCCACAGGGTCCGGAGCCGACCACGACTGGACCCTGGAAGTCAAGACCGGCGAAAGCACCCTACCCTCGCTCTTGGACAGCGACAAGCTCGCAAGCACTTCGATCACGCTCGACAACACCGTAATCACCAACGGGAGCTTCGAGCAGGCGTACACCGGCTGGACTCTGAAAGACACGCCGGTCCTTCCCGCGGGATACTACTTTCCATGGCTCTCTACCTGGGGCATCGTCTCCGGCGGCACCATCGCTGCGGGAACATTCAACAACATCAATGACCCCAGTGACGTGACCAACCCGTACTACGACTATGCCGACAACTACGACAAGGCGCCCCAAATCGCCGCCGGCATAGACACCCAGAATTTCTCGGCCACGGACGGCATGAACGTGGCCTTCGCAGCTCAGACGTACAACTCGAACATGACCGTGTCACAGGACATCACCCTCCCCGATGGGACCAAGACGCTTTCCTGGGATATGCGGTACTGGAACTACTATAGCAAAGGGTTCTCCGACGACGGCGATCCTGTGACGGGTGACACGCTCGACCAGTTCCTCTCCGTGAGTCTGTATGACGCGGGCCACAACCTGATCGAGACGCTGGTGAAGACCGCACCGGTCGGTGATCATTCCGACGTGAACGATCCGTTCCATGCACGAACGAACCTCACCGCGCAGAACATGGACACGACCCACTTTGACTTCGACGTATCGATGTACGTGGGCAAGACCGTGACGCTCGAAGTCGAGGTGAGCGCGGAAAGAACCCTTTTGGCCGCGGGGTTTGACCACTTCACAGTGGACGTGAATCACAAGCCGGTCGCCTACGACCAGGCGGTGGCTACCTTTGAGGATACTCCCGCAGTCATCGCCCTGGGCGGTCATGACTCGGACCCGGGCGCGGGACAGACTCTGACCTTCTTCCTCAATACGCTCCCCACTAACGGTTCCCTGTACGCGACCGAGGCCGACGCGACTGCAGGGGTGAATGCCCTCGCCGCGGGTGCCGAACTGGCTACCAACAAGGTGTGGTACAAGACCGCTGTCAACGACCCCTCCGACACCTCCTTCACCTTCTACGTGAAGGATAACGGTGGCGGCGGCAACGATACCAGCAGCAATGCGCTCGTGACAATAGACAACAACGTGATGCTCACCAGTCATCCCACGGCCGACAACATCACGACATCGACCCCCCTGTCGACCCCGATAACCATCAAGCTGACCGGGCATGACGCGGACAAGCCGGTTCTGGCCGACGTGCACTTTGATCCGTACGACTACGATGCGGCCAAAGCCGGAATCCAGACCAGTAAAGGCGGAACCCTCGTTAAAGTGGCTGATTCCCTGTGGACGGACGATAACGGCAACTACTCCGAGCAGTATCTCTACACCCCAGCAAAGAGAGGCACTGACACCTTCACCTACACCTTCACGACCCCCAATGGTTCCTGGCAGGGCTTTGACGCCGGCGGGACCACGTTCGGAGCGGACACCAGCCAGACCACCTTTGACGTGGAAACCGCGGATCTCAACCATGACGGCAATCTCGACATCATCGCGGCCAAAGGGAACTGGAGCGGGTCCACCGGGATACCCAGTTACTTCTACCTGGGCAACGGGAGTGGCGGTTTCACTTCGGGAACCCAGCTCGGGACCGACACTGAAACCAAGTGCGCGATCTCTCTGGGCGATTTCAATGGTGACGGCTATGTAGACGTGGCGTCACGCAACTACAACAACGCAAGGGTCTATTTGTGGGACCCCGCGGCTATTTCGTTCAAGAGCGGTGTAGCGCTGGCGAACGCACAGAATGGTGATTTCGGCGGCATCGGAGTCGGTGACCTCGACGGCGACGGGGATGCGGATATCGTGGTCGGCAAGAACACGGGCACTGACCTCGTTTATTTCAACGACGGGTATGGGAATTTCGACTCTGGGACTCCGATCGACACGACCGCTTCCGGCTGGACCTCGACGGTTGACGTGTCCGACGTGACCGGAGACGGCAATCCTGACATCATCGTCGGCAAGACCTATGCCAACAACCTTATTCTGGTGAACGACGGGTACGGACATTTCAACGAAACCATAGTGCTGCCAACCCCGACCGGTGGCAACAGGAACCCGCAATACATCGTAGTAGGTGACGTGGACGGCAACGGAACCAGAGACATCGTGGTGGCGAACGACGGCAGCGGTTCCGCGGGCACCGAGACCTTCTACCGCAACGACGGCTTCAACGGCTTCACCGCCATCGACATCGGCTCGGGCGACAGCTCAGGCGGGATCAGGCTGGCGGACCTGAACCATGACGGAACCCTCGACGTGGTGGCAGGCAACTACAACGGCGCAGTAAGCAAGTACTATCTGTTCGACAAGACCACGGGGCTGTTCAGCGCAGGTGTCAGCTTTGGAGCGGGGAACACCTTCGGCACCGCGGTGGGCGATTTCAACGGTGACGGCTTCGCGGACGTGGTTGCAACCACGGACGTGACCGGCCTCAAGCATATCTTCCTCAACAAGGGTCTTGCTGCTGAGGACGTGTCACCTGCCGCGACGGTGACGATTACCGTCACGCGGACGTGACCGCGGCCCCAGTCCTGACCTCTCTCCGGTTCGCGCACTCCACCGGAGGTCTCATCGGCTGCAGGCACTGCTCAGCGTCTTCCTCCACGGTCGTTGTTGCTGCCTGTGTTCGGACGTGAGTCCCTCCGGCTCCCCAGGTGTGACGCGCTTGCTTGCGGACCCAGGGATGGCTATAATACCTACCGGGTCCGCCAGTCTTCTTCGGTTCTGAGCGACGTGCTCTCCATCACCCATCGGTTGCTCGAAGAGAAGCCGGGCACTGTGCCGGTGATGTGACGGCACGTTGACCGAGAGGAACGAGTTGTCCGGCCGTGCAGGCACTGAGACCTTTTTCGGCATCTTCGCATGCTTTCATGTGAGATTCGGATGACGCGCAGGCGAGAAGTCGTGCAGCGTGGAGGTATCCTGAGCCGACGATGACCGAGTCGCTGCCCCGTGGTAAAGGGCGCGTGGACACAAGGCCCTCCGTGGATCGATGCGACGCTCACTCCACCTAGAAGGCTGGACCCTGCTTCGGGGTTGCGAAGCAAGGAGTGTTCCAGAGGCGCCTGATGGCCAAGCGGCGGATAGCAATAAAGGACGCGCTCAAGGATATTCGGTTGGGCATGAGCGATATCTGGATTATGCGGAAATACCGCATAGATGCCAGGGGCCTGCAAAGTCTTCTGCAGAAGCTCGTCGAGCGGGGGGACCTCAAATCTGCCGATGTGGAAGAACGTATCACCGGCCTCACCAATGCACGGGTCCTGACCGATGCCCAAGTGCAAGAGCTCGCCACCGAGATGGGGCAGACCAAGGTACCTGTCGCGGCCGCGGGAAGCGACCGAATAGTCAAAGCAACAGATCTGGTACGCGACATCAGGGGAGGAATGGACGATTACGACCTGATGGAGAAGTACAGCTTGTCCGCAAAGGGCCTGAAGAACGCCTTCGACAAGCTCGCACACGCGGGGGCGATCTCCAGAAAAGAACTTGACCGAAGGATGCCCACATACGACTCTACCGTGGACATCGGCGACGTGGTGCGTGACATGGGGATCGACGAGGGGGTACGGGTCAAGCCGCACACTGTCTGGGAATCCCCCAAACCGACGAAAGCCAATGCCGAGCGGGTGAGAACCGCGGTTGAACCGGATTTCGGAGTCTTCCAGGAAGAACCCCGGGAACAGACGCGCGGCACCTTGGTGTTCCCTGTGCCGATCTTCAACGCGAAGACGCCGAAGGTCGTCGGCAGAGTCCAGGACGTGTCGGAAACTGGAGTCGTGGCAGTGGGGCTCGCGTGCAAGTCCGGCGAGTCGGGTGTGTTCGTGGTCGAACCCACGGACTTCGGCCCGATCGAATCGTTTCGTTTCGCGGCCCAATGTCAGTGGGTCAAGAACGAAACCGGCGAGACGGTCGTGGCACTGAGAATAACCAGGATGTCCGAGCAGGACAAGTCGCGGCTCCGCAAGGTGATACAGACGCTCACCCTCTGATCCCTCGGGATCGGGAACCCCGCGCGTTTCCCCAGCGAGCCGCGGTACTCCCCGCCACAGGGAACCGGACGATAGCACAACATGGCCGAACCTATCACATCGAGACTGGGGGCAGGATTGCGGACGATCCCCCCACGAACCAGGGGGCTGTGCATTGCCGTCGGGCTGTTCGTGTTCGGGGTTGCCGGGACGCTGATCCTTGATCTCACAGGCGCGGATCGAGCCTGGACAAGGCATTTCTACGAGGAAGGGGGTCTCAACGGGGGATGGATTCACGGCCGTGAGCAGCCCTGGGCAGCTCTGTACGACTACGGTAACGTGCCGACGATCCTCTTGGCTCTGGGAGCGTTCACCGCGTGCGCGATCCTCCGATTCCGCAAGAGTTCCGATCTCGTTGTCCGGGCTTGCCTTGTGGTGGTGCTTACCGTGGTACTTGGACCGGGGTTGATCGTCAACGGAGTGCTCAAGCCCTACTGGGGAAGACCTCGCCCCGCGGACCTTGCCATGTACGGCGGGAGTTCCGAATTCCGCCGCGTGTGGCCGCCGGATCCCGGAGGAAACGGCCGCTCCTTCACATGCGGGCATTGTGCCATGGCATTCGCATTCTCATCCGGCGCGGCATTCACGCCCCTGAGCCCCGTTGTCGGCGTGGGCGCGCTTGTCGGCGGGGTTGTGTACGGTGTGGTCATGAGTGTCGCGCGAATCGCCCAGGGCGGGCATTTCCCCTCTGACGCACTCTGGTCGGGAGTGATTGTGCTCGCGCTGATCGCAGTGCTGAATTACCTCGTCTTCCGAGTGCCGGAGCAGAGACCGCCACCCCCAACCGTACTCTTCCCAACAAAGGGCTCGATGGGGAATGAACCGGATCGACCAGCCGGAACCGGGTAGCCGCTGAAGGGCTTGGCGGATTCATGGCCCGCCGGCGTTCATTTTCCTTGCCGCTCTCGCGAGTTGTGGTCGACTTCCCGGCTCTCTCCGTGCGGCAGATCCGGACACGTCTTGCAGTATGCTCGATGTCCCAAATAGCGCTTCCATTCAGCCGTGGAGAGGTTTCGATTCGCGATCGCGCACGCCTGTGCTTTCCACGAGTTGATATCCGTGTCCCACAGATACATATCCGTCCGCTCTTTTTCAAACGCGTCGATGTCAGGAGAATGCCTTACCACACGCGCCGCAAGCGCCTTTCCGTCGGGGCTGAAGAAGACTTGGTCCAGGAATTCGACGCCTGTGCGTTCATCTTCCGTACATGACCCATCGCTCATGCACGGGGGTGACACGTCAAGGCAGCCTATCGGGGACCAAGCCGGCATTCTCCAGAGCCACAATTCACCGTGGCACCCGACGATGCCTCCTTGCGCGAGTACCAGGCCATTCGGGCTGAGAGCCAGCTTCATCTGATCGCCGGGATTGAGGGACACAGGGGGTGCAACCTCTTTCCCAGTAGAAGTCTCCCACGAGTGGAGCCAGATCTCGGACCCTACCTGTCTTACTCCTGCACCGGTAGTCACACAGGCCAGTATCGACCCGTCCGAACTGAATGCCAAGAACTCCGTCTTGTCGCTCCTCGTCCCGAACTCCGGGCTGCGATCTTTTCTCGTCAAGGCACGAACAACCGTGTGGGGTGCAGCCACAGATCGGAGTCTGGTCGTGAGGTCCCCATACAGGGCTGTTTCGGCGACCTGCAAGCCGTCCGGAGACAACGCCGCTACCGACGGTGCACGCTTTCCTTCAATGAACTTGTCAATGGCCCATTTGCCGAGAGTGCGTGTCCATTGCAGGAGGCAAGAGCCGTGCAAAGCCCCGCCCACAGAGGGAAGGTAGCTCTTGTCCGGGGGCCTTTCTTCGATGGAGAGGAGAGCAACCACGTCGTTCGACGCGGTGAAGGCCAAGCCTGTCAGCTCTCTTGAGTCCTTGGGACACGCATACTCGCTGATGGTCTTGCCACTCTGGATGTCCACAATGAGTAGCGACTTGATCCGGGACAGGCCGCCAGCGCCTTCCTTTGTTGCCGCTGCAACGAGCCTTCCGTCGGGGCTGACTACCATGCGTTCGATGTGCCTCCGGCCCCTGGTAGTCACGGCAATCTCCTTGGAGACGGGGTGGGCTCTCACTTGGATTGTGGCATCTGGTTTGGCGGTAATCAGGCCCTTTCCGGTTGGCAGAAATGCCAACGTGTGAACGTCAGGGAGATGCTGACGCTCGAAGTGGGTTTCCTTCCGAGAGGCATACACATCCCACACAAGGATTTGATCATGAGGCCCGTCGGTGAGGAGCGATTTTCCGTCGGCAGCAAAGAAGATCCTTGGAGTTGCAAGCGCAGACGGGCAGTCAAAGGTTGCGATTATCTCGAACCGATCGAGAGATCCGATGAGAATCCGCGTCTTCTCACCTTTCGTGCTTGCCACCGCCAACACCTTGTCTGTCGGGTGGAACGCCACTCCAAACCAGCGTCGTCGTTCCAGCTCCGGAAGCACGAGCGAGCCGAACGGTCGACGCCGAGCCGGGCGGCTATCAAGGAGGTCCCATTCATCCAGAGTGGGACCTCCTGCCACCAAGTGTCTGCCACTCGGGTCGAAGGCAAGATGATCAAGACGATGATGAACTCCGTCGAGAGCCTTTAGCTCCCGGTGGTTGTTCAAATCCCACAGAACGATTTGTCTGCGTCCCATATCGTGATACGCAAGCACCCGAGAATCAGGACGAAACGCAGTGCATCCGGCGTCCCCGTCTGTTTCGATGGCAGCCGCTTCGGTTGCCTTCTCAAGACTCCAGACAGATAGCCCGCGAGGGCCGCGGGTTACAAACATCCGTCCGTCAGGACTGAATGCACCCACCACATTCACAGTCGGAATCACTTTCCTTGGCGTGTAGGGCACAGAGCAGACCACTCTCCCGGTACTCACGTCCCATATATCAATGCGATCATTCGCCCCCAGCGTTGCGATCAGCTTGGCGCAAGGGCCCATACACACCAATTCGTCGATCTCGGAGACTGAGAATCTCCGCGAGAGTTGTTGCCGACTCAGGTCCCAAATGGCGACAGTCCTCGGATCTTCCCGGACCGCCATGAATCCTCGGTCGGGACTCAAGTGGACACTGCCCCCGGGCCAAACCTTGGAACGGGGAATATGCAGGATGCGGCACAGCAAAGGAAACTGATGCAGGGCATGGTACAGTGCGGCTGCGGATTCCGAAGTCGGCTGGGTGTTGTTCGCCTCCACTGCCAAGAGTAGAGCCAGGCCGCAGTCTTGCTTGAGCGTCAGTTCCGATTGAGAGGCCAGGTAACGCGATACGGCAATGTCTCTCTCCTGCCTCAGCGTCCCGACCAAGCCGTCTTGTTCCGGGCCTGTGGCCGCCATTGACGACAACCCTGAACCCATAGCCGGCACAAGACTCAGAATTGCTCCACTCAGGAAGCAGACATACCATCTTGCTCGAAGTGCCGACAGGAGCATGGGCCACCTGCAAGATGCCCGGTCGATTCGAAAGCCTGTTTCCGAACCTGCGCGAAGTTGTGCCGGGCAGGCTTTGGCATACCCGCCTTGACCGCGACCCCCAAACCGAATCGAAACCGTCACGGCTAGCCCCCTTTAGTCGTCGTTCTCTTCGCGGTCCCCCGATTCCATGGCCTGCACCATCAGCTCGATCACGGACTTGACATCGAGGGGCATATTGTAGCGCGACTGCAGGTCCCCCAACTGGCTGAGGCAGTTCTGGCAAGACGTGGAGAGGATGGTCGCCTTGGTCCGAAGGATCTGATCAGCCTTGTTGCGGGCGTGTTCGATCTTCTTCTGTCCCATGTCCGTGTTCTGGCCGACACTTCCGCCGCCTCCGCAGCAGATCGAGTACTTGCGGTTCGGCCACATCTCGACGAAGTCCGCAGACACATACTGGAGCAGTTCCCGAGGCTCGTCGAATACTCCGAGCTTGCGTCCCACATTGCAGGGATCGTGGTACGTGACCCGGGCATCGACTGCTCCCTGTCGTATCGGCAGCTTGCCCTCCCTGAAAAGCCGATGCGCAACCTCCACCACAGAGAGGACCTCGAACCCCAAGGGCTCTCCAAGCCAGCGTTCCGCGTCGTTGCGGAGGATCTTGAAGCCATGTCCGCACTCGGTGGAGAGGAGCACCTTCACGCGCAGCCGCCTGGCTTCGTCCACGAGGTTGCGGATCAACTTGACGGTGGCCTTATGATCACCCAGGTAGTACGCCCAGTTCGTGATGTCAAAGTAGTGGGAGGAAAGCGTCCAATCCAGGCCCGCATAGTGAAAGAACTTCAGGTACGTCTGAAACATCTGAGGGTTGGAAGTGTACTCCCGTGGGTTCGGCACATAGAGCATCTCCGCGCCTTCCTGGTCGATGGGAACGGCCAGTCCCCCTTCTTCCAGTCCTTCGATGTCTTCCTCGGCTTCTTCCCCGAGCCACTCGGCCATGTCGACAAAGGCTTCCGGTCCAATCCCTGTGTTATTGCCGAACTGGAGCGCTTTCTTCACCCCGTCCGTGATTCGAATCGGCGCGTTTCCTCGAGCGGTCGCCAGGTTCCTGAGCTGCCGCACGATCACGTCCATGTGGATGCCCTTGGGGCAGTCCGTGGTGCACCGACCGCACAACGTGCATGCCCAAATGAACTCCGAATCCGCGGCCTCCAGGTGCCGACCGGTGAGGACCTGGCGGATTAGCCTCCGAGGATTCATCTCAGGGTACCCGTCCGACAGAAAACACCGAGAGACGCACTCTCCGCATGTCAGGCAGGTCTGTAGATACTCCGCGCCGTGCTGCGCAACCACACGCGGGATCAGTTCATTCATGGCAATATCTCGGACGGTGTTCATGGGACTCTCCTGACTGCTCGTCTACGACCCGGAGCCCGAAAACACGGGCCTGCCGGGGTAGTCGATGGAAAACTTGATATGGGGAAACTCTCGAGGCATCTTCATGATGTGATACACCATCACCCCAATCGACAACCGGTCCAGCCAACTCGACAGCGGCCATCCGAAATGCACGTGAATCTTCCTGTGGCCATACTCATACTCGAGAACCTTGATAATCTGCACCATGTGCTGCTGGACGCTTCGCCTCTGAACGGGGAACCGGAAGTAGTTGACCGAAACCCTCGAAGGAGCCCCCCGTCTGGGGCTGAAGAACGTCACGTATGCCTCGTTGGACTTGATCTGATCAAGGGCTTCGTCCCTCGGACGCTTGAAGTGGAGATGGATCTCCGGCTCGGAGGATTCCGCGAAATAGAGCACCAGGTCCATGTGGCTATCCGCCTGGGCGATCTCGCGGATCTCAGGCGCCCTTTTCCGAGCAAGCACGAGCCCCGCGATAAGCACCGCAGCGGTGATTCCTGCCCATAACTCCGTCCCATGGGGCTTCTCCCACGCGAGGAAGGCGAAACAGCTCACCAGAATGACCCAAAACACAAGGGTGATCACCCTGCTCGTGGCGAAATGCACCACTTCTTTCGTGCCCATGAAGTAGCGATAGATGATCAACGACCCCATGTTGATGCAGAAACTCGCCACCAGGCCGATCGCATACATGTCGGCAAGCACCGTCTGACTTCCGGAAGTGATGAGCACGATCACCGAAAACGCGATTGCGTTCATGATATGAATGCGATAGAGGGATTGCCTCGCATTGGTCGCGGTGAGCCAGTGGAAGCCGTAACGCTCGACGACCCGTTCGATGAGCTCACTGGAGGCTACAAATGCGGTGTTCACCGCCATGGTCAGGGTCAAGCTCGCCAGGATCGCGACCCCGACTCCGAAGGGAATGCCGTTCAGCATCGTGGCATAATGGGTGATCAAATCACCCTCGTGGGCCGCGAAGTCGATCGGAGCACTCAGCGCCAACGCGGCCACCACCGGAGTCACCACTCCTACGGTGACCGCCAAGAACACGTACGCCTTTGCAATCTGTCGCCAGGTACGGACCAGGCCGGCCGTCTGGAGCACTGACTCCACCCCTGAATAGGCAAGCACGCAGTTGGCCATCGACGCGATGAAGATCCCGTAGGTGGTGAACCACGACCCTGTCCGAAGCCGCTCGGAGGCATGCGTGAACGATGCCCGCAATCGACTCATCGACTCCCCGTCCATCGCGAGCACGCCGGACGCAATCAGGTTCAAGAATATGAACGCGGCAGCAATGAATACGAAGAACGTGAATCGTGCGCTCTCTCGAATCCCGAGGACATTCAGACCCGCGATTGCCCATATGATCCCGAGTGAGCCGACCATCCTCCAGGTATGGGAGAGGTCGAAGAATGCACACGCATTCAGGACCGCGCTCACCGCAGATATGCACGCGGTCAGAATGTAGTCGACCATGATCGACGCAACCGCGACAAAAGAGACTACAGGCCCCAGGACAAGATACGAAAACGAATAGACTCCGCCGCCGTAGACGCCGTGAAACTCGAGAATCTCAGCGATCTCCACCAGCCTGGTGGTCATGTAGTGAATGAAGACCGCGGTGAATGCGATGAAAATGATGGCGCTGGGACCTATGAACCGATGCGCCTCCGCGGGCGCGTAGAACACGGAGGTGAGCTCGTCCATCAGCGTGATCATGGCCACTGCGAACCATGTCAACCATATGCGCCCATCACGATAGTATGAGAGCAGGCCTGTTCTTCGTGCCAGGAGATAGAACAGCCCTATCAGAAAGAGATTGAGTACAATCAGTACGGGTATTTTCATGTGGGTCACGAAGACAGGGCTGAGTGTTCCGAGCCGACCGCAAGGCTCTCGCTGAACTCATTCACGATGCGTAGGAGCCGGGCTGGTTCATGCGATGACAAGCTCCTGTACTCCACCGGTAGGGATACCCCTTGCATACCTCCGACCGTGGCTTCCACGCGGGCTTTAGACCACTCGGTCCCGGTGGAAGACGCACAATTCCCGCCATGACACCCGACGACCATTACTCCCCGAGTCCCGGCGGCGAGCGTTCTCAGAAGCATCGACTCCGAGACGCGGCCCGCACACGGCACCGAGAAGAACCAGACGTCAGACGGAAGCGTGATCTGCTTCCAGGCCCGGCCGGCGGAGCGTTCGCAGCCGTAGACCACTATGGGCTCGTAGCCCCACTTCAGGGACAAGCTCTCCAGGACTGCATCGAAGGCCGGTTCAGGATACGAGCGCATGTCCAGCACGCCCCGAGGACACTCGGACACGCAAATGCCGCACTGCCGACACAAGGCCGAGGAGACTCGGATCTGCGACCTGGCGGGACCCGGGTCGAACGATATGGCCGAGTGGGGGCAGATACGCCCGCAAGTCAGGCACCGTATGCAGGAATCACCGACAGAAACAGTGCTCGCCTGCTCACGTTCCGTCGCAGAGAGCATCCAGGCCCGAGCATTCAGCGCAGCGGCCGCTGACTGCTCCTTCACCCGCAGCAGATCAAATTCACCAGTGACCTCGCCTATTGCGAACACTCCTCCACGAAAGGTCTGCCCGGAGTGACAGTGCACGCTCTCGGGAAGCAGGAAGCCGTCGGCATCGGGGTCGCCGGTGACCTCGAAAAGGCCGCGAAGCGCGGCGCTCGGCCGAATCACCGGTGCCGCGACGACCGCGTCGCATTCCAGTTCGACCGCACGATCTGCGTCGATCAAATCGGTGAGTCTTACTGAGAAAATCCCCTCCTCTACCTCCTTCTTTCCCTTGCTCTTGCCGTTTGTCTTCTCGACAGTCCTTACCTCTGGTAGCCGGTCGCCAAATCTGAAGAACTGCACTCCTGCCCGTTTGGCCTCGTCGTACAGCAGCTCGCCGCCAGGGCTCGCCACCGGGACATGGCGCATCAGGACGTACGCGATTCCGTCCTCGAGTTGGATGTCTAGTGCATGTCGGATCGCGGCCATGCCCATCGCAGGGCTCGACCACGGACCGTAATCGAGCACGAAGGCCACGGCCTGGCCGCAGTGCCACTCACGTCGAGGAGCGATCATGCCGGTGCCTTCAGGGAGCCCTGGGGGGAGTTGTGCGGTCAAGTTCCCGGGGGCGAGTATGACGCAGCCGCACCGTCGCTTCCCGGCAGCTCCCAGATCAGCCTCGAATGCCGCACCGTGCCGAGTGATTCGGGGATACTCAGCCGCCCTGACGATTTCGACCTCGTCGAGGTTATCTGAGAGAAGCGCGGCCTCTTCCTGCAGGTCCAGCCCGGGAGTCCTCGCGTACAGCCACGACTCCGGCGAACCCGCATTCACCAGGAGCACCTCAGCTCCGAGTTCGAGGAGAGACCTGGCAGCCATCATCGCGGACATTCCAGACCCGACCACGAGCGCCGGCAGGTTGTCGCCAACTGTACGAGAGGCGTCTATTCGAGCGGTCATACGTGCATCCTATTCTGTACTACTATCCTTCAGAATCTTCGCCAGGAGCGACGATTTCTTGTCGGAATCTGCCTCAGCAAAGGGGAAAATGGTTGTGCCGCCCCTATGGCAGTGCGCGGTTTGAACGTGCGTAGAACCAATTCACACCGCCATCGGACTCCAAGCGGGCGGAGAAAGGTTGACGCGACTCTTGGTTGCGGCTCCCAGCCGCGCTGTGGTCACGCGCCTTGAGATTCGCCGGCCTGTGAAACTAGCCACAGACATCTCTCCCTTCCCTCTCCCACCACGGGAGCATGTTTGCTGTTCCCCTCCCTCGCTGGGAGGGGCAAGGGGAGGGTGAGACCTCCCACAATAGTCACGCGTGGCACCATCTCACGCGGTGAGCAGCGTGTGTTGGTCGCTGAGGATGGCCCAGGCAGTCTCGCTTGCGTGCAGCAGCGTCTCCTCAATGGTCTTGGGGCCTCCGCAGGTTCCCGCGAGGTACACCCCGGGAATAGCCGTGCGACAGGAGTCCGTACCGTGGCGAGACGCGAGGAAACCGAACTCGTCCGCTTCCAGACCCAGCATCTCGCCCATGTGCGCGCTTGATTCGGAAGGTCTCTGACCGATGGACAACACGATCCGATCATAGGTCTCGTGGATGTTTCGGCCCGAGTCTTCCCGAACGATATCGAGATGGCCGTCCGAACGGGGTACGATCTCTCCGGGGACCCCCTGGATCAGTCTGACGTTGCGCTGGATCGCGGATTGCACCAGGTCTGCGGCCAGTTTGCCGGGTATCTGAAGGTCTATGTAGAACACGGTGATATCCCAATCCCGGAATTCACTGCGCAGCTTCAGAGCCGTGCGGAGCGCGCTTTGACAGCAGTAGTGGCTGCAGTAGTTCGCTCCGATGCTGCGGTCACGGGAACCGACGCATTGCAAGAACGCTACCCGGAGCGGTTGGTCGCACTTCCCGGCAAATCCCGCGAGATCGTCATTGCGCAGAAACACGTTGAGATCCTTGAGCGTGAGCACGCCTTCCACCTGGCCGTATCCCCAGAAGCCCTTTTCGGTGGGGTCATAGGGCTCGAATCCTGTTGCGACGACCACTGCGGAGGCTTCGAGTATGGATTCCGAACCTCCACCCTGCAAGGAGTCTCCCAGGTCGATCTCCACGTTGGTGTCGCCGCCGGTCGCCAGGGATGGGGGACCCTGCTCCTCGGCCCGGACTCCCACACGAAATGCGTTCCCGTTGTCGCGGGCAACCGAGCTGATCCGATGCCCGAGCAAGGTCGTCACGTGCGGGGAAGATTGGACCTCATGCGCCACGTCCTCCACCGAACACGCGAAGCACCTTTGACAGCTCTCCGTTGCCACACAAGGCCAGTCCGCGACTCTGCCTCCGAGTCGGCGATCCTTCTCCACGATCACGCAGGGCCAGCCGTTGTCCGAAAGGGCCTTGGCCACGGCAAGACCTGCGACTCCTCCGCCGATTATCACTGTGGGCCTGTGAACACTCAATGTGACCTCGTACGAGCGAATTCAGTCAACACGACACGCGACCGGGTCCCACCGCGTTCCGGACCGACGGGACAAAGGTCAGCATATGCCTTTGACGGGTCCCGCGTCAAGGTCATCGGAGGGATCGAGAAGGGGCGCCGGCCGCGTGACGGTCAGCCACGGATTACGCAGATGGACTCAGGTCCTTCTCTCGGTGATCCGCGGAATATCCGGCTACCCCAAGGCTCCGAACCGCGACCATTCGGAGTAGCAACGTGTTGTCTTCTCTGCGTCGACTGCGTCTCGACGCTGAACTGTTGCGGCGGCCCTATTGTGCAGTAGCGGCTGCACGCTCTTCCTGGGTCATGTCCGCGAGCTTACGCACCTGGCTCAGATCCAGTCCCAAACCCTCTGCGACTCTGCTCCCGTACTCGGGGTCCGCCTTGTAGAAGAGCGCGGTCTGTCGGAGCTGGATGCGCTTCAGCGCGCCTCCGAGATGGTCGACTATGTTGCCGACGAGGTTCGCCTTGTCCTGGGGAGTCATGACCGCGCGGTACAGGTTGCCTGCCTGGACGAAGTCGTCGTTCGGATGCCGGTACGGGTGACGGGCAGCGAGGCCGTCCACCTCGAACGGGGGTTCCAGCGACTTGGGATCAGGTCTGGGGCCACCGAAGCTGTTCGGCCAGTAGTTTGGTCCTGAGCCGCCATTGTCATCGGTGCGCATGAAGCCGTCCCGTTGATAGCTTCTTTCGGGTGCGGTCTTGGGAGCGTTGACCGGTATGAGGTGATAGTTCGGCCCCAGGCGGTGAATGTGGGTGTCATGGTAGGAAAAGAGACGGGCCTGGAGCATCTTGTCCGGAGAGGCCGCGATTCCGGGCACCAGGTTACCGGGACAGAATGCGGCCTGTTCCACTTCCGCGAAGTAGTTCACCGGATTCCTGTCCAGCACCATCTTGCCGATCGTGATGGGCGGCACGTCCCCATGGGGCCAGACCTTGGTGATGTCGAAGATGTCGAAACGGAAGTCCTTTGCCTGCTCCGGGGTCATGATCTGCATCTCGAGGGTCCATGAGGGGAAATCCCCTTGGGCGATCGAACCGAAGAGATCCCGGGTGGCATGGTCCGGGTCCTTGGCACGCATGGTCTCAGCTTCCTGCCGGGTCAGGTTCTTGATCTTCTGGTCGGTCTTGAAGTGGTACTGGACCCAGAAGTATTCACCTTTCTCGTTGTACCACTTGAACGTGTGGCTGCTGTATCCGTTCATATGACGATAGGCGGCCGGAGT
Source organism: Thermodesulfobacteriota bacterium (assembly GCA_040755955.1). Classification (GTDB taxonomy): domain Bacteria; phylum Desulfobacterota; class Desulfomonilia; order Desulfomonilales; family Desulfomonilaceae; genus JBFMAA01. The sequence goes on from JBFMAA010000027.1 coordinate 46,357, forward strand.
ACCCCTGTCCGAGAAGAGAATCGTCACCTGGTGGATCGACTCCGGGGTGAGGGAGAGGAAGTCCCAGAACATGTCCGGGTCTTTGCAATTCGTTGCAGGGTTGCGTTTCTGAGTGTGGATGAAGTCCGGAAACTTCAGCGGGTCGCGGATGAAGAAGACCGGGGTGTTGTTCCCGACCAGATCATAGTTCCCCTCTTCCGTATAGAACTTGATCGCGAACCCGCGAGGATCGCGTTCCGCGTCCGCGGAGCCCTTTTCCCCTCCCACAGTGGAGAATCGGACGAACACGTCGGTCTTCTTGCCAATCTGGGAAAGGAACCTGGCCTTGGTGAACCTGGTGACATCCGCGGTCACCTCGAAGTAGCCATGTGCTCCCGCTCCCTTCGCGTGGACGACCCGTTCGGGAATTCGTTCCCGGTCGAAATGACCCAGCTTCTCGAGAAGGTGCACATCCTGCATGAGCACGGGGCCCCGTGTTCCCGCGGTCATGCTGTTCTGGTCATCGCCTACGGGGATGCCGAACGCGGTGGTCAAGCCCTTTTTCTCTTCCGGCATAACCTGCCTCCTTTCGCGCATTGCAAGGACCTGGGGCAACCCAGGACCGGGTGGTGGCTCGTGGGCGAGCCCTTGTTACTTGTGATTACTACCTAGTAATTACTCCTACCTACAGGCCACAACAATTTGCCTCAAGAAAGCCCTGCTCTCCCGAGGCTGACCCGCGCTTCGAGCACCTTTGACTACACGCGGTTTCGGTCGGTGTCGAACTCGATTACGGAGAACCCGCCGGAATGGATCCCGGACGCTATCAACAAAGACTCGACGAGTATGTGCCCGACCCACGAACTGATCCGGTTAGCTTTGCGTCTCCTTGTCGGCAGAGCAGTCCGCGCAGACACCCTCAAACTCGACATGCACGGCATGCACTTGGCCCCAGGCCCTCACTTCCTCCGGGACCGGGAGATGGTCCGCTTCGGGGCTGGTAAAATCCCTGATGAGGCCGCACCTGGAGCAGACAAAATGATGATGGGGGCCCATGTTGGCATCGAAGCGAGTCCGTTCCGAGAGGACGTGAACCCTTGACACGAGTCCCATTCTTTCGAGCCAGGCGAGCGTTCGGTACACGGTATCCAGAGAAACCGTGGGAATGCGCGTGCGCACCCGGGTGTAGATCGTTTCCGCGTCCGGGTGTTCTTCAGTGCTCGCGACTTCCCGGAAGATCTCCAGTCGCTGGTGCGTGACCTTCATGCCTTCCCCTCGGGAGACATCGAGGAAGGCCTCCAGTCTGCGGTCTATTTCCTGGGGTGTGAGACCCATACACCTCACCGGATTCTCGCAGGACGTTGCATCTAAGAACGATAATGAGGTCGGAAGCATTGTCAAGGGCGTGATGGCTCCCATCCTGCCAAGATCCGGGGACGGGCCACAGAGGTTGCCAAGGGGGAATAGTCGATTCCGGTGATGGTCACTGTTGTGGGGCAGGCTTTCCGAAACTGTCTCAAAACTCTCGAATCGTGGCACGCTTTCCACCTGGCCCGGCACTTACGTACCGGGCTAATATCCGGCGTGCCTACGGGACGCAAGCCTCCAGAGCCCCGTAGGGGCGAGAGATAGCAGCCGGGGCCGTGACCCCCCGGTGAGGGTATGTGCCACGATTCGTGACAAACAAACACTCTTGAGACGGTTTCTGCCCGCCTGCCGGCCGCACGGCTTTTTCTGCTGCGGGTGCAGCGGGATCCCGACTTACCTCCTCAAGCGCTGCCTGATCGCCAGGGCCAACAGACCAAGGAACAGAGGCCCGAAGAGGCTCAGCGCGGTGTTCAGTCCTGCGGCGAGAATCCCCGTGGGAACTCCGTCTGCAGGCCTGAGCAGAAACATGGGCCGCACGGTGAGGATCGCCGCCCTCCCCCATTCGGCGAAGTCCATCCAAACAAGGTCCGGGCCTCCGGATGTCGGCGACAGCACGTACACGTAATGGATCAGCGTACCCACGACAAGCAGTCCCAATGCCCAGCAGAGGGGCCGCAGGTATTTCTCCCCGTACCCGCTGAATATGCGGTACAACAACAGCAACCACCGAATCCCACGGGGAGTGTCCGGATTCAGCCGGCGCATCTCCTTCTCGCCGTAGTGGAAGTCCCCTGCCCTGTCCGAGTCCCTTCTGTCCTCGTAGTTCTGCTTGAGTTCCCGGTACAGGCGCTCGATGCCGGCGAAGTCGCGCACCTGATCCATAGGTATGGAAGCGATCTCGTCGTACACCACGAGACGGCCGCGATGCTTCGGCCAAGTCACTCCGGTGAATTCGGCCTTGCGCACGTCCGTGCCGAGGAAGCGCCACTTTCGGAGGTCCGAGTTGCGGAATGTGATCTGATCCGGCTCGTCGATGGTGACGTTCGTGAAGTCAACTTCCGGTCCGGGTGATATTTGGGTTTTGTCGGCTTCTTCGTTGGCCTTGACATCGAGGAACAGGGCCCTGGCTTTGAAACGAGTCCATTGGAAAGTTGTCTTGCCCGCAAACCGTGTGCTCCTGAAGACGGCATCGTCATTGAAGGTAGCGCTATCGAATTCGCTCTTTCCGGTGAAGTAAGCGCTATCGAATTCGGCATGGCGCCCGAACTTGGCCCCAGCGAATATGGTACGTCCGCTGAACATTCTTGCAAAGAAGCTGGCATAGCCGCTGAACGTAGTTCGCTCGAAGTCAGCCTTGCAGCGAAACGTGCCGCCATCGAAGCGGGCATCGCTGCTGAACGTGGCTCCATAGAAGTGGCAATCGCCGCCGAACGCGGCTGCGGAGAAGGTGGCATGACCCAGGAAGGTGGCCCCCGAGAAGCCGGCAGAGTGGCTGCACGTGGCTCTTATGAAGTCGGCCTTACCGCGAAACGTGGTTTCATGGAAGTAGGTATCACCGCTGAACGTAGCTTCTGAGAATCCCGCATCAGCGCCGAAACTCACTCGAACGAAGACTGCATTGTCGCTGAACGCGGCGTCCTCGAAGTTGGCACCGCCGCTGAACGTGGCTTCCCAGAAGCCGACATGTTCGCCGAACTTGGCACCCCGGAAGTCGGCATCCCCGCTGAACGTGGCTCTTATGAAGTCGGCATGGCCGCTGAACGTGGCCCCTCCGAACCCGGCATCCCCTCTGAACGTGGCACCCCGGAAGTCGGCCTTGCCGCTGAACGTGGCTCCCCGGAAGTCCGTATCCCCCTCAAACGTCAACTCACTGAAGTTGACATCCCCCGGGAACACGAAGAACCTGAACTTGTCGCCCTCTCCTTCGCGGTGCTCGGCCAGAGCCCGGTCAAAGGCCGCCTTGTCCTTGTTCGGGTCCTTGGAGTGCAGAATGCAGAGGCTTTCCCCGTCATTTGCTTCGGCTTCCCGTCCGCAGATTTGGTAGTGTGCGCAATGTGCCATGGGTCCGTATCCCGACTCTTACCCACACCTTATACTGCCGCCGATGAACGACGCCCTGAACGTGTGTTGATCAAGGCGGGATGTGGAAAAATCCCTCCCCACAGCCGTACGAGCAGTACCGCAACCTTCACCGGAGATAACCTCAACCCGGTGAAGCTTGCCCCTCTTGATTGTCAAATAGCTGCAGGTCCTTCGTGGCAAGGTCCTTGGGCGGTTTCACCTTCGGCATCGGCAAACCAAGCTCGACCGGAGGCAATTCGTCGACCAACTCCCTGAAGTCCGTTTCTTCCGTGTATTCAGTACATTCCTTGTCGTTTGACATGTCATCCCTCCATCAGATAGAAATCCTTGAAGTACCTTACTGCGCGTTGCTTGGCCTTCGATAGATAGTCGGCCTGATCCGGGAGCAGGGTCGAGGCCCGGTATTGGTGCTGTATCCTGGCTTTCCGCTCTCTGATGTCGCACTGCAATTTGTGAATCTGCTGTTGGGTGAGAATCCCCTCTGACACGTCGTACCAGCGCTTTTCGGCAAACAGGAACAGCTCTTCCAGCTCGCGGCGCAGGCCCGGGATCATCTGAAGCCGTTTCTTGTACGGCAAGAATCGCCTCAAGACGGTGACTACCTGGGATGCAGCTATGATAAGCGCCCACAAGGTTTGGTATTGTTGCCACACAGCCCAACCACCAATGCTTCCTGAAGAAACCACGGCCAACACAGCATCGACCTTGGTGTCAATGGCCTCGCTTCGCAAGAAGTACTCGTCCAGGTAGATTACGTGTGTCTTAATCTGGTGCAGTTCCCGCCAGTACCTTTCCTGGTATATGTTGCCTTGGCTCACAAGTGTGCCTCCGTCACTGCTCCCGGTGTACGCCATCGGTAGCGGACACCAACAGAAGGCGCTTCCGAGGGAGACGGGCCCCCGTGCGTCGTGGCGTTTCTCGCTGCAACCCCCCGACCAAGAGCAACCCGGCAACACGGGAATCCGTCCTGCGGCTGGTACACCCCATTGTTACTCTTATTCGGTTCAGGAGTCCAGTCCTGCCGTTGCCTATCATCCCGGCCCCGGAGCAAGCGGAACTTCGATCTCTTCGGCCCGCCATGCCGCATAGGAGAGGGCTTGGTCAATGTCTTGGGGCTCAAGGTAGGGGTAGAGCTTGAGGATCTCCGCTTTCGAGTGGCCGCTCGCCATCATGCCTACGATCATGCCTACCGTGACGCGCATCCCTCGAATGCACGGCTTGCCGCCCATGACCTGCGGGTCGAAGGTTATCCTATCGAGCCTCATCCGGCATCTCCTTCACAGCTTGGCAAGAGCGACCCTGGAGTGGCACGCACGCCTGTATCAGGTCTCTTCGATGTCGGTCTTGAAGGAATCCGGGAGCCGCTTGCCGTGAACTACGGCGGAAATGGTTATCTTCCGCTCGCTGATCCGATAGATGATCCTGTAGCCATAGGCGAAGCACCCTCGGATACTCTCTTTGCCGATTTCCGGGACGGTTCTTCCCAGAAAAGGGAACTGCTTCAGATGTCTCGTTGCCTTAAGAACCCCGGTAGCAGCCGCCTTTGCATACGCGACGGAATCGCGGGCAATGAACTCCGCGATCGCTTCCACATCGGCCGAGGCTTGGGGAGACCACACTACGTGGTAGTCCATTTGCTCAACCGCTTTTCGACCTCATCTTGACTCAGCGTGCCCTCGGTATCCGCAACATGGAGGCCGCGCCGCACCTTTTCCATCACGTAGATATGATACTGGATATCCTCCAGAGAGCAGTCCTCGGGAAGATGACTGAGAAGAAGTTCAACCTCATCTTTGGCTGTGCTCATGGTCTCCTCCTTGAGGAATTTCGTTCTTTAATACGCCCCAGGCCGGATGGGACAGGGCCTGATCAATATCTTCCGATTCCAGATAGGGATAGAGCCTCAGGATCTCATCCTTGGAGTGCCCGGTCGCCACCATGCCGACAATCATGCCGACGGTAACCCGCATCCCCCGAATGCACGGCTTGCCGCCCATGACCCTCGGGTCGAAGGTGATTCTGTCGAGTCTCATCTTTTCATCCCCCGTGTACTGCGTGCACGACGATTCTTGTGCCGAGCCTTCCCTATTGCTTCCCCTTCAGGAACGACAGGTAGTCCTTTGCCGCCTCTTCAGGCCTTTCGATCATGGGCAGGTGACCGCAGTCTTTCATGATCACCGCAGTGCAATTCGGGAGTCCCTTCTCCAGGACTTGAACGCTCGACACGTCCAGGACCCGGTCATGGTCCCCCCAGAGCACGAACGTGCGAGCCTTGATCTTGGGAAGATCCGGCTCCAGCGCGGCCATTTCGGCCTCGAGTGTCTTGCGGATTCTCTCGTTACCGGCCTTGTGGCTCACCGCCTCATTGACCAGGGACTGCTTGGCGAATCCGGGGATGGGGGTATCCACTTGACTCCGGTGACCACAAGATGTAGTATCCGGTCCATGGTCATAGAGTACTACCCAAAAGATGCGACGGGGTTCGGCAAGTTGTCTTCCGATGAAAATGCTTGCCTGCGGT
>JBFMAA010000028.1:0-51644 GCA_040755955.1 Thermodesulfobacteriota bacterium
CGGCGGGGGGTACGTATCTACTCAATCTTATTCCCTCCCCCCGGACCCCCATCCTCAAGAACTCTTGGAGCATGGCGGCTCCCGCTGGTCGCCGCGGAGACAGCCGGCGCCCGACCTCCCGAAAACCCGCGCATGGTCAGAACCACCCAATATTTCAAAAGTTTTCGGAAGGGGGTCCGGGGGACAACCCTTTTTCAAAAGGGTTTCCACCGGAAATCCTGATCATCCCCCCTTTTTCAGCTCCCGCTTCATCAAGTTGATGCTCTTGGTGACGGGTATTTCTTTGGGGCACGCGCGGGTGCACTCGAAGTGGTTCACGCATCCCCAGACGCCGTCGGGGTAGTCGAGCTGTCTGAGGCGTTCGGCCCGTTCTTCGTCCCGTGAGTCGAAAATTCGTCTGAATGCCTGCACGAGAGGCGCGGGGCCGAGAAACCCCGGGTTCTCATTGGACACCGGGCAGGCTCCAACACACGACGCACACAGGATGCAGCGAATGGCCTCATCGAAGCGCTTCCGATCCTCGGGGCTTTGGTAGCGCTCCTTTTCCGGGGGAGGTCCGGCGATCAGATACGGGCGGACGAACTCCACCCTCTCAAAGAAGGGGCTCATGTCCACGATCAGGTCTCGGAGCACCTTGAAAGACGGCAACGGCTCGATGGTCACCTCGGTGCCGTGGTAGTCTTTCACCAGCTTCTGGCACGCGAGCGCACACTTGCCGTTGATCCGCATGGCATCCGAACCGCATACCCCATGGGCACAGGAATGGCGATAGCTCAGGGTGCCGTCCTGCTCCCACTTGATCCTGTTGAGACAGTCCAGGATACGTTCCGTGGGTTCCGCGGCGACCTCGTAGTCTTGGAAACGCGGCGCAGGGTCTTTCTCAGGATCAAAACGGAATATCTTGAACCGAAGTTTCATTAGTAGGTCCTCGGCTTGGGCTGGAAGCGGGTTACGGTGACAGGTTTGAAGAACACGCGACTGCCGCCGGAATTCTGCTGCACGAGCGTGTGTTTGAGCCAACCGGCATCGTCCCGTTCCGGGAAGTCCTCGCGGAAGTGAGCTCCTCGGCTCTCCTGCCTGGTCATCGCGGAGATCAGGATCACCTCTGCCAGACCCAGCAGCGACTCCAGCTCGACAGCCTCCAGCAGATCGGAATTGTACGCATTTCCCTTATCGTCGACACCCACGTCCCGATACTGTTCCTTGAGCGTGCGGAGGTCCTCGACGGCCGTGCGCAGGTCCTCTTCTCGACGAAACACCGAGCACTTATCGGTCATGAGCCTCTGCATCGCACTTCTCACGGTCACGGCCCTCAGTCCCGGACCCTTTCCCTTGATCGCTTCGATTCTGGTTGCCACGGCGTCGGAAGGTTCTGACGGCAGATCAGTCAAGGCAAGCGTCTTGAGCTCCTCGGCCATTCGCAGGCCCGCTCTCCGGCCGAACACCACCAGATCCACCAGCGAATTGCATCCGAGCCGGTTCGCTCCATGGACAGAAATGCAGGCACATTCCCCTGCCGCGTACAATCCCGTGATCGGCACGCTGTCTTCATCGAGCACCTGACCATCCACGTTTGTGGGGATTCCCCCCATCATGTAATGGCAGGTGGGAGAAACAGGGATTGGCTCAGTTGCGGTGTCCACGCCCAGGTAGGTTTTCGCGAAGGAGGAGATGTCGGAAAGACGCTCGGCGATCTTCTCCCGGCCGAGGTGCGTGAGGTCCAGATGCACGAAATCCTTGCCGTCGATCCCGCGACCTTGCAGAATCTCCGTGGCAATGGCCCGAGATACCACGTCCCTGGGGGCCAGGTCCTTGATCGTCGGCGCGTACTCCTCCATGAACCGTCGTCCGTCTCGGTTGGTGAGAATGCCGCCTTCTCCGCGAGTCGCTTCGCTGATCAGCACTCCGAGCCCGTGTATTCCGGTTGGATGGAACTGCACGAACTCCATGTCTTGCAGCGGAATTCCCGCCCTGTACGCCAGATAGACTCCATCGCCGGTGTTCGCGTGGCAGTTGGAGGTGGTCCTGAACACCTTGCCGAAGCCGCCGGTGGCCAACAGCACCGCTCGGGAGTGCAAGGTGTGAAGTGCTCCGGTGGCGTACTCGTACGCGACAATGCCCGTGACGGCCTTGCGTTCCACGATCAGGTCCGCCAGGTTGAACTCGGAATAGACCTTGATCCCTCGTCTGACCGCTTCTCCGTGAAGCGTGTCGAGGATAACCCGGCCTGTGCGGTCCGCCGCGTAGCACGCGCGCTTCACCGGACCTTCCCCGAAGTTGCGGGTGTGGCCTCCAAACGCGCGTTGAGCGATGGTCCCGTCCGGAGTCCTGTTGAAGGGTACACCCATGTGCTCCAGCTCATATATGGCCCGGACCGCATCTTGAGCGAGCACTTCCGCCGCGTCCTGGTCAGTGAGATAGTCTCCCCCTTTGACCGTGTCGTACATGTGCCATTCCCAGGAATCGGGCTCCTCGTTGCCGAGTGCGGCTCCGATCCCCCCCTGTGCGGCTCCGGAATGCGATCTTGTAGGATACACCTTGCTGACCAGCGCGACGTCCGCACGACCGGCCACTTCCAGCGCGGCTCGAAGCCCGGCCAGCCCTGATCCGACTATCACCACGTCATGCGTGAATTTCATGGGATCTTCCTGCGGAAATGTGGTTTCCGGGGGAAGAGACTTCTTGAAAGAAGTCCCTTCCCCCGGACCCCCATCCCCAAGAACTTTTGGGGTTGGGCGGCTCCCGCTGGTCGCCGCCAAGCATTCCATGAGGGAGCGGGACCGCAATTCCCTGCTGAGTTGTGACCGTCTCGCGGACACAGGTCTTCTCATATGGATGCACTCGTTGTCGTGGCAGACCTGGTTTACCGAACTCCGGAGCTGTCCGATGATGCGAGGCAGGCTTTCGGAAATTGGCTCAAACCCCGCGGGCGTGGCACGTCTCCCGCATTACCCGGCTTACGTACCGGGCTATTATTTGACGTCCCTGCGGGACTCAAGTTTCCACAGCCCCGGAGGGGCGGCAGATAGTAGGCAGGGACGTGAGTCCCTGATCGGTTTCGTGCCACGATTCTTCGACCGAAACCAATTTTGAGACAGTTTCTTCGAGCCTGTCAATCCGTCGGACCCGAATCCTATGATCGTGCCTCTATTCCCTCGTACACGCAGCCGATCAGCCCGCAATACTGGCCCACGTACTCAGCCTGGGGTCTATACAGAGCGGGTTTTTCCTGAGCTTCCGCGAATTTTTCCTCGATCACGTGGCTGCACCAACCCGCAACTCGGGAAATCGCAAAGATCGGTGTGAACAGGTCGATCGGAATCCCCATCATGTAGTACACCGGCGCGCTGTAAAAATCCACGTTCGGCCGGATCGAGGTCTTGCCCCTCTTGTCGAACTCCGAGATCGCCGTGCTCTCAAGGAGCTTCGACATCCTGACCCACTTCTCCATGCCCGAGCTTTGCCCGAGCCTCCCGGCCATCTCCTTGAGAAACGCGGCTCTGGGGTCCATGGTCTTGTACACCGCGTGGCCCATGCCCATGATGCGTTCACCCTTGTCGATGCGGTCACGTACCCATTGAGCCACGTCGGGAACAGATTCCAGCTCCAACATCATCTTCATGACCCGAGTGTTTGCGCCGCCGTGCAAGCTTCCCGACAAGGCTCCGATCCCGCCCGTCACGGCCGCATACATGTGAGCTCTGGTCGAACAGATCTCACGGCACGCGAAGGTCGACGCGTTGAACGAATGGTCTGCATGGAGCACGAGACACACATCCAAATCGCGCGCGGTCGCCTCATCCGGCTTCTGCCCAGTGAGCTGCCAGAGGAAATTGGCCGCGTGCGAAAGATCCTTGTCCGGCGGGAGTGGATCAAGGCCGCTGCGGATTCTGTGCCAGGCCGCGGTTACCGCAGGGATTTGGGCAATGAGCCTTATCGCCATGCGGACATTGGCACCACGGGATTCTGCCTTGAGATCCGGGTCCGACATGGCAAGCAGCGGCACAGAGGCTTGGAGCACATCCATCGGATCCGCGTCCTTGGGGATCTGCCTCATGCTCGAGACCGCGTAGTCGGGGAGTTCCCTGGCTTGGCGTACCTCACGGTCGAAGGCTTCAAGCTGAGCCCTCGTCGGCAGTTCCCCCATGAGCAGTAGGTACGAAGTCTCTATGAAAGAAGACTTCTCTGCCAACTCTTCGATGCGGAATCCCCGGTAGATGAGGACTCCCTTGTCGCCGTCGATGAAGCTTAGCCTTGTGTCCGCGACCGCAACACCCCGCAGACCAATGTTCTTCACAGAGACCGTCTCTTTCATGATGTCTTCCTCCGGGCCGAGGGTTTTCGCAAGCAAGGGTCGTGAAGTCCCCCTTCGTGGCAAGGGGGCAGAAGGGGTTTTCGTAACCGTTCACCGGGGAGAAGACTCACCGCAGAGGCGCAGAGAGCACAGAGAATAAGAAGAGGCGTCTGATCATCTCTCGCGCTTCGAATTCAACTCATGAGGTGAGGCACCGGCGGAAACGCAGAACTCTTTGACATTCCGCTCTATTTCTTCTCCGCGTCCTCTGCGTCTCCGCGGTGAACTCTTTCGGATCTTCTTCTCGACTGTTGCAGGCTTCATGGTCCCTTGACCTCAGCCCGGCATCAGTCAACCTTGACGAAGTTCTTCTTCTTCTCCGCGCAGACCGGGCACTTTTCCGGCACCTCCCCCGCGACCGTGTACCCGCACTTGGGACAGATATACCAGTCCTGCTCGGGGTAGGTTTGGCCCGCTTCCACAGCCGCTATTGCCTTGGTGTACAGATCGCCGTGGATCTTCTCCACCTCGTTTGCCCAGTGGAAGGACTTCTTCGCCTTGGCATGCTTCTCCTTTTCGGCAATGGCGAGAAATCCCGGATACATCTCCGAGAACTCGTGATGCTCACCCTCGAACGCGGCTTTGAGGTTTTCCAGCGTCGACTTCACCCCCCCGGCCACTTCCAGGTGGTGGTGAGCATGCACCGTTTCCGCGGCAGCCGCGGCGCGAAAGAGTTTGGCTACCCCCTTCTGGCCGTCTTCTTCGGCCTTCTTTGCGAATGCAAGGTACTTCCGGTTGGCCTGAGACTCGCCTGCAAACGCGGCCCACAGATTCTTGTCGCTCTCTTTCATCTCTACCCCTCATAGGATGGATCAACAGCAGTCAGCTTCTGCTGAGCACTTGCACAAGAGTGGAAGTATGCGTCGAGGCACGCATTTAGTAATCGTAATCACTCCTGTATGCGTGTCAACCCTTGATTATGCGGGGCAACATCAATTGATGATGGGGGCAGATCGAGTCCGGATTCTGGTAAGCAGCTCCCGCGAACGCGGTCATGTACAGACGCATGTCCGAGAACCGGATCACCTCGTCTACGAATCCTCTCTTCGCGCAGTAGATCGGACGGGACTGCTCGTAATACTGTTGTGCCAGGGCGTTCATCTTGTCGATCACGGGTTCCACGGGCCGTCCGGAATCGTGTTCCTTGACGAGCCTTCTCGCGAACGAGGCTGCAGCCGCGGTCTCTCCATGCATGACGTAGATCTCGGTCGTGGGGGTCCCGACGGTGAACACGCAATGGTTGTTCGCGGTGGGTCCTCCCATGAGGTAGTGTGCCGCGGCGGTCCCTTTGCGGAGGCAGACGAGCATCATGGGCACGCCGGTTTGTTCGATCGAGTAGATCAGCGACTGACCAAGTCCGAGGAGCTCGGCCATTTCCGCGATGTCGCCCACGTCGATGCCGGAAGTGTCCTGGAACCACACGATCGGGACGCGATCTCTGCCGCACAGGGTCACGAACTCGTTGAGCTTGATCAGGCCCTGTCGATAGAGCTTGCCGCCAATGCCGGGGTATGGCGCGTACTCCGGATAGTCCTGTCCTAGGAAGCCTTGCTTGTTGCCGATGACGCCCACGAGAAGGCCGTCTAACTTGACCAGGCCGGTGTAGACTTCGGGTCCGTAGGTTGGTTTGAACTCCATGTGCTCGCTGGCGTCGGAGATCCTGGCGAGCATCTCCTCGAAGCTGTACACCGCCTTCTGGTTGAACGGGATGATTCGATCCATCTCTTCGGGGCTGAACTTGGGTTCCGCGGGAGCCGCGACCCTGAAGAACTTCGGATCGTATGAGGGGCAGGCATCTACGTATTCCTTGATCGCGTCGAGAACCTCGTCTTCGGTGTCGAGCACGGCCCTGAAGAAGCCCGTGCCGTCGTAGTGGATCTTGACGCTGCCGGGGGGCACTTCCTTGAAATGGCGGGTTGCCTCGATGAGCGCCTGTGCGCCTTCCAGGTCGAAGTGGCCTTTGGGGCTCATGCCGCTGACGATTCCTCCGCCGCCCACCGCGATGTTGCAGTCCTTGTGCGCGAGCAGGATTGTGGGGCTGATCCCCTGGTAGCCGCCACCTGCGGGGTTGGTACCGTAGATTCCGGCCAGCACGGGGAGTCCGAGCTTTTCCAGTTCAGCATGGCGAAAGAAGGTGGTGCCGCCGCCTCGGCGATCAGGGTAGACTTCCTGTTGTTCGGTAAGCTTCACCCCCGAGCAGTTCACGAGCCACACCAGGGGGAGGCGCAGACGCTTGGCGATATCGGTGACCCTGAGCACGTTCTCGGACTGGCCCGGAATCCATGCGCCGGCCATGACCTTGTTGTCGAAGCCGATCACCACGCACCATTTGCCGTTGATCTTCCCGAGGCCGTCCACCACGCCGGTACAGCCTTCTTCGTTGTCCTTCGGGTTGAAGATCGTGTGGAGCGGCCGCCAGGAGCCGGGGTCCACGAGTTTTTCGAGTCGTTGCCATATCGTCAAGAAGCCCCGGTCGTTGATCTTCGAGGTCGGAAGTCCTGCGTTCTTGACCTTTTCGACTGCCGCTGCGAGTTCCGCTTCAACGGCTTTGATCTGGTCATAGCTCTCCTGTGCGTCCTTGATCTTCTTGTCGGAAAGCTTCTTGCCTATGGGTGTCATCTTTTCAAAGTACGGTCTCATCCACTGATCTCCCCTGCGTGTCTCGAATGTCGGGTACGTTGTTCAGCGAGCGAGCATACCAGTACGCTGCGGGTATTTCAAGCAAACCCGCACGGGATTCGACTACTCAGGGGAAGAAGGCGGTCGGGAGGTACATACGCCGTTCGTGATGGTGAACTGCCAGGCTAGACACTGCCCCCTTGACGTCCGCTGTTGCGACGGGTGAGAGATCAGGGATCGCGGTTGACCGTAAGAGGGAGCAAGGAGTATCATCACGATGTGGTCGCGATCTGCGGACGGAAAGGTGGCCATGAGAGTCGTTATCGCCGTGGCCTGTTGTGTGACGGCATCGGCCGGCAGTCTCTCTTCCGGGAACCGACACAGGAATCGCGTCCCTGCGGGTTTGCGCTGACCCTGGAAGACGGAGGTGCCGCATGCCGTACTTGCTCGACCGAATAACAGTAGATGCCAACCTGTGTCACGGTCAGCCTTGTATCAGAGGCACAAGGATTATGGTCTGGCTCGTCCTGAAGTACCTGGCGAATGGCGACAGCGCGGCGGACATACTGGCCGCGTATCCGAGTCTCCCGGAAGAAGACATCCGTGCATGCCTGGCTTGTGGAGATCAGTTTCTTTCGGGTGAGGCCCCGTAACGGTACCGATGAACGGCACTCAGTTTTCCCGCCATGGTTCGTTCCGTTGTCGGGCCACGATTCGTCGATATTCTCGGTCTTGTCAAACTCAGTCACCGCAATCCTGTACCACGATTTGACGTAGAATATCTTCAATTTCCCCAATTAACACCGGCAAATTCGGTTGCGCAAAACTCATTTTCGGTGCGGGAATACGGTTGTGCTTCATGTTGGGCGGGACGTGCTTATGGTGAGGGTATGTCTCCTGCACGAGGGGATCGTCGGGATGGGGTTGGGAATCATACCAACAGAGTTTCTCGTCACGCCTCCAAATCTCGTATCCGTACCAGTCCAAGATGACCGGTAATCGCTCACACGCAAGTCGCTCACGCACCACCAACCGGAGGTCTCGATCAAAGTGGAGTTCCCCCGCCACACGCGCCAAGGACCTGCCGCGTCGCACAAGCGTTACCGTTGACCGCCGAATCGAAGGGAATAGATTCGGGAGGGAATAGAGGAACAGTTCGTAGTCCTCGGCAGTCCGGAACGGGGCGCTCATCCGGTTACCCGAATAAGCCCGCGGAGTCCTTGAGTGTTGCCCTGGATGCGCTGGACCTCGTTACGATAGTCGGCCTGGCGGGACAGCCAAGTCCTGTACACACTGGCCCATTCGCCGAAGTCCAACACCCAATTCTCGTCATCGGGCTCCTCACCGCTCACATAGGCTGGATAGAAGACCTCGGAGCGGATCCCGTACTTGCGTTCAAAAGCCAGCAATTCCTCTTCGAGGGCATGGATGTCCACGAGAATGTCTCGAAGCGTCATACTTCACCTCCAGACACATTATCGCGCTCTCCCGCATGTTTCGGTATGTACCTCATCATTTGGCCGACTCGTGTGGCGGACACGATCACCGTCCTGTCAGCCTCCCTAAGGATTTCCATCTCTTCCGCCCCCGACAACATCTCTCGGGGGATTAGGAGGCCTCGCTTTGTCACTTTCGCTTTCATGGATTCGCCTTTCGCGTTCGTTCCGGGTCGAGAATACCCCTGAAACCACGGTTCTGCAAGAGTTCTCAGTCGCGTCGTCGGCACCGTGGAGCCGGATGAACCCGCAAGAACGCAGCGGCCAGACGCGAAGAAGCACAAGAAGTTCTGCTTGACCGATGCCTGCACGGAGGGATATGCTCTCAAAGCCTATCAGTTGGGGCTTTCATCGACATTACGCCGGCTTGCCGGATCGCCTGGGGGTGGCGAGCATGCACACGTGCGACCCGGCATCGAACATGGGCGGGCAGTACTCGCATCGGAGTGGCAGGCAATGCGTCTTGGATATGCGCTCAAACGCTTTCGCGATGTGGCACGCGCGGGCCTTATGCTGAAGAAGCTCAATGCCCGCGATGGGTGGACTCGAGAAGAACTGGCCGAGTTTCAGAGCCGCCGGCTCCTGTCTTTGGTCGCTCACGCAAAGGAGCGCTCGCCGTTCTACCGGGAACTCTACCGCAACGTGAAGACTGACGGGCCGGTGAAGCTCGAGGATCTGCCGATCATGGACAAGGCGACGGTCATGGACAATTTCGACCAGCTTGTTACCGATCCGCGATTGAAGCTCACCGAACTCCACACGCATCTCGGTCAGCTCACTCGTGACGAATACTACTTGGGAGAGTATCGGGTTCTTACCACAAGCGGGAGTTCCGGCCTGAAAGGCGTGTTTGTCTTCAACAGGCGGGAATGGAGCACCGTGCTGGCCGGATCTTTCAGGGCAGGCTTCATGATGGGCATTACTTCCCGCTTCCCAAGCCGGTGGAAGATCACATGGATCGGAGCAGATAGCCCGATGCACGTCTCGCAGCGCATGGCTGAGAGCACGGACTTGGGTCACACAAAGGTGCAGCGACTCAACGCAACGTCCAGGATCAGCGATCTCGTCGACGCGCTGAATGCGTTCCAACCGGAAGTCTTGCTGACGTACCCGTCCATAGCCTCGCTCCTTGCGATTGAGCAAATGGAAGGGCGCCTGAGCATTCACCCGCAGGTCGTCGAAACCGGAGCAGAGGTACGCACCACCGAGATGACCCAGAATATTCGGGAAGCGTGGGGTATTACGCCGTTCAACCTCTACGGCACCACCGAAGCCGGCGCATTCAACGTGGACTGTGCGTTGCACCGCGGGATACATCTTTTCGAAGATCTCTGGATCGCGGAAGTCGTGGACGCACAGAATCGACCGGTCCCGGACGGTTCGCGGGGACACAAGGTGTTGGCCACGAACCTGTTCAACTATACCCAGCCGCTTATCCGGTATGAAGTCGGCGATATGCTCACCGTTTCACCGGACCCCTGCTCGTGCGGGCGGCCGTTCCAGCTCGTCGAGGAAGTGCTGGGGCGAAGTGACGATATCGCGTACCTGCCGGGTCCCGGAGGCCGCGAGGTGCCGGTGCATCCGATCCATTTCCACGATGCCCTCGGGGCGCTTCCCGAAGTGAAGGAGTATCGGGTACTTCACGACGACCACGGGATCGCGGTCACGGTGGTTCTGCGAGCGCAAACCTCGGAAGAGGGGGTGGCGGACAAGCTCACCGCGAACCTGAGCATGCGCCTTGCATCGCTAGGTGCAGAATGTCCGGCCATGCATGTCTGTTTTGTGGATCGCATTGATCGCGACGCGAGCACCATGGGGAAGCTGAAACTCGTCACGTCCCACGTCAAGGCTTTGGGAGTGTGAAACCGGCCGCAGTTGACACCGCGGGCCACTATATGAGGACTTGCGGGGGATTTTGTGCGTAGTGAGAGTGGAGAATTTTCGGGAGTTGGTATAAAGAAGGAATAGCGCCGAATGGTTGGGAGGGCTTTCCCGACCGGTCTTCCTTGTCGAACGGACATTCAGCCAAGGAGGGGGTCTTTCAAGCCCTTTGGTTAGGACATTCAGCCTTCGGCGCTATTCAAAAGGAGTTCCGGGACCGTGGGCTCAGAATATGATGCCGAGCTCACCGAACCCGCCTTCGAGGTGGGTATCGAGTTTCAAGTCACGACGGTGTTCGGAGAATTCGACCAGCCTGTAGCCGCCTCTCACGTAACCCCACCTTTGCCCTCCCAAGGGGACATTGAACCTGAAACCCGCCTGAACATCGAGGTTGAAAGTGTTATCGAGGAATCCCAGACCTACCCTGTTGTCGCAGGATATGGTGGCCCCGTTGCAGAGCGTCTTGATGCACCGCTGGAGTTCTACGCCGGCTTGAGCCATGTGTCTTGTCCTGTCTACCACCACACGCCTTGTGGAACCGCAGATCGGGTTGTGCACATAGGTGAGTTTCTGATCGTTATACAGCCAGGCACTGAAGATCGAGAGCTTCGCGTTACACGTGGAGACGGCATCGTAGATCAGGCCGACTCTCTGGTAGGTCAGGTCGAGCTCGCGGACTATCATTATGGAGTACATCACTCCCCAATGAGGCCGGAACTGACATCTTGCCGAATACTCCTGCACCCAGGCATGGTCGGGGACTCTCATGTCTTGGTTGAAGTCGGCTTCCACCGTGACTCCGGGAAGAAATGAGTGGTTTCTCCCGAGGCGACCGCTGAGTCGGGCATAGAAGATCTGAGCTTCTAGCTCGGTCTGCCCCCATTGACGACGAGGAAGTATGCAAGGACGCTCGATCGGCATCCGCGGCATACAACTTACATATCCCGGCTGTACGACAGGAGGATGAACCTTGCGAATTCCTGCATTGACCGGCAAGGGACAGGTTCCGGGACATGTATCGAGTCTCGGAGACCGGGCCGTGTGCCGAGCGAGCGCATAGTCCTCGGGCAGGCCGGGTGAGCCTGACGCCGCGGCGTGGAAGTATTGTGTGCGATAACTTGGATCAACGACTACTCTGATGAAGTCTCTGTCTTGAGCGCGGGCACCCGCGCAACAAGCAAGACAAAAGGATATGCATACGAAGATGTTGGATAGGACTCTTCCCATCGAACCCTTCCTCCCAGCTCGAACTTACGAGTATTGCTTAAATAATTTTTTGCGCTCTCTGTCAAGAAAAAAATGGAGGTTATTTCACTATGTTTGCATTTTTTGCGAGAATACACTTATAGAATGATGCTTGAGGAATACAATTGCAGGGGTTGGAACAACACTTTTAGAAATGAGATGATGGTATTCTGTTAGTGGCCTGATAATAAGAGGAGTTTTTGCTAGGCTGATAAATAATCGCTGATTTCCATCCCCATATCTTAATCCTAATATGCTGATTTCCATGCTGATTAATGGCCGCGTTTCGACACATGGAGAGACATAGCTCGCGTTATGTGTTAACTCCTTTAACTAACATTCCACTTCTTCAGGATAAATTGAATCACTTGGCCGCGCCCTCAAGGAGTGGTATCCTCCTCCTCATGCACAGATACATTCGCTTCAAGGCCGGCAAGGCCGTGATCGACACCATTCGGCAACAGGGCCTCAACCCCGGCAAAGTCGCAGTATTCGCCGCTCCGGCCGGAGGGCCGAAATGGTTCGTCTGCCCGGGATTTGACCGGACTCTCATCCGGACGGGGTTTCTCAATTCGCGACAGGAAAAGGTCCAGCTCGTCGGGTCGTCTGCCGGGGGCTGGAGGTGCCTCGCGATGGCGTGCCGCGACCCTCTCGACGCGTACGAGAAGTTGCGCATCGCGTATTCGAGAAACATCTTCACCAAAGACCACAACCAGCTCACCATCTCGCAGGCGCTCAGGGGAAATGTGGACGCGTTTATCACTGACGCGGATATCCCTTACATCCTCGATCACAAAACCTGCCGAGTGGCGATTCATGTGGTACGCGCGAAGGGTCCGGCTGCATGCGAGAACCGAGCCATCCAGGGTGCTGCGCTCCTGTCGGCATTCGTGCTCAATGCAGCCTCGGCAAAGGCCATGCGAGCCCTTTTTGAAAGAGTCGTGTTTTTCTCGGGGTCTGACCCCCCCCTTTTCACTGTCCCCCCCTTCGACGGTACCGCGATTCCCCTGGACGGTTCCAATCTTCGGGAAGCTGCCTTGGCGACGGGTTCCTTGCCGTATATCGTGGCGGGTGTGAAAGACGTTCCTGGAGCTCCACAGGGGGTGTACCGGGACGGCGGGCTCCTCGACTACCAGCTCAACCTCGACTATCGACCGGGGCCTGAGTGCCTGACGCTCTTCTTCCACTACCAGGAACGGATTGTGCCCGGATGGCTGGACAAGGTGTTCAACGGGCGCAAGCCCCCGGCCGGGTCATTGGATCGGGTCCTCCAGGTCTTTCCCGGGGAGGATTTCCTGAAGCTTCTTCCGGAGGGCCGGCTCCCTGATCGGGAAGACTTCGTGACCTTTGCCGACCGACCGGCAGAGCGCATACGTCGTTGGGATGAGGTCTCCCGGCTCAGCGACGTCCTGGGCGAGGAGTTCATGGAAGCGGTGGAGTCGTCACGGATACGGCATCTGGTCGAACCGCTATGAAAGGATGCACCTGGTGAACAGACCGACCTGGCACGAATACTTCATGATGGTGGCGAAGCTGGTGAGCGTGCGTTCCACCTGTAACTCGCGGAAGGTCGGCGCGGTGATCGTGAGTCGAAATCGAGTCCTGGCCACGGGATACAACGGTGCGGTCCACGGAGCCCCCCACTGCACGGATCGAGGACCGGGCTTCTGTCTTCGGCGCTCCATCGGCGCTCACGAGGGGGACAAGTACAACTATTGCATTTCCAGCCACGCGGAAGTGAACGCGGTGGACCAGGCAGCCCGGTTCGGGATTTCCTTGGACGGAGCCGCACTGTACTCGACCCTGGAACCGTGCAACTGGTGCTTCAAGCAGCTCATTCAGGCGGGTATTCGGGAGATCTACTACGAGCAGTCTTACGACTCGGGCCACAAGGAGTTCGACCTGTACTGGCGCTCGATCATGCAGTCGAGCGAGTCCATCCCGGTGTTCGAGCAGGTCACCGTCTCCGAGGCTGCACTCGAGATGGTGATCGATATCCTTCGAGGGTCCTCCGGGAGACGGATGCCGGCTACCGGTCCGGGTCCGTCAGAAGAGATGAGCCTGGAAAGCCTGAAGGCAATCTTGACTGAGGGTCGCTGACCGTGCCCGCCAACCCGCGTCTGGGGGACAACCCTTTATCAGAAAATGAGATTTGATATCACTCTATTGGTTTGCAGTGCTCCGCGATTTCTCTGATGATCTGTTGCGCGTCAGGGCACTCGCCAGTGTCTGGGGACCCGGATTGCTGTTCCGTGAGACACTTGCGAATCAGCGCAGACCATAGCTGAGCCTTGCCCGCGAGTTCCGCGGGGACAAGGCTGAATGTCCGGTGATACTCCATTTCGATGTCAGAGATCTTTGTCGCCTTTTCTTCCCCTGAACCGGCCGAGGAGAGGACTTCCTTACAGTCTTGCATGAACGCATCCAACATACGGCACGCCGAGGAACCGCGTGGCAGAGAGCTCTGTTCCAGAGTCACGTGAACCAGCCACCCATCCACCCCTGCCAGACACACAAACAATACCAGCGCCGCGGTCAGAAACAGCCTGCGGGAACGTTGCCGAGCTTTGTCGAGTACGAGCCCAAAGAGTAACCCGCACAGAATGGGAACCAGAATCACTACCAGGTATCCCCGGAAGTCGAAGATCTTCCACATTCGCAAGAGCATTACGGTGCCGGCCGCAACCAGCGAAGCGAGCACGGCTACCCATACGAGCATCCAATCGGAACGGGCCTCAAGCGTGGCCGTTTCCTGTGTTTCGGACATCGGGACATCCTTCCATGATGGGCACAAGCATGATCTATGGGGTAGTATGAAGCAGCCCAGAAGTCAATCAACGAACGCGTCGCATCTGGAAGACAAGGCATCCGAACACGTCGGTTGCGGAAGTTTCCGTTTGCTTCAGGGGAGATACCCGTCTATACTGGTTGCCTCATACCAATGCGACTTCAAGGAGGTGAGGTTGCCACAGGACGACGGGCAAGATGCCTGTCCCTCCCGGAGCCTGAAGTCACTGCGTGGAACGCGCAATGGTATCAGACGTCCTTCCGGACCCTGCGACAATGTCAAGGTTCACTTTGCTGAAATCCGATGCACTGTTACCGGTGAAAATAGCTCCCATGGTGATCCAACCTGACCATCGGCCTTCCAGGGCCCTTGAAAGACTTTCGGCAATCGCCGTGTGCGTGTCCGCAACGGTTCTCATGCTGACCTGCCTGTGCGGTCACTCGGAAGCAGGGAAAAAAGACCGTGTCAAGATCACCCTGCTCATCGCATCGGGTGTGCCTGAAAGCATGGCCTACCACGCCGGCATGAGACTCGCTTCACTGTGGACCACCCAACTCCGAGATCTCGGCATCCGAGTGTCCGCGGCCGCGTCTGAGGGTTCGTTGGAGAATCTGGAGGCTCTGCGCATCTCGGACGCGGACGTGATCATCGTGGAAGGACTGCCGGCAGAGCTGTCATATCACGGTAAAGGTCCCTTCAAGAAGCAGCCCTTGAGTAAACTGCGGGCGATCACGGCTCTTTGGGAGGAGTCGATCCATGTCGTGGCGGCCTCCGAGCGTGTCTCGACAGGAACCGTCAAGGATCTCGGAGGACTCGTGGTGGCCACGGGACTGCCCGGCAGCACCAGGAAGCTCGTCACCGACATACTGCTCAAGCAAGTCCCGAACTCCAAGGCTGGCCTGAGGGCAATGAGCGACCTGGCAGCCGTCGAGGCGCTGAGAAGAGGGACGGTTCAAGGCCTGGTCCTGTTCGGAGTGGTCCCGACGAGAACCGTGAGCAGCCTCTTCGACGAGCCTCAACCGGCTCTGGCTCTTCTCGAAATCGATCCTGCTGACATTGCCGCGCTCAAACAGGCCGGATGGAAAGACGTGGGGCAGCAGACGATCCCTGCCGGTGCGTATCGGGGCCAAGACAAGCTCGTCAAGACCGCGGGTCAGCGAAACCTGCTGGCAGTCAGTGCGGGAGTGGAACCCGCGGTGGTGTACGCCCTTACCAAGACACTGTTTGAGAATCTCCCGTATTTCGCCAAGTTGCATCCGGCCTGCACGGACCTCGGACTGGACAACGCGATGGACGGAGTGACCGTGCCTCTTCACCCAGGCGCACTTCGCTACTTCACGGAGAAGCGTGTGGAGATCCCTGGTGACCTGATCGCGAAGCCCCCTGACTCGGAACACGCTTCCGGAAAGAAGAAATAGACACTGCCGCGCTTTTTCCTTGCACAACGGGCCTGACGGCCCACGCAAGAGAACAGTCATGGAGGAGGATTCTTGATGAAGGAAGTAGTACTGGTGAACGCGGTGCGAACCCCAGTGGGAGCTTTCGGCAAATCACTGACAAACATCCCTGCGGACCGGCTCGGCGTGCTCGCGGTCAAGGCGCTCATCGAGCGCACGGGATTGGACCCGGCGCTGGTGGAGGAGCTCATCTTCGGGTGCGTGCTGCAGGCAGGGCTCGGCCAGAACGTGGCGAGACAGATCGTGATCGGGGCCGGACTCCCCAAGGAGGTCCCTGCCATGACGATCAACAAGGTCTGCGCATCGGGTCTGAGAGCGGTGTCACTTGCGGCCCAGGTGATCAAGGCAGGCGACGCGGACACGGTCATCGCCGGCGGCACAGAGAACATGTCTGCGGCTCCGTACGCGATGGACAAAGCCAGATGGGGCGCGCGGATGAACGATCAGCAGATCGTGGACCTGATGATCACCGACGGCCTCTGGGACAAGTTCAACAACTACCACATGGGTCTCACCGCGGAAAACGTGTCGGATCAGTGGGGCATATCGAGGGAGGATCAGGACAAACTTGGGCTGGTGAGCCAGCAGAGAGCTGAAGCCGCGATCACCGCCGGCCGCTTCAAGGACGAGATCGTGCCGGTGCTGATCCCCCAGAGGAAGGGAGATCCAAAGGTCTTCGATACGGACGAGCATCCCAGGTTTGGCACCACGATGGAGGGCGTGTTAAAGCTCAAGCCGGCATTCAAGAAGGACGGCACGGTCACCGCGGGAAACGCGTCGGGGATCAACGACGGAGCGGTCGCGGTGTTGGTGATGTCCGCGGACAAGGCCAAAACGCTCGGGCTCAAGCCGATGGCGCGCGTGCTGTCGTACGCGGCTGCCGGCGTAGACCCGGCAATCATGGGAACCGGACCGATTCCCGCGACCAAGAAGGCCCTCGAGAAGGCGGGGCTCACCATAGCCGACATAGACCTGATCGAGGCAAATGAGGCATTTGCCGCGCAGGCTTTGGCAGTTATCAAAGACTGCGGGTTCGACCCGGAAAAGACGAACGTCAACGGCGGCGCGATCGCGCTGGGACACCCCATCGGGGCTTCCGGAGCTCGAATCCTCTGCACCCTGCTCCACGAAATGCAGAAGCGCCCGGAAGCAAAGAGAGGCCTTGCGACTCTGTGCGTCGGAGGAGGCATGGGAGCCGCCATGATCGTCGAGAAGGTGTAGCGGTAGAAGACGCTGTTGTTCCCAGGATTGCATCCCGAGTAGACGCGAGCAAGCGACCCAACGCACCATAGCCGCAGACGGCCGTGCTGTTGCGGTTGCCATGAGTCCCGACCGATGGCGGTTGTGCACCTCACGAAGTTCGGGACTGCCAAGAGCCCGCGGCCACATTAACGCTGCAACCCCGATACTGAGAGAACCATAATGAGTCGTCTCGCGTACCGTAGGTTGAAACCTACCGCTATTCAGGGGCTGCCCTTTCAGGGCAGAAGAGGCCCGCGCCCTGCCGGGCGCACTGTGAATAGCCATGGGTTTTAACCCATGGAAGGGGAGCACGCGAGATGGCAGGGTTATTTCTCGGCAAGCTCTAAGGCTAAGGTAGGCAACCCCCCACTGTTGCTTACTCCCCCGGGGAGACAGGGCTTCCGGATTCCCCTCCCCTTGCGGCCGGGCGAGGGGGATAACTGCCTGAAATGCCGAATTCGGCTGTCGCCAACTTAGCGGTTGTGGGGGCGGGTGAACCGCAATGCTTATGACTCGAGGATGGATTTCTCCCCGCCAGAAGTGGACTTGGGGGGATTTCAGTCGGCAACCGCCATTTTCGGTCTACGAAACGTGATGGCAGGAATGGGCACCGCGAGCAGACGTCTAAACCTCGCCGAGTTGGTCAGGATGACCATCCGTACTCACCGGATGATCCCCGAAGGATCCGCGGTGGTGGCGGGAGTGTCGGGTGGGCCCGATTCTGTCGCGTTGCTGAGCATTCTTGCAGAGCTCAGGCCGGAACTGGGGTTCAGGCTCGTGGCCGCACACGTGGACCATGGACTTCGACCGGAATCGCCGGAAGATGCCCGTTTCGTCAGGGACATGGCGAACCGGCTGGGGGTCGAGTTCTTCCTTCACGTCTCGGACGTGAAAGCCGTTGCCGCGGCTGAGGGGATCAGCATCGAAGAGGCGGGCAGGCGGGTCCGATACCGGTTCTTTGAGAAAACCCTCGCTGAAATAGGAGCTACCATTCCCGGGCCGCGAACACAGCCGACAACGGAAATGCCACCCCACTCGCTGTCGGAAGGCCCTTGCGGCGACCAGCAGGAGCCGCGATGCTCCCAAAGTTCTTGCGGATGGGGGTCCGGGGGAAGGGACTTCTTTCAAGGGGTCCCTTCCCCCGGAAATTCCATTTCCATGATACTCGGCGTGGTCGTCACTGCTCATCACCGGAACGACGTGGTGGAAACCTTCCTGCTGAGGCTGTTCCGGGGTTCGTCACTGACCGGTTTGTCGGGAATCCCGCCGGTGAGGGGGCACGTCGTCAGGCCCCTGATCGAGGCTGACCGTGAGCAGATCCTTGCCTTTCTGGCCGAGCGCGGCATGCCTTACCTCACAGACCCCACCAACCTTGACGAGCTCACGGACCGCAACTTCGTGCGGAACCGGATCATCCCCACAATCAGGGATCGTTTTCCGGACTTTGGCAAGTCGCTTGCCCGCACCATCGACCTTGTCGCGAAGGAACAAGCCTTCCTGGAGCGGCTTGCAGATGAACTCTACTCCCAGACCATCCGGTCGGCTCCGACAGCGGCCCCTTTGCTCGGCACCGACTCGCAGAACAACCATGGAGCGGGCGGGCATTTGCCCTCCATCTTTCGAGTGAGCCGGGAAGCTGATGCCGACGCGGAACGGCGAGATTCTGCTCCTGCGGGAGATGATCTTCCCGTGGAGCCTGCACGCCATCCGGCGAATGCGCATCCTCTCAGAGATACCGCTGCCACGGAAAGTGCCGGTCCGGCCGATGCATCCGCGGCATATTCGACCGGTGATCCGGCAGGGGATGAGAAGACCCATGCGCGCGCTGCGGTCACATCGGGCCATGGAAATGGGATTCTACCCCCTGTCCAGCCAACGAACCGCCTTGCGGCGACCAGCGGGAGCCGCTCAGTACCAGAAGTTTTGGGGGATGGGGGTCTGGGGGAAGGGGCGTTTTTCAAAACGACGGCTGGGAGCCGCAACCAAATTCGCGTCGACCTTCCTCGGCCCGCATGGAGACCCGAGGCGGGGCGAGTTGGTTCTACGCAAACAAAAACAGACACGTTGCCGTCTCCCAGAGCTGCTGAACTGAAGATTTCTTCTCGAAAAGAGAAGGAATCGAACCTTATTAGTAAAACGCCCGTTCCCCGGGGGCTTTCCCGCAGGAACGCGATAGAGCTGGACGTGGGGAAGCTTCGGGCGGCCTCTGAGGTGCTTGTCGCGCGGGTGATCCGGTCTGTGTTGTATAGGCTGGCCGGCCCTGACCTGAGATTGACCGAGAAACACGTGAGAGCGGTCATGGGCATTGTTTGCGGCGAGAATCCTTCCGCAAGGGCAGACCTCCCCCGCGGACTTCACGCGCAACGCGAGTACGGGCGCCTGCTGCTGAGCAAAGATGACACGGTCTCCGCGGCAGCCAGTTTCCCGGCTGAGGATCAGTGCCCGCAAGGGACCAACCGTGCCGTCTCGGCTCAGGCTCCGGCCCGTGAGGAAGATCGATCACAGTCGGGCGCGGACGCCGGGTTGTCGGCGAGTGCTACAGCGCCTTTCGGCGAAAACAGCGGGCGATTTCACCACTCTCTTGCAACTCGCAACGTGGGAGGGGAAGCGAATGACGTCTCCCCTGCCGGGAGAGCGGTGGGTGAGGTGGTCGATGTCTCCTCCCAGCATCCCCCAGATTTAAGAGAGTGGGACCGCAAGGCGCGCTTGACCGCACGCGCTCCGGAACCATCGTGTCACTCGTGGCCCGGGGAAGTTGTGGTACATGAGCCAGGAAGCCTCACTCTGGCGGGGACCGAGATAACGCTGCTCTTCCGGCTGGTCCCGGCAGATCACGCGGCCTCGGAAGAGAGGGACTCGCTTGTGTCCGTGCGATTCGACGCGGAATCGATGCCGTTTCCGTTTCTTGTCCGGCTCCCCCGACCGGGCGATACGTTCAGGCCCTGGGGAACCGGAGGGACGAAGAAGCTCAAGAAGTTCTTCTCGGACGCAAAGATTCCGCTCGGCCAGCGCGCTCAGATCCCGCTTGTCGTCAAAGATGATCAGATAATCTGGATCACGGGTATTCGCCGCAGTCGCCACGCCCCTGTCACGGACGAGACACGTGACGTCTTGGAGATCTCCGTATCCGAGTAACCGTTCACTTAGGCGTGGAAAGAAATCCCCCCAACCCCGCTTTAGTAAAGGGCGGTTAGGGGAGATTTTGAAACACGAAAAGAGCCCTGCGCATCGTTTGAGGCAGGCCTTTCCCCAGGTAAGTGAGTGATTACGTCTCCTGATATTTTTTCCTTGACCAAGAGGCGACCGGATGGTTAAATACTCTTTTCCCAGTGAGGAGGTCCGGACATGTACGCCATCGTTCAAACCGGTGGAAAGCAATACAAAATTGCCCCGACAGATCAGCTTAAGGTAGAGAAATTGCCCGGCGAACCGGGAACTCAGGTAGACCTCGGCAATGTGCTCGCGCTCTCCACGCCCGGGGGGATCAAGGTCGGGACCCCGCTCATCGAAGACGCGGTGGTCAAGGCAACGATCCTGAAAACGGCCAAGGATCGCAAGGTCGTGGTCTTCAAGAAAAAGCGCCGCAAGGGCTACTCGAAGAAGCAGGGACACCGGCAGTGGTACACGCTCCTGAGAATCGACGAGATCGTCGGCCCGGGGACCGCGGAAGCAGCCCCGGAGAGCCCGGCCGGCGAGACCGAGGCATAAGCCGGGTACAGGATCGTACGCTCCGATAATTCATGAGGCACAGGCTCGGTCGGACCGGTTGCCAATACCCGAACAAGGCACGCTCGGCGCCCACTCGGTCGCGGAACATGCCGCGGATCTTGCGTGCGGAGCTGCTCGAGGGTCGAGCCCGCAGTAGTCTTGCCGGAATCGTCGCGGCTGGAAAAGCGATTCAGCCCTATCATTACGGAACCGTCTCCCACAAGAGATGCTGATACGACAGGAGGATTAGCCATGGCCCACAAGAAAGCAGGCGGAAGCTCACGCAACGGTCGTGACAGCCCAGGTCAGCGCCTCGGCGTCAAGCGCTTCGCGGGGCAGAAGGTCCGGGCCGGCAATATTATTATTCGCCAGAAGGGGACGGCCATTCACCCCGGAGAAAACGTCGGTCTGGGACGAGACTACACCTTATTTGCCACCATCGACGGCTACGTGAAGTTCGAACGCATGGACCGTAACAGAAAAAAGGTGTCGGTGGTAGCGGCTTAGCGATCAGACCAGGGGCCGCGAACGCGCCGGTATCGCGGTCCTCACGTCCGATTGGGAAGTGCCCGCCGCTGCCGCTCACCGAGAGAATCCCTCAACACCTTGAAATTCGTAGACGAAACCCGTATCACAGTGATTTCCGGAAAAGGGGGCCGAGGTTGCCTCAGCTTCCGCCGGGAGGCGTACGTCCCGAAAGGCGGCCCTGACGGCGGCGACGGAGGCAAGGGCGGCGACGTGATCCTGAAGGCCGATGAGTCGCTCAACACGCTCCTCGACTGTCAGTACCAACAGCTCTACCGCGCAAAGAACGGCGCTCACGGCAAGGGAAAGAACATGCACGGCCGATCGGCTCAGGGTCTGGTGATCTCGGTCCCTGTGGGCACGCTCGTCAAGGACCCGGATACCGGAGAAGTGCTCGCGGATCTGGCCGCGCAAGGGAGCGAGTTTCCGGCAGCAAAGGGCGGGCGAGGCGGACGAGGCAACGCTCGCTTCGTGACCGCCACGAACCGGGCACCGAGGCATTTTCAGGAAGGTGAACCGGGACAGGAACGCAAGCTCGACCTGGAGCTGAAACTCATCGCGGACGTGGGGCTCGTGGGAATGCCCAACAGCGGTAAATCCACCCTGATTTCTCGGGTGAGCAACGCGCGGCCCAAGATCGCGGACTACCCCTTCACCACGAAAGTCCCGGGACTCGGTGTAGTCCGAGTGAATGACCGCACCGACTTCGTGATGGCCGACATTCCGGGCCTGATCAAGGACGCGTCCAAGGGAACCGGCATGGGGGACAAGTTTCTCAGGCACATTGAACGCACGAGGATGCTCCTTCACCTCATAGATCCTTCGCCGTTGCTGACCCCCTCGGCTTCCGAACGATTTTCGATTATCATGGAAGAGTTGGCATCTTACAGTGAGGCCTTGCCCCACAAACCCATGATTGGGGTCATCACCAAGATGGATATCCCCGAACACGCCCAACCCGCCGGCGAGCTGGAAGAATTTCTCCGAAGCAAAGGACTCGCGGTATGCCGAATCTCCGCGCTTACCGGAGTAGGGCTCATGGAGCTTCTCCGCAAGACTGCCAAGACGTTGTCCGATCTGCGAAAAAACCCATGAACGGCGCTGATACCAGAATGGAAGTCCTGTCGCGAGTGAGACGGGTGGTGCTGAAACTCGGTTCCAGCGTGGTCACCAACCCCGACGGCCTGGACCTTGCCGTGCTCAGGGGTATCGTGGACGATGTCTCCTGCGCGATCAATCAGGGCAAAGAGTTCATCATCGTTTCGTCCGGTGCAGTTGCTGCGGGAGTGCGCCGGATCGGGCTCGCGGGAGGAACCAGGACCATCCCCCAGAAGCAGGCCGCCGCGTCCGTGGGGCAGAGTCTGCTCATGGCCGCGTACGACGAAGCCTTCGGCGCGCACGGGATTCGAGTCGGGCAGATGCTGCTCACCAGGGATGACATCGCGCACCGACATCGGTACCTCAATGCCCGCAACACGTTGACCACTCTGCTGTCGTGGGGAGTCGCGCCGATCATCAACGAAAACGACACCGTCATGGTCGAGGAGATCAAACTCGGCGACAATGACAACCTTTCCGCGCTGGTGGCGACCCTTGCCGATGCTGACCTGCTCGTGGTCCTGACCGACATGGAAGGGTTCATGGACTGCGACCCCCGGACCAATCCGGATGCGTGCCTGATACCGCTGGTGGAGGAGCTCAACGGCGAGGTGATTGCGCTGGCGGGCGGCAGTTCATCGGGGGTAGGCCGTGGCGGAATGGCGACGAAGCTCGCGGCCGCGGCCAAGGTCGGCAAGTCCGGCATCCCCATGATCATAGCTCGGGGAAAGACCCCTCATATCGTGACCCGCATCATAGCCGGCGAAATGTGCGGCACGCTGATCCTGCCTGCGAAGGAGAGGCTTTCTGCCCGCAAGCACTGGATACTCTACAACATCGAACCCGAAGGCGTGATCACGGTCGATTCCGGAGCCGTGCACGCGCTGGTGGTCAAGGGGAAGAGCCTGCTCCCCGTGGGAATCACCGAGCTTCGAGGCCACTTCGAGCCGGGAGCCGCTGCAGTCGTGCAAGACCGGCACGGCCGTCGAGTGGCTAAAGGGCTCGTCAACTACTCCTCCGACGAGCTCCAGAGAATCGCCGGCAGAAACACCGCAGAAATCGACTGGGTGCTGGGGTACCGCCGCAACGAGGAGGCCATCCACGTGGACAACCTTGTCCTTTTCGAGGATGCCGGCGATCCGGCCTTGCTTACCGAGGAAGACCGGTCCCGGTAACGAACCCGGCACGCGAGCCCCAAGCATACGGAACGGTTCACCGCACGCTTTCAGGGAGCAAAGGGAGGCCGGGAGCCTCAATCAAGCACGGCAGAACGCTTGGCGGATCGTAGTAGTCCGGATGGGGGCTGTTGTGTATTCCGACTATTCCGACGGTGTGTACTTCGACCTGAACAATCCGAAGATCCTCATTGGCCTCATCATAGGGGGTATGATCCCGTACGCGATCGTGGCGACAGCCGCGCTGTTCACGAAGAGGGTGCTCTTTGCGACAATACTGAAGGACTGGGCCAAGCCGACGTGGTCGAGGTTGTGCCTTGTTGCGGCTCTTGAAGTAATAAGCGTCACGGGCGCAGCAGCGGCCCTTCATGGCAGTGACGTAGCTGATCCATGGAAGGTGTGGTTGATCTATCAGACCGGCGCGACCTGGGCGAACCTGATTCTCGTGTCTCCAGGCAGTCAGGAGGGTCGGGTCCGGGCTGAGTTGGCGAGGAGGTCGTTGTACGCATTGTTCTTGGGCTTGATCAACGTCGGGTACATGATCACCATCATGTTGGTGTGGGGATTCTTCAGATCATAGGGCCCGCGGTAAAATTAGCCTTGCAGCCACGATCAAGTCAAGACCCTGATCGACCGGCCTCGCTTCCCCCAGGTTGAAACCTGGGGCTATTCACGGTTTGCCCTTTCAGGGCTTGGAAATCCGGCGCTGCCAGAGCGCACTGTGAATAGCCATGGGTTTTTGCCCATGGAAAGGGAGCACGACAGATGATGGAGTTATTTCGCAGCAGTCCCATAGCGTGAGAGTGTTCGTTCACATCGGGGAAGCGCTCGTCACGCCGGCGCGGACGCGACAGGCCGTGGTGCGGTGGGACTTGAGCCGTGCAGGAAGTCCCCTCCGTGTAGCGGGCCAGAGAGGAGGAGCGACGGGGCATGGTCGGCATCGTAGTGTTGGACGGCATGTTGGCGGCCACCTCGGAGATCCAGGAATGATCCCGGAAGACCTGAAAATTCTGCTCCTCGTGTTTGGGGTTCCCGCCGTTCCCGCATTCTACATCAAATGGGGGCTCTCGGCGCTTGTGGGCCACCTGTTCGTGCGAGCTCCCAGGGTAACCATAGAGAGAGTCAGTCTCACCGGTGCGCTGGAGTTCCTGGTTCCTGTGTGTGCTTTGACGGCCGTAATCAGAGCGCCGGACTCCGTATGTGCAGGGCTCATCACTTGGTTCGTCTCCGGAGAATGTTCTCTGTTCGTGGTCTGGACAGTCCTCCAATTCTGCATGCACCGTATGCTCGTTCCCCACAGGTACGGTTACGGCTCGTCAGCGCCCGACGCAGCGATGAGAGGTCTCTACGCGCTTGGTTTCGCGCCGATCTACCCAGGCCTTGTGGTCCTGTGGTGCTTTCTGCTTGGCCTTCTGGGCAAACGTTTTCTGGGGCCGTTGTGAACGGTCGCTGCACCGTGCCGGTTCTTCCGCGCGGATCGCCTTGACAGGGGCGGCTCCATGTAGGACATACTTGTAGAGAGTCTATCACGGAGTGTGCCCATGGCCGTAATGCCCATAGTATGTGTTCCCCACAAGGCTCTGGCAGGAAAAGCCAAAGAGATCAAGAATATAGACGAGGTGCTCCTCACGCTCGCCCACGATATGGCCGAAACCATGTACAAAGCGCCTGGAATAGGCCTCGCGGCCAACCAGGTCGGAAAGTTGCTGCAGCTCGTCGTAGTCGATGTCGAGTACGCGTGCGCGGACCCCGCGGAAAAGAAGAAACAACCCATCTTCCTCATCAACCCGGTCATCTGTGAGTGCGAAGGCGAAAACGTCCTGGAAGAAGCCTGTCTGAGCGTGCCTGATTTCAACGTGGAAATCGTTCGACCCGCGTGCGTGCACATTCGTGCAGTTGACCTCGACGGCAATGAGCTCAACATCGATGCCGACGGACTTCTTGCGCGGGCTCTGCAACACGAAATCGACCACCTC
Source organism: Thermodesulfobacteriota bacterium (assembly GCA_040755955.1). Classification (GTDB taxonomy): domain Bacteria; phylum Desulfobacterota; class Desulfomonilia; order Desulfomonilales; family Desulfomonilaceae; genus JBFMAA01. The sequence goes on from JBFMAA010000028.1 coordinate 25,565, forward strand.
CACGGCACCACGATTCTGGAACACGCGTCCGTGCTCAAGCGGAATCTGTACAAGCGAAAGCTCAAGAAGCAGGCCAGGAGGGACGCGTGACCCTCCGGGTAGTCTTCATGGGCACGCCCGACTTTGCGGTGCCTACTCTGGCAGCGCTGCACAGTCGTTTCAACCTGGTGGGGGTGGTCACCCAGCCGGATCGGCCCCAGGGACGCGGCCGCAAGACCCTGCCCTCGCCGGTGAAGGCTGCAGCACTCCGACTTGGCGTGCCGGTGGAGCAACCGGAACGCGTCCGCACCACCGAAGCCGTGGATACGCTGGGCCAATGGGCTCCGGACGTGGTCGTCGTGGCCGCATACGGTGAGATACTCCCCCGCTCGGTGCTGGACCTGCCTCCGATGGGGTGCGTCAACCTCCATGCCTCCCTGTTGCCGCGGCACCGAGGAGCCTCACCCATAAGTGCAGCCATACTTGCAGGAGACGAAACGACCGGTGTCTGCACCATCCTGATGGATGAAGGGATGGATACGGGAGATCTGCTCCTCACACGGGAGATACGGATCTTGCCCGGAGACACCACAGGGTCTCTCCACGACAGGATGTTGGAACCGGGAGCCGACCTGGTGGTCAGAACTCTCACCATGAGGGAAACCGAAGGAATCAGACCCGTGAAACAGGATGATTCCCAGGCCACCTACACGAGACCTCTGACCAAGGAAGACGGGCGAATCGACTGGTCCGCGCCCGCGGAACACCTCGACCGGCTGGTCAGGGCAATGAATCCGTGGCCTGTCGCCTTCACCGCGCTGGGCGGTGACATGATCAAGATCTGGCAGGTGTCGGTCGAACCAGGGCAGGCACCCCAGGGGACCATGACGGCGATTCGACCCGACGGAATCCTCGTGGGAACCGGAGAAGGGCTTCTGCTTGTGCAGGAGGTCCAGGCACCGGGCAAGAAACGGGTCTCTGCTACGGATTTCGCCCGGGGACGCCGATTGACAAAAGGCAACCGTTTCGGTTAGAGCGTTACACCAGTGCTCACTGGAAGCACACCGAATTCACAGGAGACTCGAGGATGAATAGACTCAAGACACTTATTCTGCTGGCGGCTTTGGGAGGGCTGCTGGTCGTGATCGGCGGATACATGGGGGGCAAGCACGGAGCGACCTTTGCTCTGGTCATAGCCCTCGGCATGAATTTTTTCAGCTACTGGTTCAGCGACAAGATGGTGCTGTCCATGTACAATGCGCAGGAAGTCACTGAATCGGAGGCTCCGGACCTCTACCATCTGGTGCGGCAACTTGCCGACAGGGCGGGGCTTCCCATGCCCAAGGTGTACATTATCCCTGACGAATCTCCCAACGCCTTCGCCACGGGCAGAAATCCCGAACACGCTGCCGTAGCGGTCACCGAAGGCATCATGCGACTGCTTTCCTGGGAGGAACTGGCGGGCGTGATCGGCCACGAACTGGGGCACGTCAGAAACCGCGACATCCTGATCCAGAGTGTGGCCGCCACCATCGGTACCGCGATCACGTATCTGGCTCAGTTCGGGATGTTTTTCGGTGGCGGACGGGATGAAGAAGGGAACCGCAACTCGTTCGTAGGCATGTTGCTCATGGCGATACTCGCCCCGATTGCGGCCATGGTGATTCAGATGGCCATATCCAGGTCACGGGAGTACCTGGCCGACGACGCGGGTGCGGAATTCTGCGGACACCCCTTGTGGTTGGCAGGCGCGCTCGACAAGCTGAGAAGAGGCGTGGAAGCCGTGCCCATGGATGCCAATCAGGCCACCGCGCATATGTTTATTGTGATGCCGTTTTCCGCCGGCGGGCTGGCCAGCCTCTTTTCGACCCACCCGCCCCTCGAGGAGAGGATCGCAAGACTCGAGGCAATGGCAGGCCGGTCGATGTAGGAACGGCCCCTGTGCCGGACGCCGTTTCTGCGGACGTGGTGCTCTTTATCGTCAATACGGTGTATCCCTCATCCACATGAGTGGCTCCCCTTGGCCGTGACTCCCGCAAGGGTTCGGGTGGGACGGGCATCTTGCCTGTCGCCTCGGTGAGGTGCAGCCGCCGGTCAGACGGGAGAGCGAAAAAAGAGAGCGCTTTGCCGTTTTGGAGAAATCGGCTGATTTCCAAGCCCGTGACTATGGCCCCGCACCTGCGACCTACACGGTGATCTTCCTACAACCCAAAGGAGTGTGTGATGGCTTTGCCGGTGATTCTCGGAGCACTTGGTGTGATGGGTGGCATCGCGTGGAGTCTCTATTCTCCCGGGTTCGGACGCCCCGCCGGGGAAGGGGGACTTCGCGGCGCGAAGACAGGCGAAGGGGCCTTTGACCGCACCTGGAGCCGAATCATCCTCGAGGCTGCGGTCAAAGGTCTCGTCGGAGGGGCCTGCGGCGTCATTGCGGGGAGGACCATGCAATGGCTGCTGGACTGGCTGGGGAGGAGCGTCGCATAGGAATCAGTCGAGCAAAGACGGTTCCGGACCTCGGACTCCCGTCGTCGAGGCACGTCGGAGCCGCCGCGTTCCAGCCTGCCGCCGCATCTCACGCAGCACGCACGTCGGCTCTGTTGGGCGTGGACGTCTGCCGGTATGGTGCCCCGAATTGGAGATTACGGCAAATCTCACCCTCCCCTTGCCCTTCCCATCAAGGGAGGGGAAGCGCAGGCCCTCTCCTCTGCCTGGAGACGGAGCGGGGGGCCTTGGTCGCTGTGGTAACCAACCCGCCAATTTCAAGGCGCACGACCATAATCAGGAAGATCATCAATGCAGCGCTCGATCCCAAGTAAGCCGCGTCCCGTCGGGCGCTCTGCCGGGAAAGTCTCCGTGGCGAGGCGACTTGCCTTGGCAGTCTTCGCCGATGTCCGCGGAGGTCGGTATGCGGAAGACGCTCTCTCCAGCCGTTTGGATGCACACACATCCCTCGGCCGCGAAGACAGGGCGCTCGCCACGGAACTGGTCTACGGAGTCTTGCGTTGGACGGGACGCCTCGATCGAATCATAGCGAGCTGTTCTAGTCATCCCTCCGCAAAGATTGCTCCCCAGGTGCGCGACATACTCAGGGTCGCGGTCTATCAGATGTTCCTATTGGACCGGATTCCGGATCATGCCGCGGTAGACGAAGCGGTCACTCTGGCCAGGATGGAATTCGGATCGAAGACCGCGGGATTCGTCAATGCGGTGCTCCGACGGGCCGTACGGGAAAAAACCTCGCTTGACCCACTTCCCGGGGACGAGATCGACTCGCTGTCCGTGTACTACTCCCACCCCAAATGGCTTACCGCCCGATGGATCGCCGAACTTGGGTTGCATGACGCCAAACAGGTGCTGGCTCTTCACAATACCAGAGCGCCCATGACTCTCAGGGCGAATTCATTGAAAGTGACAAGGGGTGAACTGGCCGAAAACTTCCGGAAACACGGCTTTTCCGTGGAGGAGTCCGACTGTGCGCCCTTCGGTCTGCGTCTGATGGGGGCGCGTGTGCCGGCTCGAACGCTTCCCGGCTACGCGGAGGGGCTGTTCGCGGGGCAGGACGTGGCTTCTCAGATGATAGCTCCCCTGTTGACTGTCGGTCCGGGGGAGAGAATCCTCGATGTGTGTGCGGCTCCGGGCGGCAAGACCGCGCATCTTGCGGCACTCACCGGCAACGAGGTATCTATAGTGGCTTTGGAAGCCGATCCCTCACGCTTGACAGCGACCGAGGCAAATTTGAAGCGGCTCGGAGTCACTTGTGCGGAGTTGATCCGAGCGGATGCCGCAGACGCGCGTGTGCTCGGGGGTCTGGGCACCTTTGACCGAATCCTCGTGGACCCGCCGTGCAGCGGACTGGGCGTGCTCCGGCACAACCCGGAAACCAAGGCTCGCGTGGCCCGTGGTGATCTTCCGAAGTATGCCGCGAAAGAGCTGGAAATCCTTGAGGCTGCGTCAACCGTCTTGAAGTCGGGGGGAATTCTCGTCTATTCCGTCTGTACGCCGATGCGAGAGGAGACCCTCTCGGTGGTAGACACGTTCCTGCACCGTCACCCGAACTTCCAAGTCATTCCCATTGGGGAAGAAGAGGTCGGTGACCCCGGTCTTGTGAGATCTGAGGGGTTCTTCTGTTCCTTCCCTCCCCCCGGCCGAGAACCCATGGATGGTTTTTTCGCAGCGCGCATGCGACGGCTGGGAGCCGTAGCCGATAATCGCGTCCACCTTTCTCGGTCCGCATGAAGACCCAGGGCGGGGCCGGTTGGCCCTACGCACGTGAAGCAAGGCACGTTGCTTTGTCCCAGCGCTCCCGATCGCCGGACTTCTTGTCATTGACAGACGAAATCGACCCTCATGGGTAACGCGCGGCATCCAACAAAGGCTTCAAGGATACTCACACATATTCACTAGTTGCCTTGAGTTGCGCAAATGCCCCCGGCCCGTGCCGCCAGTGAATGCTTAGGGAGTCCTTGAAAACGCATCGGTAACCAAGGGGCCGCGCGAACAAAATACGCAGGGGGTTGCTGTGCAGGCTCACAGGTGTGCAGAAATTGATCGCGCGGAGACTCCGGAAGCCGAGCCCGAATCTCGAAGACCCTTTGCGGGAGCCATCTGGAAGGAACGCGCGAGAATTGGCACGACCGTTGCATTACTCCGAGGCACAACGACTCCTAACCATACCCTCTTAAGCAATCCTCCTACAACGGGATTGCTTTTTTTTTGCAGCAAGGGGGCACTGCGCGGTCAGGCGGTGGAACACTGAAGATCCCAGAAGGTGTTCTTTCGCAAAGAACGCAACAGACGCAAAGAAAGAGAGAATTCCTTTGCGTGCTTTGCGAGAGTCGGTCTTCCTGCGCTCAATTGCATGACCGTTCTTCGCGAGGGCGCACCAAATCCAGTTCCCCGGCCCTACATCTCCTCAGTGACGTCCTCATCCGTCTCCTGGTCGGTGGTGTCCCATTCTTCGACATCGGTGAGTTCGATGTCTTCCTGGGCCAGTCGCGCCATGTCGAAGAAACCTACTCGCTCGGTTTCCGAGCCGCTGACGTCCTGATCAGCAATGTGGTCGCACTCGGAGAACAGGGATTTCCCGCACACGGGACAGACCGCTCCCCGGTTCCCCGCTCGATCAGGGGACAGATCCAGGCGTTCGCCGCACGAGCAACGCTGCCACGTTCTTGTTCTCTTCACGTCGGTCACCTTCAGTACAAAGACGAGAATACGCAGCGGTTGATGCAGGCCGTTTCGGTCAGAGACGCGAGGGCTCTTCTCACGCACGGGTCTCGCTCCACCCCATCGGGACCCATCTCCTCTTGGTTGTCATAACCGCTCGGCACGGAAGCCTCCGGCAAAGTGATATCCGGTTCGATGCCTTTCTTGTCGATGTCGCTGCCGTCCGCGGTCAGATAGTGAGCAGTCGTCAGTCGCAGGGCCAGGCCCCGGCCTAGCGGAAAGATCCCCTGCACCGACGCCTTGCCAAAGCTCCGGTCGCCCATGAGGGTCACGTTGGGCCTGCCCTTGAGCGCGCCGGCAAGGATCTCTGCTGCGCTCGCGGTGCCTCGGTTCATCAGTACCACGATCGGGCATTCAATGCCATGCCCGCCCGGCTGTACCGAAAAATCCCGGTTGAGTCTCCCGAGTCTGCCCCGCACCGACGTGATCATACCGGAATCCATCAACACTGCAGCGACCTTCAGGGCCTGATCGAACAGTCCTCCCGGATTGTCCCGCAGATCGACCACCAATCCTTTGAGCGATGTCCTGTGACCTTTGGTAAGCTTCCGGAAGGTCGTCATGACCTCCCTCGATGTGGATTGCTGGAAATTCACTATTCTCAGGTACGCGGTTCCGTCACGCAGCATCGCGGACCGCACGGGCGGCATGTTGATTACCCTGCGGACCATGTGAAGCTCACGAATGCGGCCTGTCTTCCTTTCCTTGAGGGTCAGCAGAATGCGGGAGCCCGCACGTCCTCGGACCAGTCTCAGCACTTGCGGTAAAGGAAGACCGGCAATGGCCAGGCCGTTGATTTCCAGGATCGTGTCTCCCGGCTGCAGGCCGGCTTTGCGAGCAGGGGTGCCCTCGAATGACGACACCACCACATACTCTCCGTCCCTGAACGCCACCACCATCCCCAGGCCGCCGAAGCGTCCCGACGTGGCGATTTCGATCTCCTGGAGCATCGTGGCATCCAGCAGATCGGAATTGGCATCCAGGTTTTGCAGCAAAGCCCGGAGGAATTTTCGCACAAGGACATCCGGTTCCAGGCCGCATCTTGAGCTGATGGTCAGCAGGGCGTCTCGAAGGCATTGGTCAGGATCATCGCACCCCTTCTCCGGGAGCTCGGCGTGGTGGTCACAAGGAGTGGGCAATTGCTCGCTCACCTTATCGAGAGCCGCCTTCACCGCTTCTGGGTCGGAAATTGCCTCCACGTAGTTTGACCTTATTACGGTCATCGCGTCGTCCAGGAGCTTCAGGCGGTGATCGGGTTTCCGAACCGTGCGCGCGTGTCCCTGGAGTATGGTCCCGCGTTCGTCCGCGCGGCTCCACGCGGGGAAACACGCGGCCAAACCTGCTCCAAAGCCCAGGACGACGCACCAAGCCAAGAGTGTCCGCACGATTCGACGATTGCGCGGTTCGGTCCGTTTGGGGGGTGTGCTTTCCGAAGGTCGGTGTGGTCGTGGCATATTCGTGTCCTGATCCAAGCCTGGTGCCGGCCCCGGGTCGGGCACGTTGACGGTCGGCAAGTCGCGCCTACTCGTTGAGCTTATGCTCTCCAGCGCGCTTTTTCTCCTCGTGAGTTCGCATGTCCTGCCTATTCGTAGAGCTTATACTTTCTGTAGAACCACGGCTTCAAGACCTTGAGCCCCAGGACAGAGAGCACCGGCTTGGTCCAGGACCCCAGCACCGACTTGCTCCCAAGGCAGCGTCGGCAGTAAGGATGGACGAGCCGGGCGGTGCGGAAGCCCTTGACGATCGGTTCCAGCAGAGGACCCCTGAGGATCTGATCCAGAGTGGAATCGACGAGGGTACCGACCACGGTCTTCCCGTCGAAGTCGATGCAGCACAGCACCACATCTCCGTTACACAGTATCGCGAAGTGGTCCCTCATGCCGAAGCAGTACCCGTACCGCGCTTCGATGATCTCCTCGTCGGAAAAGGCGTTCGCCCAATTGGAGAGCACGTAGGTCTCGATGAAAATGCCGGGGCTGACCTCTATCACGTTCCATCGGAAGATGCTTATCCTTCTGACCCTCTCGGGGAGCTTCTTGCGTGCGTCCCCGTCCAAAGCCAATCGGTCGTAGATCCTTTCGGTCCAATCGAGCACGGTATTGCGCAGGTCGCGGCCGGTGCCCATGAAGTCGGGAATACCCAGTTGGTCACGCATCCTCTTCGCAAATCTCGTGGTCATCATCCGGATCTTGAAGATCGGCCGCTTGTCTTTGGCGCTGCATGCGGCGAGCAGATCAAGAATACGGCGGCAGTACTTGTCGAAATCAATTCTCGACCCTCGGGTTGCCCGGAAGCTCTCTTCATCGGGACTCTGAAGGGAGATATCGATCTGGTGGATGTCGCGGGCTGCGAGCGCCTCGATGGTCTGAGGCTTGAGAAGGGCTCCGTTGGTGGTCAGCCCGACTTTGAGCCGTCGATCCAGGGCGTGGTCGAGGATCTGGAAGAACCTGGGATGCAACAGTGGTTCTCCCATGACGTGGAAGGTGATCTTTTCCGCGATATCGAGTTCCGCGATTTGGTCCAGGGCGGAGCGAGCCAAATCCTCGTCTATGAACGCCCGGCTGCGCGACATTTTCGCGTCGGGGCAGAACAGGCAGGAGAAGTTGCACCTGTTGGTGAGCTCGAGGTGTATTCTCTGGAACTTCCTCGGGAGGTATTCCGGCAGTGGCTTGGTCATGGAGATAGGCCTCGTGTGTGAGTCTCCTTATAGGACATTGACAAAAAAGGCAACACCCAAATGCTCATGAGAATGTAGTTTCCGGTGGACGTGGCCTCTTACTAAGTTGGGCCATTCCGACGTACGGTCACGTATTTGTGAAATCGCCTACTAAGCGTGTGCCTCTGGAGCCCCGGAGGGGCGGCAGACAGTAGCCCGGTGCGTGAGCGCCGGACGCCGAAAGCAGTGAAGCGGATACAAGCCCGCCGAAGGCTTAATTATTCCGACGGAAGTCCTCCGTGTGAACCCGAATTGGCATTAGGCCTGTTTCCGCTGCTCGTGGGAGTCGATCCTTGACAGGGAGCGATCTTCCTGGTAACTCTTGTAAAGTTCTCGGGACGAGTTCAGTTACGGAGTGCGCCCGCACACCGGGGAACGATCGGTAGCCTCTTGATAACAAGACCCATCGCAGCATACAGGGAGAAGATCATCGGCCGCGACCGTTTGGCACGGCTCAGACCGGTGCGCGCCGGTGCAGTTAGACTAAGGAGGTAGTGACGGTGAAAGTCCTGGTGACAGACAATATCTCGGAAATCGGGGTCAACGTCTTGAAAGAGGCCCAAGGCCTCGAGATAGACGTGAAACCCACTCCAAGCCCGGATGATCTCAAGGCCATGATAGGCCAGTACCACGGACTTGCAATCAGAGGCGCCACAAAGGTCACGGCAGAAATCATTGCCGCGGCGACCAACCTCAAGGTCGTCGGCCGAGCCGGAACAGGCCTTGACAACGTGGATATCCCGGCTGCCTCCAAACGCGGCATCGTCGTCATGAACACCCCAGGAGGAAACTCCGTTGCCACCGCAGAACACACCCTGTCGATGATGATGGCCCTCGCACGGAACATCCCCCAGGCAAGCGCGTCCATGAAAGCGGGACTCTGGGAAAAAAAGAAATTCGGGGGAACCGAGCTCTATAACAAAACCCTCGGCGTGGTCGGAATGGGCAAGATCGGCTCCATTGTCGCAGACCGAGCCATGGGAATGGGCATGAAAGTTCTCGGATACGATCCGTTCCTCTCTTCCGACCAGATGCAGCAAATGGGCGTTACGGAAGCGACCCTCGACGAAATTTTTCGACAGTCTGATTTCATCACCCTCCATGTGCCCCTCAACAACGAAACCAAAGGGATGATCAACACGGACAACATTGCGAAGATGAAGACCGGCGTGCGTATCATCAACTGTGCGAGAGGTCCCATCTTCAACACGGCCGAGCTTGCGGAGGCGGTCAAGTCCGGCAAGGTCGCGGGAGTGGCCATGGACGTCTATCCCGTGGAGCCGCCGGAAGACAAGTCACTGATCGACCTCCCGCAAGTGATCTGCACACCGCACCTCGGCGCGGCCACCAGCGAGGCCCAAGTCAATGTTGCCGTGGCAGTGGCAGGTCAGATCAAGGACTACCTCGTGAATGGAACCATTCGCAATGCGGTCAACGCGCCGGCGGTATCAGGTGAGATGCTCCCGCGACTCCAACCGTACCTGGACCTCTCGCAGAGGCTGGGGCTTTTCCTCGGCCAAAGCGTGGACAAGGGGACCAAAACCATCGAAGCCCTGTACGCGGGCGATGTGACCGAACTGGATGTGAAACCGATTACCACGTCGTTTCTCACCGGGTTCCTGACGCCGGCCCTTCAGGACGAGGTCAACCAGGTCAACGCACCTGTGGTTGCAGCAGAACGGGGTATCGTGGTATCCGAGTCCAAGACCAGCAAGAGCGAAGACTTCCAGTCACTCCTGCGGTTCAAGGTCATTACCGAATCACGAGACTACGTCGTCGAGGGGACCCTATTCGGACGATCCGAACCGAGAATGGTGCGGTACGGAGCCCACCGGGGTGAATTCGACCTGTCGGGGGATATCATCGTCATCCAGGCCCTGGACAAGCCCGGGGTCATCGGCCGGGTCGGCACCACGCTCGGGGCGAAGGGGATCAACATCTCGCACCTGCAGTTCGCTCGCCAAGAGGCCGGCGGAAGTGCCCTGCTGTTCCTGAACACAGACTCCAGAGCCGACGATGCGGCCCTGGCGGCACTTATGGAATTGGAGCACATCGCCAAGGTGCGACGTCTCAGCATCTAACACGCAAGTCTCGTCGCCGGCCCGTCTGCCGTGGACTCTCCGCACGCGGTGGCGGGCCGACCAGGAGCACTCATGCTCAACATAAAAGATCTGTCCCACCCGGAGCTTCCCACACAGGCCAACTACGGAGAGGCCCTCAAGCTTGGGCTCGAGAGGTTTGATCGTCTGGACCCGTGGAGAGTCGCCATGCGGGCAGGGGGCTCGTTCGAACATCGACGCATCACGGTTCCCCATCTGGAACGCCACGTAGTCCTCGATGTGGATGCGAAGCGTTTCTTCGTCCTGGAGACCGGCGAGGAGGCTGCGGTCTGGCTTGCAATCTTGACCATTCATTACCTGAACAACGCGGACGGGAGGTTTCCTACGGGCAATCTTAAGCATTTCCGGGAGTTCAAGGAAGGACAGTTCTACGAGCCCGCGTTCAATGTAAAGACGAAGGACGTTCTGGTACAGGTGTTCGGGAGCAACCCCGCGGGTATGAAGCGGGCAGCGGAGAAGCTCCGCGGAAGACTTCTCGAAACTGGTGACGCGGCAGTTCAACTGCCGTACTTCCCCTGTCTGCCCGTGACCTGCATCCTCTGGCAGGCCGACGAGGAGTTTCCCGCAGAGGCAAGCGTGCTGTTCGATGATACTGCCGACTCGTTCTTCAGTGCGGAAGACATGGCTGTTGCCGGTCAAATGGCAGTGCTCGAACTCGTGAAGGCGTCGAGGGGGTGACCTTCCTTCGTGGGCGGACAGTGCGCAAAATCAATGGTATCCCGTAGTGAATCGGAGCGAGGAATACCATGAAGATAGCAGTTTCAGGAAAAGGCGGAGTGGGAAAGACCACTCTCGCGAGCCTTCTTGCACGATATTGGGCGTCAAAGGGCTATCGCGTGCTCGCGGTGGACGCGGACCCGGATGCAAACCTCGGGTCTGCACTGGGGATTCCCACGGACGGAATAGTCCCGGTCGCGAAGATGGAGACACTCATCGAAGAACGCACCGGCGCGAAACCCGGAACCGTCGGAGGGTTCTTCAAAATGAACCCCCGGGTGGACGACCTGCCCGAGGCACTGGGACGGGACAAGGATGGCGTCCGACTCCTGATCATGGGTACGGTGAAGAAGGGAGGCGGCGGGTGTGTGTGCCCGGAAAGCGTCCTCCTGAAGGCGCTGGTGAGTCATCTGGTGCTGTACCACAAGGATATGGTGATCATGGACATGGAGGCAGGGATCGAACACCTCGGTCGTGGCACGGCCCAGGGAGTGGATCGTCTGATCATCGTGGTGGAACCGGGGCGCAGGAGCATCGAGACCGCAGAAAAGGTCAGAGAGTTGACGCAGGACATCGGGCTGACAAAGGTGGCCGCGGTGGGGTCCAAAGTGCGCACCCCCGAACAACGGGAATTCCTCGAGAGAAGCGTGAACGGTATCCCGCTCATCGGTTTTCTCCCCTATTCGGACGAGATCGCGGACGCAGACTTGCAGAGTCGTCCGCCTTCGTTGGACGACCCGGAAATCCATGCTGCCATCGCACAGATCGCCGGATACCTGGAACCGACTGACGCCCCGTGAGGCTATACTGGCCCGCGTTGATAATTGCGGGGAGTCTCACCCGCCCCTTCCCGCTCCCACCAGGGGAATGGCAAGCCCCTTCCCCTGGTGGGAGCGGGAAGGGAGAGGGGGCAGTGGTTCATATACGCCAACTCTGGGGAACCATGGGACAGTACAGGGAAATCCGAAGCCGGCAGCACTCAACGTGTGTTCACGTTGCCGGCATCCAAGGAGGTATGAATGTCGGCCAAGATCATCAGTGGCAATGAAGTATCCAAGCAGCTCAAAGAGGAGATGAAGGAGGAGGTCGTCAAGCTCAAGGCTCAAGGGCTGGAACCGGCCCTCGCGGTAATACTCGTCGGCGAAGACCCCGCGTCCAAAGTCTATGTCAAGAACAAGAAGGACGCGTGCGAATTCATCGGGATACGGTCTCTGGAGAGCAAGCTTCCCGCGGACACGACGACCGAACAGCTCCTCGAGGTGATAGACGGGTACAACAAGGACAAATCCGTGCATGGGATACTGTGCCAGTTGCCGCTTCCCAAGCATATTCCCGAGACGAAGATCCTGCGTTCCATTCTCCCGGAGAAGGACGTGGATTGCTTCCATCCGTTCAATGTGGGCTTGATCAGCATCGGTGAGGTGCGTTTCCTGCCCTGCACTCCCGCCGGCGTCATCGAACTCATCAAGCGCGGCGGCTTCGAGACATCGGGCAAGGACGTGGTCATTCTCGGACGAAGCAACATCGTGGGCCGTCCCCTTTCGAACATGCTCGACCAGCGGGACATGAACGCGACTGTCACCATGTGCCACACCAAGACGAAAGACCTCAAGGAAAGGTGCGCTGAAGCCGACATAGTGATCGCAGCCATAGGCAAGCCCGAGTACCTCAAGGCTGACATGGTCAAGGATGGCGCGGTCGTCATCGACGTGGGAATCAACAGGGTGGACGCTCCCGGAACCGAACGGGGTTGGAAACTGGTCGGCGATGTCGCCTTTGAGGAAGTCTCCGCCAAAGCCGCGGCAATCACGCCTGTTCCCGGCGGCGTGGGACCGATGACCATCGCGATGCTTATGAAGAACACGCTCACCGCGGCAAAAGAGGCCTATTTCGGCACAGGGCGTGCGTAGACAGGGGGCGTCGTAAGACTCGTGACACGTAGTGACGGGAGGGGATGAACCCCTCCCCAAAGGATTTTCCTGAAAGTTGAGGCCGGCCGAAAGGCCCGTTCCTGCAATCAAGGGGCGCGGCTCAGCCTGTGGCAGTCACTGTTCGCGGTCTCGCATGGCCGGCACATGGTTTGACTCGTGTGTTCACCCTCCGTAGTCTCCGGGTGACATCTCGTGATACATTTCGCTTCCGGGGGAAGTCGAGGGGATCATCGTGCCCATGACCGCGGTTTTGCCCGGTGCCCAAGAGGTCGTGCACTCTGTTTTCAGTTGGGAGATTCTCGCGTCGAACTCTTCGAGGATCATGTGCAGCTCGTTCACCTGAGGGGTGAGATACGTCTTTTGGCCGCAACTGGCCTCGTCGATCCTCGATACCACGTCCTGCACCTTTTGCTGCCAGCCCTTCAGTTCACAGGACAGGTTGCCGCAATAGGAATTCATGTCCATGGTTCTTGCCTCCTACCACGAGTCCGTACCGTCTTATCCGGCGGTAGGGAGTGTGATTAGGAATGTACGGCGCACGTTGGGAAAATCAAGGCCGCTCGACGGAAAAGCTGATGCGGTTCTCAATGAAATGTGAATTCTGGGGGAAGAGGCGTTTTACTAATAAGGTTCGATTCTTTCTCTTTTCGAGAAGAAATCTTCAGTTCAGCAGCTCTGGGAGACGGCAACGTGCCTCTCTTCGCTTGCGTAGAACCAACTCGCCCCGCCTCGGGTCTCCATGCGGGCCGAGGAAGGTCGACGCGAGTTTGGTTGCGGCTCCCAGCCGTCGTTTTGAAAAACGCCCCTTCCCCCAGACCCCCATCCCCAAAAACTTCTGGTACTGGGCGGCTCCCGCTGGTCGCCGCCGGACGGTCCGGCTTCGCTGCCGGATGCCGGCGGGGATCCCATTTTCATGCTTCGTTCTGCCCGCCGCGTGTGCATGGTGCTTCGTATGGAAATGTAGGTCCCGGGGGAAGGGGTCAGTACTCGTAGGGGAGGAAGAGTTTGCGGTGCTCGTCCAGCGCGAACCTGTCGGTCATGCCGGCAATGTAGTCGCAGACGATACGTTCCAGAGAAGCCTCGGCTGCGGCGATCCTGGCCTGCACTCCCGGTGGAAGCTGTGAAGGCCTCTCCACGTACTCTCTGAACAAGTCGGTTAGTAGGCGGTCGGCTTTATACTGCATTCTCAATATCTTGTGGTGCGTGTAGAACCTAGTGTACAGAAACTGGTTGAGGTCCTCTTTCCATCCCTGCATTGTATCAGAGAATCGCGCGACTTCTCGAGGGTAGTCCATAATTTCTGCGGGGTCGTTGAATCCCGCGCTGGTGAGCAGCTCCTCAGTGGATCTGATCAAGTCCCGGATGAACGCGTCGATCAGCACCCGGATGCACTGATAGCGGAACGTGTCCTTGTCCAGGTTGGGATGCCTGCTCCGGATCATGTGGCTGACCTCGTTCCACAGCTTAAGCTCCGAGAGGTCGTGTTCGTCGAAGAACCCCGATCGCAGGCCGTCTTCGATATCGTGACAGTTGTAGGCTATTTCATCGGCAAGGTTGACAATCTGGGTTTCCAGGGAAGGGTGGGGGCTTGCAAAGAATTCCTCCAATCCCTGTTCAGGGGCGCGGTCGTACGAAGTGTGGTGGCGAATGATGCCGGAGCGTGTTTCGTGAGAGAGATTCAGCCCCTGGAACTCGGGGTACCGGGCTTCGAGCAAGTCTACCACGCGGAGGGATTGCCGATTGTGCTCAAATCCCCCGTGCTCGGCCATGAGGTGGTGGAGCGCGTGTTCACCTGCGTGACCGAACGGCGTGTGTCCCAGATCGTGAGCGAGCGCTACCGCATGGGCCAGGTCCTCATTGGCTCCCAGGTACTGGGCTATGCTTCGCGCAATCTGCGCTGCCTCGAGGGTGTGGGTGAGCCTGGTCCTATAATGATCCCCCTCATAGTAGGCAAACACCTGGGTCTTGTATTCAAGCCTACGAAACGCCTTGGAATGGATGATGCGATCACGGTCCCGCTGGAACGCCGTTCGGTAGTCGCATTCCTTCTCGAAGTGGACGCGGCCTCTGCTCTTCTCGGAAAGCAGCGCATACGGAGCCAGAAAACTCCGCTCCCTCTCCTCCTGGGCTGAACGAGTCGAAATCATGATCAACCCCCGTGTCCGCCGTACTCCACAACTCTTATGGAAATGCAGGCCCTGGGGGAAGAGGCGTTTTGAAAAACGCCCCTTCCCCCAGACCCCCATCCCCCAAAACTTTTGGTGCAGGCGGCTCCCGCTGGTCGCCGAAGCCATGTACGACAGGCAATTCGGCGGCAAATCCGTCTCCGGAGATCTCGGCGATGGTAAGACCTTCCGGACGGATGCACGGAGCACTGCGGTTTTGCCAAGTTACCACGACGACACGAAGCGACAACCAAGCATGAAAGTCAGCCCCCCGGATCCACGGGAAACGTTTCACGCGCAGAACCACCCGATGTTTCAAAAGTTTTCGGAAAGGTTTCCGGGGGACAACCCTTTTTCAAAAGGGTTTCCCCCGGAAACCTTATCTTTTCCAAAACGCCTTGGCACTACCGGCGACGGCGTTTGTTCACGGTGCCGCGACGGGGGTATACGATGATGCGCCGCATGGGGCCTTCACCGTAGCTTTTGGTGTAGACCTCACGGTCTTCCGCGAGGATCATATGCACGATTCGTCGTTCGTTGGCAGGCATGGGACTGAGCGAAACGGGTTTGAGGGTCTTCTTTGCCCTTTGGCTCATTCTGGTGGCGATGTCCCGAAGGTTTTCCCGCTTGCGGAGACGGTAATTTTCCGTGTCCACGATCACCTCGACCCGCTCCTTCGGTCCGTTCTCCCTGTTGACGATCTTGCTCACCAAGTACTGAAGCGCGTCGAGTGTCTGGCCTTTCTTTCCGATGAGCAAGCCTGACCCGTCTCCCTTAATATCGAGATAAATCGCACCGTCAACCACGGAAGCATTGACCAGCGCCTCGATCTCCATGCGTCGGAGAATCTCCTCCAAGGCCGATTTGGCCTCGGCAATGCGAGGCGAGTCCTCTTGCACGGGCTGCTGTGCGATCTGAGGGGCTTCTTCTCCGGAATCCGCGAAGTCCTCCTCGCCTTCTGTCCTGGCTTCCGCGGCGAGGTCTTCCTCGGGCTCCGCGGTGGGGATTTCTTCGGGGGGCTCAGCAGGAGCTTGAGCACGCATGACTTCCGCCAAAAGGTCTCTCTTGCGCACTTTGATCAAAGCTTCCTTATGCCCGACTATCCCCAGAAACCCCTTGGTGCCTTCCTGCAGCACTTCTATATGAAGGAACGCCTCTTCCGTCCGGAGCGCGCCGCAGGCTTTCTCAATGGCGTCTTTCACGGTTTTTCCACTGAACTCTTGCCAAGCCATTTCGAGTGTCCCCCTACTGAGCCATTCTATTGGTTACGTACTGCTGAGCAATGGAAAGGACGTTGCTCACCAACCAGTAGAGCACCAACCCCGAAGGGAAAGAGAGAAAGATATACGTAAAGAACACCGGCATCAGCATCATCATCTTGCGTTGCGTGGGGTCGCCGGCAGAGGGCGTCATCCACTGCTGAAGCGCCATGGTTCCTCCCATGAGTATCGGAGTGACATAGTAGGGGTCCGGCGCGGAAAGATCGTTCAGGCAGAGGTAAATGGAAGGCACACACATAAAAGGCGCGTGACGCAATTCAATCGCCCAGGACAGCGCTTGATACAATGCAATGAAGACCGGAATTTGCAGGAACATGGGCCAACAGCCGCCCAACGGACTCACCTTGTGCTCCCGGAAAAGATCCATGGTGGCCTTGTTCATGGCGGTCTTGTCGTCCTTGAATTTCTCCTTGATCTTCGCCATTTGGGGCTGGAGATCTTGCATCCTCTTCATCGACTTCATGCTCTTGTGACTGAGCGGAATGAAGAGAATCTTTATCAGAATGGTGAGAAAAATAATGTCGATTCCGTAGTTGTGAGTTCCCGGAATCTTGATACCTGCGACCGTGGTCCCCTCGTTGCACAGCTTCAGAAACTTCATAAGGTACGTGGCCATCAGGTCGAGCACGTGATTGTAGCTATACACTCGAGCCTTGTCGAGATTGTGACCTGCCGCGTGGAGCGCGTCATCCTCTTTCGGGCCAAGGTAGGCCGCGAGATTGATCGTAACGGGTTTCTTCGAGGGAAGGTCCACTGACCCGTAGCGAATCCAGACGCGGGCATACCCTTCCCCTTCAGGCTTAAACAGCGTCACCCGTTGAGCCGGTCTGTCTGCGAAGGCCAGCGACTTCATGAAATACGTGTCGCCGAGGGCAACCCATTCCACTTTCCCGGACGGCTCTTCGTCTCCTTTGATATCCTTGAAGTAGTAGTCCTTGAGCTCGCCGTTGATGAGCATTTCCGCGCTGTTCCAATTGAACTGGGCTTTCGGGTTTTCGCCCTTGTAGGTCTTGCGCCACGGGAACGTGATCCAGTAATTCTCGTCGGACGCGGAATCGTTGGTCAGCTCGTACGCCACTCCCACCGAGTACAAGTCGGCGCTGAAATGGAAGGTCTTGACAATGGCGATGCCGCTGGGGGTCTTTGCGCGCAGGCTGATGCTCTTTTTCTGGCCGGGGTCGTCGAGCTTCAGGACCCCGCCTTTGGGGGTATCCACGGCAAATCCGAGTCCGTCATCTCCAAACTCGGCTGAACGGCCGTCGGCTGAACGTCCGGTGAAAAGGATGGTAGGTCCGCCGGTGTGAGCCCCGTTGGGTTCGTCGAGATTGACAAGATTGTCGCTATCCGGGCCCATGTTGCCGTTGACGCGATACTTCTTGAGGCGGAACGAGACGATCTTACCTCCCCAGGACGAGACCACCGCTTCGTAGAGCGGCGTGTCTATCTTGAGTCTGACCTCAGCCACCTTGGGCTGTTCGGGCTTGACCTGCTCGGGCTGGGCCGCGGAAGAAGGCGCGGGTTTGGGGGGTGGCTCCGGCTGTTCCTTCTTCACTTGGGGGGGAACCGGCTTCGGTGGCTCTTCCACCCCGGTAGGAACGGGTCGTTTCTTCTGTGGTGGAGGATAGGCATACTGGTAGTACATCTGGAATGCCACCACTATGACGACCGAAATGATTAACGCGTAAAGCAGATTGCGATCGAACATTGTCTCACCCGATGGACGATTGGGAGCACAAGCCTCCCGGGGGTCACTTCTTGCGCGCGGTCTGATTCACGGGACCGGATCAAACCCATGGGGACCAAAAGGCCGGCAGCGCGAGAGACGCTTGGCGGTCAGCCAGGATCCCCTGAGCACTCCATGGGCAAGGATAGCTTCGCAACCGTACTGGGAACAGGTGGGATAGAACCTGCAAGACGAGGGTAATAGAGGTGAAAGGAAGATCTGGTATGCGCGAATCACCCCTACAAGTGCGTATCTTGGTCCTTTACGTATAAGCTTTCGAAAAAGCGATCCAGCTCCGAACTGAGCCGGCTGAAATCCAGAGTCGCGGCCCCTTTGTGAGGGAAAAACACCATGTCCGTGCTTGGGGGGAACTTGCCCCGATTCAGCCGGAAATACTCCCTCAGCCTCCTCTTGATGCGATTCCGATCGCACGCAATCCCAACTCTCTTGCCGACGGCAATTCCCAGTCTTGTCCTCCCCAGCGGATTGCTGAGCATCCTCACGTGAAAATGCCGCGTGCGGTAACTTGCGCCTTCTTCCCTTATTCTCCGAAAGTCGGAGGGTCTTTTGATACGATCTTCAGCGGTCAGCCCGAACCGGCTTCCACTAGACCGTAAGGCGCTTGCGTCCTTTTGCCCTTCGCCGTTTGAGAACCAGTTGTCCACCTTTTGTTCTCATCCGTTCACGGAAGCCATGAGTTCGTTTGCGCGATATATTGCTCGGTTGATACGTTCTCTTCACGGTAGTTCACCGCCTCCCTAAGAACCTCTAAAAAGATAATGTAACCCGGACCGCGCGGGAAAGTCAAGGACTGTTTTTGCCGGGGAGCATCGTTGCAGACCTCATCTGTTACATTATAGAATGCTTGCAACATCCTGGTGTGTATGCTATTATTGCGACATTAGTTGTCGGGAGGTCCCAAGATGATTATCCACGCCTTCGTGGTTGCTCTCATGATAGCAGTCGTTGCGGCGTTTCTCATACTCTGGTACTTCTGGGTCAAGCGGCGTCTCGACGGTGCCGTCCTCGTACAGGATCAGGAGCGGATACTCGTTCCTTTCCGCTATTTTTCGTGGGTATTCATGGGCGTGCTGCTCGCAGTCTGCCTGATTCAGATACACTTTGTCCGGGTCTCCGCAACCGTGCATGAGCGATTGGCCTCCATGGCTCACACTCTGAAAGACAAGCAGGGAGCCAGGGAAGAGGCTGAGGAAGTGAAGAAGCTCGTGCTTGACCTGCGCAAGGACATGGAATCGGGGTTCGCCCGCATGCTCACATGGAAGCTGGCGCAGGAAGCCCAGGTGAAATCCGCAGAGATCTGCGCGGCAGAGACGCGGCCTCAGACCGCGTCCCTGCGCAAAGGCAAGCCTGTGGCTGCCCTGTCTTCCCCAAGGAGGAGGCCCGCACTCGCAAACGGATTCGCCAACGAGGCCAGGGCGGCTTCGTCAAGACCTCGCCTGTCAGCGTCGACCGCACAGCCGGGCTCAACCTCATCAGAGGGGCCGGCGCACACGCCCAAGGCAAAGACCTATTCGATGCGGCTCGATCTTACGGGGAGAGTCACGACCACATCCCTGAGCGTCAGGAACCAGCCCGAGCCGGACGGCCTCATCGTTGAGCGGCTCGTCTCCGGCGAGCAGGTGAAGGTCACGGAGAAAAGACTTATGGGCCAGGAGATGTGGTATCGGGTGATCACTCCCCTCGGCAGGGCCGGATGGGTTGACCACAAGCATCTCAGGCTCGAATTGGCTTCCGCCTCGTAGGCGCCCTGTTGCACCCCCCTGTGGTTCCGGGACAGACGACGCGTCACCCTCGTGAATGTTGGCCAAGGCCCCGAGGATTAGGGGAACCGAGTGCCCTGAGTTATTCCATGATTGGTGAGCGCGTCGTACTCCCGTTCCCTTTCCCGGATCTTCTCGAGAAGGCGTTCCCCGAGGGCGTTGGCCTTTGCATCCAATTGGACGCAATCTCTGGAGGACATGGTCAAGAGAGCTCGCTCGATCTCCGAGGCGCCTTTCACGGCGATGTTCTTGTGTCCTTCTTCGTGCCGCTTGAGTGCCTCACAAAACCTATCCCATTTGTCCCTCAACTCACGCGGAGCAGCGTGCCGGCCCACCCACCTGGGCATCGTGTAGCTGATGTCAACGATAGCCTGAACCCTCGTCATCGCGCAGCCGGACGCGGTGGGGACGTATTTGAAGCGCCAGCCGACATTCCAGTTGATAAAACCGTCATAGGTCTTCCCGTCACTCGCCTTGGTCCCCAACCTGTTCATGTTGTTTCTTAATTCGGCCGCGGTGGAACCCCGCACGTCGTAGAATACGTACCGTTCCGTCACAGACGGTTCCGCGTACGCGAAGGAGACGGACCATGCAATCGCCGGCAACGCCAACAGGCACAGGAAACCGCTCACTTGTCCGGAGAACGTGCGAAATACCGCCATCCAGTGACCTCCATAGCTCCCAACCGTGCGCGGTCGGCACCAGGGGAAGCACATGAATCGCAATAGACTGCAAAAGCGGTCTGTAACACCCTAATAATACCGCTTTTCGTGAATACGACGGCCTTCAAGCGAGTTGCAAACCCGTTGTCGCAGGGGCAGACCTGTGAAAACCGTTTCAAGACCGTTTGTCCGCGCCGGAAAATGGGTCCTCCTGGCCGGCTGCGCTTGAAACCAACACCCTTGGGGTTTCTCAATAGTGCGGCCCAATGGCGTGAATGTCAAACCACGCGCGGGTTGGCCACTGTGGTACCCTTCACGACCGATCGAGGATGGAGCACGCGAGAACAGGTTGCCGGAAGGGGGTCTGCGTGGTATCTTTGTTCAGCTTGCATGAGGGATTCCGCTATATGAGAGATTCTCACGACAATATCAGGCGCAAGATGCTTCAGCGCGGCCTGTCTCATCGGGTCACAGAGAGCTTTCTTGCCAACGTAGACTTAGTGGGTCAAGAGAGCGGCTACGTTTCATTGGGTTCAGTAGGCGTTCCGGACCCAACCCTGCTGCTGGACTACTCGACCGTCATGGGGAACGCCACACGGGACCATTCAGACGCGCGGAGGCTTCTGAGCAGAGCTGCGCTTATCAAACTCAACGGAGGCCGCAGCACCACCATGGGAGGCACTGTCCCGAAGGGTATTCTCAAAGCCAAGAGAGGACTGTCGTACCTGGAAGTGGTAGTAAATCAGATCAAGGCGATCAAGGAGCGTTGGGATTGTCACGTGCCGTTGATCCTCATGAACAGCTTCTACACTGACCAACCGACGAAGGAGCTGATCAAGGACCTTGACTGCGATGTGCGGACCTTCGTGCAAAACGAGGTTCCCCGTCTGGTAGAAGAGACGCTGGTCCCCCTCGACACGGGAACCGAAGAGGACTGGGTTCCTCCCGGACACGGGGACGTGTACCGGAGTCTGCTCAGCAGCGGGATGCTCGATCAGCTCAGGTCCGCGGGGTACAAGTGGGCGTTCATCTCCAACATCGACAATCTCGCGGCTACTATGGACCCGATCGTCCTCGGCCTCATCGAAGCACAGGGCGCGGATTTCCTCCTGGAAGTAACTCCCAGGACGGAAGCGGATCGCAAAGGCGGAGCCCTCGTAGTGAAGAACGGGCAGTTGGAACTCCTTGAGATCGCCCAGGTGCATCCGGAAGAACGGCCCGAGTTTATGGACATTCATCGGTTTCCCGTATTCAACACCAACAACATATGGGTCGATCTCGATGCCTTGGCAGACCTGCTTGCCGGCGGGTCGTTGAACCTCCCGCTGATCCAGAACAGAAAATGCATCTACGGCACGAATGTGCTCCAGCTTGAAACGGCCATGGGGTCTGCCATCGGGTGTTTCCCGAGAGCGAAGGGACTGAAGGTCTCCCGGGGGCGATTCTGCCCCACCAAGGATATCGGCGATCTCTTTGCGGTGCGATCGGACGCGTGTTTGCTCGACGGCATGGCGCATCTCGTGCGTAACCCCAAACGACCCATGGATCTCCCGTTCTTGCCCACGGTCCAGTTCGGAGACGACTTCCTCGACAGCCCCCAACGGATCAACGAGCGCTTCGAAGATCCGGCTTCCGTATCGCTCCTGCATGCTGAGGTGTTCAAGGTGTTCGGGAACGTCTTTTTCGAGCGGGACGTGACAATCCAGGGCAACGTGGAGATTGCAGTGCCTCCCGGGCAGAAGTACACCGTTCCCAAGGGAGCGGTGCTCGCAAACCGCCGCTATCCCTGACCGGACAGAGTGAGTGAATGGACCCTCGGCAGCGATTCAAAGTCCTGTTCCATGAGATGAAGCCCTTCCTTTCCGCGGGCTACCGGCCGCGGGAGGGGACATTCAGTGCCCTGACGACTCCTTTGCGCCCTCGCCGGACGGAGTACCTGACATGGTGACCAAGAAACAGATGAAGAGCTTTCTCGATGATTTGACCAACCCGCGCATACTCACCCTCGACGAGGCGTTGGCGCTCAGGAAACGGCGTCCGAATCCCAAAGACGATTTCGCCAACCAAGACCCTGACGGAAGGGTGGTTGACGCAGTGCTGGACCGGATCAGCACACGATTCTCAGGCCCCGACGACATCGACGCGCTCACCTACGGAGAATGTCTCGTCTTGGAGGTGACCATCTTGATGGGAGAAGTCCTGAACGGAGGATTTCACCAGTACCTTTGGAATTCGTCCGGGGACTGTGCTGAGGGGACGAGACAATTCCTCAAGGATATCGGTGCGACGATCACGTCCGACCTCCTGGAAAGGGTGAGCGATTTCTTTCCGGACGGACGCATCCCGGAAGATCGGGACGAACGCTGCGCCCTCTTGGAGGAGTTCGAAGAGGACCATCCCGACGAAGATCTCTTTGTTGAAGAGGATCGGGTGTTCTACAAAGAACAAGAGAACCTCTACACGCTCATGGTGGGATACATCACGGCCCACAGGGAGGAATTCGCGAATCCCCCGGACGACGTTGTCCGACGGTTCAAGCGCGCAGCCGCAATTCGCAAGCACTTCGGCATGGAGGACGACCCAAGCCTCGTGGAAGAGGCCATGCAAAGCCTCAAGGTCATGGAGGAGCGTTTCGCTGCGATGGAAGCCGAGCTCCTCAAAGACGAGCGAGAGCGCATTCGGAGTCTCGTCGCTGAGGGCCGTACGAAGGAGGCCGTCAGGGTGTATCGCTCGGTGTTCGAGTGCAGTCTGGCGGAGGCCAAGGCCGCGGTAGACTCGATGAAGGACTCATGAGGACACCATGCCAACCGGTGAGCGTGGCTCCATGGCACGTCTGAAGTGGTCGGCAACATATTTGGTATTGCCTTTTGTTGCGTGTCTGGTAGTCATCTTCCTGCTCACCGAGGCCGCGTACGTGACCACCGCTTCCCTGAACGGCGCGGTCCCCGGAGATTTCGCCCGCTGGACCGACGAGGACCCGGCCGGACGTTTCGATGATCTCACCGACGACCAGGTCTTGGCCAACATAGTATACCGTATACGTGACCCCAGGTTCTCCTTCTGGACCTACTTCTTTCCGCCGGGATTGCCGCCTCACGACGTGTGGTCGTGGTTGAAGAACGCGTTGCACGGAAACGAACTTACCCTGGTCAAACGGGAAACCGCGGGCAAGCGAACAGACTGTCTGCACCATTACTGGACCGGTCATATGGTGCTCACCGCGTGGGTATGGTTCGTGGTTCCGTCGCTGTGGGACGCATCGAGATTGATCCAGTCATTGGTGGCCGTATTCCTGTTCGTGTATGTGTTGGCATGGCACAGACAGTTCGGCGCGGTGAGCGCGATTGTGCTGGCGTTTGTCATGCTGGGGACCGGCGTGCTGCGGGTGGAGAGCTTTCACAACAACAACTGGGGAATGATCGTTGCGTTTGCCGGAGCCACTTATTGCGGGATATCCCGACAACGGGGTGATTCGAGCTATCCGGCTGCGGTGGTGAGCGCGTGCCTGGCCTGCTGGGTCGGATACGATCATGTTCTGGATACCCTGGCTTTTTCGTTGCCCTTTTTCCTGACCAGAGGCACTGTCGGAATCGAAGCGAACGACCTGCGAGCTCCGATGAAGTTCGCGTTGGCCTTTCTCTTCACAGCCGCGGCAATGTTGGCGATGCGTATACTCGTCACCTATCTGGACGGGCAGGACGTGAGCACGTTTCTGGCTCAGATCTGGACTCAGTTTGCGCACCACCTGTCAAGCGGATCGGCCCCACTTGGGGATTATCTCAAAGGCGGAGAGGTTGGCGGCATCGCTCGCGAGGGTGAAGTCTCGAGAGTATCCGCGATCTCGGGCGCACTCCCGATGTACCACCGATACCTCTTCTGCGCGCTGGGCCGCATAGCCCCCCGAGTGGAAACCGTGTGGGGGTATACGCTGTTCCAGTCCCTGCCCCTTCTCGGAATTCTGGCGATATCCGCGGCATACCGGAAGAGACTCGACGTCACTTGGGTCTTCGCTTCCGCGCTGCTCCTGGTGATTGCGTGCCTGTTCCACGTGATGTTTCTCGTCTTCGTGAACCACTCGTACATTCACCCATGGATGGATGTCCGCCACATGGTATTCTGGAGCGCTATCGGTTGGGCGCTGGCAGCTTCGTGGAGAACGCGTCCCCCGCGCTTGACGCCGTGGTAAGCGTTCAGCCGCGTTGAAAGAGATGAACCATGAGAGACAAAGACACGCAGGAAGCCGATTATACCGGTTCTCGAAAGTAACTTCCGATTCGTGTCAGATCAGGGCTTGTGGGGCGGGCTTTCCAGCCCGCCAATCGGTGGAAACTAACGAGAACCGCTATATCAGTAACTTGATGAGGCGGATTGTCCATCGGCTTCTTTGTGTCTTGCTGTCGTTGTGGTTTGTTTTGCCGGCGGAGGACGCAGGCCTATAGGCTTCAAATTAGCGACTCACGCCACACGGTGTTCGCCCTTGGCTCCCCCGGTGCTGAAGCATCCGGCTATTCTCAGCCGCCCCTACGGGGCTTGTGAGTGGTGGAGTCCCGCAGGGACGACTGACAATAGCCCGGCCTTTCAAGGCCGGGTAATGAGGGACGGCCGCCCTTATTTTGACGCCTATGGGACGGAGGCCCCTTGAACGGTTACCCGCCGTGAAGAACCGGGGTGCCTTGGTCCCCTTTCCGGTTCGACCTCTTCGTGGTAGAATTCCCGTGTGAGAAACAACTCCGGTGCAGGATCAGACCAAGGGAATACCACACATGAACCGACTCAATAATGCCATGGAGATCTTCAAGATCCTCAAGAAAACAAACTGCGGTGAATGTCGTGTGCCAACGTGCCTGGCTTTCGCCGCGGCCGTATTCAAGGGTGAAAAGCGACTCCGTGAATGCCCTCATATGGAACATGGTCAACTTAGCCGGTTTGAAGTGAACAACGAGGATTCCAGGACCCTTGAAAGGGAACTGGAAACACTACTCGACCGGCTGCAGGAACGCGTTGCCGCCATGGATTTGGCAGAGGCCGCACAGAGGCTGGATGCTACTTGCTCGGGTGACAAGGTGACGATCAAGGTGCTCGGCAAGGACTTCAGCGTGACCTCTCGCGGACAGGTGGTCTCCGACTGCCATGTACACGGATGGGTAACGGTTCCGTTGCTGAACTACGTGCTCACGTGCAAGGGGAATCCTCCGCCCGGGAACTGGGTTCCATTCAGGGAGCTGAAGAACGGCGCCACGTGGAGCCGACTCTTTGCACAAAGATGCGAAAAGCCCCTCAAACAGGTAGCTGATACCCACACTGATCTGTTTGAAATAATGATACAGATTTTCAGTGCCAGGCGGGCCCCTGCCGCCTTCGACTCGGATATCGCGGTGGTACTCTATCCCCTGCCGAGAGTCCCCATGCTCATCTGCTACTGGAAGCCGGATGGGGACCTGGAATCGTCACTCAACGTGTTTTTCGACGACACTGCGGAAGACAACCTCGACGCCGATTCTCTCTATCGTCTCACTGCCGGTCTCGTGATCATGTTCGAGAAGATCGCTATGACTCACGGCAAGTGACTGATACCAAGTCCTTTATCAGAGAGTCTTCCGGGGGAAACCCTTTATCAGAAAATGCGATTCCGGGGGAAGGAACTTCTTGCAAGAAGTTCCTTCCCCCGGACCCCCATCTTCAAGAACTGTCATGACTTGCCGCCTCAACGAAGCATGAAAGTCACCGCCCGACATCCCGAGAACCCGCGACATGGTCAGAAAAACCTAATATCTCAAAAGTTT
>JBFMAA010000029.1:0-51430 GCA_040755955.1 Thermodesulfobacteriota bacterium
GTTCCGCCTGCTCCCACTGCCGCTGTTCCTGGGCCACGATCCCCAACTGGTGGTACGTCGAGGCCTGTTCGTACCGGTCGCCGAATTCGATATAGATGTGGAGTGCCTGTTGATAGTGTTGTTCCGCCTGCTCCCACTGCCGCTGTTCCTCCGCCACCATCCCCAACTGGTGGTAGGTCCCTGCCTGTTCGTACCCGTCCTTGAATTCGATGTAGATTTGGAGGGCCTGTTGATAGTGTTGTTTCGCCTGCTCCCACTGCCGCTGTTCCTGGGCCACGATCCCCAACTGGTGGTACGTCGAGGCCTGTTCGTACCGGTCGCCGAATTCGATATAGATGTGGAGTGCCTGTTGATAGTGTTGTGCCGCCTGCTGCCACTGCCGCTGTTCCTCCGCCACTCTCCCCAACTGGTGGTAGGTCCCGGCCTGTGAGTACCGGTCGTTGAATTCGATGTAGATCTGGAGTGCCTGTTGATAGTGTTGTTCCGCCTGCTCCCACTGCCGCTGTTCCTGCGCCACGATCCCCAACTGGTGGTAGGTGGAGGCCTGTGAGTACCGGTCATTGAATTCGATGAAGATCTGGAGGGCCTGCTGATAGTGTTGTTCCGCCTGCTCCCACTGCCGCTGTGCCTGCTCAACGGCCCCCAAGTTGTGGTACGTCGAGGCCTGTGAGTACCGGTCATCGAATTCGATCTTGATCTGGAGTGCCTGTTGATAGTGTTGTTCCGCCTGCTGCCACTGCCGCTGTTCCTGCGCCACCATCCCCAACTGGTGGTAGATGCGGGCCTGGTCGTAGCGGTCCTTGCATTCGATGCATATCTGGAGGGCCTGTTGATAGTGTTGTTCCGCCTGGGCCCACTGACGCTGTGCCTGCGCCACGGCCCCCAAGTTATGGTAGGTCGAGGCCTGGGAGTACCGGTCATTGAACTCGATGTATATCTGCAGCGCCTGCTGATAGTGCTGTTCCGCCTGCGCCCACTGC
The DNA here is from genome assembly GCA_040755955.1 of Thermodesulfobacteriota bacterium. Lineage (GTDB taxonomy): Bacteria > Desulfobacterota > Desulfomonilia > Desulfomonilales > Desulfomonilaceae > JBFMAA01. Next base: position 981 of record JBFMAA010000029.1, read on the forward strand.
CGCTGTTCCTGCGCCACCATCCCCAACTGGTGGTAGGTCGAGGCGCTCCCTCTTCTTATCTCATTCGGTTCGTGCCCTTTGCTTTCCAGCCAAATGGCTAGGGCTTTCCGATACGATGCCTCAGCCGCGGCGTACTGCTGGGTCTTAAGCTGTCGTTTGGCGATGCTGCCGAGCACGCCGACAAACTCCGCACCCAACCGGCCGGACAGGACATCGGGAGGATACGCTTCCAGGCGGGCCAGGACGGTCTCCCCCAGCTCCAGGCCCCGGCGATGGTCCTGGGTGGTATCCAGGTACCCGGAAAGCACGCGATAGGGGTCCAGCATCGAGACCTGCGCGGTCAGGGCCAGGTTCAGGGCGGTGACCAGGTTCTCGTACTCCAGGTGGGCCACGTCCTGTCCGAGCTGCTTGTCCTCGGGTTCCTTGGATTCGAACCAGGTGTAGATTGCACCGGCCATCCCGTCGTAGTGCGTGCGGAACGCGGTCTCGATCGCGGCCCTGGTCTCTCCGTGCTCTGCCGCGGCCAGCCGAGATCGGAGAAAGTACGGCAGAATCGGCTGCAAGGAGAGAAAGCCGGAAATATCCGGATGAGGACTCAGCAGCCCCCAATCCGCAGCCTCTTGTAGCACCTCTTCCCAGCGGTCGAAGGGCAGGCGGGCAAGTGCGGGCTGCTCCCGAAGCTCTTCCGTGTACTGGTCCAGGTATGCCGCGTTGATCACCGAGGTGAAGGGCGCAAGGCACATGAGGAGCTGCTGGGCTTCCGGCGAGAGGTTCGAGTGGGAATAGTCTATGCAACGCAGGATGCTTTCGGTCTTGTTCTCGCTGCGCAGGTCTATCTTCTCGTCCCCGGCCTGCAGGGCTTCCAGCACCTCCGCGGGGCTCTGGCGCGCGAGGTTGGCCAGGACCACCTCCATCGGCAGCGGGTACCCGGCAAGCAGGTCGAGCAGGCGCTGCAGGTCCTTCTGATGGACCTTGTCCGTGCGGTATGTGGTTGCGTGGTGCCGCTCGAGGATGAGGTCGGAGAGGGTGGACGCGGCCTCAGGATCAAGGCCGGGCAGCTCGTACACGTTGTCCTCGAAGGTGCCGGGAGCGAGCCATGCTTCCCCGCCGCGGGAGCCGAGCAGCACCGTGGTGCGGCCGCCGGCCGCCTCGGAGAGGAAGTCGTGCAGGTATGTCCGCTCCTGCTCGGGCAGGGTGTTCCGGATGGCAAGATGCGAGCCGGTGATGGACTCAAGGTTGTCCAGGATGAGCAGGTGCCGCTCGGCACGGAGGCGCTCGGCCAGCAGCTCCTGTTGGGACGCGGGCTGCAGGGGCTGGAACTTCTTGAGGTACTCGACCTCGCTCATCAGGTCCCGGGCGATCGCGGCCATGATCTGTTGCCGAGACCACGCGCGCTCGTCATACCCGAAGTACCAGACGCGGTCCACGAACCCGGTGGTCTGCCACCATTCCGCGAGGTGATGCAGCAGGGTGGTCTTGCCCGCGCCGCCCATGCCCCGGATGAGGAGCAGGTTCCGCCGGGTAAGAAGGCGCTTTTCGGTGTGCAGGATGTCGAGGTCGCGGCCCACAAAACCGTACGTCACGTTGGGCGAACGGTACCGGCGGGCCCTGCGCTCGTAGTAGGCGGCATGCTCGTCCGGGGTGAATTCGCGCGTCCGGATGTGCTGCTCCCGGCTCTGGTACACCACGGGGAGGAGCCAGTCTTCCAGGTCGATGGTCTGGTTGAAGTACGCTCGGCGGCCCTTGCGATTGTGCAGCTCCAGGCGGCCGCGGCGGATCGCCGCGGAAAGGTCCTTCCCTGCGAAGATCCGGCCGTACAGGGTGGTCATGAGCAGCTCGGCCGCGGTGACCGTGACCGAGTAGGCCATTGCCAGGACCGTCTGCACGCCCGCGGCCATCAATCGGCTGCCCAGGCTGGTCTCCCGGGTCTCCGGGTGCCCGTCTTCCCCTTCACCCTTGACCTGCTTGCCCGATTGGCACGCGTTGAGGATGACAATGGGGACCTGGTGGGTGATGAGCAGGTCTGCCAGCTCATTTGCCTCGACAGGATCGGCCGGTTGCACGGCTTCGCAGCGTTTGGCCCGTTCCTGAGCTTCGGCAGGGTCAGCACGTCGGCTGGTTTTGGCAGGTTCGGTCGGCTTCTGCGGCTCCTTGGCTTTGTCTCTGCCGTCTTCGCTTCCTTCGAGGAACAGGAAGGCCTTAAGGCCGGGGTACGGTGCAATGTCGCTGCGGCCGTAACGCTGCTGAAAGGACCAGCAGTCGGTCTCGACCCCCTTCAGGAGCTGCTCGTGGGAGAGGACCGCGCCGTGCACGTCAAAGTGGACCACGTGATAGTACCCGGTGCCGTGGGTCTCCCGAACCGTCACCAGATGCTCAGCGAGGGCCTGATACGTGCCGGGGCGGAGGATCTCGATGTGCACGGGCACCCCGGCCTGACGCAATCCTTCCACCAGGGGGCGGGAGATGGTGCGGTACCCCACGTCGCGGGCGCCGTCCGGTCGGGCTGTAACCACGAGGATGTTGACGGTGGGAGACCCCCGCAGTTGGGCGCTCATAGGACGGGGTTTGAGGTTGCGGCGGACCATCGGTGCGTGGAGTGCCAGAGCTTCGGGCAAGTCCGGGTCTTTGAGTGCCTCCCAGTGCCGCGCGTGGAACTCGGGTGAGCCCTCAATCTCGAACGCGAGGTGCTCGACTCCGGCTTGGAGCGCGGCCTGGTAGGCGGCCCACGCGCGGCGGTCCTTGAAGACCTGCTCGAAGAGCGCCTCACCGTAGGTCTTGATGCGCTCCGCAGCCTTTTGCGCACGTACCTGGTGGGTGAACGGGAAACGGAGGTGTTGCTCGAAATACCACTCCAGGAGCGCTTCTTCACCCTTGGCTAAGGGGTCCGTGATGCTGATGGGGTACTGCTCGCCGTGATCGATGCTGAGCACCGCGTTTGTCTCCCCGGTTAGCTGTTCCCGGATGGTGATGTGCGTCATTCCCCCTCCTTCGTCACCACGATGAGATAGGCTCCGTCGGGTTGACGAACAAACTTCACGTCAACGGCCGGTTCCTTGGCCCGCATCCTCTTCAGGATTTCCTTTACCTTGGCCTTCAGGAGGTCCTTGAGCTCGTCCTTGAGCACTGCGCCGACGACCCCGCCGAGAAATGTCGACACTATGCCCAGCAGAACCAGCCCCTGTCGGGTCAGCTCCGGGTCGAGGGGAAAGCCCTGCGGCTGATGGTGCACGATTCGCGCTTCCGCGAGGTCGCGGCATTCGGCCGAGTCGTTCCACGCGGCGACAAAGTCCCCGGAACTTACCTGGATCTCCGGTGCAAAGGCAATGTGACAGTCCATATGTCCACCCCACATCTGTCGGTAGTTCATTGAGTGCACACGGTCGGGAATTCTTCAACGAGCCGCCCCAGCCTCCGGAAAAGATGCTCTTTCGCAGTGCGGCTGGGAGCCGCAACCAATAATCGCGTGGGCCTGCTCGGGCCGCGTGAACACCTCGGGCGGTCGAGTTGGGTCTACGCACCAGGATCCAAACTCCGCCTCACGGTGAGAAGGGCCGATTGGTTCAATCCCCGAATCCTGTCAGAGAACCAAATCGTCGCGGCTTGCGAAGAAATCGAACCGCAGTAGTCCAGAGGATGCAAAGGCGAAGAGAGGGTTCCTTCGCGGCGACGTTCGGCCTGTCCCCCGGGTTTCCGGCTCGAAAGAAGCATTTCCCCCACATATCACGAGGTACACCCTCGATTGACCACTGTCAAGCGGCAAAACCGCAAAGGGGAAAGGCGTCGGTTTGCGGAAACCGCCGGAACGAGTCGGCTATGCCGTCGTTCACAGGAGGCATGTTCCCTGAAAGACTGCGGGCATACGCCAGATTCCGTTGCACCGGCGTGAGGTCGACGCATGGCTCCAGACCTTAGTGATCGGTGGCATAAATCCGATCACGAAATCAGGCCCCGACGTTGTTGAGAGGAACTTGTAGCGGCCGGCGTCCCTGCCGGCCGGCACGGAGGCCGGCCGCTACGACAGAAGATCTGCAACATACGTGACCGTATTTAGGAAACGGAACACTTAGAAGCGCCGGAGCTTCAGGGCGCCGCGTGGGCCTGACCCACCAAACCGCTTGGCACGAATGGGCTCGGGTGCTATCATCGAGCCTGAGAAACCGCAGGAGAGATGTCATCATGGAGACCAAAACCGCTGATTCCAGAGGTCGAATCAATCTGGGAAAAGAGTTCGCGAATCGAACGTTCCTGCTCGAGAAGATCGGAGAAACGGAAATGAGACTGGAGCTTGCTGCGGTGATTCCGGAGAGAGAGCTGTGGTTTTTCCGAAATCCCGAAGCTCAGAGGACAGTCTTTGACGCCATACACAGAGTAAGGGCAGGAGAGTTCGCCCAATCGCCGCCTGATGTGGACGAGGAAGAACCGTGGGAAAAAGAGCTTGAGGACTAGCCATGGCCTTTTCTCTCGTGTGGGATCGGAACGCTGAAGCCGTGTACCTGGAACTCAGAGACAAGGCGACGGCTTCATTTGAAAAGCGCCGGGGCTCAGGCAAGGCCATGTCTTCGAAGAACGAGGGACTGTTCACACATGTGAAAAAGTGCATCAGACTGCTCGGAACCAACCCTCGACACCCCGGTCTGCACACGCACGAATATTCCTCCATTGCAAACCCGTACGATGCAAAGCAGAAAGTGTTTGAGGCGTACGCGCAGCAGCATACTCCCGTGGCCTATCGAGTGTTCTGGTGCTATAGGCCAGAGAGGGAGCAGATAACGGTCCTCGCGATCACAAAACATCCGTAACGGGACGAGCAGACCGATTGTACTTGGGTCTGATCGTTGCCGCTCATGGGGTCGTCCATGTTCGAACAGCTCTGGAAACTGCTTTCCGGAAATAGCTCCAAAGCGGATGCCGAGCCTCCGGTGATGACGGTGGAGGGCCCGCCGCCGGACGAGGTAACCGTCGGAGACAGGAACCGCTTTGGGATTGCGTCCCACATCACCCGCTATCGAGGCCTTCCCATCGTGAATTGGCGTGAGGTTGACGCATGGATCTACAAGCTCCCCTTCCCGCATCTGCAGGCAGAAGCCTGGGCCGAGTGCGAGCTCGCGTGGCTGCTGCATTTGCGTGACGCGCTCGGACCGGGGTATCGTCTCGACCAGATAGAGGGTACGTCGCTCGTGTCATCCCTTGAACCGGAGCTTGCGCATGCGGCTCTGTTGCACATGTGGCATCTGCGCGAAGCCATTCTGTGCATCCTACCGGGCATAGCCAGGGTTCCGCAGTGGGGGACGGACATTCTGCTCATCCTTGACGACGAGAGACTCTATTACCGTTACGTTTCGTACTATTACCCGAAAAAGGGCGAGTTCTCGAGAAGTGGCGCCATGTTCATCGACAAGGGCTGTGCGCATTGCGTTACGGTGAAATCGGATCTGTATGTCGAGGAGCGTGCCATCACGCACGAGATGGTGCACAGCTACCTTGCGTATCTGCCCCTTCCCCTTTGGCTGAACGAAGGCATCACGGTAAACGTGGAAGGGAGGCCCGGTCCCGACCGGCGACATCCTGAGGAGACTCGGTGGATGCTGGACAAACACGCGGCCTTTTGGCACGGGAAGGAGATTCAAGAGTTTTGGTCCGGGAAGTCGTTTTCTCGGCCGGGAGGCAGCAATGTGCTTTCCTACGACCTTGCCGGCATGATGGTCGAGGAGCTGGCCAAGGACTGGGACGCGTTCAGCAAGTTCGTGCTCGCGGCCGATCGTTTCGACGCGGGCGCTGGAGCTGCTCTGAAGCACATGGGGATCGATCTCGGGGAATTCGTCAAGTATATGCTTTACAAGAAGTCGTCCGCAAACTGGTCGCCCGATCCCAAGACCTGTTCCGATTGGTAGGACGGCCGGTTACCCGACCGCCCTGCCTCGATTGAGCAGGTGTCCCCTCTGATGTGTGATACCAACCACCACGACCGCATTCGGTCACAACCAAGCATGAAAGTCAGTGCCCGACATCACAGGACCGCGCCGCATGGTCAGAACCAGCCAATATATCAAAAGTTTTCGGAACGGGGTCCGGGGGACAACCCTTTCTCAAAAGGGTTTCCCCCGGAAGACTTTCACGGGAATGCGTTTTGAAGGAAGTAACAATGGCGGGCACGGAGGCTGGCCGCCACTATTGATGGTGGGGACCGGCCTCCCCCGGATCGAGTCCGGGGCAGGCTCTGCCGGTCCATCCGATGTCACTCCCTTGACTGCGCATTGGTCTGATATGCCGGCCGCTGTGACGATGCGGCCGCCAACCGTGGTGGCCGGTCCCCCCCGATCCCGATGGATCCCAACCACCACGGCATCGACCACCGATTCCCACTCCTATTTTCGATCCCCGATGCGGACACGGTCACCGATTGCACACCAGGCTTCCGACGTATCCGGCATTGCCCCCAACGGATGGCTTGAAGCCGGGCCTGGCGGGGTCGATCACATGGCCGAGCCGTTGTTGGTCCACCCGGAATTGCGAGTCCCGCAATTGGTCGGTTTGTTCGTATTCTTGTTGGTGTTTTTCTTCTTATTGGTGTTCTTGTTCACGTTGGTGCTGGTCGTCTTCTTGTTGCAGTTGGTGCCGGCGAAAGAGCTGTTGGTCAATATCATTCCGGAGGAAGCCAGGAAAAACGTTGCCACTGCCACCGCGATCATCTTCTTCATTGTCTGCTCCTTGTGATCCCCGGGTTCGCCGGGTCGTGCTTGTTGGTCTGCTCTATTCAGTGGCGGATCACGCGGAGTGATGACACGCAGGCATACTTTTTTTTGACAGGTCGACCCGAATCCTCTCTCCGGCCTTTGCATCTATCGATATATCTTGAGGGAATCCGTAACCTGAACACAAGACTCGGCCGGGCCTGGTCTCAAGCTTTCCCGGTTCCTTCTCGTGCCAAGTTCGCAGCTCTTGCCGGATGAAGTTCGGGTGGAAAGCATGTGGAGCACATCGGTAAGGACATCACGTTCACGAACGGCAGCGCGGACGCACTTGGGAGCTGGCCCCCGACGTCCGGAACGGCAACAATCCGCTGTTCATCCGGAGGTGATTTATGCGATTTCTCGTCAAAGTGAACATTCCTGTCGAAGCTGGGAACGCGGCTGCCAAGGCCGGCACACTCGGCACGACTATCCAGTCCATATTAGCGGATCTGAAGCCTGAGGCCGTCTATTTCATGGCCGACCACGGTCAACGGACCGCGTTTATCTACCTCGACATGCAGGACGCCTCACAGATCCCCGCGATTGCTGAGCCGTGGTTCCTCGCGTTCAATGCAGGCATTGAAATCCACCCGGTGATGCTGCCGGATGATCTCACCAGGGCTGAGAGTGCCATCGAAGCGGCCGTCCAGAAGTACGGTTGACGGCCCGAGCAGCACCGGCCACGGCATGGGACTTGACGTGAATGCCAAACCGGCCTTCGGTTACGGGACCGTTCTTATGTGTGCTGCTCGCGGCGGTCATCTTGACGTGGTGAAGATGCTCGCAGACAAAGGAGCTGACGTGCACGCCGATGAGGGTTCTGATCGCGAAACGGCCTTGCTGTGTGCCGCTTGGAGCGGCAACCTGCAAGTGGTGAAGCTCCTCACAGGCAAGGGAGCGGACGTGAATTATGACAAGCACGTCAACGGCTGGACGGCCTTATTCATAGCTGCCGTTGAAATGAAGCGTGATGACATCGCCGAATTACTGAAAGCACACGGAGCCCGGGAGCGAACGCTCACGCCGCGGTCAATGGAGTCCGCTCCATCCCAACTCAAGCATCGGCAGGCAGACAAATAGTCCCGGGATCTAGGGCCGATCAATGACCGGCTTAGTGCCCCTTCTCGCAAATACGGTCCCGGACCCCTGGGGAGTCGTGACACAGTTGTAGGGGCCGGCGTCCCTGCCGGCCGACTGCCGACCGCCACGGGAACGTCTGGAAAATGTGGGACCGAAGTTACGAACGGGAGTACTTAGTGCACCGATGCGAATATTCGGTGGCGTATTCTGCCGGTATTCATTCGTAAGGACCGGCCTCGGTTCCGGTCCGCCTTGGGTGAGCCGGCAGAGCCCGCCCCGGACTCGATCCGGGGGACGCCGGCTCCTACAACTCTGCCGAAGAGCGGTCGTGAATGATACGTCACAGTAGTTGCGCCACAGGACACCTAAGTGGACAGGGTCATGGCCCCAGAACGCAAGATAAGGCTACGGTAGCACGTCCGTAACCTTCTGATAGTCTTGGTGCTCGGAGCGAGAGTCGAACTCGCACGCCCGCGAGGAGCGGTGGATTTTGAGTCCACTGCGTCTACCTGTTCCGCCATCCGAGCGATAAGGGCGAAGCCAAATACTTGGTCAGGGCGAAGATCAGTATACCCGGCAATGCGGGTCTCCGCAACCCAAAATCTTACCGGTTAGGCGGCATGGTTCCCTCGAATGAGAAAACAAACCGCCACTTCGCTGCAACGGTTATTCGTGGACGGACCATTAGGGACTGTCCGGAAATAAGAGGTGCGCTGAAAATCCCCTTCAGAAAAGGGGGGGAAAAGAGGCGCCTTCCTGCTCCCCTCCTTTTCTAAAGGAGGGGCGGGGGGAGGATTTTGCACGTGCCACGGGCCACCCCCATTGAAACGTCTTTGTGGGACAGGCACTTAGTGTTTCTCGGCACAAATACGGTCCCGGATCTCGGAGGCTCGTTGTTGACGAAGAGTGGTGGGGCCGGCGTCCCTGCCGGCCGGCACGGAGGCCGGCCGCTACGACTAAAGCGATGCAACATACGTGACCGTATTTGCGCCATGGAGCACTTAGTAAAAAGTCCCTACCCCCGGAAAGGCCTCACTGGCCACGGCCCATCGCGCCGACCTTCGAGGTATCCCACTGGGAATCGTCAGTCTCAGGGATCTTGCTCAACACTGAGAGCGGTACTGCCCCTACTTTTCGGTAGACCTCACCGGGTGCGCGCTGCACGCCGTCCACGGTGAGCAGCTCATCTACCCTAATGCCGAAATGTTCTTCGTTCTCGACAAGATACGGGTGAATCAGCGCCCAGTCCGCGTCGGTCAGGTCGGTGAAATGCCCGCCGTTGAGCTGTTCCTCTACCACCTGGGATTTCGGGTCGCGGATGTAGATCGCTCCGCCGGATGCCAGGGAAAACAGGTTCGATCCGGGATACGGCCTGTCAAGATAGATCACGTTGCCGTCTTCGTCCGTGGTCAGGCCGTTGACGATCACGAACCCGCCCCCGTTGAGCGGGTCGCCTGCCATGAAGCTCTCCGCGAGGAAGTCCAGCGCGGTACCGTTGATCACCACCCGCGGTCGGCCCGCAGCATTGATCAAGGGCCGTCCCGCAGCATTGCCGCGCACAAAGGCTTTCCCACCCTTGGCTCCGTACATGAAGCACTGACCCACATCGCCGTGAATCACCAGCGAGCCCGCTTTCATGATCTGGCCGATCTGGTCCTGCGCGTTGCCGTGAATGTGAATCTCCATCCCGTCAATGCCGCTGGCCGCGTAGTCTCCGGAGGAACCGTACAGCTCGATCCGCACCGTGTCCGAGCCGGACCCGAAACCGCACCCGTCAAATCTCTGGCCCCGCATGTCGAAGACCACATACTTTCTCCACCCGAGCTTGTACGCGTCGGCCATGAGCACGGCTTCGCAGTCGTCGCCTTCTGCCGGGAAATCGCAGGCATCGACCACCAGCACCTTCTCCACCGCGATCGGCGGTCGCAGTTCACGCATGGAAGCCCAGTCGATCAAGCTGTATCCGCCCACATGGACCGTGTCGGTTATCCGCGGCAACGACCGAAAGATGCGGAAGAGTTCCTCCCCGACCAGTCGAACCAGCGCGGATCGTTTCTTGTTGCCAAGGGGGAATTTGCGGTCAAGCACCAGGGTCAAGCCTTCCACGATCGTCCCGAGCAGATTCCTGTTGCGGTCCGCGTAATGCCCGAACCTCCCGATGACCCATCGGAGCGAATTGTATCCCCACGAGGCAGCCCGGGTCTCAAAAACCTTCCGGATCTCCTTGGGGTCCCCTGAGGCCGCTGCATGGGCGAGCGTCGCGTCAAGGTCCTCATGGTCGACGGGTTTCCCGACCGGCTGGGTGATGTCCATGGGAACGCGCTTCGCAACCTCGACCGGCTCGCCAAACTTGTTGTAGCAGGTCAGTTCCCGTGTCCCGTTGCCGCTGGGCGTCACGTTGAACATGAACGCGCCCCCGTCTTCAGAAGAACCGCCTCTGGCGTTCCAGAATTTGTCAGCCACCGTGCTGTACCGAGGGTCCTCCGACGCGAGGGATCTCAACGTCGCGTCGATCGCCTGCTTCTCCGAGCAGACCAGCCCGATCTGGACCTCGCCATCGTACAGCGAGAATACCTGCGGCCTGAGCATCGCGGTGTCAGTGATACCGAGGAGCTGATAGGTGTGAGACTCAGGAAGGCTCCGGGCTATGATGAAGAACCACGGCCCGTCCGGAGACGCCTGAATATGGCACGACTGAACCATGTCGTACAGGTCTTGTTTGTGCCTGGGGAGCAGATCGAAATCGAGCTCGCCAGTGGGAGCCAGCGCCTCGATGATCACCTCGAGTGGGTAGCCGTAGACCCGGTTCCAGAGGTCGAAAAGGAGGACGCTCACCTCAGTGTCGGTCATGAACAGCGGTTCCATGCCCCTTTGTTTGAGGTATTCCGTGGTCGCGTGGTAGTTGGCGAAGTCCCCGTTGTGCACCAGGGCCTCGTTCAGTCCCGTGAACGGATGAGCCCCGCCCGGGTGCCAGACGCGGCCCCGAGTAGGGTACCGCTGGTGCGCGATCCACGCATGGGCCTGGAAGTCCTCCATCCGGTAGTATTCGACCACCTGCTCCGCGTACCCCACGATCTTGATCAGCATGACGTCCCGGCCGTGGGAGAGCACGAATGCCGCCTTTTCGCCCAACGAACTGTAGAATTCCTTGTTCAGGCGAAACGAATTCCGACTGATGAACTCGTCTTCCGCAAGCCGGTCGGGCATTGCCTCGAGGCCGTTCTTTTCCTTGAACTCCTTGAGCACCCGCGGCTTCACACGCACAAATGCGCGCCATATCTCCGGTGGTTTGACTTCGAGCCCTTCCACGTCCCTGAAGTGGGGGACATGGCCGACCACCGCTTCGCCTGCTACGTCGAACACCTCCGACACGTACCCACTCTTCAGTTTCGGGAGGCATTCGGGCACGAGGAGCGCCACGTTGAGCATGTAGTGGGAGTCGAGCACGTCACGGCTCACCCCGAGCTGATCGGGATTCATCCCGACCGCAGCGATGCCTCCGCCTTTCCCGTTACCGCGGTTGTGCATGCGGACGGACGGTTCCCGAATGTGGCGCCCCGCCACCGGTATGTTTGCGGCAAAGCCCGTGACTCCGCATCCGCCTTCATCCTCTCGTTTGAGGTTCTTCGCGAAACTCGCGGCACCGAACTCCCTGACACGGGAGGCGATGATCCTGTCTGCATAGGAACCGTTGTATTTCATGTCGAACCTCACTGGCTGATCGGCCGGATATCGTCGTCCGGAGCGTCGGCGCTGTAATCGAGGTGGGAAAGCACATCGGTCCTTCCCACGAGCTCGTGAATGCTGCTCATGCCCAGGCGGAAGAGGATCTCGCGGAGCTGGTCCTTCCAGCAGGAGAACATGTTGAGAATCCGCTGGGTTCCCCATTCCAGTTCCATGAGTCCGGTGAGTTCCGTGTCGGTGGTGGCGATCCCCCTCGCGCAGCCCCGACCGCTTTCACAGTTGTGGCAACGGAGGCATTCGAGCGCCACCAGGTCCGAGGTGCCGGTCACGACTCCGTCCGCGCCCAGCGCGATGGCCTTGGCCACATCGAACGCGGTGCGGACCCCGCCGGACGCGATCACCGTGATCTTGTCACGAATCCCCTCGTCGCAGAGGAAGCGGTGCACCTTGGGAATCGCGTATTCGATGGGCATGGCGATGTTCTTCTTTGCCACGTCAGGGGCTGCCCCAGTGCCGCCGTACGAGCCGTCGAGGTGGATGATGTGGGCCCCCGCGTAGTAAGAACCGACCGCGACCATGTCCACATCCGTGGGAGTAGAGACCTTCACTGACACCAAGCCTCTGGGATTAGTGGCTTTGATCCAGTCGACGTGCTTCTTGTGGTCCTCGACCGAGTAGACCGAGTGGAACGGGAACGGGCTGAAGAGCGACGAACCTTTCACGGTCTCCCGGATTCTTGCGACGGCCTCGGTCACCTTGTCCCCGAGGAGATGGCCTCCCAGGCCGGGTTTGGCTCCCTGCGCGTACTTGAACTCGATGATCTTGACCCGCTGGATGGTCTCTTCCTTCACGCCGAACAGCCCTGTCGCAACCTGGGTGATGATGTAGTCATCGAACGGATAGAGCGCTTCCGGGTAACCGCCTTCGCCCGTGCAGGTGAACGACCCGAGTCCCGCAAACGCACGGATTCTGCTCAGCATGGTGATCTGGCTTATCGACCCGAACGACATCCCGCCACCGTAGAACGGAACCGCGGTCCGGATCTTGAGGCGGTTGTCACTGCGCCGGTTCAGGGGAATCGACAGGTCTATTCGTTTCTTGTCCAGCTCGGGGTTCGGAGGTCGCTTGGGAAAGCGCAGCCTGAGCTTGTCGAATCCGCCTCCGGAGTCTCCGACACGATATTCCAAATCATTCTTTGGGACCTGGCCAGTTTCGGCCATGTACCAGGTGCTCATGAGCAATTCGGCAGTCCAGCGCTTGTCGCCGAGGGCCGCCGCGGACGGATTGTACCCGACCCGAATCGCCTGCACGGGACAATTCGCCATGCACCTGTCGGACCTCTTGGAACACTCGATCCCGAGGCAGAGATGATCGTGCGGTGAAACCAGCTTCCCGCCCCGTTCTCGGAAGACCTTCTCAGGGCATACCGCCACACACTTGAGGCAGTCGTTGCACGAGTCGGAGACCACCACCGCGTATTTGCCCAACGCGCGACGAAACCTCGACGGCGTGATGACCCGTTCGTCGACAGGAACGGAATTCCATACGTTGCTATATTTCATGGGGGATGTCTCCTCAGCTACGAATTGGCGAAGAACCGGGCAAACGAATCAGCTTCCAGGTCTTCTCGATGCATAACCCGTCCCTGTTCGCCTCGAAGTCTCCGCGCGTCCCGAATTCCCATGGCCCCCATCATCTCAAGAAACTGATTGTGCCATGCCGCCATGAGGTTCACGATTCGTCTCGATCCCCATCCGGGCTCGATTTGGGATATCTTGACCGGGCATTGCCAACCGCCCGTGCAATTGCGGCAGACTCGGCACTCCAGCGCGATCAGTAAGGGGATGTCGACTCCCACGAGGTTCGTGCCGCAAAGCAGTGCTTTGATCACGTGCTCGGCCATTGCAATGCCGCCGGTGGCCACGAGAGTTACCTCGTCCCTGATCTGTGCGGCGAGGAGCGCGGCATGCATCTCGCGAAGCACGTCCTTGAGGTGAAGGGGATTCTGAACTCCCGGCTCGTAGCCTTTCTCGCTCGCTGCCACGTGGATGACTCCCACGCCGGAACGGGCGAGCTCCACCACACGGGCAACATTCGCGGCTGCCGCGGCAGTCCGTACGGAGACCACCTGATCGGGCGAGGCCTCCAACAACGACCGCCTCGTCTCCAGCGCGGCGGGCCCGTCGAGGATCTCGACCAGCGGGAACCGGCTCACTGCAGTCGGCGTCCACCGGTCGTCGTCGAGCAAGGGGATGAGGCTTTCTGACAGGTCCTGGAGCTCGTCGACCACGTGGTACGGGACTATCATCATGGTCTGGATCTGCTGGGCCGCCTTCGCCATAGTCCGCCACACACGGGAGGAGAGGTCACCGAACGGGAGGAGGTCAAACAGCAGCGGTATCGGAATCCTGACCTGCGGAAACGTCTTTGTGAGCAGGTTGCCCTTGTCGTCGAAGCGCAACTTGGGCGGACGTCGACCGAGATCGACCACGGTGGAGATGTACTCCCGGCCGTGGATGCCGTCTCTCGTGGGGCGCACGATCTCGCTCATGTCGGTCCACATGGAGTCAAACCCGGGCCCAGAGAACGCGCCTCCGTAGCCCGCGCCGGACACGGGGATCTTACCGGACTCCGCCTGGTTCCAGTTCGCGGTGATGATCTCCGGGGTGTAGACCTCGTCGCCGAGCGCTTCCCATTCCGGGTTGAGGGTCTTGTGGATAAGGCGTTTGGGGCATCCTTGCACGCAGCGGAAGCAGTCCTTGCAGAGCTCGTCGATCGTGTCGGCCATGATGTCTTCCGAGAACGACCGTTTCCGGTACACGTCGTACACGCACTCCTGCTTCACGCAAACCGGGCACTTGAGGCACCCTTCTCCCCAGTCGACTATCCCTGAGCGGCCGATTGCAGGATACCGGTTCGGGGCCGGTTCGGGTTGGATGTGGTATTTTCGAGGCATTGTTCTTTACTCTTTCTGCGGGACACACTCAATTCGGATGTGTGCGGAGCTCGTGCGGCAAATCGCATCTTCAGCGTTCATTGTGACCTGAGCCGAACGGGGCATCGGGGTTCTCGAAGAGGTCCAGGTGCGGAGCTTCTTGCCGAAAATCCCAGCCCTGAGTGGTCTGTGGCATGAATTCGGTTGCGCATCTCCGATGTCATTGGTGAGAAGGGCGTCTCGCCTGTCTATCAAGAAATGACGGGCACGATGCCAATCCCGCCCGAAACCCTTCGGAATGACGGCGAAGAGTCGCGACCCATGTTCATCAGGAACACATCACCGTACGTGCTCCACAGAGCCCTAAGCTGCGGGTCTGTTGTCCAATCCTGCGGCCTTGACTATTTCCGGAACCTTGTCTTCCCATTCGATCGCCATGATGTGCACGCCGGCCACGCCTTTGATCTCCTTGACCTGCTCGATGGTCTCGACCGCGATCTTGATCCCTTCCTGGGCCTGGTTTTCCTTGGGGACTCCCGCGATGCGCGCGATCATGGTTTCGGGGATGTCCATTCCCGCGACGTTCTTGGCCATGTACCGGGCCATGGCTGCACCCTTCAGAGGGGTGATCCCTGCCAGCACGCTCACTTTTTCCGTAAGGCCGAGGTCTGCGGCTTGTGTCATGAACTTCTTGAACACGTCCACATTGTAGATGCACTGGGTCTGGATGAAGTCCACGCCTGCCTCGACCTTCTTGGCCAGGCGGACGACACGCCATGTGACCGGGTCTGCAAACGGGTTTTCGGCCGCGCCTATGAACATCTTCGGGGGAGACTTGATCTCTTCCCCGCCAATCATCTTCCCTTCGTCCCTCAGGTCCTTCACGGTGCGCACGAGCTGTATGGAATCGAGATCAAAGACTCCGCAGGCTTCTTTCTGGTTGCCGAAGGTCTGGTGGTCCCCGGTGAGGCACAGGACGTTCCTGATCCCCAGCGCGTAGGCGCCGAAGAGGTCGCTTTGCAGCGCGATCCGGTTTCTGTCCCGAGTGACCATCTGGAGCACAGGCTCGTGCCCCATCTGTTTGAGTATCGCACACGCGGCCACTGACGACATGCGGACGATCGCGGTCTGGTTATCGGTCACGTTGACTGCATCGACTATTCCGAGCAAGTGTCTGCCTTTGTGCTCCACCGCGGAGACATCCGCGCCTTTCGGTGGGCCGCATTCCGCGGTCACCGCAAAATGACCGGCCCTGAGCACCTTTTCCAGTCGGCTTTCTGTTTTCACGGTCTTTGATCCTCCCTTACGACTCGACGTGGGCCTCCGCTGTGCGATGTGGACCAGTCTACGGGCGGCACGTATTCCTTGAGCCTGTCGAGCTCACCGAGGGCGTCCAGGCGGCGGATGATCATGTCCCAGCCGCACAGGATATCCGGATTGACCTCGCACCGGCCGTCTTTGGAGCCTCCACAGGGTCCGTTCATGAGTTTCTTCGAGCAGCGGGTCACAGGACAGACGGCTCCGAAGTGTCCGAGCTTGCATTTCCCGCATCCGAGGCAATTTTCCTGCCAGACTCCCCGCATCTGGGTCTCCCCGATGAAGAGCGTATCGAGCGCGGGGATGATCGGCTTATCCGTGTACACCCTTGCAAGCGCCTGCACACCTGCGCCGCAGCCGAGGGACAGCACCGCTTCATGCTCCGGGACCTGACTGGCGATCCCTTCGATGAAGTCGTCGACGCACTGTCGGTCAAGGCAGGCTTCGGTGATTTTCGGGGTAAGTCCCACCTTCTGGAGGGCCAACCTGAGCGCGGCGGCGAGCAGCACGGTTTCACGACGTCCTCCCGCGGCACACTCAGCCACGCATGAGTCGCATCCTACCACGAGTATGGACGAATAGCGTTCCATCATCTCGCGGATTTCCGCGATATCCTTGAGTTCGGCTACTATCACTTTTCGTATCCTCCATTGACCGCGCAACCGAACGTTGTGCAGCCCCAATACTGCGACATCCTCGCGTACGTGCCGATGAGAGCGAACTTATCTTCAGAGGGTCTTGGACTTCTTGAAAGGTTCGCGGGCAGTGGTGACGGGTCCGAAGCTCCTGACGCGTTCCGAGAACTCGCTCAGGGCCTCTTCGAGGGCTCCGACGTCCATGGGAGGTATCCGTCGGAATTCGATTCTTTCCGGTTCGATATCGAGCTTTGTGAGCCACAATCGGGCATATTCTACCCGTTTTGCGGAACGCGAGGAGCCTTCCATGAAACGGCATGCCTGTTGTGCGCAGGCGAGCACGAGGACTCCCTGCACTCCGCCGGCGAGCGACTTGAGCAAGTGATGGGCTTCGACTTTGCCGGAACAGGGTATGGCGACGAGGCGGACACCGGCATGTGCGTGGGAGAAGGACTTGTGGCTCCCGTTTTCAAAGAGCCGGAGATTTCGGCAGTGGTAAACCAGGATTTCGGCAGGGTTATCGTACATGGTGTCATCCGATCGCGGGTCGGTTCTTCGAGGTCCCAACTTTCCAGTAGAACACAGCTCTCGATGAACCGCAAGCTCTTTTTCAGCCCGGGCTCGTTTTTGGATGGGAGATGCCGCCGGCAAGACGGGATTCTGGTCGGGGGATCGTGCGTGCGACAAACATTCAGACTCAAGGAAATGGGGCTGGTGTTAGTCGAGCTAATGTCCGTACATTCCCGCAGCAGTGCGGTCTCTCAATCTACACAAGGCTGCTCTTACATTACCAGCGTGTCCCAAATTGTCAAGGGGACTTTGACGCGCCACCGACTATCCCTGCCCCGCGGCCGGCGGCGTTGCCGGGTAGCGACGCGGTCTTTTCGGCTTGACTTGCCGGACCTTTTGCGTTGTATGGGAATCTGAATAGGAGTAGGGAGCCGATGTGAAACAGACCGTATACGTCGAGGGCGAAGGATTCCCCCTGTAGTGAGCAAGGAGCTTACCGTGACGGATAACGTTGTTACCATACCCATCGATGCCGAGACTGCTCGAGCGTATTGCACCGCGCCTTCTGAAGTTCAAGAGAAGATCCGGATACTGCTGGGATTGCGCCTACGCGAATTGACCGATCTGCCAACCGAGTCGCTTTCCGAGATAATGGATGAAATAGGGGCCCAGGCAGAGGAGCGCGGCTTGACGCCGGAGATCCTGGAGACCCTTCTTCGTGACGAGTAGATCCCGAATCGTTTTGGATACCGGTGTGATCGTGAGCGCGATCTTGTTGCCTCATTCCGTTCCCAGACAGGCTCTTGACTTGGCGTTTCGCGGGGGGACGGTTCTCGCGTCCACTGCGACTCTCGAGGAATTCGACCAGGTTGTTCGTCGCCCGAAGTTCAGTCACTACGTGTCGAAGGAACAATGCTTGCGTTTCCTGGCCGCGTTCGTGCGTGACTCGTCTTTCGTGGAGGTCAACGAGATCGTAACGGAGTGCCGTGATCCGAAAGACAACAAGTTCCTCGAACTGGCGCTGTCCGGCGAGGCAACCTTCATTGTCAGCGGGGACCGCGATCTGTTGATTCTACATCCGTTTAGGGGAATACCCGTGCTGACGCCCAAGGAGTTCGTGAGCCTGCCATGACCGCGCGAATAGGCTCGGATAGAGAATCGGAACCGTACCAGGAGCTGATGTGAAGCCAACAGTATACATCGAGACCACCGTGATTGGATACTTGGTAGCACAGCCGAGCCGCGATCTGATCGTTGCAGCCCATCAACAGATCACTCACGCTTGGTGGGAGACGGTTCTGCCCTTTTTCGACGGGTTCGTGTCTCCGATCGCGCTGGAAGAGATCTCTCGAGGCGATGCGCGAGCAGCCAAGTCCAGGCTCGAGCGAGTCTCAGCTTTTCCCCTCTTGGATGTCTTGCCCGAAGTGCGCGATCTGGCAGATCTATATTTTTCTGCTATGGACATTCCGGAGAAAGCGCGGGCTGACTCTTACCATGTGGCGGTGGCTGCGTGGCACAGCATGGACTATCTGGTATCATGGAATTGCTCGCACATCGTCAGCGGCAGGGTAAGAAGGATAATTGAGGAAATCAATGCTGGAGCGGGAATACCGTCCCCCGTAATCTGCACTCCCGAAGAACTCATGGAGGCTTAGCATGTTTCGAGACCCTATCGTGGAAGCAGTGAGGCGAGTTCGCCGCGAGATTGAAGCAGAGTGCCAAAATGACCCCGAAACGTTTTACGAGCATGTTCTGGAGCTGCAGGAGCAGTATCGGGACCGATTGGTTCGACGCGGGCCGGCACGTGTCTACTCAGACCGCGGAGCGGAAGATGAGAAGCGCCCGCAATGAAGATCAATCAGAGAATACCAGCCGCAATCCGTGAACAGTGCGACCGGCTCAAGAAAAAACGCCGTGCCGAGACGCCCTGCGCTGAGTGAATCAAGAGGAGAAACGCGTGATGGATATCAACATGCAGAAAGAGCAATTCAGCCGCGCGTATGTTCAAGCGGTTGCGGCCTGCGCGGGATTCGCGTGGAGCACGCCCAACGTAGACGATGACAGCGTGGATATGACCTTGCATCAAAAAGGAGGCAGCGGAACCATCCGTTCACCACGAGTGGATCTCCAGCTCAAATGCACGGCATCACAGACTCCGGCGGGGGAAGCGTTCACGCATTCCATAAAGCTGAAGAACTATGACGACTTGAGAGGTGGTGAAGTACTGGTACCGCGCATCCTGGTCGTGGTGCTGGTACCGGACGCTCCAAACGATTGGCTCAGGCACGATGAGGCAGAGATGGCGCTGCGACGCTGTGGCTATTGGGTGAGCCTTCGCGGATTGCCGCCGAGTGAAAATGATACCAGGCAGACCGTAGAGATGCGTCGGAATCAGCAATTTACCGTCGAGTCTCTTCAAGCGATCATGCAACGGATCGGCCAAGGAGAATTGCCATGAAAGTAACTATTCGTGATGCCGAGGCGGTTCGGGCTATTCGTCCTCTGGATGCCGCACTCTACCTGCGCGCAAAAGGATGGGCAAGAGAAGAGACGGAGATTGAGAGAGCATCTCTGTGGTATTATGGAGAAGGCGACGATCAGTTTGAGGTGCTCCTGCCCATGGACGTGGAGCTGCGAGACTACGCCTTGCGTATGGGCGAACTGCTGGCAATCCTTGCCGCTGCTGAAAAGCGCTCGCAATGGCAGTTGTACAGCGACCTTCTCACCGTAACCTCCGACGTTATCCGTATTCGCATTGCAGATCCCGAGCTTTCGGATGGCTCTTTGCCCATCGAAGAACACGCAAGGATTGCACAAAAAACGAGAGATCTTGTGGTGGCTGCGGCCTGCGCGACTACCGAACGGCGGCCTGTCTGGCACAAACGTAAGCCCACGCAGGCAATGGAACATGTACGTCGCGTTCGCATCGGGCAAAGTGAGCGAGGGAGCTACGTTGTGACAGTGATAAGCCGCGTACCGCCGGTCCTGCATACCAGAACCGAAGAATCATTCGAGATGGAGATTCCTTTTGAACGGCAGGTTACCCAAACCCTTGCCCAGTCGCTTCGAGCGCTGGATCGTGCAGCGGAACATGCCGCGGTGACTCAAGAGATGGAAGCGTTCGATCTGGCTGTCCAGCAAGGCGTGAACGCCAACCTCTGTGACGCGGTTGTTGGACTCTGGGGAGAAGACGAAGCCCAGCGGAACCTGGAATTCACCTTCTCGTGGTCTCCAGCGCGGCCTGTGGCACAAGATGCAGTGCGCCGTGTTGCGCTGTCGTCCGACCGCGTTCCCGTGATTCGCGAGGCAGGAAAGCAGATGCGGGAAAGAGCACCATTGCCTGATTTTGAGTTAAGCGGCCCGGTAGTCAAGCTGGAGCGATCCGAAGGTGCGGCTACCGGAAGAGTGACCGTCATTGGCCTTGTCGAAGAGAGACAGGCCCGCGTCGTGCTTGAACTTGCCGAACAGCCGTATCACGTTGCCTTACAGGCCCATGATTCCGGCCAGACGATTCGTTCAAGTGGAACCCTGACCAGGGAGGGTCGAGGATTCGTACTGAGAAATCCCAGTGATCCTGTCATAGAGGAAGAATGACGCTCACCGTCGGGGCGAAAAGCCCGGCCTTACAGAGGAGGGATTAGCCTTCTATGCCGCACTGGAGGAAAAACGACAGCAGTGGGAAGCTCTTGGCGGCGAAGTCTTGAGGACCATTGCAGATGACCTACTGCGGGGGGCGCCTGCCAATGTCACCATTGACCGGACCGTCCGTGACATGGCCCGAGCTCAAATGCGAGTGATGAGAAGACGGATTGGAGAGGGATGATATCGAACATGCCATACGGAAGGGATGGATCAGGATAAGGATGTCGGAAGACGTACGAGGCACAAGGCATTGCATCGAAGGCCCGGCCGGAGATGGGAGACTGATCCACGTAATTTGTCGATTCAAGGAAGACCCTACTCTCGTGATCATCACGGTGTATGCCTTGACGGAGGCCCCATGAAATGTGAATGCTGTTCCGGTGAAACCAGGTCCAAGAAGGTCAAGCGGCAGCACTGGCTCCGCGGCCGACTGTACATTGTGGAAAACGTGGACGCGGAAGTCTGCACGCAATGCGGCGAACGCTACTTTCACGCGACCACCCTCGACGCCATAGACCGTCTCGTCTCAGAGGAACACGAGGTGAAGGACCGGATCACTGTCGAAGTCATCAGCATGGTGTAGCCTTCTCTCAGCGGGAAGATGGGGCAACCATCCACAACGCTTTTCTTGACAGAGGATTCAAAGAATGAAGATCAGCCACTATCCTGATACCGACTCACTGTACATCGATCTGTCGGAGCGGTCGAGCGCGGAGAGCCGTGAGATTTCCCAGGGCGTTGTGGTTGATTACGACGCGCACGGGAATGTGGTCGGCATAGACATCGACCACGCGAGCAAGAAGGTTGAGTTGGAGAGACTCACGTTGAGCCGGCTTCCCGCAAGCGAGCAGATATTCGCAGCCTGAATCCGTGGAAAGGTGCCCGTTCACGGGGCAAACCTCCCAATCCGGGACTGGAGTGCGGGGCCGTTCAGAGTCGTCCGTTCCGCACAACGGCCTTCCGAGCGCCCTGAACGGGCGCACCTTGAATAGCCGTAGGTTTCAACCCACGGTCCTGCGACGGGGATGACCTCCCCGTGAACCGTTACACGTAAGGTTCCACCGGTTCTCCGCGACGAAGGAGGCCCCCGGATGACTCATGACCTCTGGAGAGAAACGTTCGTGGAACAGCAGGTCACCTATGTTCTGGAATACGAAGGACGGGTCGTCATCGTTGAACACGTTCCCGCCCGAGTCTGCATCGAAACCGGGGAACGGCTCTTCGCACCGGATATCGTGGAACACCTTCAGCGAATCGTGTGGGAGCAAAGAACCCCGTCGCGCGTCATCGAGACGCCGGTGTTTGAGTTCGCTTCATAGCCCATTTCATCGGAGTTCGCACTCGCTTCTCAACGCGCGTCTGACAGCCGACGACATGTTGACTTGCTGCTCCGTTGTGATTACAATGTAGTTACCTCTCGGCAGGGTGAAACAGGATGAGCGTAAAAGCCCGGATCATCAAGATCGGCAACTCCCGGGGAGTCCGTATCCCCAAGGTTTTGATCGACCAGGTCGGCTTCGGCGAGGAAGTGGAACTGGAGGCAAAGGAGGATCACCTCGTCATCCGGCCCGCAACGTGCCCGCGCAATGGCTGGGAAGAAGCGTTCCGCTCCATGGCCGAAAAGGGCGATGATAGGCTGTTGGACGAACCGGTTCCCACGCAATTTGACGAAGACGAGTGGCAATGGTAGTAAAGCGCTTTGACGTGTACCTTGTCGGTCTCGACCCAACAATGGGCAGCGAGATCAAGAAGACTCGACCGTGCGTGGTCATCTCTCCCGACGAGATGAACCGCCACATCGCCACCGTCATCGTAGCTCCCATGACCACGCACGGGCAACCCTACCCCACTCGGGTGTCCTGTCCGTTTCAGGGAAAGGAAGCCCAAGTAGTCCTGGATCAGATCAGGACAGTGGACAAAGTGCGCCTCATCAGGAGGCTCGGGCGGATCGACGCGAACGCCCGCAAGGCCGTGCTTGCCGTTTTGACCGAGATGTTCGCGGAATAGGTCGGGCCAAAACAGCTCGCTGCCGGGTACGCGTTCAGCATGGGAAACAAGGACGCATGAGCCGCCAAGATACAAATACACCAAGAAACCTTGCAGCCCATTACGGCGGCCTGAGGAGTGTTCTTTGATTGCTTTGTGTCTTGGTGACTTTGTGGTTTATTCTCGCGCGGGCAAACGGATACCCGGGAACGGTTACCAAGGATGGAGTGCATGACCAGAGTCTTTGTCACCGATTGCGAAGGACCCATTACCAAGAACGACAACGCGGCCGAACTCGCCGCGGAATTCATCCCCGAGGGGCACCGCTTCTTCAGCGTGGTGAGCCTGTACGACGACTATCTTGCGGAAGTAGTCCGAAAGCCCGGGTACAAAGCCGGTGATACGTTGCGGCTCATCCTCCCGTTCTTCAAGGCGTTCGGCCTCGACAACCGTGCCATGGTCGAGTTCTCGGGAAAGCACATCGAGATCATCCCGTCGGCCGACCGCGTGCTTCAGGAGATCTCGGGGCTCATGCCTGCGTACGTGGTGAGCACCAGCTACGCGCCGTACATTCAGGCCGTGTGCGAAGCCCTGAACTTTGACTTTGGACACACCTTCCGCACCGCGGTGGATCTGGACAAGTACCCGATCAGCCCCGAGGAACTTGACACAGTCAGGCGGCTCCACAAGACGATCCTTGACCTTCCGCGGTTCTCGCTGCCGTCAGGCGCTCAGTCCGCTGCCGACCTGACTCCGGAAGACCGGAGCACGGTCGACCGGCTCAACACCATTTTCTGGGTCGAACTCCCCAAGTTGGCGATTTACCGCATCGTGGAAGAGGTCAACCCTGTCGGAGGCCGTGAAAAGGCCTTGGCCGTTGCCCGCATCGGAGAAAAGGAACGCGCTGATATTCGCAACATACTCTACGTGGGAGACAGCATCACCGATGTGGACGCGTTTCGTCTGGTGAGATCAGGCGGGGGACTTGCGATCTCGTTCAACGGCAATGACTGGGCCGTCAAGGAAGCATCATTCGCGATCACCGCGCGCAATGCCCTGCCGATCGGCTGGTGCGCGTCCATCTTCGCGGCAGCGGGGAGCGAGGGCTTCGAGGATCTCCTGATCAGCCCTCTGACCGAACACAACCGAGAGCACGTCTCAACGCTGAGTTCCAGGATAAGAAAGGAAGTGCGTACGGAGACAATCGGAAGTCTTGGATAATGCGGAACCGGTGAACCTTCCCCCGTGCTCTCCTCCACACCGGTCACGTCAGCACCTAGTCTGGGTTTGCGTCCTACGGATCGCCGCGGGCAGGCAGAAGTCGCCCGGCAGCCCGGGCCGCCTCAAGCACATCACACTTTCCGGGTCCGGTGTCACGCCGGCACGTGTCGGCTCGTGCTAGCTCTTCTTGAATAGACCCGTAATCGTGAAACGACCCTTCTTGCCGTCTATGTCATGAACCTCCTCGTCGGGTCCTTCTATCTCATCTACGCCGGCTGAGGCCGAATCGGGCCCCTTGAACTTGAGCATCTCCGTCAAGGTAACGGTATCGAGGAATTCGCTGTCATCGGCTCGAGGTCGGGGAGCGAGAGCCGGGGGAGCCAGCGCTGGCTGAGCCGTGGTGACGGTTACATTATCAGGTTCTGGAGAAGCCTCTTTCTTGACAACCTTGAACTGAATCCCGCGCCGTTCGAGGTCCTGTTCCGAGATCAGTTTCTTAGCGAAGAGCTGTTTCAAGAGATCGGCAAATCCCTTAGGAGAAATGCGAAACTTCTCCATTATCTCCTTATTGGGCAAGGGCCCGCGGATAAGGGTTACCGCTTCTTTTGCGCTGACATTTCTACTGGGTTCGGTCATGGCGTTTCCCTCTACCACCCCACGCCGCGATTATAACTCAGATCGGAGCCAAGGTGAACCCCCGTTTTCAGTCGCAAGCACAGACTTGGGATTCTTCCCCGCACCGCCACACCGGTCGTTTTCTGCAGATGTCCGACTGATCACGCAACCGGTACAGCAGAAGGGATCATACCCGATTCAAGAAGAAATGCGAAGGGGTCTTGGCGAACTCGTCGAAAAAAATGGTTTGCCCGCGTGCCAGGATGAGGGCGAGTCCTGTTCTGATTCTCATATCAGGTTACAGAGAAAAACCTTCCGTATCTTCGGGTGTTGCTATATGATCCCGAGCCAGCCGAACCGCGACACAGGTTAAGAGCCCGCGATCTGGAATAAAATTGACAACATATCGTAAATTCATAATAGTATCGCTATGTTATTTTGCAGAAGGTTTGCCGTTCGGCATAATTAAGGATTACTTACCGGTCTATTTCCGCTTTAACGGCATGTCTGTCGAGCAGATCGGATACTTGAGCGCGCTCAGCCTGCCGTACGCGTTGAAGTTTCTTTGGGCGCCCGCGGTCGACTTCTTGGGCACAAGGCGACGCTGGATTGCTTCGGCCCAGTTTTTCATGGCGGCCTGTGTGATCATGATGCTGTGGCTGGACCCCAAGCACCCCGATATGTGGCTCTGGGGAACCCTGGCCGCCCTGGCCGTACTGTCGGCCACGCAGGACATCGCAATCGACGCGTACTCCATTGAGCTGCTGAATCTGTCGGAAATCGGTCTCGCCAACGGAATCCGCCTTGCAGCATACCGGGTGGCCCTGGTGGTCTCCGGCAGTCTTTTCGTCGCCCTCGGCGGTCGTATCGGCTGGGACATCGTCTACATTGTATCCGCTGCGGTTCTCGTGGTGCTCGGGACGATTTCTTGGCGCCTTCCGCCGGTGGAGGTCACCCGTAAAGCGGTATCTCCGGCCTCCGTGGTCGGGCCCCTGCGGGACATCCTGCAAAGTTACGGGCCCACTCTGTCAGCATGGCTTGCTTGGCTCTCCGTGATCGAGCCCGTGCGGGATATCCTGAGAAGGCCGGGTCTGATCCAAGTCGCGGCGTTCATCGTCCTTTACAAAGCAGGGGACATGGCAATGGGACCCATGGTGCGTCCTTTCTGGGTCGACTGGGGACTCTCCACGGACGACATTGGATTGGCCGGCACCACCGGGGTGGTCGCGAGTGTGCTCGGAGGTCTGACAGGGGGAATCATCATCACTCGGTTCGGGATCTTCCATGCGTTGTGGTTCCTGGGGTTGTGGCAGGCAGGGGGAAATCTCCTGTACGCCTGGGTGGCGGCCGCGCCCCCATCAGGAGCTTGGGGAGTGTACCTCGCTCAAGCCGCGGACTCTTTCTTTGGCGGAGCGGGGACCGCAGCGTTTCTGGCCTTCCTCATGAGTATATGCAAAAAGGAATATTCCGCAACCCAATATGCTCTTCTTTCGTCCCTTTTTCAAATGCCAAACGTGTTACTTGGGGTAGCAAGCGGGGAGCTCGTCTCCGAATTGGGATACTCGGCCTTCTTTGTGCTGACCTTCTTCATGGGCCTGCCGGCACTCGGTCTGGTATTCCATGCGCGCCGGTGGATACGGCCCAACAACGGCGTGCACTAGCAGAGCGCATTCAAAGAAGCAGGATCTCCGAAAAGAACATCTTCCGGGATGGACGGCAGATCGCGTGTCCATCACCAGAACCACCTTGACCGCACGCGGCCACAACCCAGCATGAAAGTGACCGCCCGACATCCCGAGATCTCGCCGCATGGTCAGAACGACCCGATGATTCAAAAGTTTTGGGAAAGGGGTCCGGGGGACAACCCTTTTTCAAAAGGGTTTCCCCCGGAAGACTCTCTCACAAACGGGCCGGCGCTACCCGATGTGTCGCAGGCCTTCCGCGATTCCCATGCGGCTGATTCTCACCCACGGCGGCAATGCGGCCAGCACACCCACCACCAGGGACACTCCCAGCATCATCCCTATGGTCACGCGCGACACATCGAAGACCGGAAGAAAGTGGCTCAGCATCTCCCTGAACACCGCGGCACACGGAAACGCCAACCCGATTCCCATCAGACCGCCGAAAGCCGCAATTGCCACCGATTCTCCCGCGATGAGCAGGAGCAGAGTCCCCGTCTTGAAGCCGACCGTCTTGAATACCGCGTACTCTCTCGAGCGCTCCCGGGCCGTCATTGCCATGGTGTTCGCCAGGATTACAAGGATTACCCCGATGACTACCACTGAAACTACCTTGATCGCGGCGATCAGCGCACCCATCATCGCAATGAACCCCAAATTGAACGCCTTCTCCGTCTCCGTGAGGGTCTCGGCGAGGGAATTTCTGAACAGCCCGTCGATCTCCTCGGAGATCTCGGCAGCCCGAGCCGAATCCTTGATCTGAATCAGGAACCACCCGGCCTTGTCCGCCATTTCCGGGAAGGACTTCTTGATCAGTTCGTTGAGGTAATCCCACCGGAAGAAGAGCGCGGTATCGTCAGTGCCGCGTCGGCCGCCTCGATAAATCCCCCTGAGCACGAGTTCGATTCTGCCGGGAAATATGGTCCCCTCCAGCGGTATCACGTCTCCGATCTTCCATCCGAACCTCTCTGCCAATCGGCGACCCGCCACACACGCGTTTCGTTCCGTGTCAAAAGCCTTCTTCTCGGGCTCGGTCAAGAGAAACTCCGGGTACACATTCAGGTATCTAGTGCCGTTCAATGCGATCTGCGCGAAGAAGTTCTTCTTATCCTTGTAGATCCCTCCGTACCAAATGCCGTACCCTGCTTCGGTGACCCCCTGTATTTGCAGAATCTTCGCCCTGTACGCGACCGGAAGCATGTGCACAAGCGAAACCCGATGTCTCGTGACGAGACGATTCGCCGCGGCAGCGTCGGCACCGGAGTACCATGCATCCACGAGCGTTCTCAGCATGCCGAACGCCAGCACCGCCATCGCGACGCCGAGTATCGTCAGACAGGCCCTCAGTCGATGCCGGAACACATTCCTTATGACAAGCTTCAACAATTCCACGGCTTCACCAAGAATTTCCTATGGACATGCAGTTCTTCACGATTTCCCCTTCGGACTGCCGTGGAAACGGCGCTCCAGATCGAGCGCTCTGAGAAGTCCGGCTCGTGCCGCATCCAGCACTTCCTTCCTCTCGTCCTTGACGCGTTTGACGGTTCGGCCCAGGGCATGGCGCATCTCCCCGATTGCGTGGTCGGCCAGGGTTGATGCCTGCCGCTCCAGCCTCCGGACTCGCCGTGACGCCAGCAGCAGAGCCAAGCCAGCCTCCGCGACCAGCAGAACCAGCACCGCGGCGAGAACCTCGAAACCGAACAGAGACGCGCCGAAGAGCACCGCCACCTTCAGCAGTCCCAGCCAAGTGGGCGCATCCAGCCACGACGCAAACCCTGCCGCCCCGGCCAACTTCACGATGAAGAACGGCACCGGAACACCCAGCACGCTCTTCTGCCACAGCCGCGTCAAACCTGGCTTCCGGGACTCTCGGAGACTCTCCAACGAGCGGACGAACTCCGCCTCGATCCGACCCGCTTCCTCTGCCAGGGCGGCCTGGGCTGATGCAATCCCTGCATAGCTGTCGGTGACGCCGAACGTGAGCAGAAGTTCCGAATCGGTCCTGTGTTTGCTGCCTGCAAGGCTTTGCTCGCACCGTTCGCGCACCAGTTCGGCTATGTGGCGGTAGATCTCCGTGAGGGTGAGTTCTCTCTGATGCCCTGTTCGGCCCCAACCTATCAGAAGTATGCGCATTCCCAACTTGACCGGCCCCACAGACCTGTCTTCACCGACCAGAAACCGGAACAGGCCTTCTGTCAGACGTTTCCGGTGCTCCCACAGTTCGGGTGGGGGGACCTCTTCTGCCGCCGACGCATCAGGTTCAGCCGCGAGCCACCGATCCAGAACGCGAAGCCTCTCCTGAGGTTGGACGTGCGCACCCATGTCTTGAATGAGCCGGCGACTCTCCTCCTCGAGGTTCTTCGTCTTGACTGACGCGATCTCTTTCGCGTCACGACTTGCCATCAGGAATTCACGGAAGAGCGCGAAATCCCTGGCAATTACCGGCTCCTCGGCTGCTCCGACGAGCTGCCGGGCTGCTGAAAGCCCAAACAACACCGGTTGTCCGACTTGCGCATCGTGCTTGAGGCGAAACGCGAAATCCCCCAGGACTTCTTTGAGCCTGCCGAAGGGGTCCGAGGAGTGGTCGGTCTTGAGCTCATCCGCTTTGTTGAGCACGAAGAGGTAGTTCTCGTGACTCTTGGGAGTGTCCCGGAGGAGCGCATACAGACTCGCATCAGCGTACTTCTCCGGGCTGACGACCCATACCACGCAATCCAAGAAGGGGAGTATTCCGAGCACGGCATCTCGATGCGCTTCCCGAATGCTGTCAAAATCGGGAAGGTCGAGCAGGATCAGGTCTCGAATGTGCTTCACTTCATGGAGCGCGTCGTCGGGCCGCAGAAGGTCGGCTATTTGTTCCAGTCCTCGGCTCGCGTTGACGTGTCGATAGACCACCGCCCTGTCCGTGAAGGGTCGTCGGTCGGATGGGGTTGAGATCTCTTTTCCCGCGAGCGCGTTGATGAGCGTGGATTTTCCCACACCCGTGCCTCCGACAATCCCCACGTACAGGACCTCCCCCGGGAGGTGTGCCTTTTCAAGGATTGTCTGGGCGCGTTGCATGAGGTCAAGCCGCGCCTCCTTCGGCAGTAGCGCGGGGCCGTCATCTTGGAGAAAGCCGACGGTCTGCTCCAGCAGCGCTGCCAATTCCGCTCGATTCATGCGTCAAACGCGCTCCTTCGCAGGGAGAGGCCAGAGATTGGGGAAACCCCTTTGCACAAGGAAGCTTGCCCCGGAACACTCTCATCTGACGACCCAGGCCGGCGAGACAGGCACAACGAACCATGGAAATGCAGTCCCGCTCACTGATGGAATACCCTTCGGCGGCCAGCCGGAGCCGGCATTAGCCTTCAAAGAACCTGATGTCGGCTTTCTTTCTCCCTGCCGGGGTCCGGTATTTCTCGTCGGGATACCCGATTGCGATCACCGAGCGGACAGTCTCCTGATCGGGAATGCCCAGACACCGTTGAAGAGTCCGGTCCCTGTGCATGGCCTCAACCGCGAGACCCACCAGGCAAGTGCCCAACCCCATGCTGTGAGCCGCTAGGAGCATATTCTGCGACGCGAGCATCGCATCCTCTCTCGGCAGGAGCGCGTTCGGTTTTGACCCTATTACGATCGCCGCATGGGCCCCATGGAAGAACCGGTCCCGAACCTTCTGCCTCCACTCGGTGAGACACAATTCGATGAACCGGTAGTACAGGTGAAAGTAGGTGTCCAGGTCCTTCTTTCCCACCAGTGAGAGCACTGCGCGAACGGAACTCTTTGCCGCCAGCCGATTCAGCTTCTCGTAGAACTCGGCCAGATGATCGACAAAGCCCGCGACCGCCGGCCTTGACGGCAAAATCGTGAAGGTCCATGCTTGGTTGTTTCCTCCCGACGGCGCGGTGATGCCTACCCTGACTAGGTCTCCGAGGACCGCTCGGTCCACGCTCTTGTCTTTGAAATTGCGGCACGAACGTCTGGAGGCCATCAGCCCGACGAGACGGCCGGTATCGAATTGGCCATGGGGCTGCCACAGCGGATCGACTCGGAAGCTTGAAAATGTGGACATGTCCGGGTCGAGCGACTTCACCTCCACCGCACCCACCGGACATGCAGACACGCAATGGCCGCAACTGAGCGATTGGTCTCCAGTGACCGTAGCTTTTCCGTTGCGCATGGAAATCGTTCCGAGAGGGCAGACTCGCACACACAATCCACAGCCTGTGCAGAGGTCCTCATCGATTGTCGTGGATACGGTCAGATTCACCTGGTTTCTCCTTCTACCTGTGCACGAACACGCGCGCTTTCCACTTGTCCTGGCGCGCTTTTTCCGGTTCGCCGAGCGTCTCGAAACATGCGGCTCGCAACCGGTACACCTCACCTCGGTAGGGGTTGACCTTGGCGGCCTGATCCAGGTCGTCCACGGCCTCACGGAATTTCTTGAGCTCCATGTAGAGCTTCGCGCGCCTGATCCGTGCGTCGAAGTGCTTGGTATCCACGTTTAGCGCGCGGGAATAGGCCTCTACCGCCCGGTCGATGTGTGACTCGGCCATATGTATGTCGCCCAGCGTGACGTACGCGGGGGCGAAGGTCGATTCCCTCTCCAGCGCCTGCCCGACCTGATTGATGGCTTCGGCCGAATCACCCTTTTTCATGAGCGCCAAGGCAAGAAGTTGGTACGACGCAGGATCGTTCGGTTTGAGCCTGATGGCTTGGCGAAGGTCGGCGACGGCCTGATCCAGTTTGTTCGCGTTTATGTTGAGGTTGCCTCTCAACTGCCAGGCTTCGGGGTCTCTCGGGTTTAGCTCCAGCGCCACATCCAGATCAGCAAGTGCTCGCTCGTCCCTGGCGAGCTGCTTGTAGACACTTGCCCGCATGACGTGAAGCCACGCGAGGTTCGGTTGCATCTCTATGGCTTTGTTCAGATCCATGAGCGCGTGGAAGAGGTTCCCTGTCTCCTTTTCCGCGATTGCGCGGTTCGTGTAAAGCTGAGGATTCAGCGGGTCCAGGAGTATTGCCTGGCGCAGCTTTTCCCGAGCCTCAGGGTATCGGCCGATTTTCATCAGGACGGTCCCTTGATTGAGCAACAGTATGGGATCAGTGGGATCTATCGAAGCCGCGGACTTGTAATCTTGATATGCCTTCTCCAGCTCACCCAGAGCGCGGTACGCGTCGGCCCTGTACCACAAAATGTCTTTCCGGTCCGGGTCGATCTTCAGGACCCTGTCGAAATCCTCTAGTGCCTGTTTCGGGTCAGAGGCCAGGAGCCGGGCATACCCCCGTCGGATGAGTGCTTGCGTATTCTGCGGCTCCATTCTCAGGACCGCGGTCATCTCTTCCATGGCCTTGTCCGTATTTCGTTCTTCGATGGCCACGGCAGCCCGCCCGAAGTACGGATCGCAATCCCCCGGGTCGAGGGAAGTGCATTCGTCGAAGAGTCTCTTGGCCTGCTCGAAGTCGCGAAGGTAGAAATGCACGAACCCCCTGTTCAGCAACGCGGAAACGGAATCCGGCCGGAGTCGAGAAGCGGTCTCCAGATCATGGAGCGCCGCGGGCATGTTCCCGACCCGCATGAAGAGCTTGCCGCGTGCCTCCCATGCCTGGTCGAGCTTTGGGTCTATTTCGATTGCACCGCTGTAGTCCTCCAATGCGCCCGTCATATCCTGGAGGATCTCTCTTGCCCCGGCACGCAGGAGAAGGACTTCCGTATTGTGAGGTTCGCGCTGTGCTTCCCTGTCGAGAACCTCCAGAGCGCCCTTGGTATCGCCGTTTTGGATCAGGTCGCACGCCCGGTCGCACGGACAAACAGCCCACCGGAAGCCGACAAGATACGCCCCCGCGATCACCACCGGAGTCAGGAATACAATTACCCACTTCAGTCGGGACGCGCGAGCGATCTCCTTAAGCCGTGCGGAAGCTCCTGAGAACGCCCAATGATTCCGTGCAGGCTGATTGCTCATGGCTATCAGATTAGGGGCTCTGCCGCGCGATGTCAACGGGAGTTCCGCGTCTCGATCACCGCGGGCTTCAGGCGCCGATGCGCGCCGGGGATGGGATCACCTCAAGGTCCGCTGCCTGATGCGGTAACGTGTTCAGCCTGGGGCCATATGCCCCTGGGAAGTTGCATGGCCAGGCGGGCGGCGCTTTGTGAGTCTTCGGACATTGATTTCGTGGCATCTCGGGCAGTTGGTGAAGTGGCTCCCGCTGGAGAATCCACATGTTCGGCATTCGTAATGGCGGGTCGTCTCACCCAGGTCGGCAAGAGGAATGTGGGAGGCATCACGTCCTCCTCGCATTTCCAATCTGTAGATCAGGGTTTCCTGGCTAATGTAACGGCCGTGATAAAGGCGGGTGTAAATCTTGCCGAGTTGTTTCCAGTCAAGGCTGTGTTTTTCCATGAGTTCCTCGTCGGTCGTATCGGAAGTGATATCCCTCACCAGGTCCGAGACCTTGAGCACTCTGGTTACCTTGGTCATTATTGTGAGAATTCGCATATACACCACGCATAGCTGGAGTATGATGTCAATCATATCATACATGTAGTGGTAATTGCAAGCTATGATGGCAATTAACACCATTGCGCGATCTGAGAAGTGACTTCATGCTCCGGGTGGGACAGGCATCTTGCCTGTCGTTCTCTGGGTCACCTCGCCTGCTTGAAGGCGCGTTCGTATAAGGCCCTTTCGGCACACGCGAAGCGCTCCGGCAAATCCGCCATTGCCATTTCTCGCGAAACGGGCCTATACTCTTCCCTTGACTGAGGCCAATGTGTGGGCGAGTCCCATGTGCGGTGACGCGGCGGAAGAGTTGTGGAAAGGTGACACCATGCCCTGGCGCGAAGAAAAAGAACACCTGGCACGGGAGATAGTCTCTCTGCTCTATGCACACAGCATGATTCGGACCTTCTACCGGGACAAACCTGAAGGCTGGACGCTGGTTTCCGGCCTTTACAGTCCGTTGTACGTCCAGCTTCGGCCCCTTGTCTCGTATCCTTCGGTATTCGAGAAGGTCTGTCGGGCGCTGGGACGCATGATCCGGGAAGAGGCTCCTGAACTCACCAAGATCGTCGGTATCGCGATGGCGGGCGTGCCGTTTGCCGCGGGCCTAGCATTGGTCGCAGGAATATCTGCAGGGTTCACGAGAAAGATGGAAAAGGTCACGTCCGTGGAAGCCTTCAGGAAAGTGGTCGAGGAGTACGGCGAGCACGCGCTCATCGAAGGCGAGCTCTGCGATGGCGAAAGAATAGGACTTGTGGACGACCTGGTGACGCGATTCGACAGCAAGCTCGTGGCGATCGAGCAGGTCTCGTATGAGGTGCAGAGAAGGGCCCTCAAAGATGTGGAGTGCTCGACGGTGATTGTGCTGCTCGACCGGGAACAGGGCGGGGAGACCGCCGCGCGAACACACGGGATTCGTCTTCTCTCCCTGGTCCCGTTCAAGACGGTCGGTCTTCCACTGCTCGAAGGAG
Source organism: Thermodesulfobacteriota bacterium (assembly GCA_040755955.1). Taxonomy (GTDB): domain Bacteria; phylum Desulfobacterota; class Desulfomonilia; order Desulfomonilales; family Desulfomonilaceae; genus JBFMAA01. Next base: position 34,469 of record JBFMAA010000029.1, read on the forward strand.
TGATGGAAAAGGCCGAGTGGGAGACTCTCCGGCGCTATCTCGATGAGCCGGATCGTTTCCAGGACAAGAACGTACAGTCGGAACTCGCAAAACTGGCAGCTCGGGGCTGATCCCAATATAGTGGCACGCGTTGAGAATTGCGGGAACTCTCACCCTCCCCTAACCCCTCCCATCAAGGGAGGGGAATAGCATGCCCTCTCGGCTGGTGGTTGAGGGAAGGGAGAGAGGGTTTGTGTCTACGTTTACGGTCCCGCGAATTTCAAGGCGCGTGACTATAGCGTCAAATTAACGACTCGCCAGGCCACACCGTGTTCGGCTCTTGCCTCCCGGTGCCGAAGTATCCGGCTATTCTCAGTCGCCCCTACGGGGCTTGCGAGTGGTGGATCCCGGCGACGATTCTTCGCTGCCAGTGATGACATCGACCCTTAGTAGTATAGAAACATAGTAGTGCACGATCATGTCGCGTGTAACGGTGCACGGGGAAAGCAAGAATTCGCAGGAGAGTTCGCAGAGAACGGGGAGAACACACAGATAAGGCAATTCGCTTCAGCAGGAACAGGCATCAGCCATGGTGATCCTGAGGGATTTGTTCCCGAGAGGATCTGAAGGAGGAGCGGTTTTCCCCGAACAGACCCCCAAGAAAACTTCATTTCGCTCCGCCCTCTGCGATCTCTGCGGTGAGGGCTTACCGACGGAGGAATACCTTCATGCCCACGAAGAAGATAGTGCTCTGCACGGATTTTTCCGAAAACTCCATTCCCGCTCAGGAACGGGCCATCGAATATGCAAAGATCTTTGACGCGGAACTGGTGATCCTGCACGTGGTCGGGATGTTCCTGCCCAACGGCCCGGGCTGGCAAGGAGGAGTGCCGCTGGATCTTGCGGGAGTCGAGGCACACATACGCGAGGCTTGCAAAGCCCGTCTCGATGCTATGGCAGACCGGATTCGCGTCGAGACACCCCGTGTGACCGCGGTTGCCAGACCAGGGGTCCCTCCTGCAAGAGAGGTGGTCCGCTTCGCTGAGGAACAGGATGCTGACCTCATCATCATGGGAACCCATGGATGGACCGGCTTCAAACACCTGATTCTCGGCAGCACAGCGGAGAATGTCGTCCGGACCGCGAAATGCCCGGTACTGACGGTCCGATCCACCGTGCAGGAGACCAGCGATGTCGACTGACTTCGCATCCCTCCTCACAAAAGGCGGCTGGGAGCCGCAGCCAATATTCGCGTCCACCTTCCTCGGCTCGCATGTGTTCCGATGGCGGGGCGCGTTGGTGCTACGCGACCGCAGACAGGCGCGTTGCACAGTTTTGGAAGGGCTGAGCTCAAGAATTCTTTTCGAAAAGGGAAGAGCTCGAACCTTATTAGTAGAATGCCCGGCACTGAAGGTCCGATTTATCCTGGAAGAGACGCGCAATGCCGACTGACTTCGCATCCCTCCTCACAAAAGAGGCCGAGGCCATAGTACAAGAAGTCGGAGCCACCGTGGACGCGCGCACGCTCGTGAACGCGGTGCTCTCAGAGCTGCCCCGGTCCGGGGACGGCCGGTGGATTCTCGCCAGAGCCAGAGAACTGCTTATCAAGGCCGCGTACGCGACTCGCCCGTACTGCATCCGATGCGGCAAGTGTTGCATGAGCGGGAGCCCCACGCTTCTGCACGACGATCTGGCCCTGTTCGGGAGGGGAGTTCTCAAGCCGGAGCACCTAGTGACCATCCGCTCGGGCGAGCCCGCATACTTCAACGTGACCGAGGAGGTGGGCGCGTGCGGTGCGGAGATGCTCAAGATCCGCGAAACGGCCGGGACCCGCACCTGCATCTTTTTCGCCCCTCCGGGAACCTGCACCATACATGACTCCCGTCCTGTCCAGTGCGCGCTCCAGGAATGCTGGAACCCCGAAAAGGCTCAGGAGAACGCGCACGCGCGGCGGCTCACCAGACGGGATCTCCTTGAAGACGCGGGCGAGTTCCTGAGTATCATCGAACGTCATGAACAGCGATGCTCGTACCACGAGTTACTGCGCGCCATCGCCAGGTTGCGCGCCACAAAGGGACAGACCGTCACCGAACTGATCGAGTTACTGAAGTTTGATGAGTACGTGAGGTCGTTTGTGGTGGAACGTCTGGGACTGGACCGGGAGCATCTGGGATTCTTCTTTGGCCGGCCCCTGTCGGAGAGCCTGGATCTCTACGGACTCAGACTGGCCAAGCAACCTGACGGGTCATTCTTTCTGACCACCGCAGAGTCGGGGGATACATCCCGTGAGAGGTGAAGGTCCACACGTGGGACGAAACCGTCCGGTCTCCGGAATAGCCCCATAGGCGCTAACTTGGCGACAGCCGAATTCGACCTGTCAGGCAGATGTCCTCCTACCCGCTCCCACGAGGGGAGGGGAATCGGGAAACCCTCTCCCCTGGCGGGAGAGGGAAGGGTGAGGGGGAGTATTCAAAGGCAACGCGTGCTCTGAAGTTAGCGCCTATGCGGAATGGCCCCCCGGACGGACGGCCTTCAAGTGGGACACTCTTGGGCACCTGCGCTGAAAAGTCATCGCTTGAGTGGGCTACCCTCGCCGGTCAATGGTGCTTTCTTTCTGCCTTTCTCGTGGCGAAGTCCTACGAGAAGAACTCGGTGAGGCAACGGATCACCTTGTGCTGGCGGACCTCGCTGAGTCCCGGAAACACCGGCAGAGCCAGCACTTCTTTGGCTGCCTTTTCGCTGTGCGGGAGATCGCCGTCTTTGTACCCGAGGGATTCGAAGCATTTCTGCAAGTGCAACGGCACCGGGTAATAGATGGCATTTCCTACACGGTGCGCGGTGAGATGCCTGGCCAGTTCATCCCTCTTTTCCACCCTTACTACATACTGGTTGTACACGTGTTTTCTGTCCGGAACCTCCACGGGGAGCCGCAGGATCGATCGCTGTTCCATCGTTGAAAGCGCTTGCGAGTACCTGTTGGCGTTGATTCGCCTCTGCTCGTGCCACGCATCGAGCTCCGGGAGCTTCACCCGCAGGAACGCGGCCTGAATCGCATCAAGCCTGAAGTTTCCTCCCACAAACGCATGGTGGTACCTTTGGTTCTCCCCGTGATTGCGCAGGTGCCTGATCCTGTCCGCGAGTTCTGCGTGGGTGGTGACCACTGCGCCTCCGTCACCCATGCCCCCGAGGTTCTTTGACGGGAAAAATGAAAAGCATCCCGCATCTCCGAGATTTCCCGCGCGGCTCCCGCGGTATTGAGCTCCGATCGACTGCGCCGCGTCCTCGATTATCCGAATCCCCCGGGGTTCGCAAATTGCCGTGATCCGGTCCATATCCGCGGTTTGTCCGAAAAGGTGTACCGGAATCACCGCTTTCGTGCGATTCGTGATCAGCTCGGCCACGTGGTCCGGATCGATGTTGAAGGTCAGGGGGTCCATGTCCGCGAAGACGGGTCTGGCTCCCAGTCGATACACCGAGCCCGCGGTCGAGAAGAAAGTGAAACTCGGGACGATCACTTCATCACCGGGGCCGATATCCATGGCCATCATCGTTACTATGAGGGCATCGGTGCCCGAGGAGAGTCCTACCGCGTAGGGTACTCCGCAGTAGGACGCCAGTTCAGTCTCGAAGGCCTCGATCTCCGGTCCGCCGATGAACCGGTTTGTCCTGAGCACTTCGGTCATCGCGTGGGTGATCTTGTCCATGAGCGGTTGATGGATCGCGGCCAGGTCCAGTAGCGGGACCTCGATGTCGGGCTCCTGACTCGAAAGGTTCACCGGCTTATCTTTCGCTGTGCGGACTTGTGAGGTCGCTTCAGTGTGAGCGTGACCACTGCGGCCTGATTGGAAGGACATCCACGGACTCCTGTGAGTGCTTGAGCTACGGGCATGCTCGGATCGCCCAGAGACGTGAGCATTAATGCCGAGCTTTTCCGCTTTTGTCAACGCTCGTTCCCTCACACGCCCGGTGCGGGTGAAGTGCCGAGAAGCCAACTGCGATCAGGCGAAGGTGCGGGGGAAAGGCCTCCAAGTCGGGGCGCGCCACGACGCCGGGGTACGCGACGTGACGCCGTTCCTGGGGCAACGAATTCCGGTTTCGCATGCATCTGGTCAACTGAGAATGCCCCTATCGGGCAAGTAGGCCTGAAACGGCCGCGGATTGCGGATTACATAGCGCTTGACAAGGGAGTTCTCGGGCATCACACTCTTCACGTCTCGGCCTCGGAGCCGGGCAGCAGCCCACCCGCATCCCCATTACTGCAGGAGAGAGAGGACCAAAATGAAAAGGAAGCTCTTGATTGCCGTGTTCGCGTGTTTGGTTGTCACCGTTCCGGTCGTTTCCGGAGTCGTCTCGACCGTGCCGGCCGCGGAACGGAAGCCTGCCCTCAAGATCGGGGCTGTGTTTTCCGTGACGGGACGGGCCTCCTCCCTCGGCCTTCCGGAAAAGAATACCGCGCTCATGGTCGCGGAACAGATCAACCAGGCAGAGGGCATCAACGGGTACCCCGTGGAAGTGATCCTCAAGGACGACGAGAGTCTGCCGACTGCGGCGGAGAATCTCGTCAATGGCCTCATCGAGCAGGACAAGGTGCTCGCCATCATAGGGCCATCCACAAGCGACCTCAGCATGACCATTCGACCGATCACCGAAGCCGCAAAGGTGCCCGTGGTTTCGTGCGCGTCGGCCGAGGCGATTGTGACCCCGGCGCAAAGTTACCCTTACACGTTCAAGGTGACCCAGAACGACAGCCACGGCGCCATACGCATCATCGAGAGACTCGCGGGGATGAACAAACGCAACATCGGGATTCTGTATGAGAAGTCGGTCTTTGGTCGTCAAGGTTGTGACCAGCTCAAGAAATATGCTCCCGATCTGGGTGTTACGATCGTGGCTGAGGAGAGCTTCACCTCCAAGGAGACTCGCATGACCGAGTACCTCAAGAGGGCCGGCGACGCAGGGAGTCAGGCGATCGTCGTGTGGGCTGTGGCGCCCGTGCAGACCATTATCCCTAAGAATGCCAGAGACATGGGCATCACGATACCGCTGTTCTTGAGCCATGCGTTCGGAAATCCCAAGTACATTGAGAACGCCGGAGACGCCGCGGAAGGAATCGTGTTTCCTGCGGGACGCATTCTGGTGGCAGATTCCCTACGCAAGGATCATCCTCAAAAAGAAATTCTGACGAGGTACAAGGAAGATTACGAAAAGAAATTCGGCCCGGTGACTACGTTCGGAGGCCATGCCTGCGATGCGTTGCGCTTGGTGGCAAAAGCCGTCAAAGACAAGAATGTCGGGCCGGATCTTGACCTGATCACTGCAAGACAGCTCATTCGGGATGGATTGGAACAGACCAAGGGCTGGATAGGTATTGCGGGTGAGTTCACCATGTCGCCGGAGGACCATACCGGACTGCACAAGGACACTTCCCTCGAAATGTGTACCATTCGAGGAGGAAAAGTGGTGCCGTTGGATACCGCGGTGGCCGGTCGATAGGGGTCCCGCATTGAGAATTGCGCCAAAGTCGTTCCGCGGCGCACAAAGGCTGGGAAAGCAACGGCAAACGATCCCGACAGAAATATCGTGTTGTTCCGAGTGAACGTTTGCGGGGTGCCGCGCACATTGGTACATCGATGGTGACACGGTGCACTTCTGCAACCCGGGACTGACGTCCGGGCTACTTTCTTTCGTCCCTGCGGGGCTTGGGAGTGGTGGAGTCCCGGAGGGACGGCTGACAATAGCCGGGCCTTTCAAGGCCGGGGAATGAGGGACGGTTGCTCGTATTTTGACGCCTATGGGGGAACGGGGGGGGGGTTCTCCTTCTTGGCCGTCCAGCGAGTCTCGAGGCCCGTGACGGTAAGCGTTCTGTCGCGGAACCTCGGCCACGTCCGGCTGCCGGAGCAGCACAGGCCCGCACAGACCCCCTCTCACGAACGGGTTTGCAAAACAGGGGGGCTGATGGTAGGCTACGCTCGATTCGTTCCAGCCGTGCAGGTGCCGGAGATCTCAGTGCGACGGGGCCCCTCCTCAGGTATGCAGGGCCGTATGCCGTCCCGCAGGTGAACCAGCATGCCCATACTCTTTGTGCTCACAATAGCCGTTCAGGTCTATTTTGCGGTTCATGCCGTGAAATCAGGCCGGTCGTGGTATTGGCTTTACATCATCATCCTTTTCCCCGGCGTCGGTTGTTTGGTCTATTTCTTTGCGGAATATCTCCCTGAGCTTCGTGCGGACAAGCGAGTGCATGCGATCCGCGCAGGCATCGAACGCACGGTAAATCCTACGAAACGATTGCGAGCGCTCAAGGACCAGGTGGAACTCACTCCCAGCCTTGAGAACAAACAGCTCCTCGCACAGGAATATGTGAACGTCGGCATGTTCGACGACGCAATATCCACGTACAAGGACTGCATGCAGGGAATGTACGCGAAGGACCTGACTCTGGTTGAGGGTTTGGCTCGAGCCTACTACATGGCCGGGGATCTGAGGAACGCCAGACAGACCCTGGAGACGCTGAGAGAACTCCGGGGGGACAGAAAAGGCGACGAAGCCGATCTATTGTACGCCAAGGTCCTGGAGGAATCGGGAGATATACGGGCCGCGTTGCAGGAATATCCCGAGGTGGCGAAGTCCTTCCTGGGCGAGGAAGCCAGGTGCAGATACGCTCTTCTGCTCAGGAAGGTGGGAAAAGCGCAAGAGGCGAATGAACTGTTTGCCGAGATTCTCCGAAACGGGCGCCTGTCGGAACGATTCTACAGAAATACTCAGAAACAGTGGATAGACATCGCAAAAAGGGAAAAGACCTGAAGCGAATCGCCAATAGATAAGCGGGAACGGGCGCACGTCTTTCTTGCAGGCGTTTGCCTCTGCTCCTCCGGCCTTTGTGCAATCGTCGCGGTGCATTGCGGGGGCGGATCTGCGGAGACTGTCTCAAAACCCTCGACTGGTGGCACGATTGCCGACCAACAAGCGCTTTTTACTAATAAGGTTCGATTCCTTCTCTGTTCGAGAAGAAATCTTCAGTTGAGCGGCTCTGGGAGTAAGTAACGTGGCTTCTTTCGCTTGCGTAGAACCAACTCGCCCCGCCATCGGTTTTCATGCGGACCGAGAAAGGTGCACGCGAATTTGGTTGCGGCTCCCAGCCACCCTTTGAGACAGTTCCTGAGTGTCCACCGCCCCGTATTCCGATGTGACCTGGACAGGGCGGACACATCGGTCCGCCCCTACCACGGAAACGGGTCCTGACATGCACCCTCTCAACGGTCACACGAATCGCTTGGATGGAAGCCCCTCGTTACTCCGTTGCGGTGGGCCTCCTCTGCGAATATGCCGCTTGACACGGCCCCCACAAGCGTATAGAGTTGCCGCTCCAAGCAGCCTATTTCCGGAAATCGAACATCGAGATGGAACAACCGATCGCTCTCATCCTGGCAGCCGGCAAGGGAACTCGCCTCAAATCCAACCTGTGCAAGGTCCTCCACGAGGTGGCGGGAAGGCCCATGCTCGCGTACGTGATGGAGGCACTCCTTCTCGCAGGGGTCGGGCGTGTATGTGTGGTGGTCGGACACCAGGCAGAGGCAGTGCGCTCACTGGTGAGCGGCTACGACGTGGAGTTCGCCGAACAGGACCCCCAAATGGGCACTGCACACGCGGTGATGGCCGCGAAATCGTTCTTTGACGGCCATGGGGGCGATGTGCTCATCCTTTGCGGCGATACTCCCCTCATCCGAGCTCAGAGCATCGCCGGCCTCGTCCGAGCGCACCACGCAACGCAAAGCAGACTTACCGTCGTGACCGCTTCTCTGGCCGACCCCACTGGGTACGGCCGCGTGATCAGGAACCCGAAGGGCTCAGTCGAGAGAATCGTCGAAGAAAAGGATGCGCAGGACGCGGAAAGACTCTGCAACGAGATCAACACCGGCGTGTACCTGGTCACCGCGGAACTGCTCGCGAGCCTCCTACCCAGAATCGACGCGAACAATGCGCAGGGCGAATACTACCTGACCGACCTTGTGGCAGAAGCGGTGAAGGACGGCGCGACGGTGCACGGACACCTTGCCGACAACTCCGATGAGTTCGAGGGCATCAATACGAGAGCCCAATTGGCCCGGGCGGCCTCGATGATCTGGCAAAGGAATCGGGATGAGCTGATGCGTGGAGGGGTTACGCTCTTGGACCCGGCGACCGTGTACCCGGATTCGGACGTAGTGGTAGGCCCGGATACGATTATCTACCCTGGAGTCACCATATCTGGGTTGACTCGGATCGGGTCCGAATGCGTGATCGAAAGCGGGGTCCTCATCAGAGACTGCCACATCGGCGACCGGGTCGAAGTGCGCCTCGGCACACGAATGGAAAAGGCACGGATAGGTGACGGTTCCACGATAGGGCCCATGGCCCACCTGAGACCGGATTCTCACGTCGGGCGCAATGCGCGCGTGGGGAATTTCGTGGAAACGAAGAAGACCTTCCTCGGAGATGGATCTAAGGCAGCTCATCTGACGTACCTCGGAGATTGCCGAGTGGGCACAGAGGTGAACATAGGCTGCGGCACCATCACCTGCAATTACGATGGGAAGCACAAGTATACCACCGTCATAAACGACCATTGTTTCATCGGTTCCGACGTGCAACTGGTGGCTCCAGTCGAAATTGGCGAGGGGAGCGTCATCGGCGCGGGAAGTACGATCACAAGGGATGTCCCTCCTCGCAGTCTCGCGGTGTCTCGGGTGAAACAGAAAGTCTACCCGTTGCGCCGAGGCCAGGGGCCTTTGTCGAGCGAAGCTGAAGGGAAGTCTTGAATCGGGGATGGCATCGGGCAGGCACGACATGAAGGCAGAAGCTCAGGGAGCACTAGGCAGCCGATCCCGCGCATCCGGCGAGGAAGTGCTCAACAGCAGAATCGGCCAGTCGATAGACCTGCTGGTGGACTATCTGCTGGACAATGCGGTGGAAGGGATCTACCCTCTAGTCATACGAGAAGTGGAGAGGCGAATCCTCGCCAAAGCACTCGAACGCAGCCGCGGCAACAAGTTGCAGGCCGCGAAGCTCTTGGGTATCAGCCGAAACACGTTCAGGAGAAAAATTCGGGAACTCGTGGACGGCCGCACGAACTGACGGCTCGATAGTCCGTCCGCTCAGCACAACCCGCAGCCTGATGAGGACCGCTTCAAGATACTTCTTGACACTAACTGGTAAAGAAATATAATTATAGCGGATCTGAAAAACCAACGGGGAGACCCCAATGGATGTGGATAAACCTGCCCTTCGCGGACTGGAACAGAAGCTCAACCATCTCATCGAACAAAATGATCAGTTCAAGAAAGAGCAGGAGCGATTTGCGAAAGAACAGGAACGCTTCGGAAAGGAATTGGAGAAGCGAGATAAGCGCATAGGAGAGCTGGACCGCACGATCAAGAAGTTGCAGAACGACCAGAAGGCGGCCAAAGGCAAATTAGATCGTATTATAGATAAGTTGGAGGCCTTTACCTGAGAGAACACCACCCCGAACGATCGCCCTCAACCACACAGGTGTCACGGGAATCCAGCGAGGTGGTGACCTTGAGGTTGTTCGGACGTGACTATTCGATTCGTGGACACGGCAATCGAGCGTATCTGGAGAAATTGGCCGTGTTCATCGAAACGCGGGCGGACGAGATTCGGGAGAAGTCGCATATCTCGTCAGCGCTGGACTTGGCGGTGCTCACGTTGTTGAGCGTTGCCGACGAGCTGTTCCAAACGGAACGTGGTGACTCGACGAAGAGACAAGAACCGGAGGAAACTACCGAACAACAGGATAACATTGTTTGATTCCGGGTATTCCCCTGCACGGTGCGTCAGAGGCGGAGTTTTTTTGAGCCAACACTCAAAAAGCGGGACCCGCTTACTACTGTGGTGTGTATGCCTGCCTCGAAGCAGGAAGCCTGAAGCAGTTGCTTGGGTCCCACCTGGTTTTCCAGGTTCAAAAGACCTGTCTCAACGGCCGATGGCGGGGGCCCCGGAATCATTTCCCCTAATCTCTCATCTCAACCGGGATGTCCAGAAAACCTCCGGATGGAAATTCGAGGCAGTCTCTATATATACGTAAGTTAATGGGTAATTCGTCACTTAGCCGCAATTTCTTACCCTGTCGTCCGACTTCCTTCTTTTCTGCATCCGTAGCGTGGTTTTTCGCAACCGGCGTCCCGTTACCTCATACCGTTGGAGGGGGTTGTGGAATCGATTCCCTTGCTGATTTCCTGTCTGGGCGCTATTCTGGGCTTGGCAGCAGGTTTGGGGGCCGCCGGACTGATCTCGCATAAACGGGTCCGGCTCGCCACTGCGGATGCGGAAGACGTCGTCAAGACAGCACAAAAGGAAGCGGAAACAGTGAAGCGGGAGGCCTTGCTCCAAGCGAAAGACCATATTTTCCAAGCAAGGACAGAGCTGGAGAGCGAGATCAAAGGCCATAGGAGCGAACTCTCCGCCCGTGAAACCAGACTGCTCAAAAAGGAAGAAAATCTCGAACGAAAAGCGTCGCAGTTCGAAATCAAAGAAAACGATCTGTCCAGACAAGAGAAAGAGGTAGAGACAACGGCCAGGAAGGCCGAGGCCCGAGCCCGCGAAGCAGACAACCTCGTGACGAAACAGCTCAAGAAGCTGGAGGAGGTAGCCGGTCTGTCCGGAGAAGAAGCGAGGGCGATGATCCTCAAGCAGGCGGAAGAAGAGACTCGCCTCGAAAGTGCTCGCATTGTACGGCAAATCGAAGAGGAAACACAGACCCTCGCAGACAAGAAGGCCAGAGAAATCATCGCCACCGCGGTCGAACGGTACGCCGCGGACTTCGTGGCTGAGCGCACAGTCTCTGTAGTCCCCCTGCCGAACGAGGAGATGAAAGGGCGCATCATCGGACGGGAAGGCCGCAACATCCGAGCCATAGAGGCAGCGACCGGCATAGATCTGATCATCGACGACACCCCCGAAGCCGTTATCCTGTCCGGTTACAATTCCATACGTAGGGAAGTGGCGAGGCTCTCTCTGGAACGGCTCATCAACGACGGAAGAATACATCCCGCGCGGATCGAAGAGGTGGTCAAGAAGGTCACCCAGGAGATGGAAGAGATCGTCGTCGAAGCGGGCGAACAGGCGAGTTTCGACGTGGGCGTGCACGGCATACACCCGGAACTGATCAAACTCGTCGGCAAGCTCAAGTTCAGGACTTCGTACGCACAGAATGTGTACCAGCATTCCATCGAGGTGGCGTTTCTCTGCGGAGTCATGGCCGCTGAGCTCGGACTCAACCCCAGAAAGGCAAAACGAGCAGGACTCCTGCATGACATTGGCAAGGCCATAGATCACGAAGTGGAAGGGGCACACGCGATAATCGGCGCGGACATTGCCAGACGATACGGGGAATCGACGACCATCGTCAATGCAATCGCCGCGCACCACGGAGACGAGGAACCATCGAGCACGCTTGCGGTGTTGGTCCAGGCAGCGGATACCCTGTCCGCAGCGAGACCTGGAGCCCGCCGTGAAATGCTCGAGAACTACGTCAAGAGGCTCGAGGACCTCGAACGGATTGCCGATTCCTTCAAGGGAGTAAGCAAGTCGTTTGCGATTCAGGCCGGTAGAGAAATCAGGATCATCGTGGAGAACTCCAACATCGGCGACGACGGCCTTGCAGTGCTCGCCCGAGACATCAGAAAGAAAATCGAGAGAGAGGTCTCATACCCGGGCCAGATAAAGATAGTGGTCATCAGGGAGGCGCGCGCCATCGAATACGCCCGATAACGGTCGGCCCGTGTTGCCCCCGGAGGCGCAATGAACGAGAGAATCAGTCTGGGGGAAGAGGAGTTCGTCGCGTTGACGTCGCTGAGAGAGATCGTGGGTGGTTTTGTCCATGAGATGGCCCAGCCGCTCAATGCGATCATGATTGCGTCTCAGGTCATACAGATGAAGCTGCAGCGAAGTCTCGCTCCCATGGAGGAAAAGGCATATTCGATAGACCGTCTGGGCATGATCACCGCTCAAGTGCAGCGAGCAAACGAGATTCTCGAAGGTCTCAGGCATTTCTCCCGGGGTTCCGGACCGGCCTTCCGGGGAGATCTGGCGGCTCTGTTCAAGAAGGTGCGGGACCTCATGGGGCAACAATTCATGAGCCGGGGCATAGAGTTGACCCTCCATGAGGAGGGCACATCCCTTCCCGTGAAGGGTGAAGAGACGATTCTGCTCGGAGTCGTCGTGCACGCCATGGCCGTCGCGCGCGACTCGGTGCAGCTCCTCGAAGCCCGACACTCGGCAAAAGGGCTTTCCTACTCGAAAACGATTAAGGTGTCGCTCAGCAGCCTTGGAGATCGCTCCTCAGCAAGGATTTCCTGGAACCGCGGCGACATCCCTGCCGAAGAACTCCCAGAACTCGCAGTCCACGCGAGGCTTCTCGCCGCGGGGCAGGTGATCGCCTCTCGTGGAGGAGAGATCGAGCCGGGGGACGCGAGCGTCTCGATCACCTTCCCGTAGACAATACCGGCAGCCGCAGTACGACGCTTGCCGACCACGCATTTCTCTCGGTGAAGTGAAACTCATGCGAGACCGTATGAAGAACAAGTTAACGCCTACTAAGGACCGCCCGTCGACGAGTATTTCCATGAGAATTCATCTGGACTTGCTGGGCAAGCTCAAGAGCGTCGCGGCCATGAAAGGGATGGCAGGGTACCAGAGCCTCATCAAATACTATATCGGTCAGGGACTTCTTCGAGACATTGACCTGGTGAGGCAGATAGAGGAACAAGACGCCAGGATCGAAGCAGGCCTGAAAAAGATCGGACTCTCGGCAGGGCAGATCCAATCCTTCTGGAAGAAAATGTCACGGCAGGAAGAAGTCGCGGGAGCAAGACCGGAAGCATAGGACTCGTGGCAAGACAAAGCTTGCAACTACGATCAATTGGGGAACCCCACGGACTTGCCTCTCTTCCCGTAGGTTGAAACCTACGGCTATTCACGGTCTGCCCTTTCAGGGCAGGAAAGCCCCGCGCCCATTGGGCGCACCTTGAATAGCCGTGGGTTTCAACCCATGGAAACGGAGTAAGAGAGATGACAGCGTTGTTTCGCGGCGAGCCCACAGTCGTGACTTCTCAGTAACCTCGGGCAGGCCGCGGGATCCGGTATTTCCGGCGCCTGCAGTGTCAGGCAAGTCCTCGAACCGCATCTGCTGCAATTCACACACTTGAGAAGTCACGCATACTCGTCCCCGTTCAGCGGTGTACGTACTGACCACCCCTTCATGGTCGTGTATTCCCCGCACTCGGATCATGTGGCCTTCGACGCGGGCTTGTTCGCGTGGATCACCTGCTGAGCCGCGTCCATACCGAGGTCCACGATGAGCTGAACGGCTTCCACGGCCTTCTCCACCCAGGATTGCACTGCTGAGGCGTCCTCTGCGGGGATCGGCCTGAGCACGAACTCTTCCGCACCCACTCCCTCCGGGGGACGGCCTATTCCGATCCTCAGGCGCGCGAAATCCCGAAACCGTAAGGAATCCGCTATTGAACGGACTCCACGGTGGCCGCCGTCCCCTCCGCCCCGTTTCACTCGAATCCGCCCTGGAGCAAGGTCAAGGTCGTCATGGACCACGATCATCAAGGTGGGGTCACCGTTGACGCGCCTCAGTATGGGCGCGACGGCTTTTCCGCTCAGATTCATGAAGGTCTGGGGCTTCACCAGCGTTACCACACGGCCTTCGATCTCCACTCTGGTGCTCAGGGCACCTTCTCGATCCTTGGTCCAGGCTCCTAGATATCTGTCAGCAAGCGCGTCCGCTACCATAAATCCTATGTTGTGCCAATGCCGCGCATACGACCTGCCCGGATTGCCCAGCCCCACGATCACGATTCCTTTTCCGTACATCAACAAACCTTTTCCCGCAACCGTTCACCCGGAAGAAGAAGAAGACTCACCGCAGAGGCGCAGAGAGCACAGAGAACAGGAAGAGAAATCCACAAATCTCTCGGGTAATATTTTGCTCACCAGGTGCGCCCGTGTACAAAAGCATAATTCATTCAAGTTCTTCTCTCTTTCTTCTCCGCGTCCTCTGTGTCTCTGCGGTGAACTCTTACCTTTTCCCGCAGCTTTGCAAAGCTCCTGTTTTCCTGCTACAGAGAGTCTACAGGAAAACCCCCAAGGGTGGGAACAGTATCCGAAAATATTTTTGACCTCCATCCGCGCAACATGAATCGAGACGACTTCGAGAAGGCTGTCGCCAGAGCCATAGAAGAGATTCCCGACGAGTTCCGCTCCAAGATGGAAAACGTGCAGGTGGTTGTGGAAGATTTCCCGGACTCGTACACGTTGCGCTCAATCGGAGCCCACTCGAAATGGGAGCTCCTGGGCTTCTACGAAGGTGTCCCGGTCGACCGGAGGAGCTTCTTCGATATTCCCGGCTTGCCCGCGCGCATTACCCTTTTCCGGAGGCCGATCATCAGGGCCGCCGCGAGCCCCTGGGCCGTGGTCCGAACGATCAGGGAGGTCCTTCTCCACGAACTCGGTCACCATCTTGGGTTCGAGGAAGACGCTCTCGAGGAGCTGGAAGGACGGTCTGAATGAGAAAAAAGCCCACCATCGAACAGGAACTCCGCAAACGCCGAAGAGAACTCGCCGTAGCCCTCGTCGGGGCTCTGGTCATCGGGGTCATATTCTACGTCGAGTCTGAAGTCGTCCGATCAGCGGAAGATATTCCCGTGGGAGGGCATATCTTCCTCTTCGGCCTGCTCTCTGTGGTGACCCTTCTCCTTATACTCATCATATACTTTCTCATACGTAACGTCTTCAAGCTGATCTTCGAACGCCGTCAGAAGGTGCTGGGCTCGAACCTCAAGACGCGCCTTACCCTCGCGTTTGTCGTTTTGACGCTCGTCCCCACCGTGATTCTCTTCATCGCAAGCGCGGGAATGGTCCACACGACCATCGAAAGCTGGTTCAAGGCTCAGGTGGAAGAGTCTCTCCAGTCAGCGCTCGTCGTCGAGGAAGCCTATTACCAGACGGCGAAGGAGAGGGCCGGCAATACCGCCACAAGTCTGGCATCCATTATGGCCACAAGTGCACCGCAAGGACTGGGGGCGCGGGACGAGATGCTCAGAGCAATACGATACTGGCGGGCGGCAGAGGGGCTCAGCTCTCTCCAGATCCACTTTCCGGACCACTCCCCCCCACTGCTGGCAAAAGATCCTGAACTGGAGCGGGTCACCATCCCGGACGTCAGGGCCAGCCTGCTCAGAATCGCATTCAAGGGCGAAAAAACCACCATCATTGAACCGCTCGAGCCGGGCAGTCGCCTTGTCCGAGCCATTACTCCCATCAAGGCCCAGGATGGAGCGGTGGTGGAAGCCGCGCTCGTCACGGATCACTACATCCCGAGCTCGCTCGCGGGTCGTATGCAGGCCATATCGGCCGCGTTCGACGCATTCCAAGAGGCAAAACGTATGCGCGGACCGGTGAAGAGCGTGTACGTCCTCATGCTGCTCATGGTATCGCTCCTGGTGATATTCATCGGCTTCTGGTTCGGCATGACCATGGCGCGGGACATCACCGACCCGATTCAGGAACTCGCGGAAGCCACCGGACGCATCGCGGGAGGAGACCTTGACGTTCACCTGGAACCCCAAGCCGATGACGAGTTAGGGGTCCTGGTGCGCAGCTTCAACAAGATGACCGCGGACCTCCGCACCAGCAGGGACGACCTCGTGAGACTGAACCAGGATTTGGAAAGTCGCCGCAAGTACATGGAAACGGTGCTCGCGAATGTGGCTTCCGGAGTGGTGGCGGTGGACCCGGAAGGGAACGTGACCACGGCAAACAAGTCCGCGGCTCGTCTGCTGGGAGTGGGCGAAGAGGCACTTCTGGGGCTGCCCCTCGGGGAATCCCTGCCAGAGGCGGCGCAAGAGCCTTTCTCTCAAGTCCTCGAGGACCTGAGCCAAACCGGCACGGGATTCCTCGACCGCCAGCTCACCCTCCCCTTCCCGGGCCGGACGGTGTCCTTGATTTGCCACGCGGGCAGCCTCCAGGACGACGAAGGTCGAGATCTCGGCGTGGTCTTGGTATTCGAGGACATGACCCAGCTCCTCAAGGCCCAACGGATGGCCGCATGGAGGGAAGTGGCCCGCAGAATCGCCCACGAGATCAAGAACCCTCTCACGCCGATCCAACTCAATGCGCAGCGGGTGAGACGCAAGTACCTGGACCGGCTGGGGCACGACGGGGAAGTCCTGAACCAGTGCACTCGCACCATCATCGACCAGGTGGAAGTGCTCAAGAAGATGGTGAACGAGTTCTCCAAGTTCGCTCGGATGCCCGCGGCAAATCCGATCCCAGGGGACCTGAACTCCATGGTCCGAGACGTGGTGAACCTCTACTCCCACGGGAACGAAGGCACCGCATTCGTGTTCGAGCCGGACCCGTCAGTCCCCGTCCTGGACCTTGACCAGGAACAGATGAAGAGAGCCCTGATCAACCTGCTCGACAACGCGGGCTCATCCGCGGGTAAGGGAGGACGAGTGCTCGTGAGCACCGAATACGACCCCGTGCTGTCGATCGCAACCCTCGAGGTGGGAGACAACGGTGCAGGCATAGATCCGGCCCACAAGGATCTCCTGTTCGAACCCTATTTCACCACCAAGAAGGGAGGAAGTGGGCTGGGGCTGACTATCGTCAACTCGATCGTCGCGGACCACAACGGCTTCGTCAGGGTGAAGGACGATCTCGGGGGCGGCGCAAGATTCATCATCGAATTGCCTGTGAAGAGCCCACCCCAGGGGCGGCGCGCGTAGCGGGCGGGACCCGTCCCAGGGAAACGCGAATTCCCCCATGCCCTTTATCAGAAAGTCTTCCGGGGGAAGCCCTTTTGAAAACTTTTGAAATATTGGGTGCTTCTGAGCTTTCAGCGAGTTCTTGCGCGGTGAGGCGCTGACTTTTACCCGAAAATGCGATTTCCGGGGGAAGGAACTTCTTGCAAGA
>JBFMAA010000030.1:0-50743 GCA_040755955.1 Thermodesulfobacteriota bacterium
TCACATTTCTTGACATTACATGGCTACCCCTGAGCCCGTTTTCGGCAGTCTTGTGTTGGTATAATCACGGAAATATGGTGGGTTGTAAAGGTTGCCGCAACCAGTTTCGAGAAGAACTTCCGACTAGCCTGAAGTTTCTTTCTGGATTGATCGCAACTTCCAGGTAGTGCTATGGAAAGGTAGTTCTTCTTCGCCAGCGTCCTGGGCACACCAGATTCTG
This sequence comes from Thermodesulfobacteriota bacterium, assembly GCA_040755955.1. Classification (GTDB taxonomy): domain Bacteria; phylum Desulfobacterota; class Desulfomonilia; order Desulfomonilales; family Desulfomonilaceae; genus JBFMAA01. The sequence continues at coordinate 221 of JBFMAA010000030.1, forward strand.
ATCCTGATCAAGTCGAGAGCGCGCGGTTGCAAGGAAGTGGGTTCGGTCGTTTGATAAGAGGGCTTATACTGAGCTGCCATCAAGATGAGCGTAATTCTCCAGTGAAGTCCGGTTATGCTTGCGACCCTGAAACGCGAGTTTTCGATGGTGACCAGAGCTTCCACTTCGTTCAGGCTCTGGAAAACCTTATTGGGAAACCACTTTTCTCTGATCTCATCCCAGAGATGCTCCGCAGGGTTCAGTTCAGGGCTGTGGCATCTAAGTGCTTGATATCCTGATGACGGAACCGCTTTTTCCATGAGCACATCAGCGGGTCGAGGTCAGGGTAGGCTATGTGCTCCTGCCTGTCGGTTCATCGGACAGAACCCGAAGGAGTTCCGCCACAAGATCCTCTATTTTGTGGGGTTTCACCGCCACCCCACGGAAGCCGTATTCCCGATAGCGGGCCATAATGGGATCGTTCGAATAACCGCTCGATACTATCGCCTTCACCTTGGGGTCGATTTCCAGGAGGCGCCTGATGGCCTCTCTGCCACCCATGCCTCCGGGGATGGTGAGGTCCATGATTACCGCATCATAGGGTTGGCCGTTCTCCTCCGCGTCTTTGTACCTCACGACGGCTTCTTCTCCGTTTTCGGCCAGGCCGACCTGGAATCCGTAGCCGCAAAGGAGTTCCGCAAGAAGTTCCCTGAGTGTTTCCTCGTCGTCCATGATCAGGATCTTGCCGCCCCGTGCGAGAGGCTTCATCGGCGTGAAATCCCCCCTTTCCGTTATCTTTCTCTTGTGGGAGACGGGAAGATAGACGTGGAATACCGTGCCGCGACCAATTTCTGACTCTACCGCGATAGAGCCCCCGTGTTGCCTGACGATAGAATAGGTCGTGGTAAGCCCGAGGCCGCTTCCACCCTGTTTCGTGGTGAAGTACGGATCGAAGATCTGGGGCAGATCCTGTTCGGCTATTCCCAGGCCTCGGTCTTCAATGGATATCCTCACGTAATGGCCCTTCGTGAGTGTGAGTTCCGAATGCACTGCGTCCTCGTCCACCGCTATGTTCTCTCCGGTTATGGTGATGATTCCGCCTTCGGGCATAGCTTGACCTGCGTTGATGATGAGGTTGCCGATCACCTGACTCATTTGACCCTCGTCCACTTCCACGGGGCGAAGATCCTCGGCGAGGTGAAACTCGCATTTTGCCTTGGCGCCAGGCAGCACAAAGCGGGCGGAATCCTGGATCAATTCCGATATGGACGCGGTCTTCAAGACAGGTGCACCACCTTTTGCAAACGTCAGGAGCTGTTGGGTCAAGCCGGTCGCGCGACGAGCAGCTTCCTCTATTCCGGTCAGATACTTTTCTACCGCTTGAGACTCCGCCAGGTGCTTTTTCGCCAACTGGGCATTCATCAACACACCCGATAGGATGTTGTTGAAATCATGAGCAATGCCTCCTGCCAGGACACCGGTTGATTCCAACTTGATTACCTTGACGAATTCCTGCTCCAGTCGCTTTCGGTCTGTGATATCGCGCAGAAGGATGATGCTCCCCGCGGGGAGCCCTTTTTCATCAAGGTAGATCGCGCCGCTGACGCTGACCTCCACGAGATTCCCGTCTTTGGTGAGGCGTTTGGTTTCACGGCCGGTGAAGCTTTGTCCGCTCATTACCATGGAGATCATCTCATGGTTTTCGGGCCGGTTATTCCTTGGAACGAAGTCGATCCGGTTGCCTTTGAGCTCTTCGAGCGTCCATCCGAATACGTACGTGAACGCGGGATTGATATAGCTCGGGCTCCCTTGGATATCGTACACCACGATGGGGTCGGGAGATGCATCGAGCATAGTTCTGTAGAGGTTGCCCGTTCTCTCCGCTTCTCTATAGAGCTCTCGGTAGCGTGCTTCCGATTCCCGTAGATCCTTGGTTCTCTTCTCGACGATTCGTTCGAGCCTCTCGTTGAGTTCGGCCATGCGGTCTCGTGCCCGTTTCAGTGTCTCCCTTTCCGCGTCGAGCCGCTTGTAAAGCAGCGCGTTTTCGAGGGCGGTCGACACCATGGCTCGCACGGTCTCCCACCACGGACGGTCTGCGCTGTTGACCCGGCGATGGTAGGGAAATCGAGCCTTATCGTTTCCGAAGACCATGCATCCCAGTAGCTCGCCCTTGGTTGAAACGCAGGGAATCATCGCCCGTTCGTCCATGCCAAGGAGCGGCTCTGCGCAATCGGTCTGGATCACTGTCTCTTCTCGAGTGTAGTGCCTGCGGCCATAGTTCCGATGATTCGCCGGCTGCGAAGATGTGTCGTCAGCGCCTGCCCGATCAACCCGCCTTGCCGCTGGGCTCGCGCCCAGGTCCTCGGCACTCTGGGCCTGAGAGGAACCGCTTCTGTCCGCCATCGGACCGCATGTGGACCGACCGAGGTGGACACGCTCGCTCTCGTTGGCTCGCGGCCACACAGTAGCCTGAAAAAGCTCCGATGCCGGTTCGTTCGACCCTGTGCACGGGAGATCGTCCTGGCAACCATACCTGGAGATCGTCGCGCATCTCCCCGAGGTCGGGTCACAGATGGCGAAGAGTGCGTGAGCGTAATCAAAATCTTCCACCAGTGCCTCTGTGACTCTGCTTCCGACTTCCTGCTCGTCCCGGCAGTGCTGCAAGCGCTGGCTCAGACGCAACAGTTCGGCCTGGATCTTCAACTGAGTGTCCAGCCGTGCCTGCAGATCGTACTGGCGCACTTCTCCCGCGACAAGTTTCTTGACCTGTTCTTCCAAATGCCGGACGCGTCGGATCAGGTCTTCCGTATCGGGATGGAGGCGGTCTTGGTCAACCATGTGCTGAACCCAGGGGCTCCCATGAGTAAGTTCGGTCGCGAATTCTTCATCAGCCCGACCGGGGGAACCTGAAGATCTGACACGATGTGTTCTCGCAGAAAACGCTAAGGAAGGGAGAATTCCTTGGCGTTCTTCACGTGCTTTGCCAGAGTCAGTCTTTTCGGGGCCAGGTGCGTGGGCGCACTTCGGAATGGCACTGCTCGGGGCAAGACGGGGTACTTCGTGCCAGTGGCACCAACTGATTGACGCAACCGCTCAGTAGAGTAAGGCTATGGCCGCGGTGTAGTTGTGGAACATGTTTCTTCCCGCGATTGGGCAGAACTCGCCGTACGTGAAAAACCCGGCCCATGGAGTGCCTTGGCCCCACCCCTTCTGAAACGATGCAATGAGTTCCAGCTTGTCCGCTTCCGACAACACCACCTTGCCCCTGCCGGCGCAGTCGAAGTGGAGAGCCAAGAACGGGATCGCCCCTCTGAGCTCGTCCCGGAGCCCATCGATCGAGTTCTTTGCCGACTCGAACATCTTCCGATGATCACGACGAGTCATCCATACCCGCTCGCCTTTTGTCATTCGTACCGGCAGCGATACGGACTTGTCCTCCGGGTGGCATTGCGGAATGAAGCGGATTATCAGCGGATCGTAGGCGTCCGCCAGATCCGATTTCAGTGCCTGGCCCAGGCAGAAATGCACCGCGACTTTTCCGAAATCGGACCATATATCTTCGCCCACGTATTCGGCCATGACGTCCATCACGGGTCTGCCTCCAAGCTCGTACAGACGATTCCCTTCCACCCGGCTGATTTCGAGCTCGGTTCCGATGGGGACGCATCCGTGGGAAACGCTGGTGGCGAGTCTGAAGTCGCCGCTCACGAGGGCAGCGCTTACTCCCTCGTCGTAGATCTGCCAATCGTGATACTGGTAGGTCGTTTGCCTCTGCCAGTTCTCGCCAGCGGCTCCTCCCAGGCAGGGGAGATCAGGCGGCAGGTGCGCCTCCAGCTCGGTGAGGAATTCGTCAGCCACCACATGCAAGCCCCCCGGGAACAGAAGCGCAAACCGGGCCTGCTCAGTTACGTGCCTACTCAGAGAGATTCCCACGTGTCTTGCAGCCGCTCGTGAATTGCTCACCGTCGGGTACCCCGCGGTCTTGAAGGAAATCCGGGGATCTGCTATGGCTGCCACCAAGACCGCATGATTGCTTTCGTCCGCAACTCCCGGCCCGATTATGCCCTCTCCCGAGCATCCTGCCATGGGAATCGGGCCGACCTGGTCGCGAATGGCATCCAGGAGACTGCGCTGGGGATATCCTGCGGTTGCGAAGACCAGGCAACACCGAGAGGGGTCGGTCACCATGTCGAGCGCCCTGCAAGCTGCTTCTTTGCCGGCCCGTGAAGGGTTTTTCAACGTGCTGACGCCCACTCCGATTCCGGTCATGGCAAGTATCCTTTTGTGCGGCCGGCCGGTAAGAGGTCTCACTTGGCGAGAAGCGTTACCGATTTCCGTGAGTGCGGCACTTTGGAGACCGTTACGGCGACCCTGTCCTGCGGAACCACGCTCCACCGCGAATCGCCCTTCATATCGGCAACTGCCTTGACACGCAATTCGGCCAGGCTATGGGGCACTGCGGCAACCAAGAACGGCTGCCAAGTCTCGGGAGTTCACATGGAAGTCTTCCGGGGAAACCCCTTTACGAAAATGGTTCGGTTTCTTCCTTCTTCCAGACGACTTCGTCGGCGCAGCAGCTCCAAGAGTGCCCAGAGTGCCTTTCTTCCTGTGTGCGGAACCGACTCACCCCGCCATCGGAACACATGCGAGCCGAGGAAGGTCTGCGCGAGTATTGGCTGCGGCTCCCAGCCGCCTGGAAGCGCGATTTACGCGGCGTGAGTATACAGGTTGTCGCGAGTTCCGATCGTTCACAGTCGCGAACGCGAGCCCCACACCGTCAGGTTCGTTCACCACCAGACAATGGGCTCGGCAACGCACGCACTCATTTTCGAAGCCCACCTACCCGAGATTGTCGGTTTGTTGCCGGCGGGCTTCTCAAACCCTTTTTCAGCACCTGAGGGCCGAGCACTCCGAGCGACATCATCAACTTGGCCATATCTTCCATCGGCATGTCCAAGAGGTGAACCTTTTCTACCTGTACGAGCGCGGTGAATCCCGTCGCAGGTATCGGGGCGTTCGGAATGAACACCAGATAATAAGGCAGGCCGTCCGAGAGTGTGTACGTCTCTCCTGAGGGGAGCAGTGCCAGCATTCGTATGTCGCCGAATTCCACGTACCCGATTCCCCAGAACCGTTCAAGACCCGATTCATCCTTCTTTCCGAAGAGTTCCACCACCTGCCCGACGCCGGAATATATCTTGCCCAACAGGGGGATCCTGGCAAACATTCCGTCAATGCCCTGGTGAATCCTCGAGACGGTGGCGCGCGTGACCAAGAAACCCAGAAGCACGATAAGGAGCACAACGACGGTATACCCTACCAAATACCCCGGAAACGCCCACGGAGACCCGAAAACCGCGAGACGTTCACCGAAGATCTTGTAGAGAAATGTGCCGAACGTGCTTCGGGGACCTACATACGCATCTGCTGCGCCAACGAGCCAGCCCGCAAGGAAAACCGTGACGATGAACGGGAGAATCGCTGCCACTCCTGTGAAGAAGAACCTCATCACTGTACTAAAGAATATTCGCATGTGACCTCTTGGGTATCCTGTCCATACACCGAAACCAGTGCTTCAGCGGAATGATTTCAGCATCCCCACCATGTCGTGTCCCGCGGTCAGGGCAACAAGAAGATAGGTCAAGGACGCGATCAACACCCCCATAAGGGGAGCTGATTGCATGAACGCCTTGTAGCGCCTCACCGTCGCCACCTTCGCGACGAGCAGCGGTACCAGCGAAAGCGCCAGGAATATGTGAGCAAAAGCCCTTGAGGAATACGGTTCGTTCTGCTCCGAATACCAGGCCGCTTTCGGGAGCATCCAGACAAACATGATCAGATACAATACAATGAAGACCCAGCCCAGCAGTCGGTGGATGGCGCGTTTTCCGGAAGGGTTTTCGGCTCGACCTGGCCTGCCCAGTACCTCGAGCATGAGTACCGCGGCAATTACTCCGATTGCAACCAGGACTATCGCCAGTACGATCTGGATCAACCCGACGGTTCCCATACACCCTCCTGTACTACCAAAGCTCGGACCCGCATCAGGCCTCGAAGACTTGTCTCCCGAACCGTTTCACCACCAGGCCCTTCCGGAGGTGCAGCGGAGACGCTCACGGGCGTGTCGGACCTGCGTAGAACCAACTCAGCCCGCCATCGTACTTCATGCGGACCGACCAAGGCTGACGCGATTATTGGCCGCGGCTCCCAGCCGCCCTGTACTACCAAAGCTCGGACCCGCATCAGGCCTCGAAGACTTGTCTCGCGAAGGCACCCACCGCGAAGAGCCGCAGGGTTCAACCCAAGGAAGCCCGGTCAACAATCCCGCGAATCTCAAGGCGCTTCATGAGAACCTCCGTGTCCGCAAAGCGGTCACAACACAGCATGGAAATCCAGTCCCGCTCACTGATGGAACACGTAGCGGCAACCAGCGGGAGCCGCCATGCTCTAAAAGTTTTAGGGGATAGGGGTCTGGGGGAAGGGGCGTTTTTCAAAACGCCCCATCCCCCAGCTCATTTCCCTGAGAAGACCACGCTTCTGTTCCGGCCGTTCAGGTCCGCGCAGCTCGACAACAGGGTAGCACAGTCGCGATGGAACATCCACAGGAACCCGACTTTGAAAGGATCTCTCACGGGTCCTCGATACTTCTTGACGGGCTTCTTGTCACCTCGGAAGACTCCTTGGTACCCCGCAGTCAGAAGGAACAGGATCAGCACGACCCCCAGAAGTATCATCACCGGGTCCCGGTTCGAGCGGGTCCGACTCGGTGCCGGGGCCCTCTCCGGGACGTTTCCTGGAGTCATGTACTTACCCTGTCATCAAGGCCGGGACTCTCCTGAGTCTCGCGACGACCCTTTCCTTGCCTAGAATTTCCAGCAGGTCAAACAGACCCGGACCGACGGCAGTCCCTGTGACGGCAGTCCTTGTGCCGTTTATCACCAGGCCGGCCTTAATTCCTTTCTCTTCCGCGAAGGACCGGAAGACTTCCTCCACCGAGTGGGGGTCGAACGACGTGAGGATATCCAGTCGGTCAGCCAATTCGCTCAGTAGCTCCCGGGTCCTGGGGTCTTTTGCCAGGTTCTTGCGTACCGCGGCCTCATCGAACTCAAACTCGTCAGAGAAGTAGCAACGTCCCCAGCCGGAAAAGTCATGCAAGGTATGAAATCGGGCGCGAATCAGGTCAACGGTCTTTCTGAACCATACAGCGTCGCCATTCTCGTACGAGTCCTTCCAGAGGCCCTCCCGCTGGAGCTCCTCTTTCACGAAGACCACCAGGCGTTCCAGGTCCATGGTGCGTATGTAGGTCGCATTGAAATGGATAGCCTTGGGGTCTGTCCAATTCTTAGCGTCACCCGGCTCGTAGTTGAAGATGGAGTTGGCACGATTGATGCCGCCAAGGTCGAAGGCTTCGATGAGCTCCTCAGGGGAGAAGAACTCCCGGTCGTCCTTGGTGGACCAACCCAGGAGCGCCATGAAATTGCACAGGGCCCACGGCACAAAGCCTCTCTCCCTGTAGTACGCAATCGTGACCACTTCTCCGTGACGCCTCTTGGAAAGCTTCGCTTTCTTGTTGTCCATAGTCAACGGCATATGCGCGAAGCGCGGGGTTTGAAACCCCAGGGCTCGATAAATGAGTACCTGTTTCGGCGTATTCGCGAGTCCGTCTGCACCTCGGATTACATCGGTGATGCGATCCACCGCGTCGTCGACGGCATTACTCAGAAGGTACAAGGGCCTGCCGTCAGAGCGGACGATGACGAAATCCTCGATATCTTGACAGCGCTTGTCGATGCGCCCGAACACCGCGTCCTCGAACACCACGGTTGCCTCGGGTTCGGCAGGCACCTTGAAACGAAGCACGTAAGGGATTTCTTGCGCAAGCTTCTCGTTGACCTGGGATTCCGTGAGCTTCCTGCACGTCCGGTCGTACATGAAGGCGACCTTCTGCGCTTCCGCTGCCTGTCGTTTCGCGTCCAGCTCCTCTTTCGTGCAGAAGCAACGGTACGCGTGACCTGTTTCGAGCAGGTTTCGGGCAGCTTCGGTGTGCTTTTGGAGGTTCGCGGTCTGGAAGTTGGGGCCCTCATCCCACTGGAGACCGAGCCACCTCAGACCGTCGAGAATTCCGTCGACGGATTCTGCGGTCGAGCGTTCGACATCGGTGTCTTCGATTCTGAGGATGAACACCCCATCGGTCTTCTTCGCCCAAAGCCAATTGTAGAGGGCGGTCCGGGCCCCGCCAATGTGCAAATATCCGGTGGGAGACGGCGCAAACCGAACTCGCACCTGCGGTTTCTTATTACTGTGGCTCAATTTCTTCTCCACAGCGGCTGGGAGCCGCAACCAAAATCGCGTCCGCCTTGGTTGTTCCGCATGAAGACCGATGGCGGGGTCGGTTCGTTCTGCGTGGGTTCGAATCCTCCGTCGTCTTCAACGAGGCACTTCAACTGAGCCTAGTGATACAGCGGGTGACGGGGACGAATCTCCGCTGCCCGATAAGAATTCGGACCTTAGTAGGCCATTGCACAAATACGATGACGTATCTTCAACAGTCCCAGGGCGGAACCCTTATAGATCTTCTCTCGCAAGGCACGCAAAGCTCGTAAGGGGTTCTTCCTAATCTTCATCTGCGTTCTCTGTGTCCCTGGGGTGAGCCTTCTTGTTTCCGGCGTACGGTTACGAATTTGCAACCATATTTTCGCCGTGGAGCACTTTGTAGTGCAGAGGGAACAGAGCTGCTGGGAGCCGCGTGGTGTCCTCCGATCGTTTCTCGGCCACGCCTAGCCCTGTCTTTATGCCGTCACGTCAAGCGTCACGACAGGAATCTTGCAGGCTGCCTTGAATGCGACCCTGTCGCTCAGCGAGCCGACTATGTCTCCGCAGTGCATAGGAATGGCGATCTTGGGGTTGATCTTCTCACATGCGGTCGCAGCCTGGTCCACGGTCATGGTGTAGGTACCGCCGACGGGGATCAGCGCAACGTCGGTATTGACGTGGGCCATTTCAGGTATTTCGTCCGTGTCGCCGCAGTGATAAATCCGCACCCCGTCTATTGTCAGAATGTACCCTACCCAGTTGCTCGACTTCGCATGGAAGCTCTTGTCCGTGTTGTACGCGGGAACGGCTTCCACGGTAACCGGACCCACCGAAATACTCTTTCCCGGCGAAATCTCTTTGAACGCCGCCCCGAATCCTGCCTTGCAGTCGGCCGGTCCGATGATGACGGTGGAGGGTTTGCGTATCTTCTTCACATCGTCTTCCGAGAGGTGATCGTAATGACTGTGCGTGATGCAGACCACGTCCGCGGGAACCGGCCTGGTGAGTTTCCACGGATCAATGTATACGGTAGCTGAGGACCCTTCGATGCGAAAAGTTGCGTGTCCCAACCACCTTATTCTTTCCTTGACAAAAGCCTCCAAGTTCATCGTATCCCCCTGAAATGGTGTGGTAGTCCGACCCACATGTCGGGTTGTAACTCCGTGAGGACTCTGCCGACACCTGAGCACGACAGGCATTCCCGTGCCCCCGGAGCGACCTGAGCAGATGCCATGCCACGCTCCGCCGGGTCAATCCCGTGTCCCTTCAGGCCCTCACGCCATGCCGCGGACTCACGGCCTGACCCGAAGGTTTCATACCACACCGATGCGGTGAGCCGCAACTCTTCCCACGGAAGTGCGCCGGGGGAAGAGGTGTTCTGCTCATAGCGTTCGATTTCTTTATCAGAGAGTATTCCGGGGGAAACCCTTTTACTAATAACCCTCGATTTCCTTTCTTTTCGAGAAGAAATCTTCGGTTCAGCAGCTCTGGGAGAAAGCAACGTGCCTTTTCTTCGCGTGCGTAGAACCAACTCTCCCCGCCCTGGGTCTTCATGCGGGCCGAGGAAGGTCGACGCGAATTTGGTTGCGGCTCCCAGCCGCCTTTTGAAAGAGGATTGTCCCCCGGGCCCCCTTCCGAAAACTTTTGAAACATCGGGTGGTTCTGACCATGTCGCGGGTTCTCGGGATGTCGGGCGCTGACTTTCATGCTTGGTTGTGGCCGCGTGCGGCCATGGGGGTTCCCATGGAATCTCTGTTTCCAGCCCTGCCTGCTCTGAAACCACCACGCATGTCAGCACCGACCGATGTTCCGGAGTCTCTTGAAGCAGATCCGGAAAACCCGGATTCCTGAGAATGACGGAAAGAGCATCTTCGGCGAGGGTAGCGGACTGACCTCAACAACACGGTGGCTTCGGCCCGTCAGTTGATCCCCATTTTGCCGAGAGTGGCTTTGTCCAGGCGACCAGTAACCTTGAGGCCGTTCTTCTTCTGGTACTGCTTCAGCGCGCGACGCGTCTGCGGACCCAGAACCCCCGATGGCTTCATCTTGAATCCCGAAGCGATCAGCGCCTGCTGCGCTTCTTTCACACGCGATTTTTCAAGTGAGGCAACACTCTTTGCTGTGGGCTTCTTGCTCACCACGTTTTCCCTGGCAAACGAGACGCCCGCAAAAGAATACGCGGCCAGCACGATGGCTGCTACCAGCGCTATGCTCAGTCGGCTACACGATTTCATGGTCCTCTCCATTGCAAGATAGTCCGAAACAGCCGTGGAAGTCAGAGATAACATGGACGATCCGACGAACGTCAGGCTCCGTCAGTGTACCCGCTCGGAATTACGGGAGTTCTCGTGGAATTCCGCGGTGGTCTGTCTGGGCTCCGGCCATGTCCGCACATCGCGGGGCCGTGAGCCTCATTATCCTAATCGGTTAGGCGCAGTTTTTCCACAAAAATATTAACTCTCGTGTGTTCCTCGGCTATTCCGGGGCGACTCGCTGTCTCAGGACATGCAGGTCCGGCCGCACATCGGGTGGAATTACCTTATCCACTTTGATTCCGGGAAACGGAACTGAGCAGCAGCCGCAAGAACAACAGCATTCCCGCGATCGACATGAACCATAGAAATGCGTGGCCGATTACCAATCCCATGACCTGCCTATTCCAATAACTGAACTGTAGCGGCGCCAAAGAGCTTATGCCGCCGCGAATATCCCCGATCTTGTAACCCTGTGCCTGGTGACACTCCATGCACGGGGCTTCCACCCGGAGGGGTCTCATCAATCGAACCACCTCGCTCGTGCGCCGAGCCTCAACTGCTGTGACCTCCTCCATGTTCCGATTTGCCGCGAGTTGTTCCAATGCCGAGCGTTCCCACTGGTCCGGGTCGTTCTCCGGATTGAGAGGTTTCAGACTCGTGATGTGGCCGACAGCTTTGATGCCGTCTCCTTGCATTCCGTGAACCATTCTGGTCATGTACGCGGGGTTGACCATCGTCAGTTTCATGCCCGGTCCGCAACTCAACTCGCGATTGGGCACGAGAAGATAGGGGTTTGGTTGGACGATGTCGCTCACGGGAACGTATACCTTGTGCATTGTTGCGTTCCAGCGGCGGTACAGGACGTCCTTCTCAAAGCCCACCCGAGCCTGAATGAACGCGGCTTCAAGGGCGGTCGACCGTGCCTGGTACACGTTCCAGGCCAACGAAGCGCCCACTGCCACAGTCCAGATCAAGGCCGAAAACCAGAAGTAGATCTTCAGGTTGTTCATCACATCCCATCTGTCTCCGTTCATGACCGCGTCCTCCCTTCATGGTCTGAGCTTCTCTAGGGATTCGATCGAACAACATGTCTTTTGCTGACAGGGCGCGCGAGCGGAGCATTGCATTGTCTCACCTCCTTGTTGGCATCTTTCCTAGCAATTATGTCAAGAACCAGAGCGGACGTTCGGAACATGGCACCAAGATCACACGACTCTCAATGATCGGCTTGATCCACACTTCATGCGGCATGGGCCAGCGCTCGCATTTCCATGAGAACCGCCTCCAATGTCAGATCAAGACGGCTCCTGTGCTTGCGGAGGTGACTTGCTGCGCGTACCTCGCCAGGTATCCGGAGGTGATCTTGGGTTCCGGAGGCTCCCACTGTTGCCGGCGGCGGTGGAGCTCCTGGTCGGGCACCAGCAGCTCGATTCTTTTGCCGGGGATGTCGATGGTAATCTCGTCCCCTTCTTCCACCAGAGCAATAGGACCTCCGCTCGCGGCCTCAGGCGACACGTGGCCGACCGCGGCTCCTCGAGTGCCTCCGCTGAATCTGCCGTCGGTTATCAGGGCCACTGATCTATCCAGTCCCATGCCGGCCAACGCAGACGTGGGGTTAAGCATCTCCCGCATCCCGGGACCACCTCGCGGACCTTCGTAGCGTATGACCACGATCTCGCCTTCGCGGATCGATCCCTCGAGAATCGCCTCGACTGCGGCCTCTTCGGAACCGAAGACCCGGGCCCGACCCGTATTGCACAACATGATCGAGTCCACCGCGGACTGCTTTACGACCGCACCTTCCGGCGCGAGGTTCCCCTTGAGTATCGCAATCCCTCCGATCGGGCTGTGTGGATTGTAGATGGACCGTATCACCTGGGTGTCCAGAACCTTCACAGTTTCCAGATTCTCCTTCAGGGTCCGGCAGTCCACGGTGAGCACTTCGTCGTTGACCAGTCCTCCCCAGACCAGTTCCTTGAGCACTGCCTGAATTCCGCCGGCTGCGTTCAGATCTTCGAGGTGATTGGGCCCTCCGGGAGCCAACGAACAGATGTGCGGAGTCCGTGCGCTGATCTCGTCGAAGAGTTGGAGGTCGATGTGCAGTCCGGCCTCCCGGGCTATCGCGGGCACATGCAACACCGTGTTGGTGGAGCATCCTAGAGCCATGTCGACCGCGATGGCGTTTCGGAACGCGTCGAAAGTGGCTATTGCGCGGGGCGTAAGGCCGCGTTCGACCAGTTCCATACACTTCATGCCCGCCTTCTTGGCAAGTCTGATCCGTGCGGCCTCGACCGCGGGGATGGTCCCGTTGCCCGGAAGTCCCAGTCCGAGGGCTTCGGTCAGGCAGTTCATGGAATTGGCAGTGAACATTCCCGCACAGGAACCGCAACCGGGACACGCACAATCCTCCAGCTCCGAAAGCTCGGATTCAGTCATGGTCCCGGCCTTCACTCGGCCCACGGCCTCGAAGACGGTGATCACGTCGGTCTTTTCGCCTTTGAACCTGCCCGTCATCATGGGCCCGCCACTGACCACCACAGCGGGAATGTTGAGCCGCAAAGCAGCCATCAACATGCCGGGCACTATCTTGTCGCAGTTTGGCACCAGCACGAGTCCGTCAAATGGATGGGCCATTGCCATGATCTCTACCGAGTCCGCGATGAGTTCACGACTGGCCAGGGAGTACTTCATCCCCTCGTGACCCATGGCTAACCCGTCGCAGACTCCTATGGTGGAAAATTCCAGCGGGGTACCGCCCGCGGTCCTGATCCCAGCCTTTACCGCTTCCACAATGAGGTCCAGATGTATGTGGCCAGGTACGAGCTCGTTTGCCGAATTCGCGATTCCTATGAGAGGGCGGGCCAACTCTTCGTCGGTCATCCCCATGGCCTTGAGCAACGCCCGGGAAGGAGCCCTTCCCAGTCCTTTCGTCATCAGATTGCTGCGCACCGCTCCCTCCTATTTTCCAATCAGTCCTTGAACAGTATCTTCTCCACCGGTGGAGCCTGAATCCGCTCGTGCACCGGCATATCGCCCAGCAAAGGTCGTGCGTAGTTCTTGAATTGCACGGTCACGTCGTTGGGGCCGTTGAGGAACTCCGCCGGCATATGCTTGGTTTCCTTGGCCACATCTTCCAGGGGGCTCAGATTGTAGCGAACCCCGTAGTCTCCGACCCTCTCGATGGTCACCGAACCGTCTACAGAGTGCCATGCCGCAAATTGAACCGCGCGTTCGCCGACTTCGCGGGCCTCATTGGCGTCTACCTCGCTCACGCAGCCCAGGAATGACCGCTGTAGGTATCCGAACGTGTCGGACCTGACCCGCGTGATCTTGAGCCTCGTCTTGACCAGGTTCACGAGCGTGTCCCCAAGCGAGGTGTTTCCTGAAAGCTGGATATTGCCATGAGCGTCCCGTTCCACATCGTTGTTGAGGTTTGCCACTACCGGGGCTCCGGTCGCGTCCTGAATCCCTTCCGATACTCCGACCACGCAGCGCCCGTATTTCGCGAATACCCTGTCGACACTGGACGTAAACTCGTCGGCATCGAAGGGCGTTTCCGGAACGTAAATCAGATGGGGACCGTCATCCGCGTACTTCCGGGCAAAAACCGAGGCCGCGGTGAGAAATCCCGCGTGACGCCCCATGACTACTCCGACATATACGCCGGGGAGAGATCGGTTATCGAGATTGGCTCCAACGAAGGCTTGCGCCACGAACCGCGCCGCGGAACCGTATCCGGGGCAGTGGTCGGTCACGCGCAAGTCGTTGTCGATGGTCTTAGGTATGTGGATAACTCGCAGTTCATACCCTGCCGCTCTTGCCTGTTCTTTGACTATGCGGCAGGTCTCCGCGGAGTCGTTGCCGCCTATATAGAAGAAATAGTGAACACCATGGGCCTTGCACACCTGGAAGATTTTCGTGCAATATTCCTCATCGGGTTTGTCCCGCGTGCTGCGGATACCGGCGCCGGGGGTGCACGCGACGAGCTCGAGGTTATGGCTGGTCGCCTCGCTCAGGTTGACGAGTTGTTCCTTGATGAGCCCTTGCACTCCCTGAAATGCGCCGTAAAACTGAGTAATGTGGGAATACTGACGCGCTTCCAATACCGCGCCCACCAACGATTGATTGATTACCGCGGTCGGACCTCCTCCCATGGCGATTATGGCTTTGCCGGTGAGCTTGTCCATGCGAACTCCTTACTGCTGGAGTGTGATACCGTGTCCTGCAATGAAGTGGTATCGTGGCGGACAGAGTAACCAGATGGTGGTAATGTGTCAACGTTCCGTTTATCTTCCGACAAGATTGGTACAGACCATGCCGATTCGGAAAACATTGATCGTTCTGTTAGTCAGCGTCGCGGTAGCACTGGGGTCCTGCGTGCCGGGTTCCCGCGGAACAAAGGACCCGTCGAGACCGCCGGAACCCTTGGAAGGCTCTGGAACTCTGGACAGACTCCCCTTCAAAGAGGGATGGTACGGTCTGTACTTCCAGGAGGAGAAGATCGGATACAGTCATTTCAAGATAGTGGCCGAGGGGAAGACGTTCGCGCTCTCCACGGATGCAGCGATGCGGTTCAAGACGAAGAAGAGGGTCAACAAGATCAGCATGACCGAAAAGACCGTGGTAGAGCCCGATCTGAGCCTGGTCTCCCTGACCCGGACTGAGCGCCAGAACGAAAAGGAGCTCAACACCCACGCGAAGGTCGTCAACGACAAACTCGTGGTCGATTTCCTGGCAGAAGGTGAGAAGATGCATCGGGAGTTCCCCGTCAAAGGAGCTGTCTATCACACGGGTGCGACCGGTTTGATGCCTCGGCTCAAGGGACTCCGACAAGGGGTGGTGCACAAATTTACTGTGTTGAATCTCCAGGCACAGGTGGTGGACGAGGTGACTCAGGAGATCTCGCAGGTCCTGGGAAGGCCAGGACCCAATGACGCCGTGTGGAAAGTGAGGAGTACGTTTCGCGGGCGCTCGGACGACTCCTGGTTCGACCGGAACGGGCGCTGTGTTCTGGAAAAGCTTATGGACGGCGCGCTGATCAGCATCGCGGAAGATGAGAAGACCGCGAAGAAGCTTCCATGAAACTCTTCCGGGGGAAACCCTTTATCAGAAAATGCGGTTCCAGGGGAAGGAACGTCTTATTAATAACGTTCAATTTCTTCTCTTGCCGAGACGAAATCTTCAGTTCAGCGGCATTGGGAGGAAGCAACGCACCTCTTCTTCGCCTGCGTAGAACCAACTCGCCCCGCCATCGGTCTCCATACGAACCGAGAAGGGTGGACGCGATTATGGGCTACGGCTCCCAGCCGCGTGGTTGAGGCTCCCAGCCGCCTTGGAAAGCGCTACAATGATCCACTTCGTGCAGACAAAGGGGAGTCATCGATGAAACGCATCAAGATGGGGGAACTGATGAGGCGGAGTGCGCGTGTGCTGATCTTTGCGGGAGCCGCGTGGTTGATCATGGGTAGTCCATCTCCTTCGAGTAGTTTCGGCAACGCGGGCCAGGATCTGCGTTTTGCCAAGGCTGAGCAGGACAAAGGGGTCGATACGCAAAAAGCGACTGAGCGTGGTTCACAACGACCTTCCGATCTTGCTCCGGAGGCTCTCGCCAGGCTGCGTGCCCGGGCGGGGACCGGAGACGTTGACGCCCAAAACGAGCTGGGAGAGCGGTATCTCTATGCAATGGGGGTTCCGGGGAATCATGGCCAGGGGCGGAAATGGTTTACCCTGGCGGCACAGCAGGGCTGTCCGGTCGGCCTCAGCGCTTTGGGATGGATGTATCTCAACGGCCTCGGAGTCAAACAGGACCGAAGCGAAGCGCACAAATGTTTCCGTTCGGCCATGGAACAGGGGAACGCGGGACCGCGCCCCTGGTTCGGCTGGATGTCGCACGAGGACGACGCGTCGAAGGATACTCTCATAGGGTATCTCGGTCATGCGAAGGACGTGGAAGAATCGGGGTGGAAAGAGGGAAATGCGGCCGTGGTTGAGTTGGCCGGCTGGATGTACCTCAACGGGATCGGCGTGCCGAGGGATCACGAAAAGGCAGCCGCATGCTTTCGATTTTCCGCAGAGATATGGGAGTGGAACAGCGGACAAAACAACCTGGGCTGGATGTACCTCAACGGCCTCGGCGTGCCGCAGGATCACGGCAAGGCACTCAAGTTGTTTCGTTTGGCCGCGCTTACCGATGGTCCCCGAGAGAACGTCGCGTCGGCTCAAAATAATTTGGGGTGGATGTACCTCAACGGCATCGGTGTACCCAAGGATGAAGATGAAGCGCGCAAATGGTTTGGGTTGGCTGCGCGAAAGGGGAACTCTCTCGCGAGAAACAACTTGGGAGATATGCATCATGCAGGTAAAGGGGTGCCCAAGAGCTTGACCGAGGCGCTAAAGTGGTGGCGCGGGGCAACCGCGCAGGGAAACGAGCTGGCAAGGCAGTCGCTGATGAAGGTGGCGGGTTTGCGCGATACCGACATCGCAAGACAGGAGAGACTTGACAAGGAACTCATATCCGCTGCGAAGGAAGGTGCCCCGCATCGCGTGGACGAGTTGCTCGGGCAAGGAGCCGACTTGAATACCGAAGACCGTGCAGGCAAGACGGCCCTGATGCACGCTGCGTCCGCGCACAATATCGAAAGCGCAAAACTGCTCGTCGACCGAGGGGCCGATGTCAACGCGAGCGATTATGATGGGAAAACGGCCTTGATGTGTGCCGCATCAGAAGGCAGCCTCGGGCTCGTGCAACTGCTTCTCGACAAGGGGGCAAACCTGTATGCAAAGGAGGATGACGGCGATACGGTTCTGATGTGGGCAGCCCGGGGACCGAGTCCCGAGGTGGCGGATCTACTCATAGGAAACGGGCTGAATGTCAATTCCAAAACCCGCTCCGGCTGGAACGCACTCCTGTACGCGGCGGAGAAGGGCAACTTGGATATGGTGAAACTCCTCGTCGACCGCGGAGCCTATGTTCACGCGGAGACTCGATCGGGCGAGACGGCCCTAATGTGGTCCGCATCAGGAGACAATTTGGAGCTGGTCAAGCTGCTTATCGATCAGGGGCTTGACGTGAACGCGGCCTCGAAGGACGGGCGGACCTCTCTCACGCGAGCCGCCTGCAAGAGCCACCTGGAAATCGCGAAGCTTCTGATCGAAAAGGGAGCCGACGTCAATGCAAAGACGGCCAGGGACTGGACGGTTCTGATGGAAGCGATCTTCTCCGATGCGAAACCCGAGGTCGTGCAGCTTCTGCTGGACCGAGGAGCAGACCTCGACGCCAAGGACGAGGACGGTAAGACCGCCCTGGATCTCGCAGAATTCTACAAGCGTATGCAGATCAAGGATCTCCTCCTCAAATTCGCGGCAGCGCGGGAAGAACCACTCTCTGAACACGAACAATCCGTAGCTGCCCTGATGGGAGCGGCAAAAAAGGGGAACGTCTCGGAGGTGCAACGACTTCTTGATCAAGGGGTACCCCCGAATGCGCGGTTCAAGGGTCAGATAACCGCGCTAACTCGTGCCGCGGTGGGGGGCCACCTGGAGGTGACCAGGCTGCTCCTGGAAAGAGGCGCGGACGTCAACACACGAGAACCTCCTTTCCAGGACACGGCACTGCACTACGCGTCGATTCCGGGACACGTGGAGATCGCCAGACTCCTGGTGTCCAAAGGAGCAGACCCCACTATCCAGGACAGATCCGGTCAAACCGCGTTAATGAACTGCACGGTCCATCGGCGCCTCGACATCGCGAAACTGCTGCTGGAAAAAGGCGTGGACCCCAACCAGGCGGAAAAGCAATACGGACACACCCCACTCATTATGGCCGCCGGTTCAGGCGATACGGATATGCTGAGACTACTGCTCGACAAAGGCGCGAACCTACACCTCGTCGACAGACAAGGTGCCCCGGCTTTCCTGCACGCAGCGGTGTCCGACAAGGTGGAGGCAGCGAGACTGCTTCTCGAAAAAGGCGCGGATGTGAATATGAAGCATGAAGGGTCGGGCGTGACTCCCTTGATCGCGGCGGCGACTCGGGGACATGAACAGATGGTGACGTTTCTTCTCGCTCGGGGAGCAGATGTACAGGCAAAGGCTAATGACGGGCGAACCGCCTTGATCAGGGCTAAGGCCAAAGGCCACGGCGCCATAGTGGGGATTCTTGAACGAGCCGGTGCAACCTCCGAACGCCAATGAAAAGCTTGACCCCCCGAAGCTGGTGTCTTGAGAAAGGCACTTTGGTCCCCGCAAAGTTTTTGGGGATGGAGCTCCGGGGCACAGGCTCCAACGTAACGTCAGGGGATTCGACGTTTCAGGCAGTTGCATTCTCCCAGAGCTGCTGAACGGAGGATTTCCTCTCCAAGAGAGAAGAAATCGAACGTGATTAGTAAAAAGTCCCTTCCCCCGAGAACTACATTTCCATGCGGAGCCCTGGCCTTTCTGTCGATGTCACGCTTGCCTCAACAGACCCGCGGGTGTAGAATTCTCGTGAATCAATCAGAGGAGACGGAATAGACCATGAGTCAAAGTTGGGTTCCCATATCCACCATAGTCAAAATGGCCCCGAAAGTGCTGGAAATTCCGAGGTATGCCAAAAGCCTCGCGATGATACAGGTGGACAAGCTTCTGCGAAATGCCTTTCCTCGAGCCAATGAAGGCCGGGCCAACAGAATCCGCCAGGTGAGCATTCGGATTACGGATCTGTGCAATCTCCGGTGCCACACCTGCGGACAATGGGGCGACAGCGGTTTTCTGCGGTCTTGCAGCATTAGCGATCTCCGCAAACAGGAGGTCACCCCCGAACGGTACCTGGAACTCCTGCGGGACCTGAAAGAGAAAGGACACACGCCTTCCGTGTATCTGTGGGGCGGTGAACCGATGCTCTACAAGGGGTCCGTTGAGATCATCGAGGAAGCCGCACGTCTTGGAATGCCGCCCAGCATCGCTACCAACGGCACCGGCCTTGCGCAACACGCACAAAGAATCGTCGAAGCACCGATGTTCGTGGCCCAAATCTCCATCGACGGACCCGATGCCAGCACCCACAACGCGAGCAGACCGGGAGCAAATCCCGCCACTGACAACTTCGGCACGATCTGCAAAGCCATCGAAGTCATCAGAGAGATCCGAAAGGCAAGAAAGCAGCGCCTCCCGCTCATCGCGTCCCTTACGACGATCAATAACCTGAACTACAATCGGCTGGTGGACATCTACGAGTTCTTCAAGGATAAGGTGGACGTGTGCGTCTTCTATCTCGCGTGGTGGATCGACGAGGAATCTGCTCGCCGTCACGCCGCGGACTTCGAAGAACGTTTCGGATTCGAGCCCACCAAGCACTTCGGCTGGATTGGCGACTGGAGACCCCCGGAACCCAAGGTGCTCTCAGATCAGCTTACGCGTCTCGCGGGCTTTGCAGCCAAGATGGCCGGCCCTGCGGTGATCATCATGCCCCCGCTCACCAGCGAGACCGAGCTCAATACGTACTACTCGGACCACGATTGCCGCTTCGGCTTCGATCGATGCGTCTCGATCTTCGGCGCGGTGGAGATCAACTCCAACGGAGACATGTCTCCCTGCCGTGACTATCATGATTTCGTCGTGGGCAACATCAAGGAGGCCACCATCACCGATCTGTGGAACAGCGAACCCTATCGGAAGTTCCGGAAAAGCCTTTCCACAAAGGGTCTCATGCCTGCATGTTCCAGGTGCTGCGGTCTCATGGGATACTAGATATCCGAGGGCGTTGTTTCTCTCGCCATGAGTCGGACGCGGAACGATCTCCCCCCAGCGATGGAGTCCGGATGGAAGTCGACACGAAAACCAAAGAGCAGGCTTCACTGGAGTTGACCCAACTCGCGAAAAGGCTTGCCTATTCCGAAGACCCCGATTCGCGAACTTCGGCGGAAACGGCTCCTGATCACCCGGGAACCTTCGAGTCATACGAAGGCTTGGCGTACGTCTGTTCTCCGATGTACACGGTCAGCCACGCCACCTACCCGCTGGAAACCACCCTGGGAGCCGGCGTCGCCGGCGAGAAGTGCCACTTCGCGATCCACGGCCTGGACGAACCTTGTCCCTGGTGCGCTCACGAGATGATCTCCGTGGGCGAAGTCGGGGGCGGGACGACATTCAGCCCCCGATTGAACCGCTGGGTCTATGTGGCGACTACCCCTTTCCGTCATTCGGACGGGAACTATTCGAGGATCGGCGTCATCACCGAACTGGACCGGGAGACAGCCTCCGATTCCGGGCAGCGAACCTGGGGGATGGCCCCACGTGATATGGAGTCTCTACTCAGGTTGAGTCCCGCGGTGTTCTTCGTCCGTCGAGCAGCGGAAGGGTGGCCGGTAGAATCCGTGCTGGGCAATGTGGTGCGGTTCGGCTACATGCCGGAAGATTTCCTTTCCGGGAGCACCACCTACTCCCAGGTGATACACCCGGATGACCTCGATCGTGTCGCAGCCGAAATCGGACGCTACGCGCTCGACGGGACAGACTCTTTCGTGTTGCGGTACCGAATCCTGGACCGGGACGGAGTGGGTCACCCGGTGGAAGAGCATGTACTTGCCGTGAGGCACCAGCAGGGGTTTATCACGCGGTACCAAACCATGGTGGTACCGTCATACCCGGAAAAGGGTGCGGCGCTTCCGGACTCGGGAGCGTGTGCTGCCTGGGAGCGCATGGTGGAGGTTTTTCCCGAGGGTCTCCTGGTGCTCCGCCTGGAACCGCAACGACGCCTGATTGTCGACATGGCCAACCTCGACGCGGCCCAACTCATCGGGATACCCGTTGAAGAAATGCGTGGCCGTGAATTTGGAGAGATCTGGAACAACGCGGACCGGCTCGTGCTCAGTCATGCTCTGCTCGACGCAGCAGTGAGCGGAACGCAATCCGAATTGACCGACTGTCGGTATCGAGTTGGCAAACAGGAACGGGTCATGCGCGTGCAAGCCTTCCGGATCACACAGGACCTGGTGGGCCTCGCCATGGAAGACCGCACCCAGAAGCGGATCGCGGAGGAGAAACTTCGAAAGTCCCATGAAGAAGCGGATCGACGACTCGCGGAAAAGGCAGGGGACCTGTCCCGGACGAACTGGCTGCTCAAGCGAGAGGTCTCGGAACGAAAGACCGCCGAAGACGCGCTCCGACAGAGTGAACTCAAACACCGCACCCTCCTGGAAACGCTTCCGGTAGGGGTTATTTCCTGCAATGTGGTGGGTGACATCACGGAGATCAATCCACGCGCGCTCAAGATACTGGGGCTGAACGCCGCGGACATCACGGGCTCGATCAACCTCGTCAGGTTGCCGCTTATGACCGAGACCGGGGCGTCTTCCGCGATCTCCAAGTGCCTCACCACGGGAGAGACCTTCGAGGGGGATCTGTTCCTGAAGAACCGGCAGGGTCACGACATGTACGTTCGCCTCCACACAACGGCCATTCGAGCGACGGACGGGCGGGTGATTCGAGCACAGGTGATTCTGGAAGACATCTCGGATGTCCGGGAGGCCCAGGAACTCCTGCTCAAGTCCGAACGGCTCAAGGTCGCGGGGAAGATGACGGGTGGCGTTGCGCAGACGTTCAGCGGGTTGCTCCTGTTCGTCACAGGGGAGATCCAGACCGCGTTGAGGTCGGCCGATACGGGGAATCTCCCGCAAGTGAAGAAGCTTCTTC
This sequence comes from Thermodesulfobacteriota bacterium, assembly GCA_040755955.1. Taxonomy (GTDB): domain Bacteria; phylum Desulfobacterota; class Desulfomonilia; order Desulfomonilales; family Desulfomonilaceae; genus JBFMAA01. The sequence continues at coordinate 22,438 of JBFMAA010000030.1, forward strand.
AGGAGCTACTTGCCGGCACACGGGATGCGGCGCAAAGGCTCAGGAGGCTTCAACAGTTTGCTCGCGCACGCCCTGACACGGGAGTCATCCTGGGAACCATATTCAACCTGAGCGATACGGTCCGGGAGGCCTGCGAAAAAACCCGACAATGGTCGCAGACCCAGCCCAAGAAACTGGGCTCGGAGATTGCTTTGGACTTGGATCTAGGACCGGACTGCCACGTAGCCGGTGACCGGATGGACCTTCTCGAGGTGGTCGTCAACCTGCTGAAGAACGCGGTGGAAGCCCTTCCGGAAGGGGGGAAGATCACCGTGAAAACCCGTCGAGAGGACGCTCAGGCGATACTCCAGATCCAGGACAACGGCGTGGGGATACTCAAGAAAGACATAGAGACCATGTTCGAGCCGTTCTGGACCACCAAGGAGGCCCATGCGGGCCTCGGGCTCGCAGTGAACGTGGGCATCGTGCGTCGCCACGCAGGCAGAATCATGGTCCGGAGCAAACGGGGAACCGGTACCGTGTTCACGGTGAATCTGCCTGCGGTCGAAGCTCCTGCTGATGAACAGCAAGTGGCTACGCAACTCGGACCTCTCTATTTCCGCATTCTTCTCATCGACGAGGATGACGATTTTGTGCGCAACATGGAACAAGGACTCCGCAGCATGGGGCAGACGGTCTTCACCGCGGCTTCGGGAGAGGAAGCCCTTCAAATGTTTGAAGACAAGGAAGTCGACGCGGTGGTCTCCGAGCTCACCATCCAAGACATGAACGGCTGGGAACTCAGCAAGGCTATTCAGGCGAGTTGCGTGGAAAAGGGCATTCCCAAACCGCCGTTTATTATGCTCACCGCCTGGGCCCGTCAGTTGGAGGAAAGGCAGATTCTCGGCCATCCCGGGGTGAACAGAATCCTGGAGAAGCCCGTGGTTTGTTCCAGATTACTCGAGATCATTCGGGAGGAGATTCAGGAGGGGACCATGCTGGCCCACACGCTGCGTCTGAAGTTCGAGTAACGGCCTGTTGCCGGCATAGGCGGTCACTTAGGGGCTGTCCCCATGAGCGTCAAATTGATGACTTGCCACGCCACAGGGTCTTCGGCCCTTGGCTCCCGGTGCTGAAGCATCCGGCTATTCTCAGTCGCCCCGACGGGGCTTGGGCGTGGCGGAGTCCCAGAGGGACAACTGACAATAGCCGGGCCTTTTAAGGCCGGGGAATGAAGGACAGTTGCCCTGCGTACTCCATTTCGTGAGGTCGGTGGTTCAGAGCCGACGCGTGGTGTCTGATCTGAGCATGACTGCAAACTGCTCCGGGGGCACCGCGGGACTGAGAAGGAACCCCTGCCAGCCGTCGCAATTGAGCTCGCAGAGGACTTGCCGTTGTTCCTCTGAAGCGACCCCTTCCGCAACCACCGCCATGTTCAGGCTGTGGGCCACACTCACCATGGCCTGCACCAACGCGCGCTGAGCTTTGTCCGAAACCACGTCATCCACAAACGACTTATCGATCTTTATCCTGTTCTATCGGGAGATATCTGAGATAGCTCAAGGAGGAATAGCCGGTGCCGAAATCGTCGATCGACACTGAGATGCCATGATTGCGGAACTCCCTGACCAGGTTCACGGTATGATCCACGTTGGCCATCATGGCCGACTCGGTGAGCTCGATGACCACGAACGAAGGGCTCAACTCGGCCTCTTCCAGGATGCGAAGGACGGTGTGTTCGAAGCCCTGATTTCTCATCTGGCGCATGGACACGTTCACGGCAATCGGCACGCCTGGTAATCCGAGTGATTGCCAGGCCTTGATCTGTCGGCACGCTCTCTTGAGCACCCATTCTCCTATCTGTCCAATCAGGCCTTTCTCTTCTGCCACGGGAATATAGGGCCCTGCGGAGACCACTTGTCCGCGAGCATTTCTCAGGCGCAGCAAGGCTTCAGCCCCTACGATTCCTCCTGATTTGCAGCTTGTGATCGGCTGGTAATAGACCTCCAGCCCGTTCCCTTCCATGGCCCTGCGAAGGGTGGTCTCCATTGCAACCACTCTCTTGAGCTCAATATTCATCATATTCGAAAAGAACTGGAAGTTGTTCTTCCCCTGGTTCTTTGCGTGATACATGGCGGTGTCCGCGTGCTGAACCAGGCGGTCCGGGTCCCGGGCGTCACCGGGGTAGATTGCAATTCCGATGCTTGCGCTTGTGAACACCTCATAACCCTTCAGGCGAAACGGTGCGGACAGCTCGTCAACTATTCTCTGTGCGAGTGATCCTACTTCGCGCGTCGAGTGGAGATCGGGCACCACTACGGTGAATTCGTCTCCTCCCAGACGGGCCACGGTGTCTCCTTTTCTCACACACTGAGCCAGTCTCCCCGCGACTTGAACCAGTAGTTCGTCGCCCAGAGGGTGTCCCACGGTATCGTTGACGTTCTTGAACGCGTCCAGGTCCAGGAACATGAGCGCGACCGTTGTCTTGTCACGATCTGCGCGGACGAGGGCTCTCCGAAGGCGGTCCCGGAAGAGCAGGCGGTTGGGCAATTCAGTGAGCGGGTCGTAGTGGGCCAAGTGTTCGAGACGTTCTTCGGTCTGCTTCGCCTTGGTGATATCAGAGAATATCCCGACGTAATTGGTGACTTTGCCTGTGTCGTCCTTGACCGTGCTCACGGAGAGGAGCTTGGGATAGATCTCGCCGCTCTTGCGTCTATCCCAGACCTCGCCTTTCCACTGGCCGGTAACCGAAATGATGTGCCAGAAATCACGCCAGAAATGCTTGTCGTGGCGGCCGGAGGCCATGAATCGTGGATTTCGGCCGATCGCTTCTTCTCTCGCATAGCCGGTCGTCCGAGAAAACGCTGCGTTGACCTCGACGATGTCTCCCCCCGCGTCGGTTACCATGATCGCTTCATTACTGGCCGTGATCACTTTCGCCGCCAGCTTGAGGCTCTCCTGCGCGTTCCTTCTCGCTTCGATTTCACTTCTGAGCTCTTCGTTGGTCTTTGCCAGCTCCTCCGTGCGACTCTTTACCCGAGATTCGAGTTCGTCATTGGCCTGGCGAAGCGATTTGGCGTACTGATTTGCGAGAACAGCCTGTTTCCTCTCCGGGGTCAGGTCTTCGATGAGCACCAGAATGAACCGATCGCTCCTCATCTTAACCGAGCGCATGAGTATCCGACCCCATATTCGTCTGTCCAGCACGCCGATCATGCTCTCGATTACTTGGGGCCTTCGCTGACTGCGGAGCCTCTCTAAGGCTTCCCGGAACCTTTGTGCGTCGCTCGGTCGGGAAAACACCTGCAAAAAGGGGTTGAGCCACATTTTGGTGGGGTCCGGGTGGAATTTCTCGCACGCCCGGTTGGTGAAGAGCACGGTGTGGGAGATATCAAGGAGGACGGACGGTATCGGCAACGCTCCCAGGAGCATGCCCATGGAAGTGCCCTGAATCCCACCCATGTCGAAGCTGCCGGTGACGGTGACGTCTTCCGGAATCAGTTTGTTGGGGTCCAGGGTCATGGTACCGAGAAACGGGTCGTCCGACACCATGGGACGCAGCGGACCCGAACGGGATTCCGGCGGGAAGTCTTTTTCATGGCCCATGACAACCATCCCGGTGCGAGTGGAGCCCTTGTGGCCCCACTGAGCGTCCTTCCGCAATTTATCTTCTTGGTGTGGTCCCCGCCGCCATTTCGGCTGATCTTGGTTCTTGGCCCTCGCCTCACCCAACGCATCAGCACGCCCTGAGTTGCGGCACTTGTTCTGATACAGGCCCTTGCCATCCCATAGGCGTTAAGATAAGGACCTTTCGCGTTATCGCGCGTTTGATTGTTCTTCCTCAGCGCTATAGTAACGCGCCTTGAAATTCGCGGGACCGTGCATGAACACAAACCCACTCTCCCTTCCCCCAGCCACCAGGCGAGAGGGCTTGCTATTCCCCTCCCTTGATGGGAGGGGTGAGGGGAGGGTGAAAGTTCCCGCAATTCTCAACGCGTGGCACCATAGAGTACCCGGCTACTTTCAGTCGCCCCTGCGGGGCCTGGGAGGCGTTCAGTCCCGGAGCGACGACTGAGAATAGCCGGGCCTTTCAACGCCGGGGCATCGGGCAAGATCTCTCGTATTTTGACGCCTATCCCCTTGCCACCTCTATTCCAAAGTCGTTTCCTCCATTTGGGCCTCAAAGAGCGACTTGTCGATCGCCTTGGCGTACGCGTCCGCGACCGTGATTCGACTTTCGTCCACCAGCTTCTGCAGTGCCTGATCCATTGTCTGCATGCCTTCCGAAGCCCCTGTCTGAATCATGGACGTGATCTGGGATATCTTCGCCTCCCGGACGAGGTTCCCCAAGGAGCTGGTTCCCACCAGAATCTCAATGGCCGCGCATCGTCCCTTGCCGTCCGCGGTCTTGAGAAGTTGTTGCGCGAGGATCCCTTTGAGGGATTCGCTGAGCATGCTCCTCATCTGGTTCTGTTGGTCCGCGGGGAACGCGTTGATGATGCGGTCGATGGTCTTGGCTGCCGAGTTGGTATGCAGGGTGCCGTACACGAGTATGCCGAGCTCCGCACAGGTCAGGGCAAGGGAGATCGTTTCCAGGTCCCGCATTTCCCCCACGAGAATAATGTTCGGGTCTTCTCGGGAGGCCACTTTCAGAGCTTCCGTGAAACTCTGCGCATGGGTCCCTATCTCTCGTTGGGTGATGAGGGACCTTTTGTTCTGATGGACAAACTCGAGCGGGTCTTCGATGGTGATAATATGTTCCTCGCGAGTGTCGTTGATCTTGTCGATCATGGCAGCAAGGGTGGTGGACTTCCCTGACCCCGTGGGTCCGGTCACGAGGACCAGCCCTTTTCTTACCGCAAGGAGCTTATTGACTCCGGACGGCATCCCGAGGGCCTCGAGGGAGAGTATCTTCGTGGGGATGACGCGGAATACCGCCGCGGCGCCTCGCTGCTGGTAGAAAAAGTTGCAGCGAAATCGTGCGACCCCCGCAATTTCGTACGCACAGTCGTAGTCCAGGTTGTTATGGTATTTGGCTACCTGTTCCTCGGTCAGGATTTCCGCAAAGAGCTGTTCGTTCATCTCATTGGTAAGTTGCCGGTAGTTTGTGGGTACCACCTCGCCCTTGAGTCTCAGCATCGGCGGCATTCCCGGAACCATATGAAGATCCGAGGCCCCTCGGTCGACCATCTCTTTGAGCAAGACATCTATCTTGGCCATCAGTTCAGCCCTGCTGCTGCTTGATGAGATCGCGGAACGGAGTCTTATGTTCCGCGTACTCGTAAGCCGTCTCCGGGGTTATCTTATCTGCCTTGTACAGCTCCATGAGGTTGTCGTCGAGAAGCTGCATCCCAAGGCCTCTACTTGTCGTCATCGCGGACCTTATCTGGAAGGTCTTTTGACTGCGGATCAGGTTGGCGATGGGAAGCGTGCCGAGGAGTATTTCGGTTGCCAGGACCAGTCCCGACCAGCCCTTGTTGGGAACCAGACGCTGTGTCACGACCCCTCGAAGCGTATCTGCGAGCATAGCCCGAATCTGATTCTGTTCCGCTGCGGGGAAGGAGTCAATGATGCGGTCCACGGTCTTGGGTCCGGAGGAAGTGGCCAAGGTGCCCATGACAAGGTGTCCGGTCTCGGCAGCGGTGATGGCCAGAGAGATGGATTCCAGGTCTCGCAACTCGCCGACCATGATCACGTCGGGATCTTCGCGCAGGGCGGCTCTGAGGGCGTTTGCGAACGATCGGGTGTGCAGAGCCAACTGCCGCTGACTCACGATGGACCGCTTCACCGGATGCACGAACTCGATCGGATCTTCCACCGTCAAAATGTGGTCTCTCCGATTGCTGTTGATGTGATCGATCATCGCGGCCAGCGTGGTCGATTTTCCTTGTCCGGTGGCGCCAGTCACGAGCAGCAGCCCTTGGTGGAGGTCGCAAAGCTTTTTCACTACAGGCGGCAGCCCCAGGCGATCGACGGTCGGGACTGCGGGAGGAATAATGCGGAAGGTGGCATCGAGTCCTTTCCTCTGAAGGATGGCGTTCCCTCTGAATCTTCCCACCTCACCGATTTCGTAGCTGAAGTCTAACTGCAGGCCCGATTCGAGGACACGGCGTTGCTCAGCCGAGAGGATCTCGTAGATCAGGTTCCTGACAGTCTCGGGTGAAAGCTCGGCTGACTTAACCTTCCTGAGGCGGCCAAACTGACGCATGATAATGGAACTGCCGGATGCGAGATGCACGTCTGAAGCCCGGTACTGGACTGCCGTCTTCAGCAGGGTATCAATCTGAGGCATGAGGGCATCCTCTCACCATACACTGTGGTGGGTGTGTCAGAAGGCGGGTGGGAGCCGCAACCAAAGTTCGCGTCAACCTTTCTCGGTCCGCATGAAGACCGATGGCGGGGCGAGTTGATTCTACGCAAGCGAAGAAAGGCACGTTGCTTTCTCCCAGAGCTGTTCAACTGAAGATTTTTTCCCCGCAAGAAAAGAAATCGAACGTTACCAGCAAGAAGCACCCAGGGTCGTTAGTCCCATCGCCTGGTCCAGGCTACCACAGGAACGACCTCTTCTTTGCGCGAGAATTTGTCCCGGATCTCCCGGAATAGTCCTTCCACCTCGACGAATGCGTCGACTATTTCAGGATCGAAGCGTTGGCCTCTCGACTCAATGATCTCGAACAGTGCATCCTCGTGGGTGAAGGGTCTTTTGTATCTTCGTTTCGTGGTGAGAGCGTCGTACACGTCAGCCAGTGCTACGATCCGGGCGGCAAGCGGGATCTCTTCTCCTTTGAGCCGGAAGGGATACCCTTGACCGTCCCAACGTTCATGGTGGTAGTAGGCTACGTCCCGACCCATCGAGAGGAAGCTCTGCTCTCCCGCCTCGATAGCCGCGTCTTCGAGGGTTTTCCCTCCAAGGACCGCGTGTTGTTTCATGAGGGCGTACTCGTCGTCCACGAACTTTCTCGGACACAGGAGTATGGAATCGGGCAACCCGACTTTGCCGATATCGTGCAACAGGGAACACTCGACGAGGTCTTCCAGGTACTGTTCGGAGATAAGGTCCCTGTATTGCTCGCGTCTGCCAAGGGTTATGGTCAGAGCTCGGCAGTACTCCTGTATGCGTCGCAGATGAAAAGACGTTTCTTCGTCCCTGTATTCGGCCAATTTCGCGAGGGCAAATATGGAGGCCCCCTGTATTCGCTTGATGCGCCGGTAGGACTTGAGAAGGAGCTCACCCTTTTCCCTGAGTTCGCGGGTTCTTTCTTCGACGAGCTCTCTGAGTACTGCCTGTTGGTTCCTCTCGAATCGGCGAAGCCTGCACGATTCCACCGCTCGTCTCACCGTATTGAGCAATATCTCTGCATTGACCGGCTTCTGCAGGAAGTCGTACGCGCCTTCCCGGAGTGCCAGAATGGCGTTTTCTACATCACCGAACCCGGTCGCGATGATCACCGGGACCGTGTCATCGATCTCCCGTATGCGGGCAGCCACTTCCAACCCATCCATGAGGGGCATCCGAATGTCTGTGATGACCGCGTGCGGGTTCTCATCCTGGAACACCCCTATGCCCTCTCTCCCTTCACACGCGGTGTGGACCTTGAAGCCGCCCATCTCCAGTAAATCCTTGAGCAACTCAACGGACGTCTCGTCATCGTCGATGGCCAGTACAGTCCCGGGACCAGTCAGGCCTGACGATCTGGGCCTGGGGTCTTCGGTCGCTGCGTGAGTATCGTGGAAGTGCGAATCGCTCATGATTTCCCGGCAGACCGCCCCTTCGCCGGTCACGGACGAGGGTTATTCCGGACCTGAGCGAGAATTCTGCGAAAGGGTCTACATATTGGTATAGCACTTCTTCTCGGGTCATGCATCCCAAAAAGCAGTCGCCCTTGGGAGATGCTAGTGCTCCGGGCCCGGATTTGTCAATACCCTCTGCCAGGGCTACTTGACAGCACCGCTCACGTGGTTTACCTGACCGGTAAAGCTACCCACGACAGGAGCCTGCTATGCGAGCAGATACGTTCACGCTGAAATCCCAGGAAGCCCTCGAACAGGCACAGAACGAAGCCGCCAAGAGGGGCAATCCTCAGGTGGAGACCGAGCACCTGCTATTGGCTTTGCTTTCCGATCATGAAGGAACGTGCATCGAGATCCTCAAGAAGCTGGGAGCAGACACTCGGCGGATTCAAGCCGAGGTCGGACAGAACCTGGATCGCCTGCCTCGACAAACCGGACCCGGCGCTCAGAAATACTTCTCCGCCTCTCTCAGACAAGTCCTGGAGGCCGCGGTCAAGGAGATGGAGCAACTCAGGGACGAATACGTCTCCGTCGAACATCTGCTGATCGCTATCTGCGAGGATCGAGGAACCCAGGCATCCAAGATCCTGGAAGCCAAAGGCGTCACACGGGACCGGATCTATCAAGTGCTCGCGGAGATCAGAGGGACTCAGCGAGTCACCGACCAGGCTCCTGAAGAGAAATACCAGGCGCTTAAGAGGTTCGCACGAGATCTCACCGAGGCCGCGGCAAAAGGGAAGCTCGACCCGGTGATCGGCAGAGATGACGAGATCCGCCGCATAGTGCAGGTGCTCTCGAGACGGACCAAGAACAACCCCGTCCTGATAGGGGATCCCGGTGTAGGCAAGACCGCAATCGTGGAAGGCCTGGCAGAACGCATTGTTGCGGGAGACGTGTCCGAAGGGCTCAAAGGCAAGCGAGTGCTGGCTCTGGACATGGGCCAACTGGTCGCGGGCGCAAAATACCGAGGCGAATTCGAAGACAGGCTCAAGGCGGTGCTCAAAGAGGTAACCACCGCTGCCGGTGAGATTATCCTGTTCATAGACGAGATGCACACTCTGGTCGGCGCAGGAGCCGCAGAAGGAGCCATGGACGCGTCAAACATGCTCAAGCCCGCGCTGGCCAGAGGCGAACTCCGCTGCATCGGAGCAACCACTGCCGGTGAATACCGGAAACGCATCGAGAAAGATCCGGCCCTTGAACGACGATTCCAGCCCGTGTACGTCACCGAGCCGTCTCAGGAAGACTCCATTGCCATACTGCGGGGAATCAAGGAACGGTACGAGGTACATCACGGCGTCAGGATACAGGACGCAGCCATCATCGCGGCGGTGACTCTCTCAGGTAGGTACATCACGGACCGCTTCCTCCCGGACAAGGCCATAGACCTGATTGACGAGGCGTCTTCGAGGCTGCGCATCGAGATCGACTCGATGCCCACGGAGATAGACGAGATAGAGCGCAAGATCGTACAGCTCCAGATCGAAGAACAGGCCCTTACCAAAGAGGCCGACAAGCCGAGCGCGGAACGACTGGCGAAGGTTCGCACGGAGATCTCCCGACTCAAGATCGAATCAGAAGAGCTCAAGGAACAATGGCAGAAGGAAAAGGGGATCATCGGTGAAATACGGCAACTCAAGGAACGGCACGAGCGCGCGAAGACCGAAGCCGTCAAAGCCGAAAGAGACGGTGATCTTGGCAAAGCGGCCGAGCTCAAATACGGGACCCTCATCTCGCTCGAAAATGAGCTCAAGGGGAAGAACGAGGCTCTCGCCGAACTCCAGAAAGAGGGAGGTCTGCTCAAGGAAGAGGTGGGCCCCGAGGACGTTGCCGAAGTGGTTGCCAAGTGGACCGGCATTCCCGTCACCAGGATGATGGAAGGCGAAGTGGACAAGCTGCTGAGAATGGAACAGAAGCTCGGCACCCGAGTCGTCGGTCAGCTCGAGGCCATACAGGCGGTGTCGAATGCGGTGCGTCGTGCGAGATCCGGCTTGCAAGACCCGAATCGCCCCATCGGTTCGTTCATCTTCATGGGTCCGACCGGTGTCGGCAAGACGGAGCTTGCCCGGGCCCTTGCAGAGTTCCTCTTCGACGACGAGCAGGCCATGGTGCGCATAGACATGTCCGAGTACATGGAGCGACACAGCGTATCCCGGCTGATCGGGGCTCCTCCCGGGTACGTCGGGTACGAGGAAGGAGGCTATCTCACTGAGTCGGTACGCAGGCGTCCGTATTCGGTAGTGCTCTTTGACGAGGTCGAAAAGGCCCACCCGGAGGTATTCAACGCACTGCTCCAGATCCTCGACGATGGGAGACTCACCGACGGCAAGGGTCGCACGGTGGATTTCAAGAACACGATCATCATCATGACCTCGAACATCGGGTCAACGGATATTCAGCAGTTTGCGGGCAGAGACGAGGATCGCATGAGAAGCCGCGTGATGGACGCGCTGCGAAGCCAATTCAAACCGGAGTTCCTCAATCGGCTCGACGACGTGGTGATGTTCCATGCGCTGGACAGGTCGAAGATCCGGGAGATCGTGGACATCCAGATCGGCAGGGTGAACAAACGCCTGGCTCAGCACCGGTTCTCCCTTGCTTTGGAGGAGTCCGCGGCAGGTATGCTCGTGGATGAGGGCTACGATCCGGCCTACGGCGCAAGGCCCCTCAAGCGCGCCATTCAGCGGCTCATCGAGAATCCCCTCGCCATGGAGATCCTCGAAGGCAAGTTCAAGGCAGGAGACACGATCCTTGCCACTGCCGACAGGGACCACCTGAGCTTCGAGAGGAAGAGCCCGCAACGCGGGAACGGATGAAGTATGAAGAATCAGTGGTGTCCAGCTTGACAATGCTCGATGGGCAAGTCAGACTGAAGACGAAATGCCGGGGCGTGGGAGATGAGACTTGGCTGCACGTAGGGCCGGGTCCGACGCTGTTCGAGGGTTGCGGCCGGCCATGACGTATCAAAGATCAGGGTGTCGAGCGAACTGAGGAAAGATTCGCCAGACTAGCTACTCCGGAACGAACTAGACGACACCCTTTCCGGGTTCCCGGTCCGGGACCAAGTGATCTCCGGTGAGGCCTCTGACCACGGACGAGATGGTGGTCCAACAGTACGAAAGTAGCCTGCTCCCATGGTCCATGCGGTTGTTGCGTCACACGCGGCCGAGCAAATGCGCAAGAGAGGGATATCCGAGCAACAGGTCCGGGAAGTATTGGCACTCCAGGAAGAGATCGTTGAGGTAAGACCGGGAAGAGTGGTAGTTCAGGCGGTTATTCCTGTGGGAGATCCATCCACCAATTATCTTGTACGGGTGTTTGTCGACATTGACCGGACACCCCCGCAAGTGGTCACGGCCTATCGAACCAGTAGGATTGCCAAGTACAGGAGCATATCATGAATGTGACCTACGATCCCAAGACGGACACCCTGACCGTGGTGCTCAAGCCCGGACCGGTTGCGGAAAGCGACGAAGAAAAGCCCGGCGTCATTCTCGACTACGACGAACAAGGCCGGCTCGTCGGCCTGGAAATTCTCGACGCGTCCAAGAGCATACCCAACCTCACTAGCATGGAGTTCCGGGTAGCCATTTAGCCGAGATCGGACGTCTCGCCATGCCTGAGCCGTAAGGCTATCCCGCAGTACTCACATAATTGCAGAAGGCCGGACAAGAGATGCTCCTGCCGACTCGTGCCCGACCTTCCCGCTAATCTACAGACAACCGATTACCAGCGGGGTCTTCCTCCGCTGCGCCCGCCGCCGCCGCCGCCTCGTGAGTCGGTCTTGGGTTTGGCCTCGTTCACCTTCAGGCTGCGGCCCCCGAGGTCCTTGGAATCCAGCGCCTGGATCGCCTTGAGACCTTCATCCCGGTTGGTCATTTCGATGAATCCGAATCCCCGCGACTTGTTCGTGAATTGGTCCACGATGATCTTCGCGGATTGCACTTCCCCGTAACTGTCAAACAGGCCCCTGAGGTCCGCCTCGCTGGAATCGAAGGACAGGTTTCCGACATAGATGTTAATACTCATTTTCTGGCTCCTTAGAGAAAAGCACACCACGCGTCCGGCGAGAGTGCGTTTACAGATACGAACAAGGGCTGTTTGTGAAGGGGGGTAAACCGGATTGAATTACGGCGTGACGTCCTCGACACGGGAGCCTATGTTCCCGGATCTTAATCCTTGCATGACGCCCGTAGTCCCTGACAAGAGGTCGACCGGAGAAACACAAGTTAAGCTTCAAGTCACATATTAAGCCGCGAAGCTCTGCTTGTCAAGAAATTCTAGCCGAAACAGCAAAGAGCATCTTATTCGTGCATGATATCGCGGTCACCGTGCTATACTGATAACGGCGAGTGAGACGGACACAGGCTCTGCAGGGAAACAACCTGTGCAGAAACTGCCTGAGTTGAAATGGAGGTGTGGCATTGACAGGTTCCGCGGATAACCCTCCTGCTCCTGGAGAAGGGCCTGCCTCCTCGACCGGCTTATTGCACAGACTCCTCGATCCGGTGACATCATCCGTGGGACGGTCGCTCCTGACCGTGGCCCTGATCGGCTGTAGCATTGCCGTGATACTGTTCCTGTACCACCGGCCGGACCTGGAGTACGTACTGCGCTTGAGCTCAGTGACCTGGGATCGGACCGTAGCCCATGATGAGTCACCTACCGGACCTTCCGTAAACAAGAAACCAGTGGTGGCAATTCTCATCGGCTTTCGACGGTTTATGAGACCGGTAACCCAAGACGAAGTGGATGCCTGGTACAGGGAACTGGAACCAACTGAAGAGGTACTGAAGAAATTCGCCTTCGTGTCTCCTGTCGCGGTCAGAGCTGCCATGCCTGGAGAAGACTTCCAGAGGCCACGGGAAGATACTTCAGAAACTGCGACTCGATCTGAACGTTTCCTTGGTAGCTGCTGTGACCATCACATCCGGACGCGCGGCGTTAGAGGTGACCGCTGAACTGTTGGATACCGAGACGGGCTCGTCCCTGAAGAAAAGCAAACTGGAGGTGTTGCCTGGGGCGCGCATCGGGGTCGGGCCCCGGGAGAACGTACTGAGGCTTTTCGACATCCCCCGGTGAGGGATGAAGCCTTGCCGAGAATTCTCCCTTATGCCAATGCGCTTTCAGAGAGGTAATATTCCCCGGGACGGATTTTTTTGCTCATAACGTTCGATTTCTTCCTTTTTCGAGAAGAATTCTTCAGCTCAGCAGCTTTGGGAGCGGACATCCCGAGCGGACGCGTGGTTATAGCAGCCAACATGCATAGACCTTCAGGACCGAAGACCAAACATCTGCCCAAAGGGCTCGTGATTATTCACGAAGACAGCGATATTCTCGTAGTGGACAAACCACCGGGCCTTCTGACGATGGGTACGGACAAAGAGAAATCGCGGACAGCCTATTTCATTCTGACGGATTATGTCCGCAAGGGCTGCTCCAAGTCCCGAAACCGGATTTTTATAGTTCACCGGTTGGATAGGGATACTTCAGGTATACTCGTCTTCGCGAAGAACGAACAGGCAAAGCTCGTTTTGCAGAGCCGATGGGAAGAAACGAAGAAGAAGTATCTCGCAGTCGTTCATGGCAAGTGTGAGAACATCGCGGATACCATCACTACCTACCTGGTAGAGAACAAAGCTCATAATGTGTACTCTACATCCGATGCCACAAAAGGAAAGCCGGCCCACACTGCCTATAGAGTGCTCAAGGAGACAGAAGATCGTTCGTTGCTGGAAGTCGATCTGTTGACGGGCAGGAAGCACCAGATACGCGTACATCTCGCGGGCATCGGGCACCCGGTGGTGGGGGACCGGAAGTATGGAAAAGGGAATGAAGCCCGTACACGCTTGGCACTTCATGCCAAGTCGATTTCCTTCAGGCACCCCTTTACCGGTGAGCAGCTCACCTTTGAAACCAAAGTACCCGGGTATTTCAACGAACTCGTTGGGAGCTTGACAGGGCATTCGGCGACGCGCTGATCGGGGATGCTCTTCCCGTCATTCCTGTGAAAGAAGGAATCCAGGCTTTCTTAAATTGTAAGCGTTCAGCCGGCCGGCAAGAGAATGAACCAGCAAGATACCACGACACCAAGAAAGCCTGTTCCCAAGAATGGCTGCCGGACAATTGTGCTTTGATTTCTTTGTGTCTTGGTGCCTTTGTGAGTTCTTGGGTAGGGGAGACGGTCCCGCTGAACCATTACCTCGAGTTTTCCCGAACCCGGTGCCTGCCCCGGACTGCGATCCGGGGTTCGACGGGGTGACGACAGGGGTGATAGGATCCGCTGTCGGCCACCGGTATGGAGGCTATTCCGGATCTCAACTGGGACATGTCCGATCTATCAGAACGGGTGCCGACGAATGATGCTCTGCTCGCGCCCCGGACCCACCGATACAAGAGTGACAGCGACTCCGGTGAGATGCTCGATGGTGTCAATATATTCCCGCGCGGCACGTGGCAGATCGTCATATGTTCGGCATTCGTCGATGGGCTCGTCCCAGCCTTTGATCTCTCTGTATCTGGGGACTACCCGATCGAGGTCTTCCACGTTGGCGGGGATTGTGTGGCAAGTCTTGCCGTCGAGTTCGTATTCGGTGGCGACTCTGATCGGGGAGATTCCTGTGAGCACGTCCATCTTGGTGATGGCCAGGCCGGTCAATCCGTTGAGCCGTATCGAATGTTTGAGCACCACCAGGTCAAGCCATCCACAACGCCGAGGTCGTCCGGTGGTCGCTCCGTATTCGGCACCGATATCCCGCATGCGAGTTCCCAGCTCGTCATGGAGTTCCGTGGGGAATCCGCCTTGTCCGACTCGGGTGCAGTAGGCTTTGGCTACTCCCCATATCATGTCGAGCCGATTCGGGCTGATTCCCGAGCCGCTGCAGACGTTCCCCGACACCACGTTTGACGACGTCACAAACGGATACGTGCCGTGGTCTATGTCCAGGAGTGTTCCCTGAGCTCCCTCGAACAGGACGCGACTCCCTTCATTGACCCTGTTCTGTAGCTCGAACGCCACGTCCCGGATATGCGGCGCAAGTTGTCTGCCGAATTCCGCATATTCCTCCACCACCTGGTGGGGGTCCACCCGAGGGAGCCCGAATCGTTTTTCGATAAGGAAATTTTTCTCTTCCAGTGCGAAGTCGACTCTCTTCTTGAGTATGTCCGGCCTGACCAGATCTGAGGTTCGTATACCCATTCGGGACGCCTTGTCTTCGTATGCGGGCCCGATACCTCTTCCAGTGGTGCCTATTTTTGCGCTGCCGAGCTTCTCTTCCCGGCCCTGATCGATAAGTTTGTGATAGGGCATAATGATCTGGGCGCGCTCTGAGATCATGAGTTGCGCATCATTGAGGAAGTAGCCCCGGTTTCGGAGTTCCTTCTTTTCCCGGAGCAACACCGCAGGGTCGATCACCATTCCGTTGCCGAGCATGTTCACCGTATTGGCGTGAAGAATACCGGACGGAATGAGATGCACGATGATCTTCTCATCGCCCACTTTGAGGGTGTGTCCCGCGTTGTTGCCTCCCTGAAACCGAACGACCACTTCCGCACGGCTGGTCAGCAGATCTACGATTTTGCCTTTTCCTTCGTCTCCCCACTGGGTTCCTACGATAACAAGAGTGCCCAACGTTATGTGCCTTTCCTCTACTACTAAGTAGTGCCATTCCGAAGTACGGTCACGCATCCGGCCACGAAAAGACCGAATCTCGCAACGCACGTCATGCACGCCAAGGGTTTGTCTCTTCCTTTGCGCCCTTTGCGAGAGAACGTCTTCTCAGATCGTCAGGGTTCCCCTGGTCGGACCGCTGAACAATGCGCGACCGTATTTTGAGAGTACCAGGAGAAACGGACCGTCACAAAATTGGTACTGCCGGCCGCTCCGTCGAAGCCCCCTATTCTTCCAGGATGACCTGGTTCACACTGAGTATTCCGGGGATGTCGGCAATACTCCGGAGGGTCGCCTCGTCGGCCGGGCTGTCGATGTTGATTATGGATATCGCGCTGCCGCCCTTGATCACCCGTGACAGGTTCATCTGGGCGATGTTGATCCCGCTTCGTGCAAGGACCCCGGTCATGGCGTGTACCATCCCGGGAATATCTCGGTTTCCTACCACGAGCATGGCCCCGGCAGGTACCGCTTCGGTGACGAACTGGTCAATACCTATGATTCGGGGCTCGAATCCGATGCGCTTGAGAAGGGCCCCTTGTACGCTTCGGACGGTATTGTCCGCGCAAGTGACCCGCACCACGATTGAGGAGCCGTATTCGTCCCCTTCCTCGGACCTGGTCTCGGAGACCCGTATCCCTCGCTCTTCCGCGATCACCCACGCGTTGACCGGATTCACGTCCGCTCCCTCGAACATCGACAGAAGGCCTACCAGCGCGGCCGTGGTAACAGGTTTCACGTCCCGGCTGGTGATCACCTTGCCGTGGTACTCCATATCGAGGCCGCAGATGTTCCCCGGAGAGAGGCGTCCGGCAAATTGCGCCAGTCTGCCGGCGAGATCCAGAAACGCGCGCATCCTCGGACCCCAGGTCGGGTCAGTAGTGGTCATGTTGACCGCGTTTCGCACGATTCCGTGGACAAAGTAGTCGATGAACTGCTCGGCTATTGCCTTGGCCACCTGTTCCTGCGCTTCGCCCGTTGAGGCTCCCAGATGCGGGGTGGTGATCACCCGGGGATGCGTCACAAGCGGTCCCGCTCCAGGGGGTTTCGTGGTGAACACATCCAGGGCTGCCTTGCCCACTTTTCCCGATTCCAGAGCAGCGAGTAGCGCGTCTTCGTCCACAATACCGCCGCGCGCGCAGTTGACGAGATACACCCCGTCCTTCATCTTCGCGATGGCCCGGGCATCGATAAGGTTCCGGGTTTCCGGACTGAGCGGAGTATGCACGGTGAGCACGTCGGCCTGCGCAAAGACCTCGTCGAGTGAGACCAGCCTCACGCCTATTTGGGACGCGGCCTCAGCCGTGACCAGGGGATCGTACCCGATCACCTTCATCCTGAATGCCTTATGGCCGGTCTTCGCTACGATCGATCCGATTCGACCGAGGCCGATGACTCCCAGCGTTCTCCCGGTTATTTCGGTGCCCTGGAACTTCTTCTTCTCCCACTTTCCGGCTTTCATCGACGCGACCGCCAGATGCAGGTCGCGATGCAGCGCCATGATCATGCTGAGCGTGTGTTCAGCAGCGGATTGAGCGTTACCCCCCGGAGCGTTCATCACGATCACTCCGCGGCGGGTTGCTTCTCGCACGTCGATGTTATCCACGCCCGTGCCCGCACGGCCGATGAGCTTGAGTTTCGAGGCGTTGGCGAGGACCTCCGCGGTCACGACGGTATTGCTGCGGACTATGAGGCCCTCGTACTCGCCTATGGTCCTGACCAGCTCATCGGGAGCCAGAGCCCCCCTCACGTCCGGATCGAATCCACCCTGGGTGGTCAGCAGGTCCAAGCCCCGCTGATGCAGATTGTCACATACGAGAATCCTGTGGCTCATGACACATCACCGCTTTTTTGGGGGATGTGCAGGATTTCCGGGGGAAGGGACTTTTTGAAAAAAGTCCCTTCCCCCGAACCCCCATCCCCAAAAACTTTTGGTACTGGGCGGCTCCCGCTGGTCGCCGCCGGGAAGTGCCGGGTTGGTGCCGGAGATGCCGGCTCGTCCGTGGTGCCCTCTTCATTGTACGTTGTGACGGTGCGCGACTCAGCGGTTCGTGTCAGCCGTTGTTTTTTGCGAAGCCCTTCATGAAGTCGACCAGGGTTTCGATGGCCTTAAGCCCGGTCGCGTTGTAAATCGAGGCCCTGCATCCACCCACCGATCTGTGACCTTTGAGGCCGCCCATTCCGCTCTTGGCCGCTTCTGCCACGAACTTCTTTTCGAGCTCTTCGCTGGGCAGGCGGAAGGTAACGTTCATCAGTGATCGGCTGTCCGGTTGCGCGGTTCCGCGATAGAAGTCCATCGCGTCGATAGTCTTGTAGAGCAGCTCGGCCTTCTGGCGGTTGACTTTTTCGATGGCTTCGAGGCCACCGACCGTCTCCTCAAGCCACTTGAGCACCAGGCCTACCATATAGATGCCCACACACGGGGGAGTGTTGTACAGGGAATTCTTGTCCGCGTGGGTGGTGTACCGGAGCATGGTCGGGATGTCTTTCGGGACGCGTTCGAGCATGTCGTCTCGTATGATCACCATCGTGACACCGGAGGGTCCGAGGTTCTTCTGAGCGCCCGCGTAGATTAGCCCGAATGGTCGAGCATCGAAGAGTCTGGAGAGCATGTCCGAAGACATGTCGGACACCAACGGGACATTCCCCGTATTGGGGAACGAGCTCCACTGTGTCCCTTCGATGGTATTGTTTGACGTGATGTGCAGGTATGCAGCCCCCGAATTGACCGAGAACTCCTTGGGAATGTAGGAATAGTTTTTGTCTTCGCTCGACGCAATCACCTTGTGGGCTTTTTTGAGAATATTCGCTTCCTTTATTGCCTTGACCGCCCAGGAGCCGGTGTTGACATAGTCCGCGGAGGTCCCGTCGGGAATCAGGTTCATGGGAATCATAAAGAACTGAGAGCTGGCTCCTCCCTGCACGAAAAGGACCTTGAAGTTGTCGGGGAGATTCAGCAGTCGCTTGGTGCGGCTTATCGCGTCGTTGAGCACTTCTTCGAAGGGCGCGGAACGATGGCTGATTTCCGTCACGGACATGCCCGTGCCTTTGAAGTTCAGAAGTTCAGCCTGCATCTCTTCCAGGACCGGTTCGGGAAGAGCCGCGGGACCTGCGTTGAAATTGAAAATGCGACTGGTCATCTCTTTCCTCCGCGAGCTGTGGTTCAAAGGGGGTGTACACAAGAGTGGAAGTTTACCCGTGATCAGGTACCGATTTCAAGAGAAATCTCCGGATTCCAGTTGTTGGGCCATTTCTTCGTACGGTTTTGGAAAGTCGGGCTGAAAGTTCTGGTAGAACGTCACAGGATAGCGGGCACCGATCTTCTTCCCCGCTTCCTTGAGACCGCGCACGAAGCCGTGGAGGCTGCTTCCCGGCATGGCGAACGCCATTTCGTCATCCTGGGTCATGGAGAAGATGCGATCTCCCGCGCCCGGGACTGCCGCTCTTGGGGAACCGGTCAGAAACGGTGCCACGAGGTATTCCGTGCATTCGACCTTTCCTCCGAAGTTTCCCGTGACTCTGCCGCCTCTGCTGTAGGTGGACGCTTGGAAGCAGCGGGCCATCTGCGCGGGGTTGCCGTAGATCGTGACCGTGTCGGGCTCGAAGTTGGCCTTCGCAAGGGGTGCGATGACCAGGGCCTGGTACCGGCCGCTCGGCAGAAACGACATAGAAGAAGTCTCACCGAGGGCCGCGTCCTTGTCTCGCGCGAACTCGACTCTGCAGAACATGGTTCCCAGGGTTGAGGGCTGGTCGGCTGCCCTGGTGAATCCGAACGCGATCATCGCGGGCACACAGATCAGGTCTTCTCGGGTGATACCCATGGTCCACCCGTACACTCGAGCCATAGTGACCGCCTGGCAGATCGTGACCTTCTTGCCCATGGCTGTTGCCGGCCGACGCGTCTTGTCGGGGAGAGCCTCCTTGTCTTCGAGGAACTTGACTCCGAGGGGAAGTGTCCTGAGTCTCAGGGTATTGCTGATGAATTCTGCCGCTTCCTTCTGATCCATGATCGCCTCCGTAGTGTGGACTCATCCGGTCTATGCTACTCACCTTCGAAACTCGTCCCGAACAGAGAAGATGTCCCCCCGGAACCCGATTCGACATCGGGCTTATGGCGGGTCTTCCCTTGCGGTCTACGGCTTGGACGTGCGTGGATCCGGCCTTCCCCGCCATCGGAACGCGTGCGAGCCCAGGAAGCCCAACGCGACTGTGGGCCGCGGCTCCCTGCCGCGTGGAACGTTATGATCCATGCAGGCCTCCGAGTCAATGACAAGTGAGAGGAGGCCGTTCCCCGCACCAGGGGTTCAAAGCCCTGGCTATTCACCGTCAGCGCTTTTGGGGCTCCCAGAGTTGCGTCCCGAACGGGCACACCGTGCATAGCCGCAAGTTTCAATCTGCGCAAAGAGCGGAAAGAAGCTTAAGTCAACAGCATTGAGGGTGAGTGGGTCCATGCCTACTTCAAACATCCCGCAGATCTCAACGAAGGGGCTATTGTCCCCGGCGAGGGTTGCGCCCGATGTGTGTGCGACACATAGTCTTGAGACAGGTTCTTCCCGCCTGCTAATCGGTGAACCAATGGGAACAGGCATGTTTCCCTTCTCCCCCGGGTGACGGGGGAGGTCGGATCGGCGTTTCGCGGGCCCACACATCCGCGTCGGCAGGAATATCTGTTGACACCGTAAGTGCCTGGGCTCTACAAATATCGTGGTTGCCAAATGCAGTATCTTATTCGGGCGGCGAGTGATCCAGTACGGAGGACCCGAACCATGCTCTTTGCAATGGATGTGGGTAATACGCACACGGTCATCGGAATATATGACGGCCACGAAAAGAAAGGGGGCTGGAGACTCCGGACCGTAAGAGAGATCACGGCCGACGAATACCGGGTCACGCTCAAGACCCTGGCCTTGATGGATGGGCTCGACCCTCTTGCGATCGACGGCGCGATAGTCTCATGCGTCGTGCCGCCGTTGCTCGGTCAAATTGAAGAGCTGTGCCGCCGTTTTCTGCTCGTGGAACCGCTTCTGGTAGGACCGGGCATCAAGACAGGAATGCCCATACGCTACCACAATCCCAAAGAAGTCGGCGCGGACCGAATAGTGAATGCCGTCGCCGCGTACGAGAAGATTCGCGGCGCGCTCATCGCGGTCGACTTCGGGACCGCCACTACCTTCGATTATGTCAACAAAGCCGGAGAATACGAAGGCGGAATCATCGCGCCCGGCGTCAAGATCGCTGCGGAAGCCCTCTTTCGTCAGGCTTCGAAGCTTTTCAGGGTGGAGTTTGCGGCCCCGGACCGTGTCATCGGAAAGGATACCGCATCGGCCATCCAGTCGGGGATCGTATTCGGCTATGCGTCCCTGGTGGACGGGATACTTGTACGAATGTTCGAGGAGCTTGGGTTCCAGCCTCAAATCATCGCTACAGGAGGCCTGGCGCAAGTAATTGGCCCGGAAACTCAATTGGTCAAGGATATCGACGACGAGCTTACCATGGAAGGGCTCCGGATACTCTACTATCGGAACCGACCGGAGAAGTGATGCGCGAGGGGACCCGCATTGAAGATTTCCGGCCTGTTCAGTCGGGAGGCACATGAAGACCTCTTCCGAGGAATTGTCGGGCCCACAAGGCCGGATCGAACATCATTCCAAGATTGCGGTCAGAGCACGTGACCTTGTACACGACATTAAATCCGGGGTCGCGGACTTCGATCTCATGGAAAAATATGACCTGTCCCTCTTGGGATTGAAAAGCGTGTTCAAGAAACTGGTGACCAGGGGATTCATCACCCAGGAGGAGATCGACGGACGTCGGACTCCCGGCAAAGATACCGTTGACCTGGACGATCCTCGCCAAGGGTCGAGAAGACGCCTCAGGGCTTCGGTGGCCATCTTTGAAGAGGGCGATCAAGCCAACAACGGAGTGGTCTGGGATGTGAGCCAAACAGGGATAGGCACTCGCGGACTGGAGACGGAAGTCAACGAGATCAAGACGCTCATAATCCGCCCGGACATGTCGACACGCGTGTCTCCTTTCCGCATCACCGTTGGCTGTCGCTGGTGCAGACGGGAAGAAACATCAGGCGGCTGCGTTGCGGGATTTGAGATACTCGCGATCGGAGAAGAGGATTTTCACCAGTTACGCAAGCTGCTCGTCCGACTCACCGTAGAACCGCATTTGTAGCCCGGCCACGGTCACTCGCCTCGGGATGCCGGATGGTTCACGCGATGGTTCCACTTCGGGGGTGTGGAGTCGCGCTCTGACGCTTGCGACCGGTTTCACCCTCCCCATGCCCATGTCATCAAACCAGGGGCATAGCACACCGTCTCTGCCACCGTGACAGGGAAGGGGGACAGGTATGCGCGCTTGCCTGGCGGACCTTGCTCTCTTCCCCGGCCTCAAAGGGCCCGGCTATTATCACAGGTCCCTTCGGGACGTCAGTCTTCTCAAGCCCCGCAGGGGCGACTGAAGATAACCGGACGCTTCGGCGCCGGGCAAGAAGGCGGAACTGCTATCCCGTGTACCGAGCCGCAGTCGGCTCGCATCGGGTGACGGAAATCTGTCAACTTGAAGAAGCTCGCGAATTCCAAGGAGCGCGACTATATTTGAATATGGCCGGCACCCGCTCGCCCCGCCGTCGAACTCAATCCGGGCCGAGGAAGGTGGACGCGACTAGTGGTTGCGGCTCCCGGCCGCTCTGTGGTTCAGCCACTGGATTCTGCCCGTGCACCCGTCATAGATGGCTCCGACCACCATCACCTCACCTGCAATGATCTTCGTGCTTATGGGCTGACTGAGCCTGCTGAGGTCGTCCATGCTTCGGCGCACAAGACCGTCGAGCGCCTCCAGTGTACGGGGCACGTCCTCAAAGGAAAACGTCCTGCGGGTCTGCTTCCGATCAGATTGGCCATCGTTTCGCGCGGATCTGTGTTCAGCCAGGCCACTGTGTCCGAGAACCACTATTACAGAGGCATAGAGCTCTTCGACTGCGAATTCGACGGAGCCGATGTGGACGTCACCCAATGATCCTCCGTGTACCGTGACCACGAAGAGGTCACCAATGCCCCGGTCGAAGATCTCTTCGACGATGACTCGTGAGTCGGAGGCCGTCACAACCACGGCAAACGGGTACTCCCCCTGTTCGCCGGCAACGATTCGCCTTAAGAGTTCCCGATTGGGACGCGTAGGCTTCTCCGCCGCGTAGCGGGCGTTGCCTTCGTCAAGAATTTGAACCACCACGGAAGGAGCAATGCGCAAGATCGGCTCGCATTCGCTGGTGGCCTTGTCCTGATGCCATTCCCATTTTGCATTGGAAGCGGTACTCGCTGTTTGGCGAATCATTAACACCTCAGAGAAGGGTTGCGCTGCGTGTACTGCCGGGGCTCGGAGGCCAGTGGTTTTCTCGCCATACCGGCTGGGTCAAGCCTTTCGGCGTCGGAGGCGTTCCGCCCTGAGCGGAGCTCCGTAAACAGCCGCAGGCTTCAATCTACGGAAGGAACGGGAAGAACTACATGCCGGCAAGCCAAGCCACCAGCTCAAGCTTTCACGCAATCGGACATTCCCTTCCCGCTTTGTGACAAGGGCATGCAGGTGTCGTGCCAAACGGATCAAATGATGAACCCAGAGGGAATAAGCTGTAATCACGAGCCATTCTTGTCACGCATCGAATCCGGGTTGACGGAAGAAAGACGATGGCCCTCCGGGTGGATGAGCGAAATCGCCCACCGAAGAAGCCGCTCCAGTTCCCAGGGACTGACGTCGTGATCACAGGACGGGCGCAATCGCTCGTCGTGTGGAAAATGTGAGCGCCCGCGCCCGTGAGCGACTCGCCGATGCTTTTGCCGCGTTTCTCCTTGACAGCCTGGAAGGGTTCGCTTAACATCACTTTTTTGCATTGAGCAAGAACATCTTCCGCGGAGGTACCCCCGTCCATGGCGGTGAAAATACGGCTGGCCAGATACGGAGCCAAAAAGAAACCCTTCTACCGAATTGTCGCGGCGGATCAGAGATGCCCGAGGGACGGTCGATTTCTCGAAATCCTGGGAACCTACGACCCAAGGAACAAAACCGCAGGCCTGAACCTCAAGAAGGACAAGATACAAAACTGGCTCGAGAAAGGAGCCCAGGCCACTGACAGCGTGCGGAAACTGCTCAAACGTTCTGCAGATACGAGTTCCGGAGCTGCGCAGTCCTGACCGGAAAGGCCCTGAGTAATACCATTGGTCGTCATCCGGGTCGGTCGCCACGGGAAAGGAGGAGGGACGATGAAAGAGCTGATCGAGTACATCGCCAAAGCCCTTGTGGACCATCCCGAAGAGGTCACAGTCTCCGAAGTGGAAGGGGAAATGACCTCCGTTATCGAGTTGAAAGTCGCTAAACCGGACCTGGGAAAAGTCATCGGCAAACAGGGTCGGACCGCAAGGGCTATGCGCACGATTCTCAGCGCCGCGTCGACCAAGATGAAGAAACGCGCAGTCCTGGAAATTCTGGAATAGCTGACGCACCGTATGCCGCTCAGTATCAGGGATGTCTCCCGAAATCCGTCCGGTCGGTCATGATGAAGCCAAAGACAACCGTCGTCATAGGACAGGCAGGACAGCCGTTCGGTATCAAGGGAGAGATCAAGATTCGGCCGTACACGGAGTCCGTGGAGGCTTTCGAGAGATCCAGGGTGTTGTACTTCGACGAGACCCCCTATGAAGTGCTTCGAATCCGCGTCCACAAGGGAGCGGTACTGGCCTCACTCAAAGGGGTAGACTCACCGGAACAAGCCAAGACTCTCCGCGGCTGCCAGGTCAGGACCGATCCCGAAAACCTCCCACCAAAGGGCGATGATGAATATTACTGGCATGAGCTTATCGGCATGCGAGTATTCACCACCGACGGCCGAGACTTGGGTGTCGTTGCGGGACTTATCCCCACCGGAGCCCACGACGTGCTTAGCGTCCAAGGCCCGTTCGGCGAGGTGCTTCTGCCGATGATTGAAGACGTCCTCAAGGAGGTACATACGGAACGCGGCGAGATGATCGTGGATCCCCTCGAAGGACTCATACCAGATGCATGATATACGAGTCCTTACCATATTCCCCGACATCTTCGGTTCGTTCTTGAGATTCGGCAATCCAACCCGTGCAATTGAAGCGGGACTACTGACCGTCTCCGCGGTCGATATCAGGGACTTCGCTGAAGGGCCTCACAGATCTACTGACGACTACCCCTACGGAGGGGGAACGGGCATGATCATGAAGCCCGAACCCATCGTACGGGCGATTCGTCACGTGACAGGCGCTATGACCAACCCGCGCGTGATCCTGATGACACCCCAAGGTCGGCTGTTCGGGCAAGCCGTCGCTGAAGAGATCGCGGCCCTTCAAGAGACGGTGCTCGTGTGCGGCAGGTACGAAGGAGTCGATGAGCGAGTCCGGAGCTTCGTCCATGACGAGATCTCCGTAGGAGACTATGTGCTGTCTGGGGGTGAAACCGCGGCAATGGTGATTATCGACGCGGTCAGCCGCCTCATTCCCGGAGTGCTGGGAGCAGACAGCCATCTCGACGGGGAATCGTTCTACGATGGCCTTCTTGAATACCCCCAATACACGCGACCAAGGGTGTTCGAAGGCCTGGAGGTCCCTCAGGTGCTCCTGGAAGGGAACCATGCCGCCATAAGGGATTGGAGAAAAAAGGAGGCCCTGAAACGTACCTTGGCCAGACGACCGGACCTCCTCAGAAACAAAACCTGGGACCCGGAAAAGGAAATACTCCTCAGGGAGAAACATGACAAACCGGGAACCCGGACACATGGAGAATAACCGTGAATCCAATGCTCGTGCAAATTGAAAGGGAACAGATACGACTGGATCTGCCCTCGTTCCGACCCGGAGACACCGTGAAAGTGAACCTCCGAATTATCGAGGGCAACCGCGAGAGAATCCAGGCCTTCGAAGGCGTCTGCATCGCGATGAACCGTAAAGGAGCCAGATCCAGTTTTACGGTCCGAAAGGTCTCTTACGGGGTCGGCGTCGAACGAGTGATTCCCATGCATTCGCCTATCATCGACTCCATTCAGGTAGTCAACCGTGGCCGTGTGCGCAGAGCGAAGATCTACTACTTGCGCAAACTCAGAGGCAAGGCCGCAAGGATCAAGGAACGGATCTGATCGGCGGATCGGGTAACGCACCCTCTCTAGCCGGGCTGATGGTATGAACCTGCAGGATTGGCGTTGACCGGAGATTCCTACAGCCACGCGTTTCGAAATTTGAGGAACTCCTGAAGCGGGCAAATCCCTCTCACTCCTCCCACTCCCGCCGGGGGAAAGGGTTTGCTATTTCCCTCCCTCGATGTGAGGGGCCAGGGGAGGGTGAAACGTGCCACAATTGTCAACTCGGGGCACGATAAACCGGTCAAGAAGGACCTCCTATGGGCTTCTGCCTCACCGCTGGTTCGAGGAGGAAGCTGCGGAGCGAGGGGCGCAACGAATTGCGGGGCTCGATGAAGCCGGTCGTGGCCCGTTGGCCGGCCCGGTAGTAGCCGCAGCGGTGCTGTTCTCGCGGACCACAACACCTCCGCAGGGGCTGAGAGACAGCAAACTCATGTCTCCAGCGGTCAGGGAGAAGATTTGCGCACGGATTCTCGAGACCGCGTCTGGGTACGGAATAGGTATGGTCGAGCCCGAGGTGATCGACCGTATCAACATACTGCAAGCCACCCGCATGGCCATGGGCATGGCCTGTGACCAGGTCACGCCCCGACCGGATTTCCTGCTCATAGATGGACCGATTCGTCTGGACGTGGCCATTCCTCAGCTCTCGATCATCAAGGGAGATCTTTACTGCGCGTCGGTGTCCGCGGCAGGGATTCTCGCCAAGGTCACCCGTGATCGCATCATGATGGAGCTGCATCTGCAATACCCCATGTACGGCTTCGATCAGCACAAGGGATACCCCACGGAGGGCCATCGAGAAGCTCTGAGGAAGCATGGGCCTTCCCCCGTGCATCGACTGTGTTTCAAGGGAGTGAAAGATCCTGCATGAACGAGGGGATGCTCATCGTGTACACAGGGCAGGGCCCGGAAAGAGAGATGCCTTCGCTGGGTCTGCTGGTGAGAAGCGCGGGATATGGCAAGAAGGGCTGCATCATAGACTTTGGTAATGGAAGTTCAGACCCGGAGCGTCGGTCCGCGGAAATCATGGGAGATTCGGTAGACATATTCCCGCAGACCAACGCCCCCCTCACCGTTGAGGACGCCTGGAACACTGCAAAGACAGTGATTCGAGAAGGATCGCATCAGCTCGTCATCCTGCGCGGTCTCCCGAAGGCATCAGCGTCCGGGCGAATCCCTGAACAGGACATGCGGGATTGCCTCGCCCATCTTCCCCCCGACGTGAACGTGATCGTCGTGGGCAACAGCGCCTGCCGACCCCTGATTGACTTGGCCGACGTAGTCACCGACGTGAGAGAAATCAGCCCTCGTTGACCGTTTCCCGGCAGCCGGCAAAGATTCAGCCTGTGGGACAAGGCAATGAACCACCAGGACACAGAGAACCCAAGGAAGCCCAGTCCCCGGAATGGTATCCTGACAATTGTCCTGTGACTTCGCTGTACTACTATCGTTCAAATTCTTCTCCGGCCGCGAAGATTTGATGTGGGAATCCGCTTCAGCCGCAGAGTTCTTGGCTCCTCCCGCCGGGCAGTCAGCGGTCTGAACGTGCGAGGAGGCAACCCTCCCCGCCCTCGAAACGCGTCTGAGCCAGGAAGGTCGACGCGACTATTGGTTGCGGCTCCCGGCCGCTCTGCGATCGGTGGCTTGTGGTTTGTTTTCGAGCCGCAAGGCGGATCCTCCTGATCGGTTACCGAAACCGCGCGCCGGGGCTCATGCAACACGGGTCGTGCGGACCATACGCTCCGGCTCGCAAGGGGCGGTACTCACCGATACAGGTCCATACACGTCACCGCTGCTTCCGGTGAGAACAGGCTGACGTTCTCCGCTATTTCCTCCAGGTGTTCCCTGACCGTTCCTTCGCCTATTCCCGGGACTCCGTACACCGTGAACAGGACCCGAGTGGTTTCCGCCCGGATCCTGGTGCGCGCGTCAGGCCCGTAAATGACGCTCGACAGGGGCGCGACCGAATCACAGATGAACATATCGCCTTCCTTGAGCACCTGTGCCTCCCCGTTCATTTTCACAAACGTCTCGTCGCCTTTCGACGCGTTGAGGGTGAGAGGCGGTTCCACCAGATCCAGGTCGTGCCCTGCGGTGAGCAGCATGTGGTGAAGCTCGGCCATGAACATTGCCTCCACGAGACAAGCCACATTCGGGATCGACTTTCCCTTGAAGACTATCGACTCGACCTGCTGCTGCACGTGGTAGGTCTTCTTGAACCGCTTGTAATAGTCCTTGTACGCGACAAGGACGTGGTGTGACCGAAGGCCGTCACGATCTTTGAAACGTGTGCGGAGCTCCGCCTCGATCTGTTGCTTCTTTCGGTCGAGTTCTGAGTTCCCCAGAGGATTCACCACTCGTTCGATGATAAGGGCTCCCGCGCACGCGCCGTCGTAGCGTTTCCTCCATTGTGCCGATACGTTGATCATTGCTCACCTCCGGTAATGGTTCAGCGGGATCGTCCGTCTAACCCAAGAACAAACCACAAAGTAATCATTCACTTGCGAGGGGGGAATGCCTCGCTCGAAGGATGGGCACGGCGCATACCTTGTCTCGAAATCCCCCCTAACCCCCCTTTACCAACTGAGCCTTACCCAGATGGTAGGCCGCTGGACACCGAGGGATCGGGGAGTTGTGGGACGATTAATGAAATCAAGACCTTATAAGTATTGGCTATGTCGGCCAGGCGTTGCAGGCCGGTCCAAAGG
>JBFMAA010000031.1:0-50582 GCA_040755955.1 Thermodesulfobacteriota bacterium
ATCCCCAAGAACGGTCATGGCTTGCCGCCACAACGAGACATGAAAGTCAGTGCCCCACACCTCCGAAAACGGCACATGGGCAGAACCCCCTAATGTTCCAGAAGTTTTCGGAAGGGGGTCCGGGGGACAACCCTTTTTCAAAAGGGTTTCACCCGGAACACTTTCATGGGAACTTCTAGTACTGGGCGGCTCCCGCTGGTCGCCGCGGCGAGGTAGAAAGATACATCACTGCAATTGTGTCTGCCTGCACTAAGGGCCTGTCCCACAATAACCGTATCAATGCGGGTCGCAGGCGGCCCG
Source organism: Thermodesulfobacteriota bacterium (assembly GCA_040755955.1). Lineage (GTDB taxonomy): Bacteria > Desulfobacterota > Desulfomonilia > Desulfomonilales > Desulfomonilaceae > JBFMAA01. The sequence goes on from JBFMAA010000031.1 coordinate 301, forward strand.
TCCACTTGCAGGCGAAATCCGACACCGAAGTTACTTAACGGAGCACTATGTCTGACCCGGATGCTGGACAGCCGGATCCGAGCCGTCGTGTTCACTTTCCCTCGAGACCAGGACTCGCGTAATTCGCTTCTTGTCACCGCTGTGAATAACCAGCCTCAGGCCCTGATGCGACAGCTCTTCCCCTTTCTCAGGGACCTTGCCCACAAGGTGAATCACAAATCCTCCGAGGGTATCGTATCCTTCCCGAGGAAGCGTCACGCTGAAGTACTCCTCGAATTCGTTCAGGCTCACTCGAGCCCGCACGAGCACACTCCCGTCTTCCTGCGGCGCGAACAGCTCCTCTTCCGTATCGTATTCGTCCCTGATCTCCCCTATAATCTCTTCAATAATGTCCTCGATGGTGACCAGTCCTGAGGTTCCCCCATATTCATCCACTACGACCGCGATGTGGGTGTTCTTGGCCCTGAGTTCGCCGAGCAGGTCTCTGACTCTCTTGGTTTCGTGCACGAACACGGGTTCCCGGCAAATCGCCGCGAGATCTATCTGGTCCCGTCGTTCCAGCCAGAGCGGGAGCAGGTCCTTCGCATTGAGCACCCCCACGATCTGATCGACGTTCTCGTCGTACACGGGTATGCGAGAATACCCCGACTCAATGATCGCGGTAAGCACCTGGTCCAGAGAGGAATCCTTCGGTAAGGCTACGACATGCGTTCGGGGAACCATGATCTCTCGCACTACGGTCTGTTTGAGATCAAAGATCCCTTCGATCATTTCTCCTTCTTCTTCGTCGATGAGTCCCCGCTGCTCGCTTTCGTCAATGACTTGCTGGATTTCCTTCCGTCCGCCGCGAGGCCCAAAGGTCTTTCTAAGCCAGTTCATGCGTGATCTCTTCTTCTCTCCCAAGCGTCGACCGCCGAGCGCCCCCCGCCGAAACCGAACCACAATACCGTGCCACGCGTCGAAAACTGCGGGAAGTTGCACCCTTCCCTCACCCCTCCCATCACGGGAGGGGAATAACAAACCCTCTCCCCTGCTCGGAGAGGGAAGGGAGAGGGGGGTTGTGAGTACTTTCACAGCCCGCCGAATTCCAAGTCGCGTGACTATGGCTCAGTATCCCCAATAACAATGGAAGGAAGCGCTGTCAAGAGTCGTGTGGGGCTTGCACATCGAACCCGAGAGTGATATGTTGGCCTCCCGAGAGGGCCTTGCCCAGCAATATCAAGTAGTTACCAGGATGCCGCCATGACCGACTTCGTTCACCTTCACGTGCACACCCAATACTCTCTCCTCGACGGGGCGATCCGCATCCCTGATCTGGTGAAACGAGCCCAGGAATTTAAGATGTCGGCTCTGGCAATCACCGACCACGGGAACCTCTTCGGCGCGATGGAGTTCTACCACCAGGTGCAGGCAAGCGGCATCAAGCCGATTATCGGATGCGAGGTGTACATCGCGCCGGGCGCACGAACGGACAAGCACGCCCGTGCAGGAGAAGACCACGCGTACCACCTGATCCTGCTGTGCGAAAACGAGAAAGGCTATCGCAATCTCTGCCAGCTCGTCACAAGAGCCTACTTCGAGGGCTTCTACTACAAGCCGCGCATCGACAAGGAACTGCTGGAAGCCTACCACGAGGGTCTGATCTGCCTCAGTGCGTGCCTCTCGGGAGAGGTGCCCTCCAAGCTGCTTGCAGGAGACGACAAAGGAGCCAAGAAGACCGCCTCGTGGTTCCGGGACCTGTTCGGCCCTGACCGGTACTACCTCGAAATACAGGTGAACGGCCTGGACGACCAGCGTCGGGCCAACAAGGGGCTCATTTCCCTGGCGAAGAAGCTGGGAGTCGGCGTCGTCGCGACCAACGACTGCCACTACCTGAGCCGCTCGGACAGCCGAGTTCATGACGTGGTCCTGTGCGTGCAAACCGGCAAGCTCCTCAGGGACGACGATAGGATGCGACTCGGTACTGACCAGTTCTACTTCAAATCGCCCGAGCAGATGCAGAGCGATTTCCACGATGTTCCCGAGGCCCTCAAGGCAACCCGCGTCATTGCCGACCGGTGCTCCTTGCTGCTGGAACTCGGCGAAATCCACATGCCGCGATTCGACCTCGGCACCGGCGAGACCCTCAGAGAAAGATTCGCCAAGGACGCGAGAAGAGGATTCGAGACCCGGCTCGCGGCGATCAAGGGCTCCGCGGGCTTCAACGACGCGACTGAGGCTGTGTACCGTGAACGGCTCGACCGTGAGATAGGGCTGATTCAGGATATGGGGTTTTCCGGGTATTTCCTGATAGTCGCGGACTTCATCGCATTCGCCAAGCAGAACGGGGTTCCCGTGGGACCGGGTCGGGGCTCCGCTGCGGGTTCGCTGGCCGCGTACAGCCTCGGGATTACGGATATCGACCCGATTCGGTACAATCTCCTGTTCGAGCGGTTCCTCAACCCGGAACGCAAGTCCATGCCCGATATCGACGTGGATTTCTGCATGGCGGGTCGGGACAAGGTCCTGGACTACGTGTCGGAGAAGTACGGTCGGGACAAGGTTGCCCAGATCCTCACGTTCGGCCGCATGCAGGCGAAGGCTGCAATCAGAGACGTGGGACGCGTGCTGGGGATGTCGTACGCGGACGTGGACCGGATCGCCAAGCTCGTGCCGGAGAAGCTCCACATCACCCTCGAGGAGGCTCTCAAGGACGAAGCGAGGCTCAAAGAGGCTGCGGACCGCAACCCCCAGGTCGCGGACCTCATCAAGACCGCGCAGGGTCTGGAGGGTTTAACCCGGCACGTGTCCACCCATGCCGCGGGCGTGGTGATCTCGGACCGGCCGCTGGTGGAGCATCTGCCGCTCTACCGAGGGAACAAGGGAGAAACGCTCACTCAGTTCGACATGACGTGGGTCGAGAAGATCGGGCTGGTGAAGTTCGATTTTCTGGGCCTGAAGACGCTCACGGTGATCGACCATGCGGTGCGGTTGATCGAAGACGCCCACGGCCGGAAGCTCGACATGGCCGCGCTCGAACTCGAAGATGCCCGCACCTTCGACCTGCTCGGGCGAGGGGATACCTCGGGTATTTTCCAGCTTGAATCCCAGGGGATGAAGGAGATCCTGGTGAAGCTCAAGCCATCGGTGTTCGAGGACTTGATTGCGCTGGTGGCCCTGTATCGGCCGGGCCCGATCGGGTCGGGGATGGTTGACGACTTCATCAACCGCAAGCACGGCCGCACCGCCATCGAGTACCCGTTGCCTCAGCTCAAGTCCATACTGGAGGAGACGTACGGGGTCATACTCTACCAGGAACAGGTCATGAGCATCGCTGCAGTGCTTGCGGACTACTCGATGGGTGAAGCGGACCTCCTTCGACGGGCCATGGGGAAGAAGAAGCCCGAAGAGATGGCCGTGCAGAAGTCTCGCTTCGAGAAGGGCGCCCAGGGGAACAAGATAGATCCGGCCAAGGCGGCGTACATATTCGACCTTATGGAGAAGTTCGCGGGGTATGGCTTCAACAAGTCCCATTCGGCCGCGTATGCGATGGTCGCGTACCAGACCGCGTACCTGAAGGCCCATTATCCGGTGGAGTTCATGGCCGCCCTACTCACTGCGGATTCGGGGAACACGGATAAGGTGGGCCAATACATCTCCGAGTGCCGCGACATGAAGATCGAGATACTTCCCCCGAATGTGAACATGTCCCAGCAGGGTTTTCACGTGGTTGACGGGAAGGTCGTGTTCGGCCTGAGCGCGGTGAAGAACGTCGGCGAGGGAGCGATTCACGCGATCCTTGCGGCTCGGCAGGACGCCAAGTCCTTTTGCAGCGTTCAGGACTTCGCGAAGCGGACCGACCTGAAGAAGGTGAACAGGAAGGTCTTTGAGAGCCTCATCAAGTGTGGTGCGTTCGACCGTCTGGGGCCGTCGAGAAGGGCCATGATCGAGGCTCTGGACGCGATCCTGGACCGTGCGGCCGAGTATCAGAAAGAACAGGCAGAGGGGCAGTTCAACCTGTTTGATGACGAGTGCCTGTCCGGAGACGCGTCAGGGGTTCTGGAAGCACCCGTGCCCGACGTGCCCGAATGGGAGGACATGGAGAAGCTCGCGCACGAGAAGGAGATGCTCGGGTTCTACATCACCGGCCACCCTCTGATGCGCTATTCGGACCTGATCAAGCGGTTCACCAACGTGAGCTCGGTCACGCTGGGAGAGCTCGCCAATGCAACGCCCGTCCGGATCGCGGGGCTCGTGAAGTCGATCAAGGAGATCAAGACCAAGAGGGGCGACAAGATGGCCTTTGTCTCCATGGAAGACCTGGCCGGCGACGCGGAGGTCACGGTGTTCTCCGACCTTTACGTGCAGCACCGGGACCTGCTCCAGGAGGGGGAACCCATACTCGTCGCGGGAACCAAGAACGGCGAACTGGACGCGCCCAAGGTGTTGGCTCAGCAGATCTGCCACGTGAAGGAAGCGGCCCAGCGTTTCAGTCACCAGATGCACGTGCGGATATCCACCACGGGTACCGACCCGACCCAGATCAAGGACCTGAGAGCTCTTCTGAGCCGCTACAGAGGCCGTCTTCCGGTGAAGCTCCACGTGGTGATCCCCAACCGCACCGAGACCGTTATCGCGGTCTCTTCCTTGGCCTGTGAACCCTCGGAGGAACTCCTCGCGGAAGCTCAACGCGTCTTCGGCTACCAGCCCATATACTTCGAGTAGGTCTGGGGAGGGGAAGGGGGAGGATGGGAACTCAACGCGTGGTCTCAACTTAGCGTTTGTCCGGAAATACGTGGTGCACCGAAAATCCCCCCGAACCCCCTTAGAAAAGGGGGAAAAGAGGGACGTTCCTTCTCCCCTCCTTTACTGAAGGAGGGGCAGGGGGAGGATTTTCCAAGGGCGACGGGCCGCCTGCATTGATTCGGTTATTGTGGGACAGCCCCTTCGCGCCTATGGGGAGAGGCCCCTTCCCCCGCATACGGCATTTCCACAAAAAGAATCCTATGAAGAGATTTCCTGCCCGGTGCGCATTAATTACTAGGCGTTCCCGGTTCAGCATGGTAGAATTTGCTCCCACCCACTCGGCCGGAACACTGACCCACTGCGAGGATACCACATGTTGCTTAAGGGAAAACTGTTGGTAGTGGTTTGCATTGCTGCCGTTATCGGCGCTGTTTCAGTGACTTGCGCTCGAGGCGAGGGAGAGAAGGTCGTGAAAGTCAACGGCGGCGGAATGGCCAGTGATGTCGTCAATCATTGGGCTGAGGAGTTCATGAGATCGCGTCCCGGCATAAGCGTCTCAGTGACCGGGACCAGCGCGGCCAAAGGTTTTCAGTCTTTGGTCGAAGGGGCTGCGGACCTGGCCATAATGACCCGAGATGCTACTGCTGAGGAACAGAAGGTGGCGTCAGAGAAGGGCATGGTGATTGGCAAGAAGACCGCAGGATATGTGCCGGTTGCCGTTGTGACTCATCCACGCAACTCTCTGAACGAGCTATCCCTGGAACAGATTGTCCATGCCTTTACCGGCCGGCACGAAAGCTGGGAAGCGTTGGGGGGGCCGGACGAACGCATCCGCCCGGTCAGCCGCAGCGTTCCTGAGAGCGGTGCCGCGACCTTCTTCCAAACTGAGGTGCTCAAAGGGAAGCCTTTTGCCCGGAATACGGCTTTCGGTCCCACCTGGCGTATGGTTCTCAAGCTGTGCGCGGATGGGGCATACCTGTCGATCGGCATCTTGCCGGTCTCAATGACCGCCTCGGGAGACATCAAGGTGCTGGCGGTGAAGAAGGATCAGGCCTCCCCGGCAGTGACTCCAAACGCTGAGAATGCGTCCAAGAAACAGTACCCGATCAGTCTTCCCTTCAGTCTCATGTGGGACACGAAGAAGACCACTCAGGAACTCTCGGATTTCGTGGAGTTCTGTGCCAGAAGAGGAATCCAGTGAGGTTGACGGGCTGCGTGAAGCGGCGCCTCCTGCCCGCGAACGGCTAAACGTGCGGTTGTTCGAGCCGAGTGGTCGTTTCCGCGGGCACAACTGTGAGACCAGACCGATGAGTACACACTTCGCTATTTGTGTTGACAATGAAGGCTACCCGGTCTCGCTCGAGCGGCACAAGATGTATTCTCTGCTCCCCGACGACGATGTCGGCCGGGACGGGGACCTGCGAGTCATCGACGAAAGTGGCGAGGATTACTTGTATCCTGCCGAGATGTTCGTGCCTATTCCTCTCCCCGAAGAGATCGAGCCCGTGCTGCTGGAATCCTTTGGCCGCAATACCTGATGTTGCCCCCTCGCGGGACGCGGCTTCAATCTTGATGCCGGGCGTCTCTTCGCTCTTCACCGTTCACGGGCAAGTTCCCGCAAAACTGACAGGACCTCCGCGGGGTCGACTCGGTACATGTGGTCCGCTTCCACGAACGCCATACGTATAACGGAGTTCCGATCAACCACGTAGGTGGCGGGGATGGGGAGTTCGTAGGACTCATCGCCGGCGGCTTTGGCAAGGTCGTGGCCGAGCCCCTTGTAGATGCGGCGGACGTCCTCGGGGACCGTGAACACCAAGCCGAATTTCCGGGAGATGGCGTTTCCTCGGTCGCAAAGCACGTCGAACGTGACCCCGTTGTGCTGTGCCGTGGCGAGCGAAATCTCCGGAATTTGCGGCGAAACCGCGACCACGCAGGCACCGAGCGACTCGATCTCCGGCAACGCAAGCTGCAATGACCGCAGCTCAAGATTGCAGTACGGTCACCAGCCTCCGCGGTAGAAGCTCAGCACCACCGACCCGTGAGCGAGAAGGCGGCTGAGTTCCACCGCTTCCCCTTGCGCGGTCTGCCCTGTGAAGTCTGGAGCCGCGTCCCCCTTCGTGAGGCATTTCTCCAGTATGCCGGAGTTCCTGAGATCCTCGATCGCTCGGTCGATCACGGCCAGAGACTCAGGAGGGATCTGAGCCCGGCGATTTGTGCGGAATTCAGCCAGCTCCTTCGAAAACGACATGTGATGCTCCTTGTTGGGTAACCGTTCACCGGGAAGAAGAAGACTCACCACAGAGACACAGAGGACGCAGATGAAGAACAAGAGAAGAACTTGAAAAAGCCATGCTTTTCTGTCGCAAGCTCACCTCATGGGCCGTTTGTGAAGCATGAGAGATTCGCGGATTTCTCTTCTTATTCTCTGTACTACTATCGTTCGGTTTCTTCGCAGGCCGCGAAGATTTGTTGTCGGAACCCGCTTCAGCAAAGGTGATTCGGGCTGTTCATCACCTGCAGCAGTCTGCGGTCTGAATGTGCGTAGAACCAACTCGCCCCGCTATCGGTCTTCATGCGGAGCGAGGAAGGTGGACGCGAACTGGGGCGCGGCTCCGAGCCGCTCTGTGTCTCTGTGGTGAAATTCTTCACTTTCCAGCGAACTGCTTCACCAGCACGTTCTTCTGAAGCTTTCCCATCGCGTTCCGAGGGAGCGCATCCACCACAAACACCTGCTTGGGACACTTGTATCCCGCGAGCCGCTCCCTGCAATAGCCGATAAGCTGCTCAGCAGACGCGGCCTCGCGTCCGCCGAGACAGACCACCGCGATAACCCGTTCCCCGAAATCCTCGTCAGGGAGTCCGACCACCGCAGCTTCTGTGACTGAACCGTGGCTCTCCAGCACGTCTTCGATCTCCTTGGGGTACACGTTGTACCCGCCGGTGATGATCAGCTCTTTTGCTCTGCCTACCAGAAAGAGCCTGCCCCGTTCCTGAGCGTCCAGGTACCCGAGGTCGCCGGTCTTGAACCAGCCCTCGTGGAACGATTCCGCGGTCTTTTCCGGCATTCCCCAGTATCCCTGGAATACGTTGTCGCCTCTGATCCAGACTTCCCCGACTTCCCCTGGAGGCTTGTCCGCTCCGTCCGGATCTACCACCCGGATCGACACGCCGGGCAACGGAAACCCGACACTTCCCGCGATTCGTCCGGCGGAGTCTATCGGATTCGACGCAATCATCCCCGCTTCGGTCATGCCATAGCGTTCGAGAATGCGAGAGCCGGTTTCCTTCTCAAATCGGTTGAACTGCGACTCCAGCAGGGGCGCGGACCCGGATATGAAAAGCCGCATGGACGCGAGGCTCGGTGTGCGCTCCATGGCCTCCCATTGGTTCACCAGCCTCTGATACATCGTGGGGACGCCCATCAGGATGGTGCACTCTCCCTTGCCGATCGTATCCCATATGCGAGCCGGATCGAACTTCTCATGCATGACCACGCGGGCACCCGCGTTGAGCGCGCCGTGAAGCGCCACGAACAACCCATGTACATGAAACAGAGGAAGCGCGTGCAGGAGCACATCTCTGTCGGACCACTCCCACGTGACGTGAAGCGCGTCCATGTTCGCAACCAGGTTGGCGTGGCTGAGCAGTGCTCCTTTGGACCTGCCGGTAGTGCCGGATGTGTAGATGATCATCGCCACGTCGTCGTCGCCGGTCGGGTAGGTTCGCGTGTACGCCTCGTCTGCGCCGGCCAGCAGTGCGGTGAGGGACGAGGTCTCTTCCTGTTCCCGGTCGCCCATTACGACGGTGACGAGCTCAGGAAGCTGCTGAGCCAAGCCCCGGAAACGGTCGAATCGTTGCGCATCGGTGAAGAGGAAACGGCTCCCCGAGTCGGCAAGGAAGTAGTGGACTTCCTCCTGCTTGTAGTCCGAATTGAGGGGCAGCACGATCCCTCCGACCGACAGCACGGCCAGCTCCAGGAACACGAACTCCATGCACTTCGGCAATTGGATCCCAACCCGATCCCCAGGGCTTACCCCAAACCCGTGCAGCATCGAAGCATGTCGTGCAATCTCGCTGTCGAGGTCGCCGTACGTGTAGACTGTATCCTCGAACCTCACCGCAGTCTTCTCCGGACGAGCTCCGGCTACCAATGAGAGTCTCCGCGCCAGATTCATGAGAACCTCCATGTCCGCGACGCGGTCGCGTCAACCCATCATCTTGCTGGGCAGCCACGTCGCCAGTTCCGGGAACACGCAAAGCAGCACCAAGAGAATGCAGTCGATCACGAGAAATGGCGCCAGATCCCAGAGCACACGCACCAAGGGCACGTCGGGAGCGATGCCCTGGACCACGTAGAGATTCAGGCCCACCGGCGGGGTGAGCAGCCCGACTTCGAGATTCACGGTCATCATTACCGAGAACCATACCGAATCGAACCCCAGGTTGGTGATGACCGGAAGCAGCATCGGAGCAACCATGAGAATGATCGCCGCAGGCGGTATGAAACATCCCAGTATGAGCAGCAGGACGTTGATGAATACCATGATTCCCCACTTCCCGAAGGGGAGTGCGAGAATAAGCTGAGCCAGGGACTGCGTCACGTACAGGTCGGAACAGACAAACCCGAACAGCGTCGCCGCTGCCATGATCATGAGTATCATCGTGCTATCATTGAGAGACCTGGTGAGCATCTTGGCGATGGTTTCCACTTGATACACGCGGTAGATCACCATCACCACGACCATGGAGATGATCGCTCCCACTCCTGCGGCCTCGCTCGGTGTTGCCCATCCTCCGTACAGGGATACCATGATCCCCACTATGATGAGCACCAAAGGCGACACCTTGATGAGAGACTCCATCTTCTCCTTGAACGTGTAATCATCCCTCGTGATGTACGCCTCGTCGGCCGACTCTTCCGGCGGAGTGTCCGCAACCGCATTCTCTCTATTTCTGCGTTTGGCCGTCACCGTGAAGTAAATCACGATCCACACGGAGCTCATAATCACCAACAAGATCCCCGGAATGACCCCCGCGATGAAGCACTTCCCGATGGAGGTCTCCGTGGCTACGCCGTAGAGTATCATGGTGATACTCGGCGGAATGAGAATGCCGAAAGTCCCCGCATGGGCAACCATTGCACAGGCCATGCTCGGCGAGTATCCCCGACGGCGCATCTCCGGTATGCCGACTCCGCCAATCGCCGCGGCAGTCGCGGGACTGGAACCGCAGAGCGCGGCGAAGACGCCTCCTGCCAACATGGTGCTCACGCCCAGGCCTCCGGGGAGCCGACACACCCATCGGTGCATCGCCTCGTACAGATCCTTGCTCGCCTGCGACACGGCCAGCGGCGCGCTCATCAGGATGAACAACGGGATCGAAAGCATGGCAAAGCTGTCCATGCTCCCATACAGGACATGCGGCACCGTCTGCATCATCTGCGGGGAATAGATCAGGATGTAGATCAGCGAAATTGCCACGAGTCCGGACCAGATTGAGATCCCCGAAACGAGGAGAATCAAGGCCGAGCCGAACACCACCACACTTAATTGAGCCTCACTCATGGCCGGCTCCTTTGCCCTTCGCAGGGGAGGGTTCTTCGTCAATGATGTCCTTCAGCTCTGAAGGAATCACGGTTTCTTCGATCTGGCCGAGCCTGATGGCCTCTATTTTCCGGTACACCTGGACAAGGCATTGAAGAAACACGAGACTGAGCCCCAACGGCAAGAACAGGTAGGGGATCCACAGCGGCGGTCCCCATAGCGACTCGCTGTGGTCGTTGCGTGTCACCGCCTCCCACCAGATGGGCCATGCATAGTACGCCACGACCAGACAGATCACACAGGTGGCCGCGTCCGCGATCGCGATCACGATTTCCCGTGGTCTGGGTTTGAGATGTAGGATGAGCATGTCGATGTTCAGATGGTGACGGCCGAGTTGCCCGTACGCAGCACCCACAAAGCACGAGAACATGAGCAGAAAGACCGAGAACTCGATCTGCCAGATCGTCGACCATCCAAGAAGCTTGCGCACGAGCACCGCCTCGGTGGTCACCAACGCGGCCCCCAGAAGGCTCAATGCGCCGATGAGACCGGTGAGCTTGCTCAGCGCCTTTGCCACAAGTTCAAGCTTGGACCAGAATCCCTGGTTGGTATGCTCCATGCCTGTCGCCCTCCCGATGTGGTGGAACCGAAAAGCCCCGGAAAATGTCCCGGGCTGTGATGCAATGCCGGTGACTTGAGCCTGTTTCCGCTCCTTCAGCGAGTTGAAACCTACGGCTGTTGACAGTGCGTCCCCTCGGGACGGAAGTCTCTCAGCCCCGAAGCGACTGTGCAAAGCCGGGGGCTTCCACCCATCGCGTCAAGATAAGGACTTTTCGCGTTATCGGGCATTTGACCGTTCTTCCCCGGTGCGAAAGCATCCGGCTACTTTCAATCGCCCCTGCAGGGCTTGGGAGCCGTTCAGTCCCAGAGGGACGACTGAGAATAGCGGGGTCTTTAAGGGCCGGGGTAGTGGACAAGGGCCCTCTTATTTGACGCCTATGGGGCTTTCACCCCCGGAACACGCGTGCCGTGTCAGGGCGCATAAGGGTGCCGCGCGAAGGGGGGGGCTATTCCATGGCCTTGATTGCCAGATCCAGGATCTCCTTGCCCTTCGGCACGGTTTCCTCATAGTTCTTCCATGCGGTTTTCTTTGCGAACTCGCGCCATACCTCGAATTCTTCCTTGGTCATGTAGTGGAGTTGCACGCCTGCTTTGGAGAACTCCTTGACCAGGTTTTCATTGTCTTTCATGAAATTGGGTATGATCCAGTCCCGTTCGAGCTCCGTACCGACTTCTTCGATGACCTTGCGCTGTTCCGGCTTGAGCCTGTTCCAGGTCTTCATGGAGATGACCAGCGGTTCGGCCATGAACCAGATCGCGTAGTCCCGGGGGGCATTCATGAACTTGAGCTGCTCGTAGAGCCGGTACGACACAAATGACGACGAAGACGTGAGGCACGTGTCGAGCACTCCCGTGGAAAGCGCGTGGTAGATTTCCGACGAAGGCATGCTCGTGATCGACGCTCCGGCTTCCTTGAACATGAACTCGAACTTCTTTCCCGCGGCCCTGAGTTTGACGCCTTTGGCATCGTCGGGGGCTTTTATCTGGCGCACCGAGCTTCCGATCCCGCCATCGAGCCAGGCCCAGACGATATCCTTCACGCCGTTGTCCTCCAGGATCTTGGAAATCCGTTTCCCAATCGGTTTTTGCTGCCAGCTCATCGCCTGCTTGAGGCTCATCACGGAACAGGGAAGCAGCGTAATCGAGAGCTCCGGCACCTTGCCCGCAGCGTAATCCAGGGGGAACACGCTGAAGTCGAGGGTGCCCTGCCGCATGGCGTCCCACTGTTCCTTGGGCTTGAACAGGGAGCTCGCGGGATAGATCCGGAATTCCAACTCCGTGCCCAGTTTCTGGGTGATTTTCTCCACAAAGACCTTTGCGAGCTGGTCTCTCACATCACCCTCGGCAAACTGATGGGAGATCTTCAGCTTCATTCCTCCGTACGCCACGGGGCTGAGCAGCACCACCATCACGATGGTTGCGACAAGCATCCCCCACACTGTGTTCAGGTTCCTGCGTGTGCAGATCATATTCCCTCCTCCTTGTGCCTGGCTGAACGTTAAGGTCACACCAGCGAGTTGCTATAGTCTCGCGCCTTGAAATGAGCTGCTCTGTGCACGCAGATACGCACTCCCTCTCCCTTCCGTTTCCCACTAGGGGAGCGGTTTCCCACCATGGGAGAGGGTTTGCGATTCCCCTCCTTGATGAGGGTGCATTTCTCCCCTCCATCCCTGGGAGAGGGTCACCGTTCCCTGCCCCTGATGGGAGGGGCCGACCGTTCCCCGCCCTTGACGGGAGGGGCCGACCGTTCCCCGCCCTTGAGGGGAGCAGATCGCTCTTCCCCCCTCCCTCGATGGGAGGGGAAAGGGGAGGGTGAACCTACCGCCGCGTTCAATGCGTCTGCTATAGCGGACTCTGGTTCATACCCTGTCTTCTGCGTCATCCCGGCAGGCATGCTTGAGTGCTTCACACTGGTTCATGAGATGGGTCCTCATGAGGTGTTCCGCGTCTGCCGGGCGGCGTTCCCGTATGGCGGCCATGAGGTCCTTGTGTTCGTTCATGGAGGCCTCGAAACGACGGGGTTGGTAAAGCTGTCGATACCGGTAAAGAAGGACTTTTTCGCGCAGCCCGTTGATCACTTCGTTGAGTGCTTGGTTGCCGACGAGTTCCTGGAGCAGAGTGTGAAACTTCTCGTTCACTTCCAGGTATTTTTCCGGCTGGTTAGCCCGGTGGTGTCGTTCCAGCCTGTCGTGGAGTCTCTCAAGGTCCCGAATCTGGGAATCCGAGGCCTTTTCCGTGGTGATCCTGGCGCACAGGCCCTCAAGGAAGCTCATCACCTCGAACATGTCCTGGATCTGATCCATGGACGGTTCTGCGACGTAGGCTCCCCGGTGGGGGCGCAGCTCTATGAGGCCCTCCGCGGTGAGCGAGCGGAGGGCTTCCCTGAGAGGTGTTCGGCTTACTCCCAGCGTTTCTGACAAATCGTGCTCTATGATGCGGTCGCCCTTCTTGAGGACACCTTTCCGGATCATCCGACGAATCCGGTTCGCAACCTCTTCGGGGAGGGAGGTCTTGGTAATCCTTGTCATGGGGGCTCCCGCTCGAACCGCCGGAGAGCAGAGTGGTTGTGAGAGAATATTGTGTTCTGTATACAATCGTCCCCGTCGTGTCAACTCCTTTTTTTCTTGCGGGGGTCAGGCCAAGGGCGGCCCGACCGGCGGCTTTTCGAGGTCAGCCCACACGACGCCCAGTTTCTCCCTGAAATAGGGCCCCAATCTGGCGAACAGACGAGTCCAATGGCGTCTCCCTTCTGAAAGCTCTTGGAGAATCTCCGCGATGAGTTCCCGGAGTCTGCCGAGTTCTTCTTTGGGGAGGAAGGAGAGGGCACCGCCCTTGATGGAGCGGTTCAGGCTCTCCACATTGATGGCTCTCGCGGTGAGCATGGCAGCGGGAAGGCGGCGCTGACGGCAAGCCTCCAGCAGCTCAAAGCCGCGCACTCCCATGATGTCGAGCACCACCAGGTCAAACGTCTCCCGATTGATCAGATCGAGAGCCTGCGAGAAGTCCTCCACCGCAGTGACCCGGCATTGGTCCAACGCCTCTCTGACTGCGTCGAGCACGTCGGGTTCATCATCAACCACCAGGATTCTCTTCCCTTCCAGAATGTCGTAGTCGGCCATGAGCTTGTCTCCCTTGCGTGATCGGGCATGGTTCGCAATGACATTTTGCGGCGCTCTTCGTCCGCTTCAAACGCTTTGTATGCCTTGACCCTCAGGGAAGGTCAAGACTTTCTTGGCTCACACCGGTGGCCGCCCCCACCTCGGAGACCGACTTGACATGTGCTCTTCTTGGGCTATATTCACTTACTCGACCGGAATGCCCCTCGGAAAACCTGAGCCAAAGGCAGCGCGGGGCGAGTCCTTTGTCCGTACGATTTCAGATGAGACGGGACCGAATTGTGGTATAGTCACTCCTGTTCCCCCAGGACGGGTGCGTGACACGGGGCGGGCAACAGCCCAAGCCGGACCTCCCCCGCAAAGCTGACGCGGACAGTGTCGTGAGCAGTGCGGGCGCCGGTCGAACTCCTGAACCGCGTGCGTATCCCGAAGTCAGCACCGGCACCGAATCTCTCGATCCGGCCTCGTCCAGGTCGCCTCCCGAGGAAGGTGTGCTGAAGGGGTCCTTGCCGCCGGAGAAGGAAGGGTCTGCCTCCGTGGCACAGGAAGCCGACGGGTAGCCTCGACTTTGACGAGAAGAGAGTTCGGCATGCATCACAGAAGCGTGTGCTTCATCAATCTCAAGGGCGGAGTCGGCAAATCGACCCTGTCCGTTGCTTTTGCGGAGTATCTGGCCTTTGTGCGCGGTCAGAAGGTCCTGTTCATCGACGGTGACCCGCAGTGCAATTCGACGGCCATGCTTGTCGGCACTCGCGAAGCACGGGACTTGGACAAGAGGTCTCTCACCCTGTACGACTATATCCGCAAGACCCTCAACGACAGGTGGGGACCTGATATTGAGGACTTCGTGAGACCCTTTGCCTCGAACATAGCCGCAGGACGGACCGGCTGCATCTCCTTGCTGCCGTCGACGATCCGGTTTGCCGACTATGAACGGCTCCTGATGCGACATGTCTTCATCCGGGACCTGGCCCTGGAAAAGCTCGACAAGCGCATATCGAGCCTCGTGGATCGGCTCGAGTCCGCGACCACCGAGAGGCACGAATGGGTCGTGGTGGATGCGCCGCCCTCGTTCAACCTGCAGGGTCGATTCGTCATACGGCTGGCCAGACATGCCGTCATCCCCACCACGCCCGACCCGTTGGCCGCGTCAGGAACGAACTTCGTGATCGAGCGCCTCAAAATGAGCCGGCTCAGGACCGAACCGGTGGCGGTGGTGATCTCGAAGTACAGGAACAGAAGCCTGCCCGACAAGCGATTCGTGGAGGCTATCAGGATCGGCAGGAATCCCCCGGTCGAACATGACTGGCCGGGGGTGATCGCCACCCTTATACCGGAGAGCACGGTGCTGCAAAGGATATCCGATTTTGATGCCTTTGACATGCGCCCCAGGTCGTTCAGCGCGAAGTACGGCCAAGAAACCGATACCATATCAGACATGTCTGAAGAAATCATCACCCTCGTGCGAGACCGACAACCCCCGGCCTCGTACCGTTTCCGAGCATCCGAGCAATGAGTGAAAAGAAGCAACCACCAATAACCAAAGAAGCACTGGAAGCCCTCCGGGAAGACCTTATGGTCGCGGACACGTTGACCCGGATCGAGCACACGATAATGATCCTGTCCGGCAAAGGAGGCGTCGGCAAGAGCACCATCGCGGTGAACCTCGCAGCCGGCCTGGCGTCCCGCGACAGACAGGTGGGTCTCCTCGACATAGACCTCCACGGGCCGAGCATCCCGAAGCTCCTGCGGCTCGAAGGCGCACAGATCAGAGGGACCAACGCAAGTGGAATGATCCCGGTGCGGTATAATGACAACCTGAAGGTCCTTTCCATCGAGTTCCTCGTCAGAGACGAGACCGACGAAGCCGTGATCTGGCGAGGACCGATGAAACACCGCATGATAAGCCAATTCGTGGGAGAAGCTGACTGGGGCGATCTCGACTTCCTCGTTGTGGACGCGCCCCCCGGAACCGGTGACGAACCGCTCTCCGTGTGTCAGATGGCGCCCCCCGGATCGCAGGCCATCATAGTGACCACCCCGCAGGAGATCGCGCTCAAGGACGTGCGCAAGTCGATCCGATTCTGCAAGCACCTGGGCATGCCCGTGTTCGGCATCGTGGAGAACATGAGCGGCTTTTCGTGCCCCAAATGCGGGGAGGTCTTTGACGTGTTTAAACGCGGGGGGGGCAAGAAGCTCGCGCTGGAAACGGGATACCGATTCCTCGGGGAAATTCCGCTGGACCCCCGACTGATGTCGTCATCCGATGACGGAAGGCCTTTCGTCATTGAGCACCCCGAATCCGATACGGCTCGAGCATTCGACGTGATCCTTGAACGGGTCCTGAGTCTTTCTCATCCTAGACTGAAGCGGCATTAGGCTGGAGGGGACCGAGTGCCTCATGGGGATTCCATTTTGTAATCAAGACATTGAAGGTAACCTCAGATGACGAAGGGAATACTGGTCATCGCCGGAACTCTGAGTAGCGTCATGGCACTTGCCATCGCTGTCCTGTTCAGCCCCGCGCAAACGCACGTGGCAGTAAGCGCGGCTGAGAATCTCGAGCTCATACGGGCCGCTCGAAAGGGACAGCTCAGACAGATGCTTACCCTGCTCAACAACGGTGCGAGCTGCGAGTCGAGGGACGAGGGGGGTATGACTCCGTTGATGTGGGCAGCGGCAGACGGCAGGTCCGAGGCGCTGATGCTGCTGATCAACCGAGGCGCGGACGTGAACGCCAAGGACAAGCGGGGCGTCACCGCGCTGATGAGGGCCGCACTTAAAGGCCACGCGGAGGAGGTGAGAACCCTTCTGCAACGAGGAGCCAAGGTCAACGAGGCCGATCAGGACGGCGAAACCGCGCTCATGGCTGCCGCTTTCAGCGGAAGCACGCACGTGGCGAGGCTCCTGCTGGAGAACGGGGCAAAGATCAACGCGGTGCAGAAGAACGGCGCCACGGCCCTCATGTGGGCCGCTCGAGAAGGCCAACTGGAAGTGACCGCACTCCTATTGGAGAAGGGCGCGGATGTCAACATGAAGGATCGAAGCGGGAAATCCGCCCTTGCCGGGGCAATTGAGCGGGATTCATCGAAGCTCGTGAGACTCCTGCTGGAAAATGGCGCAAAAGAGTAGAAGCATCCGGACACTTCACGGGACATGACCGGGGGCCTCTATGGGAGCTCCCTCAACGACAGGGGAATTCGACATTTCAGGCAGTTATCCCGCTCCCAGCCGCCGGTGACAGCCCACAGTGAGGCTTGGAAATGTTCATTCCGTACAGAGACGTCAACCCCTCGGGAGGCATTCCGTATGTGACCGTCGGGCTCATCGTCGTGAACGCACTCGTGTTCCTTGGGGAGATAACCGCATCTCGACCCGGAGAGCTGTTCATGCGCTATGGGCTCACCCCGGGCGAGTTCGTCTCCTCATGGAGAACCGGCGGGATACTGAGCCACGCGCTGCTCCCCCTGTTCACGAACATATTCATGCACGCGGGATGGATGCACATTGCGGTAAACATGCTGTACTTGTGGATTTTCGGGGACAACGTGGAGGACAGACTCGGTCACGCGGAATTTCTCGTGTTCTATCTGATCAGCGGGATCATGGCCTCTCTGGCCCACGTGATCGCCGCGCCCGGATCGGGAATTCCCCTGGTTGGCGCAAGTGGAGCGATTTCGGGGGTTCTGGCCGCGTACGTGATCTGTTTTCCACGGGCTCGCGTGTGGGTCCTGGTCTTTTTCAGGCCTGTAGAGATCCGCGCCGCGTGGTTCATGGGCATATGGTTCGCGATACAGTTGGTCTTGGGAGTCTTCGGTGCGAAGGCCGGCAGCGGAGGCGGAGTTGCGTACATGGCGCACATCGGCGGCTTCGTAATCGGGTTGATTCTCATCTTTCTGTTCCCCGAGAGGAGCGGATTCCGGGATCGGTCCGACCGTGGCGAACGGTTGTCATGAGAATGGAGCTTCCGCATGGAGAGACCGGGTCCGAGGAGAACGATTCATGATTGTCGAACGCGCGCTCACCGCGTACCTCAGATACAAGCACGGCCGGCTACTGCGGATAGACCCTGCCGAGGAAATTGAACCCCCTACTCCCAGGTCCGGTGCCGAGTACCTTCTTTACCTGCACATTCCGTTCTGCGAGGAACTCTGCCCGTATTGCTCGTTCAACCGGTTTCCGCTGGACAGAAACCTTGCGATGGACTACTTCAGGGGCCTGACGGAAGAGATCCGCATGTACGCGGATCTGGGGTTCAATTTCGCCGCGGTCTACGTGGGAGGAGGAACCCCCACCGTCCTGCCCGTGGAGATGACAAAACTGCTGGCGACACTCCGAGCCACCTTTCGCATCAGAGAGATTTCTCTCGAGACCAACCCTCATCACCTCACGGACGACATCCTGCGGCGGCTCAAGGACTCCGGCGTGAACCGGCTTTCTGTGGGGGTGCAGACCTTCGATGACGATCTGCTCAGGCGCATGGAGCGTTTCCACAAGTACGGGAGCGGCGCGGAGATCAAGGCAAGCCTCGATCGCATCAAGGGCATGTTCGATACCCTCAACGTAGACATGATTTTTAATTTTCCGACCCAGACCCTCCCGATGATAGAGTATGACGTGCGCACCATCCTCGAAATCGAGGCCGATCAGGTGACCTTCTACCCTCTCATGGTATCGGAAATAACGCGCAAGGAGTTGGCAAGGAGATTCGGCCCCATCAGCTATCGCCAAGAGAAGCTCTTGTACCGTCGTATCAGCGAGATGCTCGACGACCGATACTCCTGCGGGACCGCCTGGTGCTTCTCGAGAAAGAAGACCATGATTGACGAATACATAGTCGATTACGACGAGTATGTGGGAGCAGGCAGTGGGTCGTTCGGTTACGTCGGAGGGAGTGTCTGGGCCAACACATTCTCAGTGCGGGACTACCTGCAGGCGATCGGGCGGAACAGATTCCCTCTTTTCGCCAAGCGGGACTTCTCCCTCGACGATCAGATCCGCTACGATTTCATGATGAAGCTGTTCGGCACCTCGTTGCATATTGACACGGCGGAAAAAAAATTCCATGGAAGATTCATGAAGACGTTGCGGCCTGAGATCGCTCTGTTCAAGCTTGTCGGAGCACTGGTCGAGGAGCGTGGGGTGCTGCGCCTCACGCGCAAAGGTCGGTACCTGTGGGTGATCATGATGCGGGAGTTCTTCAGCGCAGTCAACAACTTCCGGGATGTGTGCAGGGCGCGGATCACGGCGTCCGGCAGCGAACGTGTGGCCGCGGAGGCCCCCGCGGTTGGACGCGTCACGGTCTGAAGGAGAGCATTGGATGCCGAAGCCCAGCTACGGGGACCTTGAGAGGAGAGTTCAGCAGCTTGAGGGGGTTGTGCGAGACGTGCTGAGCTCTGCTTCTGATACCGACCGCAACGAGCTGTTCGAGCTGGCCGTGCTCGTGAATGTTGCCGAGGCGGTTGGGCGCACAAGGGATCTCGACCAGTTGCTTTCTGTGGTCATCGAGGAGGTCTGCAAGGCCCTCATCGCGGAAGGAGCGGGAGTGCTCCTCTATGACGACAACCGCGGTGACCTGTACTTCAGAAAGATTAGGGATACCAGGAACATACTCGCCCCGCAGATCTCAGAACTGAGACTGCCCATCGACGGGAGCATTGCGGGCTGGGTCTTCAAGAACAACAAAGCCGCTCGCGTCAACGACACCGCGACAGATCCGCGCTACTACCCGGAAATGACCAAGAGAAGCGGGTTCTCGATCCGCAAGGTGCTCCAAGTGCCGCTCAACACCGGGGACAAGACGATCGGCGTCTTGATGATCATGAATAAGATCGGCGGCGACTTCTCGGAGCTTGACGAGGCCCTTGCCACCTCGATGGGGGTGAGCATCGCGCTCGCGATCGACAACGCGACCGTGTACGAGAAGCTGAAGAAGTCCCGGGACGACCTGGAAATGCTCTACCGGGCGAGCATGGCCATCGCGTCCACCCTTGACCTGGATCATCTCCTGGAAGTGGTCGTCAGAGAGCTTATCGGGGCCATGGAGACCGAGGCCGCGGGTATCCTGCTCTATGACGAACGCTGCGGAGACCTGTACTGGAAGGAAGTGCAGGACGAGCGCGGCGAACTGGACAAGCTCGCTGGGGAACTTCGGCTTCCCCTGGACGCCAGCGTGAGCGGGCGAGTCTACCGGACCGGAGAGCCTGCAATGCTCAATGATCCATGCAGCGACCCGGAGTTCTTCAGGCCTTTCGAGACCCGCTCGGGATTCCTGATCCGAAATGAGGTGATAGTCCCGCTAAACACACGCGAAGGGACCATCGGCGTGCTGGCGGTGATGAACAAGCGCCACGGTCGTTTTACGGAAGCGGACGTGCATGTCTGTTTGTCGCTTGCAGGGGTGGTCGCGCTCGCGGTCGAGAACGCGAACTTCTTCACCGAATTGATGAACTCATACGGCGAGTTGGAAGCACTCAACCGGGCCAAGACCAAGATCCTCAACCATCTGTCGCACGAACTGCGTACTCCTCTCGCGATTATCCGCGGGAGCGTCGCCACCATGAGGCGAAAACTGACCAATGAAGGGATCACGGGTTTCGAACGGGCCATCGACCGGATTGAACGCCACGTGCAAAGTCTCAACAGGTTGGAGGCCCAGGTCGAGAGCATCATGATGACAGGGTACTCATGGGAAAAGCGCATGATTTCGAGTTTTCTGCAATGCGCGCTGGATCTCATGGCAGTACAGGCCGAACGGACGCCGGAAATCACCCATGCCTCGGAAGTGATACACCACTGGCTTGAGAAGACATTCCCCACGTACAAGGATGAACCCGATCTCATAGACGTGAAGCAGTTCGGGGATGCGCTGATGGTCCGCATCCGCGACAAGGCCGCGCAGCAGAAACGCCTCGTGAATCTGACATGCGATCTTCAGAGTGAGGCTCAAGTGCTGATCCCGACGCATGTGCTCGAGTCGGTGATCGAAGGCCTGGTCCGCAACGCGATCGAAGCCACTCCTGATCACGGGAAGGTGACGGTGACCGGGCGAAGGACAGGGAACAGGTACGTGGTGAGCGTCAAGGACACGGGAATAGGCATTCCGGAGAAGGACAAGGTGTTCATCTTCGAGGGCTTTTACCATGTGCAAGACACTGACGACTACTCTTCCGGTCGTCAGTATTCCTTCAACGCCGGGGGCAAGGGCGTAGACCTGTTGCGGATTCGTATGTTTTCCGAGATCTACGGGTTCAAACTCTCCTTTACGTCGAAGCGATGTCCGCACCTGGAGGATTCTGCCCCGCAAATGCCCGGGGATGCGAGTGAGTGCCCTCACTGCGCGGTCTCCGCGGACTGCGAGAGGTATGGCGGCACGGAATTCGTGGTGGATTTTCCCCTCGCGGACAAGGACGGCGTGATAGAGGAGAGGAGCACCTCCATCTTCGACGGGTGAGGATTGCCGTCGCTCACTGATCGGGGATCGTCAGGCCGATTCGGCCTGCAATAGCCCGCGCCAAGAGCTCGAAGTCCTTGCGTGCCGACAGAACCGCTTGAAAATGAGACCCGATGGCTCCGTCGGCAGCCTTCAGGTGGAATATCGGCTTGCGTGCTTCCTGTGCCATGGGGATCAAGCTCCGATAGTGTTTTAACAAGAGAATACACGCGGGATCATTCCCCACACCGGATTCAGGATCCGGCAGGTCGGACGGTACTGCTTCCCGGTATGCTCGGGGGATTCGGGCAATCCATTTGTGGTACGCTCCTACAGGACGGCCCATCCACTCCCAGTGTTGCAGTACCAAGTATCCGATAGGTTCCATTGTGCCTCGCGGTATGTCGAGCGATGCATTCGGACGGACATCGAGCCTCCTCTTCCACAGAACACGCCATTGCTGCAACGTCGGCCCCAGAGTCTGGAGTCCTCTTATTGAGAACAAGTCCGGTCCCAGGGGAACAGCTATGTAGTCGGCGGAAATAAGAGCCGTTCTGTTAATTGCTCCCAGATTGGGCCCCAGGTCCATAACTACCAGTTCTGCTCCAACCTTTTCCGCCCCCTGCTGCATCATCCTCCAGAAGGCCGACAGCACGCGGAAAGCACCGACCTCACTGTCCGACGCTCTGGGCCACTGATCGGACAGCAAGTCTTCAAACAAAGACAAGGACATGTTACCCACGAGCAGGTGGGGACCCTCCTCGATAGAATGCACGTAGGGTTCGCCCAGGTCACCAGTTCGCTCCTGGAGGGGCCTGACACACCCGTAGACGGTTCGTGGATGGGCATCTTCTCGCCAGAACTCCTCGATGGTCTCGTCATCCAGGAACGCCGCGCTCAGGTTGGCTTGGGGGTCCAAGTCCGCGGCCAACACGCAGACACCCAGGTCGGAATACATCCAGGCCAGATGGTAGGCCAAAGAAGTCTTGCCCACCCCCGTCTTTTTGTTGAAAAAGGCCAACACTCTTGCAGTCATGGTCTCCTCCGCACGATAACGCACACATGGCCTTCTGCAAATTGGAATTCAGGTGGCGGGTTTCCATTGGCCTGCAAGTGACGCTTGGCTATCTGAATGCCCATGCCGAATCGTTGTACGAACCCAAGCGTCCTCATCGCAGCAGCGAGATTGGGGTTTCGGTAGTCCTTGCTTCCCGGTTGACCGAAGTTCTCCTTGGTGACGCGGCCGAACAGACCGCCGGGGCTATGGATCTCGATCCGGTCCTCGAACCAATAGATCAGCACCGGAGCATTGGTATTCTCGTACGATCTGTGCAGGATAGCGTTTCTCGCCAGTTGTCTGAGCGCCTCCATGGGGTAGTCAGGACGGCCGACGTGGGTGGGCCCGGATTGAAAACCAGCCGGAACCGACACATGCGCTTCCAGGACTTCCTCCATTCTGCGAATCAGATCGGGCAGAGGTCCGTCAATCTCTTTGTGGTCGGTTACGTAGTCGCCAAGCTCGGTGCCGGCGCATCTCAGGAATTGTACATACGCGCATGGAAGGAAGTCCCTGGTGCGACGTCCGGCAACGAGCAAGGCGAGAACGGTTGGACGGGATTCCGGGTGTGGAGTGAGAAAGCGGACTGACACAAGCTGGTGTTCCACCGAACGGTCGTTTTGGGCAAGTATGTCCGGTGACTGCTCTGCTGGAAGGTACGTGCTTTGGAAAAGTCCCAGGTCCAGTTCTTCAATCGTAGCGGAACGCACAGGGCAGAGGTCGAAGGGGAGATCCGCCGATCTTCTTTTCTCGTTCAGACGTCTCTCCTCATCCTGCGAGGCGATTGCGCGCCGGGGACCCACTCTGATCCAAACCCGCCCTTTGAACCGCACCGGCGGAAACAGGGAAGGGGTTACGATCAGCACAGCGAGGTCGCACCCGTCCAGGGTGCGTTTCTGCACGACCATGGAGGGTAAAGGGAGTATATTCCCATTGTCGCGCATCTGGGATAATGTGAGCAACAGTTCATCGGTGACCTGGATGTTGGCGCAAGTCCCGTCATCGTGAACGCCCACAAAAACCACCCCCGGGAGAGCATGGCCGGGCATGTCGTTGGCGAAGGCGCAAATCGCCTCGCAAATCGCCTGGGGTACCCGGTCTTGCTTGCTCAGGCTTGCCTTTCGTTCAACCCGATCTGACTCCAGGTCATGGACCAACTCCAACAGTTCCGCGTCTTGCATGGTCGCCTCCCGGATCAACAATGGAGCGCCGTGGCGGCGGACAACGGGTCCGCGAGCCGCCACCTACCTCCAAATCACCCTCGGCGGGATTCGCAGCGGAATGCGCTGGAAACGGAATTTTGGGTATCCGATCATCATCGCTCCGAACGACTGATGCCCCCCAAGTAATCCCAGTGCCGCTTGCATGGGCTTGTAGAAGGTCGCACAGGTGTTAAAGTACCCGGCCCAACAGGCTCCGAGTCCTGAAGCGAACGCTGCCAGTTCGAGCGAGGTGAGCGCAATGGTACACGAACTCTGAGACATGGGCAGATCCTTGTGCGCATGAGCCACAATAAGATGCGGAGCGCCTCGGAGCACCCGGTCCACGCCGCCTTCCCATGCCTGCACGACCCGATCGAAATGGTACCCCTTCGCGATGTGGGGCTGCTGCTCGATCATGATGCGCATCCACTCGACCACAATCCCGGCCATGCGCCGGACTTCGGAGGGCTCCTGGATCACCATCCAGTGGACCGGCTGGGAGTTGTGTCCGGAAGGCGCATACGAGGCGGTCTCGATGAGGTTCTGCAAGAGCCCCCTTTCCACGGGCTTGTCGGAGTAAGTCCTGATCGACCTGCGGGCTCGAATGAGGTGGTCGACAGCCGCCGAGGTAGGCAACAGATCCCGTTGCACAGGGGCACACTCGCCCGAAGCCATGGTCTTCAGCGACATGGCCCCTTGCGGACACACCGCCACGCAATGGCCGCAGTTGATGCAGAGCGAATCGCCTCCCTCCACAAGTTCCGGGAACGACTCCTTATCCTGCTGGGTGATGATCTTTGCAGGGCATTCGCTCGCGCAGATGCCGTCACGTTTGCACTTCTCCTGGTCTATCGTGAATATGCTCATGAGGTATTCCTTATCTCGCGATAACCGTTTGCCCGGAAGGGGGGAACCGTCCATAACCACTCCCGGAATTCACGTGCCCTCCCCTAACTTCTCTAAAAGGGGGGTAGGAGGGACTTGTTCCCACGTAACCGTTCACCCGGAAGAGGAAGACTCACCGCAGGGGCGGAGAGAGCACAGAGAATGGGAAGAGAAGTACGCGAGTCACGCGCGCAAGGATTAATCCCTCAGGTGCACACCGGTAGAAAAGGATAATTCTTTCATGTTCTTCTCTCTTTCTTCTTTGCGTCCTCCGTGTCTCCGCGGTGAACTGTTACGCGTTCTTTGCGAGAGAACGTTCGTCCCCATTCTTGCCGTGGTCGCTTTCGGAGCCTTGCGACGTGGAGAGTCTCCAAGCCGTCATTCAACGGAGAATCTCTTCCTTCGGGCCAGCACATCGTCGAGAAACAGCTCGACCTTCCAAAGCCCCGGTTTGTGGTCATGCAGGGCCCTGACGGATACGGAATGCGACCTCCTCGTTCCTTTGGGGTCACGTTGTTCGCCCGTCTTGCTCTCTTCCTGAAGGTCGTGGGTCTGTCTCTTCGCGCTGTACTCGATGTCCATTGGATCGTACCAGACGGTCTTCGATACGTACCGGGGAGGTTCGTTGCTCGGGACGAAGTAGAGCACCACCACGTCTTCCATGTCCTTCCGGAAGGTTTTCTTGTGGTTCCAGATCGACCCGCTCGACAGGAAGAAATCTTTCACGAGACGAGGCTGCTCGTCCGGGTCGGTCTCCTCGATCAACGACGATGGGTGCGGGGTCGGGAGGCGTGGAATGGAACAGCCGGCCATCAGCGCAGTTGCGGCAGAGACTGCGAGACCGAGAATCCACCACCTTGACCGCACTGAATACATCGAAGTACCCTCGCCTTGGAAGCTGAAGGCTTCGGACTTCCTTGGGCCAACGTTCCGGCCCGTGGCGCCACACCCCAACAGAAAGATGAGCACATCCTGGAGGGCCCACACCCGACAACGGTTCAGTGCACCGTGAACGGGAGTCGCCGTGCCAAGACGTCATCGAGGTAGAGTTCCACTTTCCAGAGTCCGCGTTTGTGTTCGTACAACTCCTTTAGTGGCAGGGAGTGTATCCTCGTCGTGCCCTGGGGGGTTCTCTCGGAGCCTCGTTTGGTCTCCTGTTGCTTGTCGTGGGTCTGCCTTATCGCCCGAAACTCCAGACCCGACGGGTCATACCAGAGCGTCTTGGAGACATAATGGTTCTTCTCGTTTGCAGGAACAAAACAGAAGGAGACGTTTTCATACATGTTGTGGTCGAAGCTCTGTCTGGGGCTCAGGCTGTTGCCCGCGGCAAGGAAGCAGTTCTTGAGCAGGTAATACTTCTCACCGGACGAGGTCCATTCGATCCATTTGAATTTCCCCAAACCCAGCATCGAACAGCCGGACAACATGAGTACCGCAGTACACAACAAGACTCCAGGAACCATCCCGAGGCGGCAGAGGATTTGATCATTGGTGTGAAAGATCGCGGTAGGCATCAGCCTCGCTTTGCCTGTCCCATCAAGGGAGGAAGAACGCAAACCCCCCGTCCCACGAGGAGAGGGATGCATGAGGAGAGACTTCTCGCTTTTCCCAATGCGGCGAATTCTCAGGCGCGTCACCTCAGGCCGCTCTTCACGAGGGCGATTTCGTCGCATTCCGGGAACTTGGTGCATCGAATACAGTCAGCCCAGATCTTGTGGGGAAGCAAGCTCTTGTCCATGCGCTCGAATCCGAGACGCTCAAACAGTCCCGGTTGATACGTCAGGACAAATAGCCGTTCCACACCCATTTCCACGGCATCAATGAGCAACTGCTCGAGGAGCGCGGTCCCCAGGCCACGCCCCTGTTCCCGTGTCGTCACCGCCAGTGACCGGATCTCCGCCAGGTCCTCCCAGACGATCTGCAATGCGCCGCATCCCACGATCGCTCCGGTCGCGTCGTCCGCGTACACCAGGAAGTCCCGCACCTGGGCATACAATTCGGACAACGCTCGAGGGAGAAGCCGGCCGTTTCCGGCCTGTTCCGTAATCAGTCGGTGCATGTCTTTCACGTCTTTGATCGTTGCTCTTCGGATCAACTCGTTGCTCCCGCGTGGCCATCCTGTACGAGTTTGCGGACATGCTCCATGGCGGTCTCGGAATCGGGCGACGCTCCGAGCATCCTCGCCAATTCCTGCATCCTTTCCTCGGGGTGGAGCGCCTTGACTTCGATAGTGGTTCTCCCTTCACGGACAGTCTTTCGGACAGAGACGTGGTGGTCAGCCATTGCAGCAATCTGGTGGAGATGGGTGATGCACAATACCTGCTGTGCGCGGGCGACTCGCACCAGCCTGCTCCCCACCGCATAGGCCGTATGGCCGCCGATGCCTGCATCCACCTCGTCGAATATCACCGTGGGCGGCCCCTGATCGTCCACCTCCCATGCTTTGATCGCAAGCATCACTCGGGAGAGCTCGCCGCCGGACGCGATGCGCGCCAGGGGCCTCGGCGCCTCCCCGGGGTTGGATGCCAAAAGAAACTCGACCCGATCCATTCCGAAGGAGCCGGCCCTCTTTTCGTCGAGAGCGTCCAGTGCGACCACAAACGAAGCGCCTGCCATGGCCAGTTCCTTGAGTTCCTTCTCCATGGCTGCCTGAAGCTTGTCTGCGGCCTTCTTCCTGGACGACGACAGGTCCCTGGCGGCTTCCAAAAAGGCCTCTCTCTTCAGGGCAACCACGGATTCCAGGGACTTGACCTGATCGGCCGTGTCGCTCACAGTACCGGATTCCTTTTCCAGGTGCTCCAAATGTCTCATCAAGGCAGGCACATCCATTGCGTGCTTCTTCTTGAGCCGTCTGATCTGAGCGAGCCTCTCTTCGATTTTTTCCAGTCGAGCGGGGTCGCTATAGGCCTTCTCGGCCACGTCCCTGAGCTGCAAGGCCACGTCCTCAATGGTGTAGAGCGCGCCGTCGAAATCTTCCTTGAGTCCGTTCAAGCTCGGGTTGGTAGTTGCCAACCATGAGACTGCTCGCTTCACCTCGGCCAGTTCCTCCGTGATGCTCCTTGATCTCGCATAGAGGGTCTGATAGGCCTCGAAGGCCTTTTCCCGTATCTGCACTGCCTTTTTCAGGAGCTCCTTTTCCATGGTGAGCTGTTCTTCTTCGCCCTCTTTGAGGCACGCGGTCTTGAGTTCTTGCACAATCGCCATGAGCTCGCGGTGCTGGGCTTCGAGTTCTTTCAGGGTCTCTGCGGCGCGGGCGAGGTCCCTTGCGGACTTCTTCCAGTCTTCGAAGGCGCGGGCGGTCTTCTGGCGTCTCGGATGAAGGTTGCCGAATCGGTCGAGAATTTCTCCGTGTGCATCGGTGTCGAGCAGGGTCTGGTGTTCGTGCTGCCCGAAAATGCCCACCATTGACCTACCCACGGTCTCCAGCATCGACACTGAGGCGAGATGTCCGTTGAGTGTAGCCTTGGAGCGGCCTGACGGAAGTATTCTGCGAGTGATGATGAGCTCGCCTGTCCGGTCTATGTCGAGGTCTCTCGGGAGCCGAGTCATGTCCGGGATTTCGAAAAGACCTTCCACCGTGGCTTCCTGTTCACCTGTCCGGATGATGTCCGCGTGTGCTTTGCCGCCGAGGAGAAGATCGAGGGCTCCGATGAGTATGGATTTCCCTGCTCCGGTCTCGCCGGTCAGAACGTTGAAGCCATCCGTGAACTCGACCTCCACGTTCTCTATGATCGCCAGATTGGATATCTTGAGGTACCGTAGCATGAACCTGTACGTGCCGTGAGTGTATCCGTTCAGGCCGGCTTGAGGCGGCTCTGCGCGGCCTGCCATGGAGGGGGAGACTCATCTCCTCCTCCATACCTCAATGTTATTGACGTAAGGACGAACGCGTCGCCGCTGATCGTCGCCCCGGCGACAGCCGGCTTCCAGGAAACCCGCAGAAAACCTGGATTCGTAACTTCTCAATAACCCCGGGCGACTTTCGTCATAACGGCGCAAGCCGGTATCCAGGAAATTAGGAAGCAAGGCATCCAGACTGGATCCCGACTTCCGTCGGGATGACGAACACTGGAATTCACCGTGTTCGTGCCCACTCTTATTGAGAAGCTACCTGGATTCCTGCTTTCTTTAGGAATGACAGGGAGAGCTCAAATCAACAGTATCGCCTCCATGCCTCCCCCATCGCAATTTCAGTCTGTTGGCCTACTCCCGGAAAGATTCCCTGCGAGTTCTCCCGGGCCCGTCAGAGGAAGGCCAGTTTCTCCCTGAGTATGTCGAAGTAATCCGTATGTGTGAGTCTCATCATGATCATCGGCAACACGGCTCGTCTGATGTGAATGGACTGCCCCGTTCTTACCGGAATAATCGTATGTCCGTCAAGAGTGAGCATCAATTCCTCGCCCGTTCTGAGTAGGAGTGTAATCTCCACGTCCGGTGGGACGAGCAGGGGTCTTCTCAGGCCGGCAAAGGGGCATATGGGAGTCAGCAGTATCCCCTCGACGTCAGGGTGTACCAGCGGACCGTTCGCGGCATACGAGTAGGCGCTCGAACCTACCGGAGTCGAGACGATCAGGCCGTCGGCCCGGAGTTCTATCTCTCTTGAGTCACCGACCTTGATTCCCAGTTCCAGGAGCCTGGCGATTCGGCCCCAGTGGACCACCACTTCATTGAGGACTCTTCTGGGCCGTTCGTCCGGAGCGGTCACTTGGAGCAGCATACGTTCTACGCAGACCGCCTTGCCTGCGAATACAGCTTCGAGCGTGGAAACCGCTTCTTGTGGAGAGACCTCTGCCATGTATCCGACGCGACCCAGGTTGACGCCCATGACCGGGGTACGCTTGGCATTGAGCAAAGCCGCTGCCCTGAGCATGGTGCCGTCTCCCCCGAGGACCACGAGGAGATCCGCTTCGTCGCCGATCTTCTGGCTCACTTCCGCGTGCCACTGATCCGCCAAGTCCGCCAGCACGGGTTCTACGAGCACTCGTCTACCCGACTGAATGACGCGCTCACAAATTTCGCGGGCGAGGACAAGAGCCTCTTTGTCTCCTCGTTTGAGGACCAGTCCGATCTGTCGCATCGACGCCTCGAATCGTTGTTCGGGACAAGTGTATTGGTTTCACTACCACGAATGCCCGTAAAAATCCAGGGAAATGCCTGGAGAGCCCCTTAACCTCGACCACGGACCGTGCTTGTACCAAGGATATATCACGCGACCATCTTGCGGACAAGGTCCTGTCTCCCCGGCTCAGAGGCGGAATTCCCAATAAATAGTAGTCATTATATTGCCCCACTAACCCGAAAGGCAAGATTTGCCTTTACTTCGATGGCGATTTCGTGGCACATTTCTCCGCAGGAGAGGGAGTGACGTCGAGTGAGTTTGTGGGAGATCATGCGTAGGTTTTTCCTTTTGTTCATGGTAGTGGTCGTGTTCGTGGGAGTGGCGGTGCAAGGCTCTTTGGGTTCCGGGGGAACCCGAGTGCCGGTGCCCGTCGTGAGTGAGTATCAGAACTTTGCTGCGGGAGGGTCAAACGTCTGGGTAGTGGTGAATCTGTTCCATGGGCAGACCTCGAAACAGGCGGTGAAGGTTCGGGACATACTTGCGGGTCTGGGCGCAGGAGGCAAGGGGATGGTCCTGCCGTTCTCGGAGGTGACCGTGGAACACATGGAACGAATTCGGCCCGCGTTTCTGGCTCTGAGCCCCAATGGAGTGCCCTGGTGCAAATACAGGGGCAAGAGCGGTGAGGCTTTGGGCAGGTTCCTCGAGGCGCTGCGTGTCATCGTGGAAGAGATGAACATCCCGGTTGTGGGAATATGCGGCGGCCACCAGGCTTTGGCGCTCGCGTTCGGAGGGAAGGTAGGCCCGATCCTCGGACGTGAAGACGACTGTCTGCCGTACGGAAAGAATCCGACGGAAAGAGGCCGCCACGAAGTGTTTGTGCGCGCCGAAGACCCCATATTCCTAGGCGCGGGCAAGAGTCTCAATCTCGTCCAGAACCACTACGACGAAGTGAAGAGGCTTCCGTCGGGTTTTGTCTGGCTGGCAGAGAACAGGCTCTCTCCTTATCAAATCATGAGGCACCCCACGAAGCCGGCGTACGGCATTCAGGCCCACACCGAATACTATTTGCCCAGGCGCCCCGACGGAGCAACCTTGCTGAGAAACTTTCTCCGGATTGCGGCAGCCCACAACTCCAAGATGCGAGCTGCTTCGGCCCCGACTCCGGTGACAAGATCCACGGCGACGCAGAAGCTTCCCTCGGAGCCGGGGACTCATCCGGTAAGGTAGCTGCAGCCACGCTCCTTGATATTCGCGGGATGGTCGAGTAGGACAGGTCCCCCTCCGCTTCCCTCTTACGGCAGGAGAAAGGGTTTGCCGCACCCGTTCCTTGACTGTAGGGGCGAGATCAGGGTGAAACGTGCCGCAATTGTCACCGCGCGACAGTGTGTCCTTCGTGGAATGTAATTACGGAGAGCAACAAGGAAGAGTCATGAACCAAGAACCTATTATTGACAGGTCCCAAGACCCCCTCGGGTTCGCGAGGGAGGTCGTCGGCAAAGACCCGTTCGCGACCTTTCTCGGAATTGAGGTCGAGGAGGTCCGGGACGCCTACTCGCGGGTGAGCCTGACCATACGCGACGACTACTGCAACGCGGGCGTGCGAACCCATGGGGGAGTCATCTTCTCTCTTGCGGACCAGGCCTTTGCGGTCGCGTGCAATTCAAGGGGGTACCAGGCATACGCCTTGGAGGTGAAGATCGACTACCTCAGAGCGACTGGTCCTGGTGATCGGATCGTCGCGGAAGCCACTCCCGTTCATATCGGCAAGAGGGTAAGCCTCTGGAACCTGGCAGTTCGGACCGACTCCGGAGAAATGGTCGCGGCCGCGCAGGGGCTCGCCTACCACTTCGTGTGACCACAGGCCGTCCAGTCCGGCGTACGCTGCACTGCCATGATTGGAACTCTTCCCCGGCAGCGAAAACCTGTTGTCGAAATCCGCTTCACTAGCAGGGCTTGTGGCTGTTCTTCCTCGGCGGCGCTCTGCGGTTTGCATGTGTGCAGAACCAACTCGCCCCGCTATCGGATTGCACGCGGACCGAGCAAGGCGAGAGCGATTCTTGGTTGCGGCTCCCAGCAGCTTGGTGGTACACTCAGACACGAGAGGAAAGGGGAGGAGGTTCGCCATTTTGGAGATCACTGATCCGCATGACCGATTCATCAAAGAGGTCTTGTCGCGACTCGATGTGGCCGAGGAGTTTCTGTTTCGTTTCCTCCCGGCGCATGTGTCCCGTCACTTGCAGCCTAAGACCTTCCGATTGCACAAGGATTCGTTTGTGGATCCGAATCTGCGGGAATACTTCTCGGATCTACTCTACCAGGCCGATTTCGAGGAAGGACAACCGGGTTTCGTCTACATCCTGTTTGAGCACAAGTCCTATCCGGCCGGGGACGTTGCATTCCAGCTCTTGCGCTATATGATGCGGATTTGGGAGTATGCGAACAAACACTCGGTCGGCTCCGTTCCACCGGTTGTTCCTGTGGTGCTGTACCATGGACTCGCCAAGTGGCGAATTCCTCAGAACTTTGCCGCTCTCTATCAAACCCCTGAATCTCTGAGGCCGGGTCTGTTGGACTTTACGTACCATTTGTGCGACCTCTCGGCATATTCGGATGAGGAGATCACTCTTGGCGCCATCGGCAGGGTCGCGTTGCTGCTGATGAAACATGTGCACAGTCCGGATCTACGGGAACGGCTCACGGATCTGCTGAGGCTGCTGACGGCAATAGATGTCCGGACCGCGCTGGGGTTTCTCGAGACAGTACTCCGGTATCTGAGCGCGGCAGCCGAACACGTGACGGTGGATGACTGCCGCCAGGCAGTGGAGGCCGCTTTTCACGAGACAGGAGAAACGTTCATGGACAGATGGACCGAACAACTGGTTGCTGAACACAAGGACGAGTGGTTCCGAGAAGGGGCCGCTGTGGGACTCAAGCAGGGCATCAGAGAGGGCAGGCAAGAGGGCAGACAAGAGCAGGCCGCGTCCCTTGCCGTGCGCTTGCTCAAACGGAAGTTTGGGAGCCTCGACCCTGCCGCGGAGGCACGCATACAACATCTGTCGCTGGAGGAACTGGAACGCCTGGGGGAAGAGCTGCTCGATCTGCCGAGCGAGGCGGCCCTCAGAGAATGGCTCGACCGCGTGGGAACATCCCACTAGCGGGGGACCGTCCCTCGTTTCCGGCAGCCAAGGATGGGGTACCCGTCCCATGGGCGTCAAATTAAGGACTTGCCACGCCACAGGGTCTTCGGCCCTTGGCTCCCGGTGCTGAAGCATCCGGCTATTCTCAGTCGCCCCTGCGGGGCTTGGGAGTGACGGAGTCCCGGAGGGACAATTGACAGTGGCCGGGCCTTTCAAGCCGGGGAATGAGGGACGGTTGGCCCTATTTTGACCCCTATGGGTTCCCGTCCTGCCCCACGGATGATGTGAAGCGCAAGGAATGACCCATGCACAACCCACTCTCTTCAGGTGATCTGCTGATCGTGGAAGATGACGAGTTCAACGGACCTTACACAAAGGAACTCTTGGAAGCCCATGGTTGCTCCGCGGACCTGGTCGTCTCGGCAGAGGACGCCCTGCGCGTGCTCGATAGCGGCCGTGAACCGGATGTGATTCTCCTCGACGTGAACCTCCCCGGCATGGACGGGTTCGAGATGGCCGCGACACTGAAGGCTCATCCCCGCTTCCAATACATACCGATCATCATCTTCACGGTGCATTGCAGCCTCGAATCCAAGATCGAGGGCCTCAACAGCGGCGGAGACGACTATCTCATCAAGCCCTACCATACGGACGAGCTCATCGCACGAGTCAACGCCATGCTGAGAATCCGACGGCTCTACCGAAGCCTGCGGGAGGAGCGGGAACGCAGCCGTGAACTCTCGCTCACCATGGACCGTTCAGAAAGACTCGGGGATCGCCTGGGGAGATCCCCCGGGATGCGGGGTATCTGCAACCTCATCGACAGAGTGTCCAGGAGCGACTCCAACGTACTCATCCAAGGGGAGTCCGGAACCGGAAAAGAGGTCATCTCCAGAGCAATTCACGAAGAGAGTAACCGCAGCCAAGGCCCCTTTGTGGTGATAAACTGCGCCGCGTATCCGGAAACGCTTCTGCATTCGGAACTCTTCGGTCACGAGAAGGGTGCGTTCACTGGGGCCATCCGACGCAAACCCGGCAGATTCGAACTGGCACATCACGGCACGATCTTCCTCGACGAAATCGGGGAAATCAGCCTTCCCACCCAAGTGATCCTCCTGCGCGTCATCCAGGAACGCACGTTCGAACGGGTCGGCGGCGAAGAACAGCTCACCACGGACGCGCGTATCGTCGCAGCAACCAACCGGGACCTCAAAGCCGCCATGGCCCAGGCAATATTCCGGGAAGACCTGTATTGGCGCCTCAACGTCATATCGATCGAGGTTCCTCCGCTGAGAGAACGACGGGAGGACATCCCTCAGTTGGTCGCAAATTTTGTCGCACGCTTTCACAAGGCACTGGGCAAGCATGTCCGAGGATTTTCGCGGGAGGCAATGGACCTGCTCTTCCGGCATCACTGGCCCGGCAACGTGCGAGAGCTCGAGAACGTGGTAGAGCGAGCCATGGTGCTCGCAAAAGGGGAGATGATCCTGCCGTCGGACCTCCCAGCGGGCCTCAGAGCACTTGAAGAGGGCTGCCTCCCCCCCGTAGGTGAGGCAAGCCTCGAGCGCGTGGAAAGCGATCACGTACGCATGGTGCTCCAGAAGTGCGGCTGGAACAAATACAAGGCATCAAGAATGATGGGCATCAGTCGAAGCACCCTGTACAGCAAGATGAAAAGATTCGGTTTGGAACAGGCAGGTTAACCGCGTCCTTGCACCCTCGCGCATGGTGTGATAGAAACCTGCTCGTTGTGGTGCGAATCCCTCGCACGCAAAGCCTCAGTCGGAGTCCGGATATGCAATTACTCGTTGTTCTGTTGTGTGGGTGTGTTCTGGTCATGGGTCCTTGCGCGGTCGGCGCGCAATCTTCGCAACAGACTGAAACAAAGCCCGCAAATCAATCGCGCAGTCACCAGATGCATCAACCGCTGCCTACCGAGGAGAAGGCGCCGGCACTCTCTCAGGAGCGACTCGACGAGATCCGGCAGCTCTATGAACAGGCCAAGCGGGAACAAGCGGCCCGGATTCAATCTCAACCCAATCAGGGTACCGGGAAGTAATCTCTGGCAGCCGGTTGCGAAACTGTCCTCACATCGAAACGAGCGGACCGTCGCCGGGGTGCCTCGTCGTGTGGTCCGTCAAATGCAGAGTTTCGCAACCGCCTCAAAGGGGAGGACCCTCCACCACTCGTATTTCCCCTGAATGACCCGTTTCCCGGGGGCTCACATACGATCCACGGCCGAAAAGCCCGTCAATCTCGTCGACGAGATTATTGGTTGCGGCTCCCAGCCATTGTGCGAGGAATCAAGTGCGACGTCTCACGCATCAAACAGGATGTACGCAGAGGTCTTCGGGGGAAGTAGCGCGGTGCAACGAGGACCATGAGTCGACGCTCCGCGATCTTTGCAGCATTGCGAGGGTGCATTCCGCCTGATACGAGTGACATCACCTGCGTGCAGTCTGAGGAGCCCGCAGGGATGACTCCCGTAGAACCCTCAGCGAGAAGCCGCTTGCCGAGGAGGTTTCGTCGTGCCGAAAGACCCGAACCGAGACAAGAGAACCGCCGAGGACCTGCTCGCGGAAATAGACCGCCTCAAGAAGCGAGTCGCGGAACTCGAAGCCGGCGAGGTCGCACGTGACGCGGAACAGCAGAGGTGCCGGCTCGATCAGGAAGCCGTGAAGTATGACCTGGTGTGGCTCGAGCTGGCTCGGGCGGCAAACTCCGACCACGAACACTATGTCGAGAGGCTATTGAGCAGTGACGCGAGCGCCCTTCAGATCGAGCGCGTCAGCTACTGGGCAATAGCCGAAGACTTCGGTCTTCTAAGGTGCCGAAAGCTCTACACTTTGTCGACGAATCGCTTCAGTTCGGATACTGTGGTGCTCGAAGCCGACCAGTTCCCCGCGTACAAGCAAGCTCTGGCCAATCATCGGTCCATCGTCGCAGACAAAGCCCAGGAGCATCCCCACACGCGGGAGTTCACCGAGTTCTACCTGAAACCGCTAGGTATCACCTCGATGCTTGATGTTCCGGTGCGCCTTGCGGGCCGAATGGTGGGAATCGTGTGCCACGAACATGTCGGGCCCTCGCGGGTCTGGAGCCGGCTCGAGCAGGATTTCGCCCAGTCTGTTGCGGATCTGCTCGGGCTCAGCATTGAGGCCGAGGACCGACGGAAATCCCAAGAAAAGCTCAATCTCGCTGCGAAAGTCATCGAAAGCAGCAACGAAGCCATCATCATCACGGATCGCCACGGAAAGATCATCGACGTCAACGAGGCGTTCTGCCTGCAATCCGGGTATTCGAAAGAGGACCTCCTGGACCGGACGCCGGGAATCCTGCAGTCAGGCCGTCACGACCGGGCTTTCTACCGCGACATGTGGAAATCTCTCTTTGAGACGGGCCAGTGGCAGGGCGAGATTTGGGATCGCCGTAAATCCGGAGAGATCTACCCAAAGCTCCTTTCGATCAGCGCGGTGCGAGACGAACGCAAGGAGATTACGCAGTTTGTGGGATTCTCTTCGGACATCTCCCACATGAAACACACCGAAGCGCAACTTCAGCGACTGGCCCATTATGACCCGCTGACAGGATTGGCGAATCGTCTCTTGTTCCGAGACCGGCTGAACATGGCCCTCGCGGAGGGTCGTCGGCACGGCCGAAACACTGCCCTGGTGCTGTTGGACCTCGATGGGTTCAAGACGGTCAACGATTCTCTGGGGCACCTGGAGGGTGATCAACTTCTGGTGCTCGTGGCAGATCGCCTCAGGGAAAGTGTACGCGAAATCGACACCGTGGGCCGTCTGGGCGGAGACGAGTTCGCGCTCGTGGTCCCCTGGCTGGAGAATACGGCGTACGTGAGCGACATCTGTGGCAGAATCCTGGCGAGTTTCCTGTCTCCTTTCAACTTGGAAGGCCGAGAAGTCTTCGTCGCCACGGGAATAGGTGTTGCCTTTGCTCCTTCGGATGGGGAAGACGTGGATACCCTTCTTCGAAACGCGGACATTGCCCTGTACAGCGCAAAGGATCAAGGAAAGAACGTGGCAAGGTTCTTTTCCCAGGCCATGAACGTGGAGATGGTGGCGAAGACGGAAGTGGAGATAGCCATCCGTTCGGCCTTGGCTGCCAACGATCTGAATCTGTATTTCCAGCCCATCGTTGAGTGCGCGTCCGGTCGTGTGGTCGCGGTTGAGGCACTGCTTCGATGGAACGAGGAACAAAGGGGACTGATTACCACCGAAACGATCCTCAACGTCGCGGAAGAACGCGGATTGACCGCAATGCTCGGGGACTGGATACTGAGAAGGGCTTGCGAACACGGTCGTTCATGGCTGGAGAAGGGCTTGCGTCCCATACGTGTGGCGGTGAACGTATCGGGCCGACAACTCTCTCTGCCGAGTTTTGCAGGCAGAGTTCAGGGTATTCTGGAAGCCACCGGGCTCGATCCGTCGCTCCTGGAGCTTGAGATCACCGAACATGTGGTCATGAGGGACCTCGATGCAGCCGTAAAGACCCTCGGGGAACTCAAGACCCAAGGCATACGGGTCAGCCTGGACGCGTTCGGGACCGGCTATTCGTCGTTGAACCGGCTTAGAGTCCTACCCGTCGACGCACTCAAGATCGACAAGTCCTTTGTGGCCGACATCGGGTCATACGATGCGAATCAACCGATCCTCACCGCGATGGTATCCGTGGCCCACAGCATAGACTTGGAGGTGGTCGCGGAGGGAATCGAATCTCCAGCCCAGTTGGGATTCCTCACGTCGCTCGGATGTGATTTGTGGCAGGGACGCCTTTTCAGCGCAGCCGTTCCTGACGGGGAGATCGTTGCAATGCTCGTGGAGGACCGGCGTGCGCTGTCGTTCTGTTTCCATTGGACTACTGATCTCGAGGTGGGGAACGAACTGATAGATGCGCAGCACAAGCTCTGGTTCGCTCGACTCAGCGAGTTGTGCCGGGCTATTCTTGGACGCGCCCCAACTGAAGAACTTCGAGACAAGCTCCGCCTGCTCTCCGATTATTCTCGTCTCCACTTCAGTGACGAGGAGGCAATGATGCTCGATTCGGGGTATCGAGGGCACCAATCCCAGAAACAGGCACACGACGAGATCCTCGGTCTCATCCGGCGGCTCGCGGAGGCCATTCCCGAGCATCGGACGGAGACGGCCGTCCTGGTCGCTTGGGTCAGGGCCCTGAACGATTGCTTCAGGAGCCACATAAGAGAGATGGACAGACGACTCGCGGACCACTTGCGCGCACGTCGCGCATGAATGTGCCGGCGGACGAGCCCCTTCCGGGGACATCCCTCCACGCACGCGCAGACCCTGCCGGCAAACAACATGGTTCTTTTCTCGTGCGCCTTGTCCGTGGGTGAAACCATGCGGGTCAGCGTGCGCCCATGAGCGCGCCGTGTGTTCCCGCACTAAGAGGGCAGACCGAGGACCGCTGCATGTTTCAACAGACGAGAAGCGAAGCAAGTGAAACAGGTTCTCTCATTGACCCTGGGTGCAGGGTCCATCTTCCCGCGGGCCATTTGCCGCTGGAAAGGCACGAGGATCATCTCCCCAAGAGGCGCTTCCACCACGGCCGAGCGGTCTGAGCGCGGTCCGCGGGAGGCTCCGGCTCGGGAAATCCGCGGAGGGAGTAGACCTCTCCGTCGTCTCCCTGAACGCGGGCTCCGAGCGCCTCGGCTATGGCGATCATCTTCCCGATGATTTCCTCATCCGGGTTCTTCACTACGATGCGACCGTCGTGAAAGTCAAACCAAGCCATGTTGCCCTCTTTCCCGTGTCCGGAATAGGCGGTCCAGACCGCGAGGCCCTCGTTCTCATAGCGGATGGATTCGCCATCCCCGATATCCGCTTCGGCGAATCCGGTGAGGCTCATGTCGTGATCTCGTGCCACGTGTGACTCCCACTCCTCGAGAGATATGGGATGGTCGAGGCTTTCCGTCCAGTCCTTAGCCCGTGTGATGTGCAGATCGTATCCCATACGGAAACCTCCTGGAGTCGTAACCTTTCAGCCGAGGCGAAAAGAGACGGAACCGCCGACACGCGAATACATCAAGAAAGCCTGTTCCCGAGAACGGCAGTCTGGGCATTGTTCTTGGATTTCTTTGTGTCTTAGCGCCTTTGTGGTTTGTCTTCCCAGCTCACAACGGATCCACCCCGAACGGTTGCCCTCGTGCTTGCCCCCGGGAAATCCCACACGCGAAATACCCACCGGGGGTCAGCTTCCGCGGAACGCGACCACCCCAAGCAGGACCAGGACTATTCCCGACAGCGCTCCTCCTGCGATTGCTCCTGCGCAGAGGGTTTCCTGGTTTTCCGCAAAGATGCGATAGAGCTTTGTCCGTGGCTCCGTCAGCGCCTTCTTGAGTATCCAGAAGAACAGGGCACCCAGGAACATGCCGAAACATGTGTGAAAAGGGATCACGAACGCGAGGCCGATGCCGACTCCGGACAACGGAAATCGCCCCTGGGCCCGCTGGTTTATCATTTCCAGGACAATCCCGAGGGTTGCGCCAACCAAGATCGCGCATTTCGCACTCGGGTGCAGGAAACTCAAACCCTGCGTCAGCACCTTCGCTACAGCCGCCCAGATCTGAGCGGACGGCATCGGGAACCTCTCCGACGCCAGGACGGAGAGGTCGCCGTTGAGCAACACATAGAAGACCGGCACAGAAGCCGCGGCACCTGCAAGAATCCCCAGCACGTGCCCCATGGCCTGGTGACGAGGCTTTCCTCCCAGCATGTAGCCGGGCTTGATGTCCATAAGCAGATTGCTTGCATTGGAAGCCACTTCCGCGGTGATGCCGGCAGTCATGATGTTCGTGGTGATGTTTCCGGGGGCTGCCGCGCTGAAGGTGAGTTGAGTAAGCTTCCCCAACGCTCCTGTAGGAGTGATCGACGTCAGGGCCGTCGAGGTCACGGCAATCAGAGTGAACAGAAAAGCCAACGGAATCGCGATCAACCCCATGAAGTATCCGATGCCGAAGAACGCGTGTCCCAGGGCTACGGTGACTACGGCCACGATCGGAATGCCTCCGACGAACACCCACATGGGGAGCTCGATGTCGGCAAGCACGTCTTTCTTCGCCTCTCGCCGCCGGATCATGGTGCGGAACGAACCGAGAATCACCTCGGGCTTCGAGAAGAAAGAGTAGAGGGAAGCGGTAGTCATCATTGCCACTCCACCCCAGAGAGCCCACATGGTGATGTTCTTGAACCCGCAACCCTGAATGATCCCCTCCTTGATCAGCACCGGAGCCAATACGAGGTAGTTCAGACAAGCCCCCACGAAGAGCGAGAGCCCCGTCTTGATACCCATCAGCCCACCTGCCGCGACCATCACGATTGAGGTCTCGATCGACACCGTAAGATCTCTCAGGGGGGTGTCACAGATTTTCGGCACAAAATACTTGTACAGGAAGTCGTCCACGTAGTCGGGCAGGGCAAGAGTCTTCAGCCCGAGATATGCCATGAATGCCTGATCACTCAGCGCTTCAATGCACGCCGAGCATCCCGCGGAGATTGCAAGCAGTCTGGACTTGAACACTGCCTCACGGCCTCCGCCGTTGTGGAGGTCGTCCATGACTACTCCCGCGGCTCGTCCTTCGGGAAAGGGCATCTGCTCCTGGTTGATGAACCGCTTCTTCAGTGGGAACGCCACCAGCACTCCCAGAATCGCCAGCACGATCAGCCACGTCAGGGTCTGGTACATCGGAATGATATGGCCGGTTGCCAACATGTACGCGGGGATCGACGAGACAAGAGGTCCCGTCATGTAGCCTGCGGCAGTCGCAACGGACTGCATCGCGTTGTTTTCCAGGAGCGTGATCTCAGAACCCAGTCCTATCCGTGATAGCACCTTGAACAGCGAATACGCGAGAATCACCGAAGTAATCCCTACCCCCAAGGTCCAACCCGTCATCATGCCGACGTAGAGATTGGTGAGGCTCAGAATCAATCCCAGCCACATCCCCGTCAATGCTGACCGGACCGTAAGCTGGGGCATGTCGCCCCTGAAGATGTGCTCGAGCCACCACTTGTCCTTCTCTTCCAAGGTCATCGTGCGTATCTGTTCAGCGGTCAAGTGGTTCATTCGCAGGCACGCATCCCGATTTCGTA
Source organism: Thermodesulfobacteriota bacterium (assembly GCA_040755955.1). GTDB lineage: Bacteria > Desulfobacterota > Desulfomonilia > Desulfomonilales > Desulfomonilaceae > JBFMAA01. Next base: position 41,207 of record JBFMAA010000031.1, read on the forward strand.
TCCGCTACCTGGCGGGGGAGTCCCCGAGTTTGAGGCACTCTAAGACGTTGGAGTAGTCGTCCGTCCAGACCCTCGCAGGGTCGTTCTCCGCGACGGTGAGTTGCTGCCATTCCGGGGTTCGAGCGAGCGCCGAGAGCTCCGCGGGCGTCCGTGCGAGGGCAACCCACGTGGACGGCAAAGCCCCCAGACGTTTCGACTGTCGGTCAGTGTCATCCTGGTCCCTGATGAGCGCAAACAGACCCGCGTCCGCGGCGACACGCGCCACTACCCGTTCGAGGCGCAGATGTGCGTTGGATATGTGCAAAGCCAACAGCCCTGCGGGTTTGAGCTTGAGAAGGTATGAGCGTATCGCCTCCCGCGTCAACAGGTGCACCGGGATCGAATCAGAGCTGAACGCGTCGATGACGATCAAGTCAAAAAACCGGTCCGGGGCTTTCTCCAACTCGAGCCGAGCGTCGCCGAGCACCACTTCGGGCATTCGCGGCACGTCACTCAGATACGTGAAGAACCTCCTGTCCTCGGCTACGCGCTTCACGACGGGATCGATCTCGTAGAACACCCACCTGTCCTCCGGCGCCGCATATAAGGCCATGGTCCCTGCCCCGAGGCCTCCGACCGCCACCTTTCTCCCTTCGGGGACCGGCGGGAGACAGTTGAAGAAATCCCCTAAAGGTCCGCCTCGATAGTAGTAGGTGGTGGGAATGCCTCGCAGGCTTGCAGGTCGGTTCTGGCTTCCGTGGCTTGTGGTTCCGTGCACGAGGCGCATCTGTTGGAATCGGTCGTTTTCCTTGACTCGCACCACTCCGAAGAAACTCCGTTCCGAGTGCACGGTTCGCCATTCCGGAGTGCCGCCGAACGAAGAAGTCACTATCCCTGCCATCACGAGGGCTGCCAGGCCCAGCCCGAATCGGATCGGCCTGGCGCCGAACGCCAACCACACCAGCAGTCCGGCCAGGGTGGGAACCAAGGCACGGAAGACCGGCGACAATGTGTACCCGAACGACTTCTCCCCAACCTGCACGCCACCGACGAGCGCACCCCACACCATGAACGGAAGTACATAATCCTTCCACGAACCCCACCAGCGTTCGGTACCGGCATCGGCTCGGGGTCGCAACAGACCGGCAAGCACCAGCGTGAGCGGATACTCCACAAGGCTGCTGAAGACCAGCGGAGCGACGATCGCGTTGAATATGCCTCCAAGGACGCCTCCGAGCGACATCCAGAGATAGAACTCAGTCAGGCGCGCCACCTTTGGCCGAGACCGCGCCAGTTCGGCGTGGCAGACCATGCATGTGAGAAAGAGCACCACCAACGTGAGCGGCAGAAGCGACACCAGTTCCTTCTCGTCCCAGCAGAAAACCAGTACCACAAGCGCAACCAGTGCCACGGGCTGCAGTCGGACCATCACCTCGTGAGGCATGATTTCCCGGCGGCTGAACACCAGGATGAAAGAAAGGAGGTATATGGCAAGTGGAATCACCCAAAGAAGCGGAATCGCCGCGATGTCCATGGTCAGGAACGTGGTGACGCTTTGCAGGAGGCTCGACGGCACCGCAGCCAGCATCAGCCAGCGCAGTCGGGGCACCTTCTCCTGGGGATCAGCGAGGGGTGGTGCCGCGGAAGATGCTTCCTTGTCTCTGGGCCACACCAACCATGCTGCGGCCACTGCGCACGCGACGAACAAGCCGTAGCCCGCGGTCCAAGCCCAGGATTGCCGGCTCAGACTAACATGGGGCTCGATGAGAAAGGGATACGCGAGAAGTCCGGCCACACTCCCCACATTGCTGGCAACGTAGAGGAAGTACGGGTCCTGAGCTCCGGGTCCGCCGGACCTGGCATACCAACTCTGGAGAAGCGGAGCGGTCGAGGACAAGAGTACAAACGGAAGCCCCAGCGACAGGGAAAGCACCACCAGCAGCCACGGTATGGGGTTCGAGTCGGTCGGAGGGTACCAGTTCCCGGGTACGCCGATGGGCATAATGAAGAAGTAACCTGCCAGCAGGATCAGATGCACCACCACCTGGGTACGAATGCCAAGCCATGTGCCTTGCCCGTGGGCGTAGAGATATCCCAGCAGAAGCGCTGCCTGAAAGAATACCAGACAGGTGTTCCAGACCGCGGGCGTGCCTCCCAGCAGGGGAAGCAGCATCTTCCCGAACATGGGTTGGACCCAAAAAACCAGTGTTGCACTCACAAAGAGGGCAACCGTGAACAGAATCTGCACGAGCAACCGCCTCTCTCGATACGATTGGGGCAATGTGACCGTCCGGGCCCGGGAACAATGATGAATGAGCAGTTTCCCATGAAAGTGTTCCGGGGGAAACCCTTTATCAGAAAGTGTTCCGGGGGAAGGGCCTCTTCTCAAAAAGTCCCTTCCCCCGGAAATCCCGATCTTCCCTCTGCGCCGGCCTTCGTGGCCACGCCTTTGAAAAAGGTGTAGCAGAAACTGCCGTCGGGTTCCATAGAGCGATACAGATCCGCGATTCCCTTGTCCCAGGTGCGTTCGTCCACAAGTCCCAGACTCAGGGCCTGTTCCCTCACTCCTTTTACCATAGCGGTGAAGGTCTTGTCGATGAACCCGTCCACGAGTTCCGGGAAACGGGCATCCACATACACCATGCGAGGAGAGACCCTGACCTCGGAGTACCCGGCTGATCCGAGGAGGTGGTACAACTCCCTCCCCACGAGAGCGTTCCCTCCCATGCGGGACTGCACGTCGATGAGGCAACGCACCACGAGGCACGCGGCTTCGGAATGAGGGTGTGAGTAGTAGGAGCCGTGATCCCCCTCGATGACGGTTATCGAACCCCCGGGCCTGAGGAGGCTTTTGAGAGACCGGAGCGCATCCGCAGGCCTCGGAAGGTGTTCCAGCACAAAACAGACGAACACGTGGTCGTAGGAGCCGTCCACGAACGGCATGCGGAAAAGATCCGCGACCTGGAACGTCACATTGTGCATGCCCGCGTCTCGGACCGACGCTCTCGCCTTGTTCACCGATTCGGGGGAGATGTCAATCGAGGTAATCTCCGCGTCCGGACTGTTGCGGGCCAGAAACACCGTCTGTGCTCCGACTCCGCAACCGACCTCCAATACCCGGCTGCCCGGCGGATAGCACGTGTCGTGATGGAGCAACCCTACCAGAGTGCTCGATTGATCCGCCAACCGAACCGCCTCATCTTCCGAGTATCCGTGCACATATTCGCTCATTGCGTTCACCTTTCATTAGCCCCATGATTTCCCCGGAGTTACCGCGGTTCTCGAAAGCAGCTTCCGATGCCGGGCCGGCCTGATCCTGTGGGGCAGGTTTTCCAGCCTGCCAATCGGCCGGTACCAACGGCAATCCGGCATCAACAGCCCCGGCGGGGGTGGGATCGAATGTGCAGGATACGCGGGTCGTCATGTGCGGTCTTGTAGAAAATTGCGGTATTGGCCGGGAGTCATTCCAAGAATGCGTTTGAAGTGTCTGGTGAGATGGCTTTGATCCACGAAGCCCGTTTCAACGGCAGCTTCTGCGAGGGTCCGACCGCGGCCTATGAGCCCTCTGGCGTGCCTGACCCGCACCTGGGTAAGGAACGCGTGAGGCGGCAACCCAAGTTCCTGCCGGAACACCCGAAGTAAGTGGAAGGGACTCATCCCTGCGATTGCCGCGAGCTCGTCAAGGGAAATCGGTTCCGGGAAATGCGATTCGATGTACTTACGGGCGAGCCTCACCGCGGTGCGTTCAGCTTTGAAGGAAGGCATCGCTGGCGGGTTCTCCGCGTGGCGTGCGATCCACGTGGCCAGCGTCAGGAGGAAGAGAGACTCCACGGTGCCGTCAAGGTCGACAGTGTGCCCCCCTTTCGAGGATGGATCGTGAACATCCGTCCCGAGCGCTTCCGGGAACGCGACCGGATCCGAGAGCCCGATCAGCCCCTCGGCCTCGGAGTCATCGACCGGGCACGCACCACGGCTCTGATCCGGCTGCGATCCCGCGTCGGTTGCTGATCCGGCGGTGAGTAGGGCACCGGTCCGGGGTTCCATGGCGAGGTGAAGGCCGGCAAGGGACCGAGCGAGCTGGGGGTCATGCAGAACCCCCGCACGGAACACCGGCATAGCCTGAGTCCGGTCCGCGATCTTCGAGGCCACCTGCGCCATGAACGTCGCGTCCAGGTAGAACATCCGGTAGGTCCAGCCTCCTTCCGTTGCGGGGAATCCGGTGTGCGGCTCACCCGGGATCACGAGGTTCACCGTGCCGGAGGAAGCGACGAGCCTTTCTCCGCGGTACTCGAAGCCCAGGGCGCCGCGTTCCACGACTCCCACGGCATACACGTCATGGCTGTGTTTCGCGAAGGTCTGGGTCACATACGACGCGCGGAGAAGATCCACTCCCCCGAATTGGGGGATCTTCCAATACCTGACCGATTCCTTTGTCGTTTTCCGATTCATGGCCGTCATGCGCGAAGCTCTATGGTGGCGAGGGCAAATCACACAAGTAACCGTTCACCGGGAAGAAGACCTACCGCAGAGGGTGCAGCGCGTCTGGGTTTCAGATACCGCATGGGAATAATCAAGTCCTCTGAGGGCTTGTATCTGTTTCACTGCTTCCGGCGCCCGGCGCCGGCGCACCGGGCTACTGTCTGCCGCCCCTCCGGGGCTCCGCAGGGGCGCGCTGAGTCCCGCAGGGACGCAAGAAAGTAGCCCGGGACGTAAGTCCCGGGTTGCAGAAGTGCACCGTGACACCGTTGATGTTCCAAAGTGAGCGGCACCCTGCCGTAGAAGCACAGAGCGGCTGGGAGCAGCAACCAATAATCTTTCTTCTCTTTCTTCCCTGCGTCCTCTGCCTCTCTGCGGTGAATCTTGCTATTCCTCGGGGTCCGCGAAGGGGTTGCGTGCAAGACGGCACGTGCAGTTTCCTTCGTCACCGGAATTCCACTGCCGGATGGTCTCCTTGAGACCGGCTCTGTCGAGGCACAACAGGTGCTTCACCTCGCCTTGGGTGATGAGACGCATCTTGTAGGCAAAGAACACGGCCTCCTCCAGCAGCCCCCGAGTGTAGGGCAGGCGTTCCTTGAGTACCCCCTTGGCGTCGAGGAGGTTGAGGATACGTTCGTACGATTCGACCATCATCCGTGCATCGGGATTAGTGTCCAGCGTTGACGAGTGCGGCAAGTCTCACCCTCCCCTTGCCCCTCCCGTCAAGGGAGGGGACAAGTAAATCCTCTCCCCGTGCGGGAGAGGGCACGATGAGGGGGATGTGTCCGCCTCAGGAATTTCGCGAATCTCAAAGCAAGTGAATAGACGAAGGCTCATGCTTGGGGTTCCTTTGTCGGGTCTTTGACTCAAGGTCGTTTGTCTATTATGGTAGATTCCTGTGGTCTCGCGCAAGACGGCACGTCCACGCGGACCCCACTGCTGTTTCTCGTGGAGAGAGAATGAATTCGACCGACCACATCAGAAGAGTCCTCGTGACCGGAGGTGCGGGTTTTATCGGCAGTCACTTGGTGGAAGGGCTTTTGGAGCGCGGGTACATGGTTCGTGTGCTCGACAACTTCAGCACCGGTAAACGAGAGAATCTTGCGGAGTGTTTCGACCGAGCGAGCACGTCTGACGGACGTTTCCAACTCATCGAGGGCGACATCAGAGATGCCGCGATAGTGCGACGAGCAGGGGAGGGCATGGACGCAATATTCCATCAGGCTGCGCTCGGAAGCGTGCCCAGATCCGTCGAGGATCCCATGACTACCCAACAGGTCAACGCGGACGGAACCCTGAACGTGTTGCTGGCAGCTCGTGAGCATGGGCTGCGGAGAGTGGTGTATGCCTCGTCCTCTTCGGTCTATGGGGACACGGATGCGTTGCCGAAAAAAGAGGGAGCCGAAGGGGAGGTTCGTTCCCCGTACGCGCTGACCAAGAAATCGAACGAGGAGTACGGTCGCCTGTTTCATGAGCTGTACGGTCTCGAGACCGTGGGCCTGCGATATTTCAACGTGTACGGACCTCGGCAGGACCCGAATTCACAGTATGCCGCAGTCATACCGCTCTTTGTGCGCGCACTTCTCGCGGGCAAGCGGCCGGTGATATTCGGGAACGGCACACAAAGCCGAGATTTCACCTTCGTGAAAGACGTGGTGGACGCGAATCTCAAGGCACTCGATGCGCCGGCCACGGCATGCGGCAAGGCCTATAACGTGGGATACGGCGCGCAGTACTCGCTCCTGGATCTCCTGGAGGTTCTGCAAAACCTGCTCGGGACGAGCATCGAACCGACATTCGACCCGCCGAGGCCCGGTGATGTCATGCACTCACGCGCGGACGTGACGCTGGTCAGGGAGATGCTCGGGTTTCGTGCCGTGTTCACGCTTCAGGACGGTCTCTCGAGCGCGGTCGCCTGGTATCGAGAGAATCTTCAGGAGGGAAAGACGTCCACCGGCCGCCCTTTGACGTGTTCGCGGGGCACGAGACATTCCCGTTGAACCGTTGCCTGCCGCGAGTGTCTGAATGATGAGATTCGTTGCGTTATGGATGTCATCACACGAGGGTACCGGTAATGGCGCGGAAGAAGGCGGGTGAAGCAGCAAAGAAGGTGCGGTCCCAGGGGTGCATGCTGCCCGAGAGAATTCTTCTCCTCATGGAAGAGAAGACGGGGTTGTACCTTATTGGGCTCGGAATTTGGGTCTTGCCGATTCTGATCGTCGCCGCGGGCTTCGCGATCAGGCATCTCGATGTGTGGGAGCTCTTATCCCTGAATGAGCTTGTCGGTCCCGCTCCGTTCGCCCGGGCGGTTGCCACGGATCAAGGCTCGATGGGTCATGATTGGTGGATCAGGCTTGTGGGACTCTGTTTCTCCGGAACGGTCCTGACCGCGATCGCGCTGAAGATGAAGGAGACGGTGCAAGCCTGGATCGTGCGAAAGTACTACCACAATCATATCGTGATCTGCGGTTTGGACGCCAAGGGATGGTATTTCCTCAAGAGCTTCCGGAACGCCGGCTTTCGGGTGGCGGCCATCGAAAAGGACCCGCAGTGCGCACGAATAGCCAGGGCGAGGAAGGAACTGGCCGTGGTCATCGAGGGGGACGCGACCGATGCGGAAGTGCTCAGGCAGGCCAACGTAACGACGGCCACGGGCGTCATATGCGTGTGCGGAGAAGATCAGACCAACGCGGACACGGCCATTCAGACAAAGGACCTCTGGGACGAGCAGTGGCAGGCCCGAATAGAGAACAACTCGAAGAAACGTAAGGAAGAAGACGGTGAGAGCGCTCCGCCTCACTGCTTGGTGCACATCTATTCCCCGGATCTGTGCGAATCCCTTCGTCCCATGGCCATCGAGATCTGGGCAAATGACGGGTTTACCATCGAGTTCTTCAACGTGTTCGAGATTGGGGCGACGCTCATGTTCGGCCAGAGCGATCCGTTCCGCAGGGAGTATCCCGGTCGTAAGGACGACCCGCATATTCTCGTGATCGGGCTGGGTTGGGTAGGCGAGAGAGTAGTCTCTCTGGCTGCCAAGCGGTGGTGGAGCCTCTGCGAAAAGGCGCCAAACCGGGAGAGGCTGCGAATCTCCGTCATAGACAAGGCAGTGAGCGAACACCTGCGGCGTCGCATCAAATCCCGATACCCGGAACTTCAACGGAGCTGCCTCACCGTGCTGTACGAGGGTGACGTAGAGTCGAGGGGGCCGCTGTCGGAGCTTCTGTCGCGGGTGTTTGCTCAGTCCCCGCCGGTGACCGCGGTGTACGTGTGTCTGAACAATCAGGCCCTTGCAGTCTCCACTGCATTCAACATTCGCATGGCCTTGCGAAGATTTGCCCCGGAAGCGCGAATATCTATCGTGGTGCGAGTCGATCATGAAGGGGGATTCCATCGCCTTGTACGGCGCCGTTCGATCGTCCCGTTCGGCCTGTTTGAAAAGACCTGTAATGCCAATTTGTTGGGGGATCAGAACCTGTTTGAGAGGCTCGCGCAACGCATGCATGGCCTTTGGCTGGAAAGGGCCTCGGCCGACCCGGCGCGCGAAGCGCTTCCGGCCAAGCCGCAAGCCAGGCCCTGGGACGAGATCCCGGAAGAGTTCAAGAACGACAACCGCGATCAGGTGCAACACACGGTGCAGAAACTCAGAGACCTTGGGTACTATTTCGACGCGCTGGACGGAACCTCCGGGCAGGAGGTGGTGCACCTCCCCGAGGATGAGGTCGATTACTTGGCAGCTCTCGAACACGCGCGGTGGGTCACGTTCAGGAAGAACCACGGATGGGTGGAAGGCTCACCGAAAGATGACCACAGCAAGGTCCATCCCGATCTTGCGCCATGGGAACAACTGCGGCCGAAATCACGCGAATACTGCCGTATGTTCATTCGTGAATTCCCCCTCAATCTCCAGGACCTGGGGTACGGTCTGTACCGAATGGAGAGGCAGGGGAAGTGCCCGGCGGAAAGGGGGCCTGCGTGAGTCCTTGGCTCCTGTCTCGGCGTGGGCAGGGCCACCTCAGCCTCAATGTGTGTCACTTGAGCTTCCTCTTGCAGGATGGGAAGCCTGATCCGTCATTTCTGCGAAAACAGGAATCCTGGTCTTCTTGGGTCTTCCGGACCCCGGCTTTCGCAGGGGTGACGAGCTGTGCCGACGAGTTCCTTCTCAAGTCACCGGTGCTGAGAGTGAGACCTCTCACCGCGTTCCTCGGGGGGCATGCACGGCGATCGTCAGAAAAGCTCTCCTGTGGTGATCTCGTCGAGGAGCTCCCGCAGTTGTGTGGCTCCCTTCTCGGAGATCTTGGTAATCTCCATGCCGGCTATGCAGTCCCAGTCGGTTTCGTCCTGCTCGATCCATCGGCACACTGCTTCGAATGCGAGGGGTTCGTCGGGAGGGAAGATCTCGTGTGGCATGACAAAGGATCTGGTTTCGCCGACCTGTGTGTCGATCCCCGCGACCTGGAGCCCGTATTCTGAAAGGTCGTTGACTACCCCCCGAATCTCGGGGTTGTGCGCGTCGTAGATCGGCATGGCAAAGAAGATGTAGGATCTCGGCGAGACGCGCTTCTGCACCGCGGCGATCACGCCCTCCAAAGACGGAATACGCCCGTCGAGAAGGCTTTCGTACACGAAACTGAGCTCTTCGGCCGTCAGTTCGTACTTCTCCATGAGTGCCACGTCTTCCATGCCGCGTTGGATGTCCTCCACAAGTCTTCGCATCTTGAACCGCCGAGGCGCCATGCACCGTTTCCCTTCTCATGGCAACGGGAATACCGGGGGAAGGGACTTCTTGAAAGACGACCCTTCCCCCGGACCCCCATCCCCAAGAACGTTCATGGCTTGTCGCCACAACGAAGGATGAAAGTCCCGTCCCGAAAACTCAAGAACTTTTTGGATGGTCAGAACCACCCAATGTTCTAAGAGT
>JBFMAA010000032.1:0-50398 GCA_040755955.1 Thermodesulfobacteriota bacterium
TTCACATTTCTTGACATTACATGGCTACCCCTGAGCCCGTTTTCGGCAGTCTTGTGTTGGTATAATCACGGAAATATGGTGGGTTGTAAAGGTTGCCGCAACCAGTTTCGAGAAGAACTTCCGACTAATAAGGTTCGATTTCTCCTTTTTTCGAGAAGAAATCTTCGGGCCGGCAGATCTGGGAGCAAGCAAGGTGCCTTCTCTCGCTTGCGTAGAACCAACCGGCCCCGCCCTCGGTCTGCATGCGGACCGAGGAAGGTGGACGCGGATTTGGTTGCGGCTCCCAGCCGCCTTTTGAGCATTTCCATTCAGTGGCGAAGGGGTGCAGCGCGTCCTGGTTTCGGATAACCCAGCGGAATAATGAGGCCCTGGGCGGGCTTGTACCCGTTTCACTGCTTGGGGCTCCCGGCGCTTACGCACCGGGCTACTATCTGCCGCTCCTCTGGGGCTCCAAAGGCGCGACTTCAGTCCCGCAGGGACGTAAGAAAGTAGGCCGGGACGTCAGTCCCGGGTTGCAGAAATGCACCGTGACATCATTAAGATACCAAAGTGCGCGGCATCCGTGGCGAAGTATCCCGGCACTGACATTGGGCTCGCCCTGTGCAAGATTTCCTGCCTTCTCTATATGTTGATACACCTGAGAAGACGAGGGAATCATGTCCAATTCCCGATGCATAAGCTCTCCAGCGTGAGGCCCCCTTGCTCGGTTGGTCTCCGTAAGTCAATGGTTCCCAGACCACAGAACCATGGGAGATCCCCCATACCAAAGACAGGACGTCGAGGCCGAACACGACGGCCGTTACGCGTTTTATGGGGAATACCGTGGGGTTGTGCGCCATGGACGAACCCGTCATGATTGGCACGAAACCTGCTTCGCATACCATTGCGCGTGCTAAGAAGGGGCTTCGGGCACCCGGTGGGACGGGCATCTTGCCTGTCGTCCCGTGGGTAACCTCACGTGTTCGGAGTCACATCGGTATTTCGTGGCGGAATCCCGGAGGCTTCAGTCATGACGTGTACGGCTGCGCGTCCTTTGGTCGTCCTGAGCATCTACTGTATTGAAGCAGGTGCTCGGTTCTCGTGCCGATGGAACCGCAAAGAGGCCCCAAGGTGATTCGTGAAGACGGCCGGCTCGTTGGCTGTGTAAGAGCGAGTGCTGTGGTCAGTGGTGAGCGTGGGACATACGTGTGAACGCCTTCTCTGGAGATGAACTCATGGCGTCCGCCAGAACAATCAGGACCCGCGAGCTTGTGAAAGACATCAGAGAAGAACTCAGCGGCCCGAGTCTCAGGAAGAAGTACGGACTCTCCCAAGACGAGCTCCGCTACTGTCTCGAGCGTCTCTTGATCGGGGGCGCGATAAGTCGAGACGAACACGACAGAACGGTCTCGGGACGCAGGGCTTTTGATGAAGTGGAGCTGACCGGGATAGTGACCCGTCGGTTTCGTCGTGTTCGGACGGAGTGCCGCAAGGTGTTCATTTCCGAGATCGGGGCTCCCTCGAATCGGGGCAGAGCGTGGGATATCTCGGAGGATGGGCTCAAGACGGTTGGAATACCCGCGGCACCAGGTGAAATCAAGAATCTCGTGGTCACATTTGGCGATATCAGGCATTCGCCCTCGATTTCATTCGATGCGGAATGCCGATGGATTGCAACGGAAGGGGTATCACACGAACGCATGGCCGGCTTTGAAATCGTGATGATATCTGATGAAGACCTCAAACTCTTGCGGCTGGTGATCCAAGCGTATTCCCATCCCACGAAACGAACCCACAGGCACGGGCAGGTTGGGAGACAACAGGCTACTCCATGCTCGACGGCTCAATAGAGCGGTTCTCGAATGTTGTTTCCCATTCCACAACGGGCCGGATGCCGTGGGGCAGGCTTTCTGAAACTGTCTCAAAACCCTCGCTCCGTGGCACGCTTGCAACCTGGCCCGGCGCTCACGTGCCGGGCTCTTATCCGGCGTCTTCACAGTACGCAAGCCTCCAGAGCCCCCTCGGGGCGACAGATGGTAGCCGGGGCCGTCAGTCCCCGGCGAGGGTTGTGGCACGATTTCTGGCCTGCAAGGAGTTCTGAGACAGTTTCTTCCAGCCTGCCATGCGGTGAAGACTCATGGGAACCGTTACACGCTTGTGCGCGAGCGACGATGAGATTTGCGCATGGACGTCCGCTTCGTCGTCAACAACAAGAACTCTAGCCACTATTCACTCCTCCGTTGAGACTCAAACGAAGAAATCCCCTCCGGTTTCTTGGCGATTCGACAATTGCCTCGCAGGCGTTCAGCCGGAGGGCAAGAGAATGAACCACCACGCACCAAGAAAGCCTGCCCCCAACGATGGTCGCTTGAGGATAGGTCTTTGATTGCTTTGTGTCGGGTGCAGCGCGTCTTGGTTTCGGGTAACCCAGCGGAATAATGAGGCCCTGGGCGGGCTTGTACCCGTTTCACTGCTTGGGGCTCCCGGCGCTTACGCACCGGGCTACTATCTGCCGCTCCTCTGGGGCTCCAAAGGCGCAACTTCAGTCCCGCAGGGACGTAAGAAAGTAGCCCGGGACGTCAGTCCCGGGTTGCAGAAATGCACCGTGACATCATTAAGATACCAAAGTGCGCGGCAGCCCTTTGTGTCTTGGGGACTTTGTGGTTTGAGTCGGTCTTCTCTTCTTACTCTCTGTGTTCTCCGCGTCCCCTGAAGTAACCGTTTACATTGCTTACCTCAACAGAATACCAGGTCCCTCCTTGCTCCATGCTTCGTGCCGAACGCGCCCCGTGGTCTGTTTTCGCGATGGCAATTCCCCGCGGATTGTGACAATATCCGTGAGCCCGGGCCTCCAAGAAAGGGGCATCCGTCCAATTCCCTCCAAACCGGGACCGAACCCGCGCAGGTCTGCCTCATGTTAACCGGTCGGATTCAGAATGATACACCCATGGCTTGGGAAACGATTCTGGACGCTTCCCACAACGGGATTGTCATTATCGATCGTGATGGAGTGATCGTCGCCTACAACAAGGCTGCTATGCGGATGCTGGGCGACCGGGACAGCCGGCCGGTTGGGCGTTACTTCTCGGAAATCAGGCCGGAGACCTGGCCGGACTTGAGAAAAGTCCTGAAAACAGGCCGTCCCCAAATTGGAAAGAGAATCGTCTTGCCCCAGGCCACCCTCATTGCGAATCGCAATCCCATAATCGTCCGCAACGAAGTTGTGGGCGCAATCAGCGTGTTTCAGGACATCTCGGAGTACGAGGCGATCATCTCCGAGCTCCAGGGATACCAGCAGCTCCATCGGCAACTGGAGGCGATCTTCGAGTCCTCGTACGACGGTCTTTTCGTGACCGACGGAGAAGCCAACACGGTTCGAGTCAACAGCGCGTATGAACGCATAACCGGTCTCAAGCGGCATGGCTTGATCGGGCGAAACATGCGGGATCTGGTCAGTGAAGACGTGTTCGATCATTCCGTTACGCTCAAGGTATTGGAAAAGCGCACGCAAGTCACGATCATGCAAAATGTCAAAGGCGGAAGCCAGGTGCTCGTTACCGGCAGTCCGATCTTCGCGGACGACGGAACGATCTCACTCGTGGTTACCAATGTCAGAGACATGACCGCGCTGAACGAATTGCGAAGGGAACTGGAAGAAAGCCGTCGTCTCAGTTCCCGCTATTACGAGTCTCTACAGGAACAGGAGAAGTTACAACACGTTCTGCAAGGCATGGTGGTAAAGAGCGCTGCCATGCGGCGGACCGTGCAAAAGGCGGTAAAGGTAGCCGGGGCAGATTCTTCCGTGCTTCTCTCCGGGGAATCGGGAGTGGGAAAGAGCATGCTGGCCAGCATCATCCATCTCGTGAGCCCCCGAAAGGAACGCCCTTTCATCAGAATTCATTGCGGTGCCATACCGGAATCTCTCATGGAGAGCGAGCTGTTCGGGTACGTGAAAGGTGCTTTCACCGGCGCGGCCAAGGAAGGGAAGGTCGGTCTCATCGAGGCAGCGCACGCAGGCACCGCATTTCTGGACGAAGTGGGGGAGCTGACCTTGGCCATGCAGGTGAAGTTGCTCCAGGTGATCGAAGACAAGACGTTCACCCGCGTGGGAAGCACCCAAACGGTATCGGTGGACGTTCGCATTATGGCGGCCACGAACCGTGACCTCAAGGACCTGGTTCGCAAAGGACAGTTTCGGGAAGACCTGTTCTACAGGCTCAACGTGATCCCTATCCATATTCCTCCGCTGCGTGAACGAAGGGATGACATTACGGTTCTTGCCCTGAACGTGTTGGAGCGACTGAATTGCAGAATGGGCCTCAGCAAGCGCCTGGAACCGGAAGTGCTCGACAGGCTTCTCGAATACGAGTATCCCGGCAACGTGCGTGAGCTGGTCAATATTCTTGAGCGCATGATCATCATGAGCGAGGGGAACGTCATCTCAGTTGCCGACCTGCCCGCGGAGCTGAAGGAGAGGGCATCGCTTTCGACAGATTTTCTCGGCAAACATCTGAGCCTGAAGCAGGCGATCCGGGCGGTTGAAGAACGCATGATCGTGGAAGCGTTGCGTCGGCACGGGAGCCTTGTCTCGGCAGCTCGGGCGCTGCAGATACACCCTACCACGTTGTGGCGGAAGACGGTCAAGTATGGGATTGGGGGGAATATAGCGAAACCGTAACCGTTCACCCGTAAGAAGAAGACTCACCGCAGAGGCGCAGAGAGCACAGAGAATAGGAAGAGAAATCCACGCATCTCTCGGGTAATAATTTGCTCATCAGGTGCGCACCTGTACAAAAGCATAATTCATTCAAGCTCTTCTCTCTTTCTTCTCCGCGTCCTCTGTGTCTCTGCGGTGAACTCTTACGCGAAACCGCAATAGCATTGCAGAAGCGCAGTATTAAGATAATACAGCGATGTAGCGGTGTTATGGGTTCAGTGCCCGCCCACCGGTTCTTTCCATATTGCAGTACTGCAATACCTTCCCGCCTCTTCACCACGACCTGCTTCCTCATCTCACCGTATTTCCGTCACAAAGCCCCATCCCTCCGCAGCGGCACGATTGTTGCTAACACGCAGGCACACCAGCAGTTCCCTATTAAGGAGGAAGGTCTATGGGCAGACTCAAGTGGCTGACTCTGTTTATCACGGCACTGCTTGCGCTGGGGGTATTTTCAGCCCCCGCGTTCGCTCAAGAAAAGATCATCAAGATCGGAGCAATGTATCCTATGACCGGTCGCCCAGGCCTCTATGGCCTGGATTCGGTTGACGCGGCAATGATGGCGATCGACGAGATCAATGGCAAAGGGGGAGTGGCCGGGTACAAGCTGGACCTCATAAACAGCGACAGCAAGGCAAAGCCCGACTATGCCGTTCGGCTGGCCAAGCGTTACATCACGGACGAAAAGGTGCATTTTCTTTTCGGCGTGGTCAGCTCCGGCGTGGGTTTGGCGGTTACGGAGGTCTCCAAGCAGTACAAGAAGATCTTCATCGGCACGGATCATGCCTCCACACAGCTCACCACGACCAAATTACAGCCCTATTACTTTCGGGTGTCCAACTCCACATTCCAGTCCATGGCCGCGGGTGCGCTGTATCTTAAAGAGCTGAAGCAGACCAAACCCTGGGAAACCATCGCGTATATCGGGCCGGACTACGCGTATGGCCACGATCAGTGGGATGAGTTGAAGTACAACCTGGACCGGTTCGGAGTGAAGTATAAGGCCGTGGGCGAGTACTGGCCGAAGCTCTTTGCTCCCGATTACACGACCTTTGTCACCTCCATTCTCAATGACAAACCCGATATCCTCGTGTCCGGTTTCTGGGGCGGTGACACGGTTGCCTTCATAAAGCAAGCCCAACCGTTCGGGTTGTTTACGAAGACCTTCTATTTCCATCCGGACGCGGGCGGCAACTATGAGCTCATGGCAGCTATGGGAACGGAGCTGCCTTTGGGGCTGGCGCTCAGCGCACGGCATCACAACAACTGGCCTGATACGGAGTTGAACCGGGAGTACGTGAAGAAGTTCTTCCAGCGTACCGGGCGGTACCCGACCTATGCGGCTGAAGGGGCGTACGCGGGGATCTATGCCATAGCCGAGGCAGTGAAGAAGGTCGGCAATCCGGACGATACGGAAGCGCTGGTCAAAGCGCTCGAGGGCTTGAAGCTCAAGCTTCCCGAGGATCCTGCGGATTTCACGTCCTATATTGACCCCAAGTCTCACCAGATCGTCCAGGTGCAAGCCATCGGCGTCACGG
This sequence comes from Thermodesulfobacteriota bacterium, assembly GCA_040755955.1. Classification (GTDB taxonomy): domain Bacteria; phylum Desulfobacterota; class Desulfomonilia; order Desulfomonilales; family Desulfomonilaceae; genus JBFMAA01. The sequence continues at coordinate 6,235 of JBFMAA010000032.1, forward strand.
TGGAAGACGACAAGTTCCCGCCGGCCAAGAGAATGCTGGGCAACTGGAAGGTGTACAAAGGGGATGACCTCATGCCTCCCACAGACTTCCCCAAACCGGCCGGGAAGAAGTACTAGGCCCAAGCGTTCCCCCGGTAGAACCAGATGCACCGCAGAGGAGCAGAGAGCACAGACCGGTGAGTTCTTACCCGAAGTGCGTAGAGAAGACATGAAAGACGCTTTGCGATCTTTCCGTGGTTTTCGAGAGAACCACTGTCACGGGAAGTTCCGGCATGCCCGACGAACGGTGATACCTTTGCGGTGACCAATCATGGCTTGACGCCACAACGAAGCAGGAAAGTCCGGCCCCGAGTTCACAGCAACTCTGCGGATGGTGAGAACCAACCAATGCTCCAGAGTTTCTTGAGGAGGGTCCGGGGGCATAGGCGCTAACTTTGGGCAACCCGGCTGGGGAGCGATGACGCGTTACCGTTTCTTTTGCAGCAAAACGGGCGGGGATAAACCCCGCCCCTACACGTACCGTACCCATATGTAGGGGAGGGGTTCATCCCCTCCCGGTCTTCGCACGGGTCGGGATACCGCTATCATATGAGGTTATCCCACCGCCCTCGCTAGAAGTTAGCCCCCGGAAGACTTTCAGGTGAACTTCTACGGCGCTTCGCGGATTCCCTCTCCCTACGGGAAGGTTTACCATGGACCTTTCGTTTATCATCGTGCAGTTCTTGAGCGGCCTCACCATGGCTACCCTTCTGTTCCTGGTGGCCAGCGGCCTCACCCTGATTTTCGGCGTGGGCAAGGTGTTCAATTTCGCCCACGGCTCCTTCTACATGATAGGTGCGTATCTCGCCTATCAGGCGGTATCTGCGTGGCACACCCACTTCTGGGCGGCAGTGGTCGTCGCTGCCTTGGGCGCGGGGATTCTGGGCATGCTGGCTGAGTCCCTGTTTTTGCGTCGCATCTACGGCCGCGCAGAAGAAGGCGGATTCCAGATCCTTCTGACCTATTCCTTTATCCTCGTCATTGACGACCTGGTGAAGATCATTTGGGGCACCGAGTACAAGTCGGTCATGAGACCTTTGGGGCTCAGAGGCTCCGTAGAAATCGGGGGCTTGACCCTTCCTTCCTACAACATGGCCATAATCGGGATCGGGCTCCTGGTGGTCGTATTGGCCTGGCTGATACTCTCCCGCACTCGCCCCGGACGAATTGCCCGTGCCGCGGCTCTCGACCGCGAGATGTTGGGTTCCATGGGCACCAATGTGCCGCTCACCATGACCCTGGTGTTCGGTATCGCGACCGCCATGGGAGGCTTTGCGGGGGCCCTGGCTGCTCCGCTCCGGTCCGTTACGCCCGGTGCGGGCATCGAGGTGATCATCGACTCCCTGATCGTGGTGGTCATCGGCGGTATGGGTAATTTTTGGGGTGCCTGGCTGGGAGCCCTGGTCTTGGGAGAGGTCAATGCCTTTGCCGTGGCCCTCGTCCCTGATTGGGCTTCTTTGTTCAACTACCTGGTCATGGTTCTCGTGTTGGTCTTTCGGCCTGAGGGTCTGTTCGCCGCGAAACAGATAAGGAAGGTGTAGCCGTGAAAACGAACACCCATTTCAAGGCTACCGTATTGTGGGCGCTGTTCTGTGTCGTCTTCGGTGTGGTGCCCGTTGTGAAGAGTTCCGATTATCAACTCATACTGGCAAACCACATCCTTATCTGGGGCATGTTTGCCGTTGCATTCAACATGCTCTGGGGTGTTACGGGGATGTTGTCGTTCGGTCAGGCGCTCTACTACGGCCTGGGAGCTTACGCGGTGGGCCTGATGGTCAAGTACCTGGGCGGTTCCTGGTTTCTGGCCGGTGTGGGCGCGGGCCTGGTCGGCTCGGTTGTGGTCTCGATCTTGATAGGATTGTTGATCATTCGGGTCGGCGGAGTGTTCTTCACGGTGCTTACCTTGGCGTTCGGCCAGTTGGTGTGGCAGATCACGTTCAGGTGGTATCACTTCACCGGCGGGGACGACGGCATTCAGAGCATCATGGCGCCCGGGATACTGGGTAATCAGACGGTCTACTACTATGTCACCCTCTTCGTGGTGGTGCTCTCCATCTGGTTTCTGCACAGACTGGTCAACTCTCCCATGGGCTTGATGTTGCGATGTGTGAGGCAGAATCCCGATCGAGTGCGTTTTCTCGGCAGACGGGTCAGCCGCAATCAGCTTCGCGTATACGTGATCTCGTCAGTTGTCGCGACGCTGGCCGGCTGTCTCATGGCGGGAGTGGATAACTCCATCCATCCGGACATGCTCTACTGGACCACCTCCGGCGAAGTGATCCTCATGACCGTGCTCGGCGGAATCGGTCAGTTCTTTGGACCTTTCGTCGGGGCAACGGTGATCCTGATCATCCAGGACGTGATCGGTGCCCGGACACAATTCTGGCCTTTGATCATAGGGGTTATCATGATGGTGATGGTGCTGCTCTTCCCCAAAGGAATCGTGGGCGAGTTCCAAGCGCTCAAGGCCCGGTTCCAATCGCCTGCCGGCAACAACGGAGGCTGACATGGAACCGATACTGGTACTGGATCAGGTGGAAAAGGCTTTTGGCGGCCTTAGGGTGACCTCGGGAGTGAGCTTTTCCGTTCCACCCGGGAGCATATCCGCAATCATCGGTCCCAACGGCGCCGGCAAGACCACGCTGTTCAATCAGATCACCGGGTACCTCAAGCCCGACCAGGGCCGCATCGTCTTTCAGGGGAAAGAGATCACCGGCCTCACCACGCAGCAGATCGTGGCAAGCGGCATGGGGCGGTCGTTTCAGGTGACATCGTTCTTCCCGGAGGAGACGGTGCTGGACAACGTCCGGGTGGCTTGTCTTTCCAAGCTGAACCAGACGCGAAAGCTGTTCAAAGACATTTCCCGGTTCAACGAGGCCACACAACAGGCCCATGCGATCCTGGAAAGTCTCGGCCTGGCAAAGGACTCGGATCGGCCGGCCTTTGAGCTGGCTCACGGCGACCAGAAGCTCCTGGACATCGGGATCGCTTTGGCGCTGGAACCCAAGCTGCTCCTCTTGGACGAGCCCACCGCAGGGATGTCGCCGGAAGAACGTCACCTCACGCGGGATCTGGTCAGGAGGCTGTGGAAGGAGTTCAACCTCACCCTCATATTCATCGAGCACGATATGGACACAGTCTTCGGGATCGCGCAGACTGTGCGGGTTTTACAGTTAGGAAGGCTTTTGGCCGAGGGAACGCCCGAAGAAATACGCAACAACCCCGAGGTGATCGCTGCGTACCTGGGTGAGGAGGTGTCATGAGCCACATACTCGAAGCAGTAGATATGAACACCTTCTACGGGCGCAGCCACATCCTGTTCAATGTCGGCCTGCATGTGGCTTCCGGCGAGACGGTCTGTTTGATGGGTCGCAACGGGGCCGGCAAGACTACTACCCTGCGCTCGCTCATGGGGCTCACCCCTCCGAAAACAGGCAGAGTCGTGTTCAAGGGTGAAGACTGCACGGGGCGCGCCCCTTACAAGATGGCTCGAATGGGGTTGGGTTTCGTGCCTGAGGACCGGCGCATTCTCGGCCCCTTGACCGTGTGGGAGAACCTGGAGTTGGGCCGGATACGGGGACGAACCGGAAGATGGACCATGCAGACGATCATGGAGCAGTTTCCCGTCATAGCGCACTTCAAGGACCGGCTGGGAGGGTCCCTTTCCGGCGGTGAGCAACAGATCCTTACCATTGCGAGAGCCCTCATGGGCAACCCCGACGTCGTCTTGTTGGATGAGCCAACCGAAGGCCTCGCGCCGGTGATCGTTACCGTCCTGAAGGAGCTTATCATGAGCCTCAAGTCGGCCGAGACCACCATCCTCCTTTCGGAACAGAACATTCGTTTCGCCATGAGGGTCTCGGACCGTGTGGTCGTCATAGACAAGGGACACGTCGTATACGCAGGGTCGATGGAAGAGTTCAGGGCCGAAGAGACCGTGCAGAAGAAATATTTGGCAGTGTAGCGGGAAGGCCGGCTACGAAACGAATCAGGTAGCTTCTCAATAACCTTGGGTAGGCTGGGCAGGGAGTTTTTCGACACCCGTAGGATGCGGTGAGTCCTCGAACCGCAGCGCCTGCGATGCCCACACCTATTGAGAAGTTGCCGAATCAGGGAGGAGCATACGTATGGACTCGGTCAATGTGTTTCAGACCGCGCCTCGCATCATAATGGGACCGGGGTCGTCCGACAGAATCGGCGATGAGGTGAAGCGGCTGGGCGGTAAGAAGGTGATGATCGTTACCGATACCGGCCTGGTGAAAACAGGTATTTGTGCTCGCTTTGAAGATCTCCTGGCCAAGTCAGGCTGCTCGGTGAGTCGCTTCGATGCCGTGGAGCCCGACCCCTCCTACGAGATAGCTTCCAAGGCCGCGCAGTTCACCAGAGAAGCGGGCTCGGACCTGATCCTGGGCATCGGCGGAGGGTCATCCCTGGACATCGCCAAGGTGGCTTCCATATTGATTACCAATACCGAACCGATCACGTCATACTTCGGCGTTGATACGGTGCCCAGGCCCGGCTTGACTACCATCCTGGTCCCCACCACCGCGGGCACCGGCAGTGAAGTCACCCCGATTGCGATCCTGTCGGACTACGAGGAGAAGCTGAAGAAGGGCATCGTGAGCTCCCATCTGTTCCCGTCGCTGGCTCTGTTGGACCCTGAGCTTACCACCGGGTTGCCGGCTTCAGTCACCGCGGCCACGGGCATGGATGCCCTGATACATGCGGTGGAGGCCTATACGTCCAAGAACGCAACCTCATTCACCGATCTGCTCGCGCTCGAGGCCGTGAGACTCATCTTCCGGAACATCCGCACGGCCTTCGCGGACGGCTCCAACCTCCAGGCACGGTCCGGGATGCTGGAAGGGAGTCTCCTGGCGGGAATGGCTTTTGCCAATGCCGGTGTTACTGCGGTTCACGCTTTCGCCTATCCGATCGGCGCGGAATTCCACATACCTCACGGCGTGGCCAACAGCATCATGCTCGCTCCGGTCATGGAATTCAATATGTTGGGCAATCTGCCGAAGTTTGCCCGTCTGGCGGAAGTATTCGGCGAAAACACGTGCGGTCTTTCCGAGCGTCAAGCCGCTTCAACGGGTGTGGACGCGCTGAAGACACTGGCCGCTGACCTCAAGATCCCCGGGTCCTTGAGGGAATTCCACATCAAAGAGGAAGATATTCCGGGTCTTGCGCAAGGTGTCATGAAGGTCACACGGCTCCTTGCGAATAATCCGCGGGAGCTGCATATTGAGGATGCCGAGGAGATCTATCGCCGCGTGCTGTAAGAACAACACAAGCTCAATGGCAGTGTTACCGGAGGAGATCAAGGCACGGCGGCGCAAGGGAGAAGGGTGATGAAAAAGATTCCAGCGCCGGCCGTTGTTTCAATTGCTGTCGGACTCACGGTATTCCTGATGTCCGTAAGCTCCGTAGCCGATGAAACCAAGTGTACAGTCAGGGTAGCAGCTACCTATTCCATGAGCAACCGCGTCGATGTTTGGGCGAGGGGTTTTATGGACCAACACCCCGATTGCTCGGTTGTGGTGACCGGCACAAGCACGAACGCCGCGGTCCAGTCGCTGCTGGACGGGTCCGTGGACCTGTGTTTTGCCGGCAGGAAGATATCGGTTCAGGAAAGAAAAGCTGCCTCCGATAAGGGCGTGACGCTCGGAGAGCGCTTGATCCTGCGCGATGGGATCGCGGTCATAACCCATCCCCGGTTGCCCGTGGAAGAGGTCACTGTGGAACAGGTAGGGAAGATGTTCAGCGGTCAATACGCGAATTGGGCTCAAGTGGGCGGGCCGAACCTGCCTATCACGATTTGGGCCACTAACCCGGAGCATTCCTCGACCGCGGAGATATTCCAGGACCAAGTTCTCAAAGGGGCTTCGATGGCTCATACCGCACGCCTCGTGGCAAGACTCAAGTATGTGATCGAAAATGTGTCCAGGACCGAGGGCTCAATCGGGTATATCAGCTACCTCTACCTGATAGACAATAGGGGACCTGACACGAGAGTGGTGAAAATCCTCAAGACGAAGAAGGATCAGGGCTCTGATGCGGTTGCGCCGTCGCAAGACACAATCAAGGCGGGTACGTATCCCCTGGTCAAAGCGGTCCACTGTTATTGGCAGGAGGGTCCCGGTCGAGAATGGGTGAAACGCTTTGTCGAGTTCTTCCAGCCCGGACTCATGTGAACGAACAGAAGAACTGAGAACGCCGCGCTTCGGAAAGCGAAGCCTATGAAATAGGGTAACCGTTCACCCCCGAGAAAAGAGAATGAACCACAAAGTCACAAAGACTCAGAGAAAGCCGAGAACAACGTTCAGGCCGCCAATCTGCGCGATACCGGCACCGCGGAGGAAATTGAGAAGAAGAGAAGAAATGTAGTCCACAGATGACTCAGATGGACGCAGATGAGAAGACCGGAAGATAAGGAACAATGGGGGATTTCTTTGTCTTATCTGTGACATCTGCGTAATCTGCGGATGAAAATCCTTCTGCCCGGGTGAACGGTTGCCTTTCAAGTTCTTGTCTCATTCTTCTCTGCGTCCTCTGTGCTGCGGTGAACTCTTGCGAAATAGGAGTGTGCCTCATGTTCGGGTTCAACAATATGATTCTCAGGATCGACGCCACGCTGAAGTCATTCGAGCTCAAGACGATCCCTGATGAACTTCTGCGCGGGACATTGGGCGGCAAAGGGCTGGCGACACAGCTCTTATTGTCCCATAACCCGCAAGGGGTACCTCCTCTCAGTCCCGAGAACCACTTGATCTTCGCGCTCGGCCCAACGACCGGAACGGGGATTTGGGGTTCGTGTCGCCACGGTATATTCACGAAATCCCCCCAGACGGGTTACTACTCCGAATCCTATTCGGGCGGCACAGTGGCGGAACACATGGCAGCCACGGGCTTCGACGCAGTGATGGTGCATGGAGCAGGCACTGAGCCGATGTGGCTGGAAATCTCCGAAGAAGGCGTCCAGTTTCATCCTGCGGAAAACCTGTGGGGCCTGGACACCTTCGAGACCGAGGACCGGGTCAAAGCCTGGATAAAGGAGAATCGACCGGCAGCCAAGAGATGCGGGGTCATGGTGATTGGTCCGGCCGGGGAAAACCTGGTGAGCTTTTCCGTCGTCGAAAACGACTACTGGCGCTCTGCGGGCCGCACGGGCGTGGGAGCCGTGATGGGCTCCAAGCGAATCAAGGCCATAGCATTTTGGGGTAACCGCAAGAAGTCCGTTGCCGATCCTCTCCTGGTGAGCGATTTCGTCAAGACCATGGCCAAGAGTTCCAGAGACAACCCGGTCGTGAAAGCCTACAAAACTCACGGCACACCCATGCTCGTGGACATCATGAACGAAGCGGGCGGATTTCCGTCTCGCTACTGGCAGCAGGGTAAGTCGCAACACCGTGAGGCCATAAACGCAGCCGCGCTCCACGCTCGCGCGGATGTGACTCCACACGCCTGCCTCAAATGCTTCATGGCCTGCGGGAGACTGTCGACGATCAAGGAGGGTCGGCACAAAGGCTTAAAGATCGAAGGACCCGAGTACGAGACAATCTATGCCTTCGGCGGGCTCTGCCAGGTGGACGGCATCGAGGAGATCGCCTACCTCAACGATGTGTGCGATCGGCTCGGCATTGACACCATGAGTGCGGGCAACCTGGCGGCCTTCAGCATAGAGGCATCGCGACAAGGGAAGATAGACCGCAAGATCGACTACGGTGAGGTCGACCGCATAGTCGAGCTGCTCGGGGACATTGCATATCGCAGAGATATCGGCGATGTTCTTGCTTACGGAATCAAACATGCTTCCAAGGCGTGGGGAATGGAAGATCAGGCCATCCACGTGAAGGGCTTGGAGCCCGCTGGCTACGACCCCAGGGTGCTCAAAGGCATGGGCTTGGCCTACGGAACCAGCGACCGGGGAGCGTGCCATCTTCGATCCACTTTTTACAAGCCCGAGCTTTCCAAGATGATCGACCCCGGACAAATCGCCGGCAAAGCTGAGATGTTCGTAGAATGGGAAGACCGCTTGACCATATTCGATACGCTGATCCTCTGCCGCTTCTATCGGGACCTGTACCAGTGGGAAGAACTCTCCGTGATACTCAAAGGGGTCACCGGCCTTGACCTGGACAGAGCAAGCATGAAGGCCATCGCAGTCGACATCAGCAACAACACCCGAAGGTTCAATGTGAGGGAGGGATTGACTCCGGCGGAAGACAGGTTGCCCAAACGCTTCTGTGCCGAGGCGCTCCCGGAAACCGGGATGGTCATCACCGAAGAGCAGATGGAGCAGCTCCTCGCCGATTACTACCGGGTGAGAGGTTGGGACGAACAAGGCACGCCCCCGGCTGAATCGGATGAAACCTGACCCCCGGGATGATGGGAACGCCCGGCCCCCCGAGACAGGGATGGCCTGGAGACGTCGGGCTTGTCTCGGTCGCCGCTCACGGGCAGAAGTGCAGGGTTCCTTGCCATGATATAGCGGTTCTCGAAGATATTCGCGAAAAAACAGCGACTCTTTGCTGCACATGTGCTTTAAGCCTACGTTCCGGGCAAGCTTGCAACGACTGGATGCGCAAGTGCCTGTGTTAAAAGACTTTCAGCCTATTTGTGGCGAAGATGTGTAGTCACGAACACAACACATCTTCGCTCCTTGTCACTTCTGCTCTCAATGTGTTACCTAATTAAGGCCCAGAAACTTAGGATTAAGACACCAAAGTGTGCCGCACGTCTTGCGATCACCTTGCCCTGGCTCCTGACCTGACGGACTCTCCCGCCTCGGAGCTCAGCTCAGCCAAACGCTCTCCGCGGCGCACGACCCCGCCAACCGGAACGAGCCAGACCAGGAACCCTTCGCCGTCCGAATACACGTCGTAAGAAGCCTTCTGCGTTTCCAACATGCATAGCCTGTCGTCGAGAGCGACCCATTCTCCCGGTTCCTTGAACCATGCTCGTACGATGGCCGGCAAATTACCGCGGCCTCCAAGTTGTGGCAACAACACCACGTGCGATGTGTTCATCGATTCCTCACCCAGGGAAGAGGGCTTTCCCCTGCCATGTGACCTTGGATTGTAACCTGGTATCAGGGCTTGGCCGATTCGCTGACCATCTCCCAAAGTTTGATGTCCACAGGCTCAGCGAGGAGCTGGTCAGCTCTTGCGAGAAAGTCCCGGAGATACGGCATGGCCAGGTGCGCATCCAGGTCCTTCTTGCTGACCCAGTTCTCGTAGAGCATGAAGAGACTCCTGTCATCCACGGACTGGTGCAGATCGTAGTTGATGCACCCTGCCTCCTTTCGCGTCGGCGGGATCAATGCCATGATCGCCTCTCGGACCTGTTCTTCCAGACCCGGTTTGGCCCTTGCTGTTGCCAGTACTGTCACTTTCATCTCAGCCATCTGTAGCCTCCTCGGACTTGGTGCTCGGTTGCCTGTGTTCGATCTCGGATTCCCCTAAGACTGGGACTGAGGCAACCGGGCAGCGCACCTGGTCCAGTTGTCGCACCCTCCCTGGGTGGGTTTCATTTTGTCAAGCCGCTCGCATTTTCCCCTGGCCGAAGCGGCCGCGTGGTAGCGTCCGTCTTCACCGAATTCCCGCTTGCCTTTCCAAGCGCCACAGGAGCCGCACACTTCCTTGTCGCATTCGATATCCATGACGGTGATTCCTATTCGGTCTTTTCGAAAAACTCCTTGCCCACTCCGCAATTGGGGCAGAACCAGGAATCGGGCAGGCTCTCGAAAGGAGTTCCGGGGGCAACACCGCTTTCCGAGTCACCAGCCGAAGGATCGTACACGTATCCGCACGCGGAACATTCCCACTCTTTCATGAAGCACCTCGCATTGAGCTGGGGTGAGACTTCACCCCAAGCCGCAGACTTGCCGCATCCGATCCGCTCCCTGCTTGCGCATGATGACGCCGAGGCGCAGATTGCGCGTCTGGGGCCTCTGAGACAGCGCCCGGTAGAACTTCAAGAGCTTCTCGATCACTTCCAGGACGTGATCGTCTTCGAGGTCCTTGGCAATCACCTGTCCGAGCATCGGTTCCTTGCCGCCTGCTCCCCCGACCATGAGGATCCATCCCTTTTTCAGCCCAATGAGTCCAATGTCCTTGATGGCCGGCTCCACACACGAGTTGAAGCAGCCGGCCACACCGATCTTGACCTTTGAGGTGATTTTCGGAAAAGGATAGAACCGGTCGTGCAGCCTCCGGGCGAACGCGAGGGCATCCCTCTGACCCCTCGTGCAGAAGGTGTTGCCCGGGCAGACCTTGATGTACTGCCCGCAGAGATGTGCACCCGCGGCAGGTTTGACTCCGAGGCTGTCGTACGCCGCGTCGAGATCCTCTTCTTTGATCCCGATGAGAGCCAATCTCTGTGCGCCGGTCACCTTAAGGGTCTTCACCCGGAACTTCTCTCCCGTCTCAACCACCTTCCTGGCGGTTGTCAGGTCGAGCACGCCTCCCGGCAGCGGAGCCATGATCGCGTACGACTCTCCGTCTCTTTGCAGCACTGCTGCCTTGGAAAGAACATCGTCTCTCATCGCGTTTCGCCTTCGGTGTAGGGGGGCTTTCGCGAGCCTCCCGTCACAGGACTTGGATCTCTTTCTTGAATTCAGCGAGCCCGATCTTGTCGATGACCCGTCCCAGTCGCATCTTCTTCGCCCAGTCACAGCCCTTGAAGAAGCGAATCACCGCTTCGACGAGGGCCTCTGCCTGACTGTCCGTCAGACGCTCCGCAATGAGGTCGCCAAATCGGGGTTTGGCTCCCGCTGTGCCTCCCACCGTCACTTCCCACCCGTCAGGAGAGCCTCTTAGGCCAATCTCCTTCACCCAGGGCGCGGAGCACCCATACTCACAGCCCGCAACCCCGATCTTGAACTTGGCGGGAAGTCGGTAACCATGATATAGCTTGTCCAGCTTCGTGCCGACTCCCATGGCGTCTTGTTTGCCGTGACGGCAGTACGTGGTTCCCGGACAGAACTTGACCATACGCACGCACAGGCCGATTGCGTACCCGATGCTCATATCCAGGTCCTTCCACGCTGCATCGAGATCTTCTTCCTTGAGACCGATGATGGCAATCCTTTGGCCTGAAGTGACTTTCAACGCGGTTGCGTGATACCGCTCAGCCACATCCACAAGCTTCTTGAACGCGGTCACGTCAATAAAGCCCCCGGGAATGTGCGGAGCAATCGCGTAATGCTCCAAATCCCGTTGCAGTATGGCCCCCTTCTCTTCAATGATATCCCGCTTCATGTGTCCTACCTCCGCCTCTCGGGAAACCCGAATTCCGGTGACCAGCGGGGCCGGCGGCGTCTTCGTCGTTGGTGGGGGTCGCCAATCATGCTCACAGCGAATCGAGCACCGCGTCGGCCACGTCCTTCAGCCCAAGCTGTTCCAGTTTCTCCCGGGTGGGCACTCCGGTGGACTTGTCCCAACCCCGGAGCTCGTAGTACTCGTCCTTCATCGCCTCGAACTTGTTCTTGTCGAGCACTGCGCCTTTGTATTTGCCCTTTCGTAGGGGTTCTTCGAAGAACTTCTTGGGCAACGCGTCGTCGGATCGCCGGACTCCCTGTCGGACGTCAAATGCTCGCTCCAGGTTCCGCACCCTTTCCGAGACTTCGAGAATTTGACCGAGATCCCGATCTTTGCCCGTGACCGCGTTGAAGAATCTTGCGACTGTCTCCAGGTCCTGAAAGATGAACAGACCGTAAAGCCACTTACAGACACCCATGTTGTCGGGCACTCGTTCCATGTGCTCCGAAATGATGGTTGCGAGCGCCTTACCCTTGTATGATGAGGGAATGGCTGCTTCCTCGCTCCCGAACTGATCTTTCGCCACCGATTGGAACCATTCGGGCGCGTGGTGCCAGTCGACTTCCAGCAGGGCGGCTCGCAGAGGGAGCGGATCGCCTCGATGACCGACTGCCTGGCCCAAGGCGGAAGCCTTGAACGCGCGGAATTCGTACGCGTGGGGAGCCAGACCCTTGACCTGATCGACCTTCTCCAGTGCTTGCGGGCCAAAGGCGCGGGCAGCGACCTTCTGTCCCTGGGCCAACAGGTCTCCGTACCCTTCCCGAGCCGCGATCTTCTTGATCGTGGTCAGTACCGCGTCCTTGCTGCCGCGTTCCATTGCCACGCCGTCGGTGTCCGCTGCGGTGATGAGGCCCTCGTGATACAGCTCCATGAGCAGGCCGATGGACGCGGACGTCTCCGTGCAGTCGATTCCCAGTCGATTCGTCAACAGTGTGGCTTCCCAGAAGACGTCCATATCGAGGTTCCAGACGCCGCCGGTGAAGCCGCTCCAGGGTTCGCAGGAGGTAAGGCCTTTTCCGATGTGCGGCACGGACAGGAAATTCATGCACCGATTGGGACAGCAGAAACAGCCCATGTTTCTGAGCTGGTATTTTTCCACGTACGCCGGGCCTTGATACTTCTCGATGATCTCCTCCCAGTGGACGTCTTCAAAGTAGCCGACAGGGAAGAAGCTGAATTCGTACATCATCTGCATCGATCGAGCCACGCCCCAGTTCGACAGCTCCTGGTAGGCCGGGTGTTCCTTCATCTCGGCAATGGCTTTCAGGGACAGATCGAGCAGTTCATCGGGCCTGGCGACGCCAACGCCGCCGGAGCCCCTGACCGCCACGGCTTTCAGGTTCTTTGAGCCCATCACGGCTCCCATGCCTGTTCTTCCCGCTGCATCTCCTGTTTCGGTAATCAGGCACGCAAAGCTCACCAGCCGCTCGCCCGCAGGACCTATGCAGACGACCTTGGTCTCCGGATCGCCAAGCTCCCGTTGGATTGCCTTCTGGGTCTCAAACGTGTCGTTTCCCCAGATATGCTCGGCATCGCGGATCTCCACAGCGCCGTCGTGTATCCAGAGGTAGCAGGGCCTCTCAGCCTTCCCTTGAATCACCACGTGGTCGAACCCTGCGTATTTCAGCTCCGGTCCCCAATAGGCGCCGAAGTTCGACTTCGCCCGCAATCTGCTCATGGGAGAGAGTGCGGTGACGTCAACCCGTCCTGATCCTGGCATCGCGGTTCCCGTGAGCGGCCCTGCGTTGAAAATGAGTGGATTGCCCGGGTCAAAGGGTTCGGTGCCGGGGACGAAGTTCTCGTACATCAGGCGCACGCCCAGACCTCGGCCGCCGATATACTCGTCGATGTAGGCCTCGGTAGGCTCGGTGCTCACTTTGCGCTCGGTCAGATCGACCTTCAGTATCTTTCCTACCCATCCGTTCATTGTCCTATTCCCCTATGGCCTGTTTCACGAGCGCGGGAATGCGGTCCGCGTTTTCCAACAGCCTTGTGTAAGTCTCTTTCGATACTTCCTCGTAGGTCAAGGCACCGGTGGGACAGACCTTCACGCAAGTCGGATCTCCGTCGCACAGGTCGCACTTCAGGACGCGGCCGTCGTCCTGGTCTACGAAGGTGGCGCCAAACGGGCAAGCAAACACGCAGCTCAAGCACCCGATGCAGCGATAGGGATCGACCTCCATGGCACCTGTCGAGTAATTGCGAAACGTTGCCCGCTTGGGGCAAACCATCTCGCACGAGGGCTCCCGGCACCGCATGCAATTGATAGGCACAAAGAGCCCTTCCTGCTCCCATTTGATCACGTGAATCCGCCCTTTGGACGGAGCACAGGTTCCCTCGTGCTTCAGCGCGCAATATGCTTCGCAAGATCTACAGCCCGAGCATTTCCGGGCATCAACTATCAGGGTCTTGAGCATTGCAGTGTTCCTTTATGAGTCCGACTTCCGGGCCCCCTATGGCGAAACTCCGGGGGCCTTGCGCACCCGCCCGTCCTTGCAGCGGTTCCCATTAGTTTACACGGATTGGCAGGCTGGAAAGCCCGCCCCACAGGATCAGGCCGCTCTGGAATCAGAAACCACTTTCGAGAACCGCAAAAAGAGCCTTCGGCGACCAGCGGGAGCCGCGTGCTCCAGAAGTTCTTGGGGATGGGGGTCTGGGGGAGGGGGCGATTTTCAAAACGTCCCTTCCCCCAGCATCCGCATTTCCATGAGAACTGTCATGGCTCGCCGCCACAACCAAGCATGAAAGTCACCGCCCGACATCCCGAGAACTCGCGACATGGCCAGAACCACCCGATGTTTCAGAAGTTTTCGGAAGGGGGTCCGGAGGACAACCCTTTTTCTAAAAGGGTTGTCCCCGGGAGACTTCATGGGAACTCTTGGCATCGTGCGGCGCTCCGGTCACTACCGGAAAGGGAGGAGGCTTGTCTCGATCATGCTCCTGGTCTGCGCTGGGCGGAGATTTCGAGCCATCGCCTCCTCTACGGCCTTTCGGGCCACAAGACAGCAGAGCGCGTTATTTTCCGCCGCGGCATCGAGCACCTCGATCTTCTGCACGATGGCGCGGTCATCCACGTGGTACCTGTGGGCAATGAAGCCGCCCGGCGACTCGAGCACCGCGATACCGACGTTTCCCCGCTCGACGGACGGCACGGTGCGAAAAGAAGGCCCCACGAAGTTCTCCTGTCTGTAGATGGTTTCCATCCTCTCGGTCGCGGCCACCAGCTCCACAAGGAGCGCACGGAACGCAGCCTCCACGGTGATCCCCGGCGATGCGGCGAGAATCTCCGTCAGTTGCCCCTGCAGCTCTTCAGCCCGTGGCGTGGAGATCGCTCCGCCCCCACACACACGGCTCAAGGGGCCCACGAAGAACAGGCTGTCGGAGGCTTCTGCATCGAACCCCTTCCAGCCTGTTTCCGCGAGGTATGCGAAGGGTTCGTAGGTCCAGGCTTCCCGATGAAGGCTCACTTTCTCGAAGATCCGTTCGGGTGCGAAACGGTCCACGTCCTGTCCGTGAGCGTCTCTTACCACCACTTCCCCGGACTCTTGCGCCAAGGTGAGCGCATGTGGAGGACGTATTTCCATCTGAAGCAATCCGTCGTGCGTGGGGCCGTCGTTGAGCACGTGCTCTGAAAAGTCATGAGCCATCTTCACCGCCAGCACCCGACAGCTCTGAGCGATGTCCGTAAGGCGCTCGTAATGCACCTGCTTCAAGGACATGCCCACACCGCCCGCCACCGCGGACAGCGGATGATCAGGCCTTCCACCGAGTATGGCCGCGGCTTCCTGGGCCAGGCCGAGGCAGCTCATGGTCTCGGTGAGCAGTTCGTGGCAGGCAACCCGCGGTCCGGCGGCACGCAATCGGAATTCGCGAAACGGGTTGTCGCGGGAACAAAGGAGGAAATAGAGCTTCCTCGCATGATGTGCCGCGAACAGTGCGTGCAGAAGCGCATCCCTTATGTGCAAGGCCGGCTCCGGCGGGGCGGCCTTGAACAGGTTGTCCAGAGCCATTGCAGAGACCAGGTGATGGGCGGGCGACAGCAGAGAGGTAATCCGAGGCAGCTCTTCCACCGGCCTCCCCAGGCACACTCGCTCCACATCTACGCGAGAGGTCACCTGCAGATAGGTCTCGGCTCCGCCGGCGGAAACGGACACCGCAATCCTCGTTGGTTGCTCCGACCATCTTAGGGTTTGTAACATCGTACTCTGCATAGCCTCATTCCTTGCGGTCCCGCGATAACAGGACGCATTGTTCCGCGAGCGTATACCGATAGAACGTTCCGGCAAGGTCAACAAATTTGTCCGCGATGGCTCGCGCCTCCTTGCCGTCGGTCGTGTCAAATGTGGAGCTGATCGCGGAAACCATCTTGGCACCCGCATCGTAGATGTCCGTTGCCTTTCCGAAGCAGCCTCGGCAGGGAGCGCCCACCGCGGTGCACAATCCGCCGCACCCTTCGCGAGTTGCCAAGCCCTGGCAGACCAGACCCTGTTCGAGAAGGCAGCGTCCCGTATCCTGTGCCGGCTCAAACGGGCGATAGGGAGCCGAGAATTTCTTCTCTTCCTTGACTCGGGAGCAACTTGCGCAGACTGCCTTCTCGCCTCCGAACGTGGTACCCTTTCGCGGCAACACACCGGCTGTGAGCGCCAGCGCCAAGGACTCGGGCAGCCTGCCACACGCAAAGGAAACCCTCGAAGTCGCTTCACCTCGACCCAGCACCGTTTGGAGTGCGGCCCAAAGCAGCCCCTGAGTCGGGGGACAGCCCGGAACCACGTAATCGACTTCGACCACTCCCGATACTGCGGAAACGCGGCCCGCGAGCCGAGGTAACGACGGGGGCTCGTCCTCTTTCGGTGCCGACGCGGCGTGTTCTTCCACTGCCGGCCGGAGGTTGGCCAGTCCCGGCAGGCCGCCGAACGCGGCACATGCTCCACAGGCAATCATGATGTGCGATTTGCCACGCAGTGTCTCCACGGCATGTCGGTCATCCTCGGTGCAGACCGCTCCGGCAATTACACACACGTCGAGGTGAGAGAGTCTCTCGAGGTCTTCCCACTGATGCCCCATCACAAAGGGCCAGAACGCGATCTCCGCCGCGGGCGTCAGCGAGGCCACCTGGTGATGGATGTCGAGGATCGCGTGCTCACAGGCACGGCAGCCTGTTCCGGTGAAAACGGCTAGAGTGCTTCTGCGCAACTCGGCACACCTCCTTTCGGGGCATTCCGCGAGGCAGGGACAAACGGACCCAGTTCACGAATCTGCTCGATCAGCTCGTTCATTATCCGGGCGTACCGCGGGCCTTCGGACGCGGCGATCCACTCCAGCCGGAACCGCTCCTTTTCGACGCCCAGTTCCTGCAGGAGCTTGCTGAGAAGGTGTGATCGCCGCATGGCCTTGATGTTGCCGGCAATATAGTGGCAGTCGCCCGGATGGCATCCGGCAACCAGCACCGCGTCCGCACCGGAGGCGAAGGCTTTCACCACATAGCTCGGGTCGACCATCCCGGAACAGAACACACGGATCACCCGCACGTTCGGCCGTTGTGTCAGTCGCGCGACACCCGCGGCATCTGCCGCGACGTACGAACACCAGTTGCAGAGAAATGCCACAATCTTGGGTTCAAACCGATTCATCCCAGAACCCCTTCAATTTGTGCGAAAATCGCTTCAGGCGTGTAATGCCGAACTTTGATCGCGGCCACAGGACACGCGGCAGCACAGGTCCCGCAGCCCTGACAGAGCGCTTCGTTGATGGACGCGGTCTTCCTGGTTTCCTCAAAAGATATCGCGCTGTATGCGCACAGTCCCACGCAGGTTCTGCATCCTGTGCAGCGCTTGTCATTCACCCCCGCGACGGTAGGCTCGATTTCCACCTGGCCGACGCTGAACAGGGTCAGCACCTCTCCTGCCGCGGCGCCGCCTTGAGCCACCGATTCCGGGATGTCCTTGGGACCCTGCGCGGCTCCGGCAACATAGATGCCGGTCAGCGCGGTTTCCACGGGTCCCAGCTTGGGGTGCAGTTCCATGAAGAAGCCGTACTTGTCGGTGGAGAGGTTCAGCGTCCTGGAAACCGAGGAATAGTCCTTCTGGGACGTGAGGCCGGTGGCCAACACCACCAGATCGGCCTCAACCTCCACAGGAGCTCCCACGAGACTGTTCTCCCCGCGCACAACCAGACGGCCGTGTTCTTCGAAGATCCTTGCCACTCGTCCCCGCAGATACTGGGCCTTCTCTTCTTCTATAGCTCTGCGAAGAAACTCCTCGTATCCCTTCCCGCCGGCACGGTTGTCGATGTAGAACACGTACGCCTGTCCGTCGGGATTGTGATGCTTGAAGATGCTGAGCTGCTTCGCGGTGATCATGCAACAGACTTTCGAGCAATACTCGTGCCCCTTCGCCCTGTCGCGGGAACCGACACATTGCACGAACACCACGCTCCTGGGAACTTCACCGTTACTGGGTCTGAGCACCCGGCCTTGAGTCGGTCCCGACGCGTTGCAGAGGCGCTCGAACTGGAGGTTGGTGATCACGTCGGGGTATTTACCATACCCATATTCAGGGTATTTCGACGCGTCAAAGATGTCCACGCCCGTGGCCACCACGATCGCGCCGACGTCCAGCTCCCGTATGCGTTCCCGCTCGGTGAGGTCGATCGCTTGCGGGCCGCAGGCTCGGACGCATTCTCCGCACTGACAGCAGACTCCGCAGGAAAGGCATCGCTGCCCTTCCATGCGTGCCATCTCTTCGTTGAAGCCCAGCTCAATCTGCTCGAAGGACCGTGTGCGCTCCTCGGGAGCCCGGATGGGCATCTGATGCCGCTCTATCGGTCGTGCGCGTTTCCGCTCCGCGTCGGAGACCTCTTTCGGGGTTGGCGTCTCCTTGGTTTCGACTTCCCTGAGTCCACCGTGGGCGAGGTAGTGGTGAATCGATATGGCCGCCTGCCTGCCATGGGCGACGGCCTGAACAAATGTGGCGGGCCCCAGAGTCCCATCACCGCCGGCAAAGACTCCCTCTCTGCTGGTGGCAAGGGCAACTGAGTCGGTTGATACTCTCCCACCCGGCTCGGTCCGGAGGTTCAGCTTCTCCAGGAGATCAAGCTCCGGGGCCTGCCCAATCGCGACAAGCACGGTATCGCACGCGAGTTCCATGACGTGGGTTTCGTCATATTGCGGGTTGAACGCGCCGCGCTCATCAAACACTGAGGTGCATTTCTTGAACTCCACGCCCGCAACGTTCCCGTCTTGCCCGAGGTATCGCTTCGGCCCCCACGAGTTGTGGATTACAATACCTTCTTCCACGGCTTCTTCGATCTCACGCTCGAACGCGGGCATCTCGTTCCGGCTTTCGAGGCACACGAGGTCGACGCGTCCCGCGCCCAGACGAACCGCGGTCCGGGCAACGTCCATGGCCACGTTTCCGCCGCCGATGACCACGACCTTGGTGCCGACTGTCGCGTCTTCGCCGAGCGCCACACTTCTGAGAAGCTCCACACCACCGCCGATGCCGGTCAGGTCCTTCCCTTCGAGAGGGAGCAGGCGGCTGACATGAAGACCGGTTGCCACGAATACGGCCTTGCAGCCTTCTTGTTCCAGGCTTTCAAAGGTGACATCCTTGCCGAATGTGACACCGGTCTTCGCGATGACTCCCATGTTCAGGACCATCTGAATGTCCGCATCGAGCACGTCCCGTGGCAGACGATAATCAGGTATGCCCACTGCCAGCATGCCGCCCAGCACGGGTAGTTTCTCGAAGATCGTGACCTGATACCCTTCCTTGGCGAGAAAGTACGCGGCAGAAAGGCCCGCGGGACCGGCCCCGACAATCGCCACTTTCTCTTCTCGGGCCTCTTTCATGGGAGGCGTGTAAGTGATCCCCTGTTCCTTTTCCAGGTCGCCAAGGAAGCGCTTTGTGTAACAGATCGCCGTGGGTGCGTCCATTTGCCCTCGTTTGCAGGCGGCTTCGCAGGGTCGAGCACATATTCGTCCACACACCGAGGCAAACGGCATGCGTTCTCTCAGCAGCTCCAGGGCCTCTGTGAATTTGCCCACGCCGGTCAGGGTCATGTAACCCTGGACGTTCACGCCCGCGGGGCACGCTGCCTGGCATGGAGGCATGCCGAGCCGCCATATCGAGTACGTGTTCGGGATCGCCTGTGGAAACGGACGGCTGATCGGGTGCCTGGTGGTCATTCCCAGCTCGAAGGGGCTGGGCACGTCGATGGGGCAGACCTTCTGGCAGTCGCCGCATCCGGTGCATTTGTCGAGCCGCACATACCGAGGCTTCTGCAGGACGCGAGCCCTGAAGTTGCCCACAAAGCCCGAGAGCTCCACCAGTTCGGACTTGGTGAGGACCTCGATGTTCGGGTGGCGGCCTACTTCGCTAGTCTTCGGGGTGAGAATGCAGCCGGAGCAGTCCAGAGTGGGAAACGTCTTGTCGAATTGGGCCATCTTCCCACCGATGATCTCTTCTTTCTCCACCAGGTAGACCTTGTACCCCGCTTTGGCGATCTTCAGGGCCGCGGTGATCCCTGCGATGCCGCCGCCGAGCACCAATGCCGTGGGATTCACTGACGTGGTGGTCCCCTTCAGCGGAGCGTGATGCACGACCCGAGCTATCCCGCCACGGATGAGGTCCTTTGCCTTTCGGGTCGCGGCATCGGGATCGTCAGCCACCCAGGAACAGTGCTCCCTGATGTTCACCATCTCGAACATGTACGGGTTCATGCCCGCGGCCGCGCAGGCGTTGCGGAATGTCGGTTCATGCATCTTGGGCGAGCACGAGGCCTCCACCACATGATCGAGCCCCAAGTCCGCGATGTCGTCCCGGATCATCTTCTGTCCAGGCTCGGAGCACATGTATTTGTAGTCGCGGCACACCACGACATCGCCGATTTCCGCGCCCAGCTCTTCCGCAATCTTGTGGCAGTCGACGGTCCCGCCGATGTTCGTGCCGCAGTGGCAGATATAGACTCCAACCTTCTTGTTCATCAGATCAAACCCTTGTTCGCCGGCATGGACAGTGGATCGACGAGGGGGGTATGGAAACCCGGCTCCGTGATCTTCCCGCAGGAGAAGGTCCCGCGGATGTTTGGGCCGCAGCGGCGGATATGGACTTCAGCCTTCTTGTTCATCAGATCAAACCCTTGTTCGCGAGCATGGCCAGAGGATCGACGAGGTGGGTATGGAGGCCCAGCTCTGTTGGTTGGCGGCCGAAACTCAGCCCCATAAGCTGAGTGAAGTACAGGATCGGCATTTCGTGATGGCTGCCGTCGAGTAGGCCGATGTCTCCCTGCCGCATGTCCAGATTTGCCTGGCACAACTGGCATGCCACCACGATGGCATCCGCGCCGCGATACTCCGCTTCCCTGATCAGACGGCCGCTAAGCTCACACACCTTTTCGGTCTTGGCCAGAGCCAGTCCCGCGCCGCAGCATTCGGCTTTGAAGTCCCAGTCGAGGACTTCGGCACCCAGCGCGGACAGCAATTCGTCCAGCGACGTCGGGTTCTCCGGATCGTCAAACCTGGTCACCCTTGGCGGTTTCACGAGGTAGCACCCGTAGAACGGAATCACCTTGAGTCCCTTAAGCGGCCTGGCCAGCTTCTCCTGCAGCGTCTCGACAGGCACGTGATCCCGCATGTATTCGAGCAGGCTGGAGATGCGCAGTCCAACGTGTATGGGCTGCCCGATGGTGCGTTCCACCTGTTCTTTGAGTGCCGGATCGCGCGTCAGTTCGTCCTGAGCTCCGCGTAGTCGCCTGAAGCAGAACGGGCAAGGAGCAACCACATCCTCAAGCTGCTGCTTCGCGACCTGCGCCATCGTGTGCGCGGAAAGCGCGACGGATAACAGCCGATTCATTTTCAACGCAGGTGACGAACCGCAGCAGGACCACTCGGGGATCTCGTGAAGCGCAATGCCGAGCTCCCCGCACACCGCGCGGGCTGAGAGATCGTAGGACTTGGCCGTGCCTTCAAGAGAGCATCCCGGATAGTAGCTGACCTTCATGAGCCGGTCTCCGTTTCTGATCCTCGGACCTGAGCGAAGATGCGACCAACGGTCTCGTCCTTGCGCCGGCCTTTCATGATCTCGAATGGGGAGATCGCGCCTTTGCCCATCAAGGCCAGCCCCTTCCCCATATCCTTGAACGGCTGCCTGGTACGCAAATTGAACATGGCGACCGTGCGGAGCTCGTGCACCCGACCGTACTTTTCCACCGATTTCAGGAACAGTTCCTCGAAGAGGTGAATCTCCGGTTCAGAGGCAGGGACGCCTCGCTCGTGCGCCAACTCGCACAGGGCTGTGGCGACCTCGTACATGTTGATCTCGACTGGGCATCGA
Source organism: Thermodesulfobacteriota bacterium (assembly GCA_040755955.1). Taxonomy (GTDB): domain Bacteria; phylum Desulfobacterota; class Desulfomonilia; order Desulfomonilales; family Desulfomonilaceae; genus JBFMAA01. Next base: position 27,928 of record JBFMAA010000032.1, read on the forward strand.
GTGACACACGAACCGCAGCTTACGCAGTACCACCACATGGGATTGGTCAGGGACTGCGCTTCCATGCCGGAAAGGATCTCAGCCACGAGCCGTCTGGGGCCGCCCGTTTCCTTGGACGCGACCGGACAGCTCCCCGTGCATTTCCCGCATTGCAGGCATTCGAGAAGATTCTGTCCGCTTTTCTCCATGATCCGATTCAAGAAGGCCTTCTCGGAAGGATCTCCGGTAAGTCTAAACATAACGCTATCCTATCGTGAAACGACGTCACGTTCGCGGGATTGTCGAAGTAGACCAGAGCTCTCTTACATGGGCGTCAAACTAACGACTTGCCACGCCCCAGGGTCTTCAGCCCTTGGCTCCCGGTGCTGATGCATCCGGCTATTCACGGTCCGTCCCTTCGGGACGGGAGTCTGTGAGCCCCGAAGGGGCTTCCCGTGCATAGCCGGGGGTTTTAACCCCCGGTGCGGGGAAGAGAGTACCATCCTTAAGTCAACAGCATTCGGAGCAAGGGGCGGGCGGCATTTCTCCCAGTTTTCAAGTCGGGGGCCTATGCTCCAGGGAAAACGACCGTACTCTGTTGACTGCCTCACGTTCTCTTCTGTGTCGGACGATCTGCCGGGGCGAACCGAACGTCAACGCACCGGTCGGGCAGGTGAGCGCACATGCCGGCCAGAGCCCCAGATCGACCCGCGCTTTGCAGCCGTCGCACTTGGCGATCTTCCCGGTCGCGGTATCGAGGGTGGGAATCCCAAAAGGACAGGCCACCGCGCACGTTTGACAACCGATGCACAGTTCGGGATCAGAGAAGACTATCCCATCCTCGCGCTTCTGCATGGCCCCGGTAGGGCACTTGGCAACACAAGCAGGCCTCTCGCAGTGATTGCAGGTGACCGGGAGATATGACATGCTGAGCTCGTTCTCCTGCGCAAAGGGTCCCAACTGGATCACTTTCATGGTGCAGGGTCCTGCAGGGAGGCTCTGTTCCATTTTGCACGCTACCTGGCACGCGAAGCAGCCTATGCACTGAGAGGCATCCACAGAAAGGGCATTTGCTCGATCCTGTCTTCTCGTCTTCTCGTTCATTGCAGCAGCTCCTTCAATATGGTGAGAGCCTCTTCCCTGGGTTGACTTTTCCCGTGCACCAGCACCCAGTCATCATCAAACCTGCGCTGAGACGAGAGCATCCACGGGGGAACCATGCGATTGACCCAGGCCAGACCTTCCATGCGCTTGTGTGCGCCCTCCACGACCACTTCGTCTCCGCTTGCAATGCCCAGCGCCTTTGCCACATCGGGGTTCATCTGGATCAGTGAGTCGGGTTCCAGCTCTGCCGCCCACGGGAGCCAGTTGCTTGCGTCCCGGGACCGTGAGATGACCTGAGCGGCATGCAGGTACAGAGGATAGACGTGATCCGACTCCACAGGCTTCGGCGCGGCGGCACTGGGACCTACGGGTTCGATCCTTCCGTCCGGAGTCGGGAATCGGGGAAACTGAGACCTTTCACCTGACCCGCTCGCAGTAGACCACATGACCGGTCGGCAATCCTGTGGCGCACTCTTCAAGCAGTCCACATCCCAGGCCGACGTCAGCGGACTGCGCTGCAGAAGCCAATCCCAGAATGCACAATGATCTGCGGTCCAGGGGAAATACTCTTCCCACCCAAAGCGCTGGGCCAAGCCCACCCAGAAATCGAGTCCCGACCGGCAGCCTTGTCTCGGGTTCGCAATCCGATCAGCCCACTGAATTGCCGTGTCGTTGCTGAAACAGACGCCGTCCGTCTCGGCCCACAGCGTGGCTGGGAAGACTATATGGGAATTCATGTAGGTCGCGTTCGGAAAGGACCCGAAATAGGCGATCACGTCCATCTCAGGCACGGAATCCATAAGAGGCGAAAGGAAATCACCCAGACAGTTCCCCGAGCCGATCAACGCCTTCACACGGAGCGCTCCTGCGGCTGCTTCAAAGTCGAGCATTCCTTTCACGAGCGCGCGTTGATCGCCGTACAGCCATTTCAGGAGCTTCTCTTCGCCCTCTTCGATGTCTCCCGTCACATCGACCGGCGGTCGTCCCGCGTCAAGCGGGTACCAGCCTCCCGCTCCGCCATCGGCCCACCCCATGGCCGTAGCCATCGTGAGCCAGATCCTGTAGTTCACGCGATACGCGAGCTTCTTTGCGGTAATCAGGGTCACCGGTCCCTTGCCGGCCATCAAAGAGGCCACCTCATCCAGTCGATCCGGATGTATTCCGGCCGCTTCCGCGAGCTCGGCAGCGTTCACGCCGGCGAATGCATCCTGCCAGGCCTCGGGATTGCTGAAGGCGGCCTCGACCCAGTCTTGTCGGTGCACGCCGCGATCGAGAAAGACCTTCATGAGCGCGGTGCCGAACACGTTCCCCTGTTCGGGTTTGATCATGAGCCTCATGTCAGCCTTGGACATGGTTCGGGTGAAGCGGGCATCCGCCACGATGATCTTTGCCCCCAGTGCCTGGGCTTGCATGAGCCTACTGAATGCCACGGGGTGAGTCGAGGCCAGGTCCGACTCGGTCAGGAGAATCACCCGATTGCCCGCCCATTGCGTGCATGCAGAGCCCGGCGACCTCAACTCCGACGGCCAAGGTTTCATGGGCTCCTCGAAGGGGTCAAGGACCAGAGGCGTTCCCCAAAGCCTGGCAAAGCGTTTCGCACAGAAATAGAATTCCTGGCCGGCTTCAGGATCGCAACCCACCAGCAAAGAGCCCGGACCATGCCGTTCCCGGCTTCTTCGGAGACGATCGGCGAGCAGATCCAGGGCCTTGTCCCAACTCTCCAGATTGCCGAACTCCTCCCGCAGAGACGCACGAGCTGCCGGGACAGTGATGCGGTCAGGATGGTCCAAACCTTGCGTAAAGGCGATTCCACGGGCGCAGAGAGTTCCTCTGCTTATGGGATGAGCGTCCGCTCCATGAACGTCCACGATCTTCTCCTCGCCAACGTACGCTACCAAACCGCACCCGACGGAACATTCCCGACACACGGTGGTGACCGCCCTGTCGTGGCTCTTGTCGGTTCCTGAAACGCGCCTGAGCGCGACACGATCTATCATCGAAGTTGCAACCTTCTTGTGTGGAAATGCGAGTTCTGGGGGAAGAGGTGTTTTGAAAAACGCCCCTTCCCCCAGACCCCCATCCCCCAAAACTTTTGTTACTGGGCGGCTCCCGCTGGTCGCCGCAGGGTATTCCGTGCCATGAGGGAGACCGCATAGTCGCGCGTCGGGTCTGTCCCGAAATGGCTGTTGCCAATCCGCCGTCCTCGTCACCCCGGCAAGACCCGGGGTCCAGGTCCTGACACGAATACCGGATCCCGGTCTCTACGCGCATGGTGTCCCTGTTGGTCCAGTGTTCTCGCTGGTGATCCGTCGAATGGGCATTTGCAACTAGCATACCAGGCGCATCCTGAAGGTCACTGCCGTCCAAGATATCTCGTCAGGGCGTTGTGTGGCCCACCTCGTGCGGTTTCACGAGGACCCCATCCAAACGTCCGGTCTGCGACGTAAGACCCCATTCGGGTCTTCAGCAGTTCCGATAATAGGCTTACGTCACTACGCAAATCCAACGTTGGGGCCGGGTGGGGCAATAAGGGCAAATGGCTCATCTCGGCCGGTCGACGGGGTCGAATTCGACGGGGAGAAGCGGTTGGCCGACACGCGTTGCCGATGGCGGTTTTCCTGCGTAATTACCGGCTATTAACAATTATGAACGGACTCGGTGATTTCCGACCGGAGTAGGTGAAGTGGAAGGGATCTGTATGGTTTAATTCTTGCATAGCACGACCGAAGTCAGTCAGGGTTAATCGATCAGTGGGTACAGTTCACGCATTGTGACTCATGCATCATGCCGGAGACACCTGTTGCCGGGAGTCACTTCTGATTCATGAGAGGAGTGGATGCCTGGCTCCGCATGAATGACGTCGCTGCCGGCGCTACCCGGGTATGCTGCCGCGTGCGCCGCAGATTGTCCCTAATCTGTGACGGGAGCCACAGAACTGCGTACTCAATCACCGGCATTTCCGTGAACTCTTTCCAAGGAGATTGTTGTTGGACGCACTCGTGGATCAGTACGGCAGGCGGATTCGCTACATCAGGGTCTCTATCACGGATCGATGCAACTTGCGTTGCTTCTACTGCGCACCGGGCAGGGCACCGGATTTGCTGCAGCGCACGGAACTCCTGTCGTACGAGGAAATGCTCCGGATCATCCGCGTTGCCGCGACGATGGGTGTGGTCAAGGTGCGGGTGACCGGCGGAGAGCCGCTGGTGCGACGAAATGTCTCCGATTTCGTGGGAAACGTCCTGAGAATTCCGGGGATTGCCGACGTCAGTGTCACCACGAACGGGGTTCTCCTGAAGGAAATGGCCGGCCCACTGTTCGCCGCGGGTCTCAGACGAATCAATGTGAGCCTGGATACCTTGCATGCATCGAAGTTCAAGACCATTACCGGCCTGGACCTTCATCACGCGGTCCGGGAAGGCATCGCTCATGCGGAGGAAGTCGGGTTGTGTCCGATCAAGATCAACGTGGTCGTCATGCGAGGGTTCAACGACGATGACGTGGAAGATCTCGCCGGATTGACACTGGCAAAACCTTACTCGGTCCGTTTCATCGAGTGCATGCCCATAGGAAACGGAACACGACTGCACAAAACCGTCTTTGTTTCAGTCGCTGAGATCAGAAGCCGCCTGGAGCTTCACGGACCGTTGATCCCCGTGCAGAGCGGCGGTTTGGACGGACCTGCCCAACGGTTTCGATACCCCTCGGGGAAAGGCGAGATAGGACTCATAGGCGCGGTGAGCAGCCACTTCTGTGGCTCGTGCAACCGACTGCGTCTCACTCCGGACGGGAAGCTTCGACCGTGCCTGTTTTCGGAGGGGGAGCTCGACGTAAAGGACGTGCTGAGACGACACGGCTCGGATTCGGAACTGGCCGACCTTTTGCTCCGAGCCGCGGCGGCAAAACCGAAATCCCGCGATGCGAACAACCGCGGTTGTCGCATCAATCCGCGGGGCATGTCTGCGATAGGAGGATGATAGGGTGATGACCTCTGAGTTCCACGAGAAAGGGGGTTGGTACGTCTAAGGAGAGTAAGAGGCAAACGATTTGGCGTGGCTGGGCCCATCTGCAAGGGCCGGCCGGCCAAACACGACAATCATCCTCTCAGCAAAGGAAGGAACCGAAATGACACTGGCAGTTCTTGTAGCCATTAGCGTGATGTGGCTACCCGTTGCGTTATTGTTTCTGGGTAAGGGCGAGGCCAAAGGCACCGGCGCGGCCACCGGCTTTGTCGGCGCACTCGTGGTAATAGGCGCGATACTCCAGGTTGCCGTCTTCAAAGACGCGTTCACCGCGGGCTTGCTCTTTGTCCATGGTCTGCTCTACTGCACCGTGTCCTATGCGCTGCTGACGGGATTGGAAGACATGAGATCCGTCGGCAATGTAAGCCTTACCGTCGCCATCGTGTCGTTTATCTACATGGTCCTCTTCTTCACCGGCGGACCCGTCCTGGCCGACGGAAAGCAGTTGGTGGCCAAGAGCACTTACTTCGGGGTGGCATGTTTGGGGTACACCGTCCTCACCCTGGAAGTGTGGCTCAACGCCTATGGGAAGTTTCCCGCCTCCGCGCTCGCCTACTCCCTCATCGTTTGGGTTATCGTGGGACTGTGGGTTCCGGCCTTCTCCTTGATGGTTACGGGAGCGCTCCCGTTCTGAGACTTCGGTGATTCGGGCCGCCGGCCCCGATGTCGGGGTTGTCGGCCCATAGGCGTCAACACAAGGGCAACCGTCTTTCATTGCCCGGCCCTGAAAGGCCCGGCTATTGTCAGTCGTCCCCCGGGGACTCCACCACTCCCGAGCCTCGCAGGGGCGCCTGAGAATGGCCGGATGCCTCTGCACCGGGAGACAAGGGCCGAACCCCCTGTGGCAAGTCATAGACTTAACGCCCACAGGTTGGCGGCTGCCGACGCCGCTGCCTATGACGTGTGAAAGACGGTTTGAACTACCAGGGTTCGAATGTCTCTCGGGCCGCGAAGATGTGATGTCCGGACCCGCGTCAGGAGCGGGATTCATGGCTGATCTTCACTCGCTGGGGACGGGGTTTTCGATGTGCGTGGAACCAGACTTCCCGCCGGCGGACCATGTGCGAGCCGAGGAAGGCCGACGCAATTACGGTGCCCCGCAACGAAAATTGCGGCAAATCTCACCCTCCCCCTTCCCCTCCCATCAAGGGAGGGGAAGCGCAAACCACTCCCCTGGCGGGAGTGGGAATGGTGAGGGGGATCTTGGTCGTTGGAAGAAACCCGCCGGTTTCAAGGCGCATGACTGTATAGGCCGCTGTGAGGTCGAATGAAACAGAAGGAGTGCTACGTCGGGTTCCCTCCTCTTCCCAGCGGGGACGAAATCGTCCACGCACTGGTCCATGATCCGCCTGATATTCGCTGGCGTGTGGTAAGGGACCTCTTCCGCATCAAGGAGGCCCACGAAGTGGAAGGATTGATAAGAAAACTGGCGCCCTATCTGAACCAGGTGGACGATTTCAGGGTGAAGTACCGGGTGACCATCGCGCTTCAGGCTCTCCACCACCGTGAGACACGCGAGGAGTATATTCTGGTGAAGGGGAGGGGTGTCGTCCCCAGGTCGGACCCGAGCCTGCCGCACCCGGAATCCGGAGAAGCCCCCGAAGTTCTCCACGAAGCCCGTATCAGCCCGATCGTCGACTTCCACATACATCCCAAGATGCCCGACAGGAGATTCTTCACCGACATGAAGGAAGCCGGAGTCACCCATGCGGTGATTCTGGCTACGGACACCGACCCTGCCGATCTGGACAGGCGCGAAGTCGTGGAGAAACTCCGCAGGAACTATGAGGCTACCGTGCACTCTCAGCGTGTGCCGCTCGACAGGATGCTGCGGCAGATCCGAGCGAGCCTCTATTCCCCGACCCATGTCACCAACCACGACGTTGCGGACTGGGCAAAGGACTACCCGGATCAACTGATCGCCTTCGGCTCGGTGAATCTCTCAAAGCCGAGGGACTACGTCGAAAAAACGCTCGATGAAATCAGAAGACTGCGACTCAGGGGGATCAAGCTGCTGCCGTATGCGCAGTTCTTTGATCCGTCCGAGAATGAGAACGTGACGCTTCTCTTTGAATACTGCCGGGAACATGGATGGATTGTTCTGTCCCATTCAGGATGCGGTGCGGGTCCCTTCGAGATATTGGAGTTAAGCCGGGATGCAAACCCTGCGCTCTGGGACCCGGTGCTGAAGAAGTATCCTGATGTGCCGTTGGTCCTGGCTCACTGTGGGGCTTACAGCAGCCATGTCCCGGGCATTTGGCTCGCGGAGGCATTCCGACTGGGAAAAACCCACAAGAACGTGTACGCAGACCTGGCCGCGGTCGATTGGCTCCTGGACAGGGAAATCGTCGTGAAGGAGATCCGGAAGACCATCGGCTTCGACCGGATACTCTTCGGAACCGACTATCCCCTCCCTCTGACCGCGGGGGTGAGCCTCTCTTACCTGGTCGGCAGTCTCAAGGCAAACCGATTCCTCACAGAAAGAGAAAAGGGGAAAGTGCTGGGGCAAAATGCAGGCCGGCTCTTGCGTCTCGGTTTTCGGTGAACACCGACCGCGGGACCGAGTTCACCGCGCAATGGAGGGAAAGGTGCTTCATTCCCGTGAAATCACAGAATATGTTGAAGTACTGGCTGCGATGCCCGACTACGAAGTGCAGGTCGCGCACGCGGCACTCATTATTGCCGGATACGAGTATCCTCATCTGAGCGAATTCAGATACCTGCGTTTCTTCGACAAAATGGGCGACAAGCTGCGATCCCGCATTGCCGGGTTCACGGAACCTCCTCCTATTATAAAGGAAATCAATCGGTTATTGCGCGACGAGGAGGGCTTCAAAAGGAACACCTCGGATTACTACGATCCGCGAAACTGTCTGTTCAACGAGGTCATTGACAGGCTGGGAGCGGAAAAAGTCTTTGTTCACTGAAATTATTGCGGAGAATGGATTCCATGGAAGAAAGCGATCTGACACGACTTGAGCGGGCAAATCCGATCATGCAGGTGGCCATCGAGCTTGGCATCACGGTCAAGGGCAGCGTGGGGATCTGCTTCAAACAGCACCTTCACGTGGAGGACGAGGGAAAACCCACGCTCTTTTTTGATGCGGCCGGCAACTGCTTCACCTGCAAGGTGTGTCCGGATGTGGGGGGTTCCGTGATCGACTTGGTGTGTCAGTGTCGCGGGTGGGACAGAGCGCAAGCCGTGGAATGGCTGGTCCACCGGGCCGATTTCGACCGGCTTACTCAGAAGCTGTACCACGGAAAAGGCAAGAAGAAGTGAGGAGGCAAGTCACATGATGAAAGGAGCTACTGTTTCGGCCAGGCAGCCCTTCTCGCGAGATGTCGGTCGCAGAATGGGCCAGGAACTTGCAAACAAATTGGGTACCAAACCTCACGCGTGCTGGATGTTCTGCGAACCAGGTCAATGGATGGAACAGCTTCTGGCGGGAATTGTCGAAACTGCCGGTACTCAGAAACTTGTGGGATGCACCACTGACGGAGAGGTGTCGTCCGAAGGATTCAGCAGCGGGTCCGCGGTCCTGGGAGGGCTGGTCGCGGATCGTGTGAAATTCGAGGTAGCCTCCGCGTCCGGCTTAAAGGCCAATAGCGAGTCGACGGGGAGGAATCTCGCCAGGCAGTTCTCCTCAAGCGTTCGGCATGTCCAGTTGCTCTCCGACGGACTCACCGGTAACGGAAGCGCGATTCTCAGGGGCATGCACGCGGTGCTCTCTCCCAGAGTCACCATCAGCGGAGGCACCGCGGGCGACGCGAGGCGATTCCAGCAGACGTGGCAATTCCTCGGGAACAGAGTGCTGACGGATTCTGCGGTGGCGATATCGTTCTCGGGTGAGTTCAAGGTCGGGACTGGGGTGAGGAGCGGATGGCTCTCGGCGGGTGCGCCCAAGAAAGTCACACGAGCCTCCGGAAACGTGGTGTATGAGCTGGACGGAGAACCCGCTTTGCAGGTCTACCGCCGGTATCTGGGGAAGTTGGTCGACCAGGTGCCTTTCGTCGGCGTGCAATTTCCGTTCGGCATTGTGGTTGACGAAAGCCTGCGACTCGGCGAAGATCCGGTGCTTCGCGCTCCCATGGCGATCAGCCATGAGGAAGGTTCGGTCAGCTTCGCAGGAGAGATTCCTGAAGGCGCTACGGTGGTCCTGACCTCCGGAGGGACCAAAGCAAACCTCTTGGACGCGTCGGCAGACGCGGCCACACGCGCAATGCAGGACATGCGAGGAGGCACCGCTGCAATGACCTTCTTCTATTCGTGCATGGCCCGCAGAATGCTCCTCGGGAAACAGACCGGCGACGAGACCGAGAGGATTCGTAACGTCGTTGGCCGTGGAACCCCTCTCATTGGATTCTACACATACGGCGAATTCTGCCCCTCAGTCGGCGGAAGCGAATGCACCCTTCATAACGAGACGGCAACGGTGACCGTGATCGGGGTATAATGAGCGATCCTCATGGCTGGAGAAGAAATTGGGCCACAACACTACGGACGTTGACGACAAACCAAAGCGGGCGGACAAGGCCGCTCGCAAGCAAGTGGTCGACGAGATCGTGAACGAAGCCGAAACGCGAGAACTGCCCGACGAACACTCGAAATCAGGCGACCTTGAAGCTCGCGTTAGGGAGTCCGAGCAGAAGCGGCTGCTCCTCGCTGAAGCGCTTCACTCATCGAGGATGGAACTTCGCAGACTCATGCCCGGTGCAGAAGGGGAGGGAGAAAAGGCTCTTCCTTACGGAGTTTTTGTGAAGCCGGGAAAAGAGCGGGGTACGGTCGTCATAAGGCACCACGGACGACTCTACGAGGCCAGAATACTCACGGAAGAATCCGAAGAGCCGGCCACGCCCAAGAAGGGGACTTTCCACGCGATCAGACAAGCGACTGAGAAGAAACTCACCGCCGCTCAGTTCAGGAAGGGAGAGTGGCTGCTGCTCAACAATGACCTCCAGGTGATGGCATCTCGGGGTTTCGACCTCATCTGCGGTGCCCTGGCAACCGTTGAGCAGGTCCTGAGCGAGGACAAGCTCCTGGTGAAAACCGTCGGAGAAGAATGCATCGTCGTGAACAGGGCCGAGCCGTTGGCGTCATGCACCATTCTGGAAGGCGACAAGATAGAATGCGATGCGGAATCGCTGTTTGCGTACCGGCTCTTGCCACGAAGCGATGTCGATCGACTGGCCCTGGAGAAGGTCCCTGACATCAGTTACGCAGATGTCGGCGGACTGGATGAAGCGGTCCAGCTTATACGTGATTCCATCGAGCTGCCGCATCTTTATCCTGAGTACTTCAAGGAACACAAGCTCGTCCCTCCAAAGGGCATCCTCCTCTATGGCCCGCCGGGTTGCGGAAAGACGCTTCTGGCAAAGGCCGTTGCCAACAGCCTGGCAACGCGCATCAGAGAAGAGACCGGACAGGCGGGCCAGAGTTTCTTTCTCAACGTGAAAGGTCCGGAACTCCTGAATAAATACGTGGGCGAGAGCGAGCGGGCGATTCGGGACCTCTTCGCGCGAGCCCGGGCTCAAAGCAGCGAACGGACGCCGGTCATCATCTTCTTCGACGAGATGGACTCCATGTTCCGGATCAGGGGATCGGGCATCAGCTCCGACATGGAGGCGACGATTGTGCCTCAGTTTCTGGCTGAGCTTGACGGTCTTGAGGCCCTGGAAAACGTAGTCATCATCGGCGCAACCAATCGAGAAGACCTCATCGATCCCGCGATTCTGAGGCCGGGACGACTCGACAGGAAGATCCGTGTGCCCCGGCCGGACAGGAACGCGGCTCTGGACATCTTCTCCAAGTACCTTACTCCGGACCTCCCTCTGGATGTGTCCCGGCAGGGAGGTCTTGGAACCGCCGCGGACGTGGCCCAATGGATGATCAACCAAGTCGTGGAGGAGATGTTCAGCCTGAAGGAGGACAACGAGCTCATCGAGGTCACCTACGCGGACGGGACTCGCACTGTCCTGTATTTCAAGGACTTCGCAAGCGGTGCGATCATGGAACACATAGTCACCAGGGCAAAACTCGCCGCGGTCAAGGATCTCATCGCCAAGGGGGAGAGAGGGATCCGCGTCGAGCATCTTCTGCGTGCACTGCGGGAGGAATATGAGGAAAACGAAGAGTTGCCGAGCAATACCAACCCCAATGAATGGTACCGCATCATAGGCAAGGGCGGGGAGCGGGTTGTGCGAGTTCGTTCCCTGTTTCGCAAGGACCGCGGGAAGCATTCGTCCGAGAAGAAACCTGAAGAAGTGGTATCCTTGGGAGCAGGTCTCAAAGCGGGGAAGCCCACCATCGAAACGGACAGCCAATGAGCATACCGAAACTGGTCGGCATTGAGCAGGAGTATGCTCTTAACCTCAGAGGCGTGAGGAACTTCTCCCCCTTTCATGCGTCCTGCTTCCTCATAAACTCCTTTGCCGACAAGACAGGCCTCCGAGAGCCCGGGATGCGCATGCTCTGGGACTATGCGCATGAAACACCGCACCAGGACATCCGTGGCGAGCTTTTCGGCACACGCGGCGGCCAGGAGATCGTCTCGGCAGAGGAAAACCTTCGTATCAACGTCGCTCTTCCGAACGGGGCTCGCCTGTATACCGACCACGCGCACCCCGAATACTCGACCCCGGAATGCCTCGGTACCAAGGACGTGGTCGCGTGTGACAAGGCCGGCGAGCTGATCCTCAATGAAGCCGTCAGGGTCGCGCAGCAAAGGCTCCCCGGATCGGAGTTTGCGCTGTTCAAGAACAACGTCGATCACCAGGGGCACTCGTTCGGCTGCCACGAGAACTACCTCATGGACGCCCGTGCTCACGAAGACTGCCTGGTCACGCATCCTCACAAGGCTTTGGCGCGTCTGGTCCCGTTTCTCGTCACCCGCCAGGTGTTCGCCGGCGCGGGCACAGTGGGGGGCGTGGGCTCCAAAGCGGGTTCGACCCCTTACCGGATATCGCAGCGGTCCGATTTCATGGAAGCACTTTTCGGTCTGGAAACCATGTACGCGAGACCCATCGTGAACACCAGGGGCGAGCATCATGCGGATGAGACACGATTCCGACGGCTTCACCTGATCCTCGGTGATGCCAACATGTGCGAATTCGCCGCGGTGTTGAAGATCGGCACCACACAACTGGTGCTTCAGATGATCGAAGACGACTTCCTCGATGAAGACCTGTCTCTGCTTGATCCTGTGGCCGCAGTCAGACGGATCTCAGCAGACGTCTTCTGTCCGGTGGAGTTGGCTTCCGGTCGCCGAGCCACCGCGATCGACATCCAGACGAGATTCCTGGAGAAGGCACGGGAATACCAGTCAACCAATGGGTTCCAGGACATTCCGTCAGTGGAATGGATACTCGAATCCTGGGAGTACGCGCTGAGCGGACTGGAGCACCTCCAGCTCTCCGAGGATCTCCGCATCGAGGATGACCCGCTCGATCTGACTCGCCGATTGGACTGGGTACTGAAGCTCTGGTTGCTCAACCATTACCGAACGGGCAAGGGACACGGCTGGGATCTCACCAAGCTCCGGGTGCTCGATCTCCAGTATCACAATGTCTTGCCTGAGCAGGGGGTTTTCTCACGCTTGTGCCGAGAGGACATGGTGGAGAGAGTCCTCACCGACAAGGAGATACTTGGGTTTGTGAACCGGGCCCCGCATGACACGCGGGCGTATTTCAGGGGAAAATGCATTGAGAGATACCCGAGGGAGGTCTGCCTCGTCAACTGGGAGGTGGTCGGTTTCGACCATGGGGACGTGCGCCGCATGATCCCGTTGCTTGATCCACTGACCGGCACCCACGATCAACTGGGCAACCTCTTCGAGACGTGTTCGGATTCCAGGGAACTGGTCCGAGTCATTCAGGATACGGCAGGCGGGCACTATAGTCACGCGCCTTGAAGTTCGCGGGACCGTGAAAGTAGACACAAACCCACTCTCCCTTCCCTCAACCGCCTGACGAGAGGGCTTGCCATTCCCCTCCCTTGATGGGAGGGGTGAGGGGCAATCTGTTGACTTAAGCACGATTCTGCTCCCTTCCGTAGGTTGAAACCTACGGCTATTCACAGTCCGTCCCTTCGGGGCGGGAGTCTGTGAGCCCCGAAGGGGCTTCCGTGCATAGCCGGGGGTTTTAACCCCGGTGCGGGGAAGAGATTGCCATCCTTAAGTCAACAGCATTGCGGGTGAGGGGAGGGTGAAAGTTCCCGCAATTCTCAACGCGTGGTACTATATCGGGGACCGCCCTGAACAGAAGGAGTGTACTGATGGCGGAACAGCGGTTTGTCCCAAAGACTCCGAAAAAGACCGCGAAAAAGCAGGAAGAGACAGCGACTTCCCAAGATTCCACTCATGTTTCCGAAGAGAAAAGGCGGAAACTCGAGGAGCTGGACAAGTTTATAGACGGAGTCCTTGAAGAGGCCGGCGAAGAATTTCTCGATGAATTCAAGCAGGTTGAAGGGGAGTAGCTCGTTTGGAAAGACGGATACTCGGCACTGAATGCGAATATGCGTTGCTGTGCAGCCTCGGTCCCAAGGCTGAACGATCAACCCCGTACGGGGAGGCGCTCCTGAACCGCATGAAGTCGTTGAGCGGCTTGCTCGTCGAGGCCCTTGACGGCAAAGGTCTCCCACGAGCCGGAGAATTCCTGGGGAACGGAGGCCGATTCTACATCGACCGGGGCGGTCATCCTGAATACGCCACGCCCGAATGCACTGCCGTGAAGGATCTGGTCGCTCACGAAAAGGCCGGAGATCGCATCGTCCAGAGTCTCGTCGAGGCAGCCCGTGCCCGATTGGCCGGCAGAAGCGACGCGCGGCTGCACGTGTTCAAGAACAACGTGGATTCCTTCGGCACGACGTATGGCGGCCACGAAAATTACCTGGTCACTCAGCAGGCCATGGATCGGATTCATCTGATCATTCCGTTCCTGGTCACCCGTCAGGTGTTCGCGGGAGCGGGGAAAGTCGTCAACAGCCGTGAACAGGGCGAACCGTCCTATCAACTCACACAGAGGTCCGACTTCATTGACCGGGTCTACAGCGACCGCACCTCGCAAGTGAGGGGCATCATCAATATCCGCAAGCGGGAGATTCCCCGACAAGGACAGGCAAGGCGGCTTCACGTCATCTTCGGCGATTCCAATATGTGCGAGCACGCAATAGCCCTCAAGATCGGCGTGACAGCCATAGTCCTGACCCTGCTCGAAGAAGGCATGCTCGATCAGACCCCGGAGTTGGTTCGCCCGGTCGAGTCTCTCAAGGCCGTCTCCCATAACATGTCGGCTTCGCTGGAGCTTCAGGGACACGGACGCAGTTGCACGGCCCTTGACATACAAAGGACGTATCTCGAAAAGGCCCATCGGTTCTATTCCGCTCGGCGGGCCGGCGGAGAAGTGGAAGACATCCTCGAACTGTGGGGCCACACGATTGATGGACTGCAAAGCCTGAGGCTGTCCGAAGGCAACGGAAGGCTGGAAGATGACCCGGCAGACTTGAAACGGAGACTGGACTGGGTCTTGAAGCTCTGGCTCATCAACCGTGGTCGAGAGCAACGAACGGACCGTATTGATTGCGGAAGCGCTCGACTTCTTGACCTGCACTATCACGGACTTGACCCCAAGTCCGGCCTGTTTCTTCGCTGCGAGCATTTGGACCTGGTAGATCTGATGGTGGGCGAGGATGAGATCGGCCACGCCGTGAAGGAGTCGCCTTCCGACACGCGTGCCTGGCTAAGAGGAATGCTGATCCGGGCTGCGATGGGAAGAAACGTGGAGGTCTCCGTAGAGAGCTGGGACCGCATGCGAATCGCGGCCAAGCCCGAAAGTGAGCTGCGGTCTACCCACCCGTTCAGAAGACTGCACCGGATCGCTAACAGCCTGGAGATCGACATGGGCGATCCGTTCATGGCCGAGCAGAAGTCAGTGTTCGAGAAGGCCGAAGCATTCCTTGCCGCGTGGGATTGAACTGCGTACACGTTCACCGGAAAGGGCAATACAATCAACCACAAGGCACGACGACACCAAGGTAGCTGATGCATTGGACCGACACACTGAAGGTCATTCGGCGATTTCTTTGTGGCTTGGTGCCTCTGTGGTTTGTGTTCCGGCTCGAACGGACGATTTCGGTGAACCGTCAAGGAACACCCTGCGGCGACCAGCGGGAGCCGCCCAATCTCAAAAGTCTAAGGGGATGGGGGTCTGGGGGAAGGGGCGTTTTCCAAAACGACGGCTGGGAGCCGCAACCAAATTCGCGTCGACCTTTCTCGGTCCGCATGAAGACCGATGGCGGGGCGAGTTGGTTCTACGCTAGCGAAGAAAGGCTCGTTGCTTTCTCCCAGAGCTGCCGGCCTGAAGATTTCTTCTCGAAAAGAGAAGAAATCGAACGTTATTAGTAAAACGCCTCTTCGCCTAGAATTCGCATCTCCATGAGAAGGACAGCGCCATGGGAGCATCGAATCCCACGGATCCGGAGGACTCGGGAGCGGCTGCTCTGCGCGATCTGGTAGTCCGGCAACTGATGCTGCACGAGGTCAGGCACCACCCTCCCGTGGCAGAAGGGGAGGAGCATGTCGGCGCGACCGTTCCAATCGCACATGCTCTTGCGGACATGTACAAATGTCTGCATCAGGGCGAGTTCGGTGTCGGCCACAGCATCCGCAATGCACTCGAATTCGGCAACCAACTGGCATTCGAGCTACTCAGGACTGACGCGGCTCCGCACCTGCCGGCCGTGGAAAGCGTCTCGTCGGACCGGACGGTGTTTCGCATCAACCTGGCTCCGTATCGGGCGCACTTCGATGGGGATGACTCCACCGCGTGTGCTCAGCTCCTGCGGGTGTGCTTGCAGTCCGCGTCCCGTCCCAGGGGGGACAGGGAGCGGTTTCTGGCCACGCTGGATCTGTTCCGCGACCTCAACTCCGGCAGCGCGTTCCCCTCGGGAGGGAGAGTCTTTGCCTTCGATCTTGAGGCGGTAGAGGGGTTTCTTGCCGAGGTGGGACACTTCATCGAGACGTACGGCAGCCTCCCCGTATTGAGCCATTCACCGAGGTACAAAGAGCTCAACTCCCCGGCATACCGGGTGGTCGACCTGGCGTCATTGGCGGATTCGCCCTTGGCGTTCCTCCTGGACCAAAGCGCTTAGCGGCCGTCTCGGAATACGTGTCGCAAACCCCAAGGATAGGACGCAGGGCAGTGCCTTCGCCATTCCGGCGGAAGCCTGAATCCGGTCTTCTCGTCGTGACCTGGACCCTGGCTTTCGCCGGGGCGACGAGGTCGCTCGATCGGCGCAGGTATTTTGGGACAGTCCCTCAGAGACATCACACCATGAGCCATACGACGACGGCAGCACTGCTTCAACCGCCCCCAGGGGACCTCACCGGTCCATACCCTGCGCTCCCCTATCTGAAGGCGCACGCTGAACAGGACGGACACAAGGTTCGGGTCTGGGACACCGGCATCGAAGCCTTTCATTTTATGACCGCGGCCGACAGACTGCGGACCCTCCTCGATCATGCAAAGACTTTGCGATCGGACCTTGAGGCTCGCGCATGTCTTGAACCCGACGAGCAGGCCCGATACCAACTGCTGGCGTCCGCCGTCCCTCTGGAGAGCAGGCCGGCACTGGTGGCGGATGCAGTCGAGTGTGTGCAGAACACACACAGGTTCAACAACTACCGTTCATACAGGCAGGCAACCCGCGTGCTGGACGCGTTTTTCGCGCTCTTGTCCGCGATCCACTACCCGACGGGAGTCACGTGTGCAGGGTACCCGACCGCACAGGAGATCAATTCCTATGACGGGGTGTTGAGCCATCGTGACAGGCGGCTCAATCCGTACGTGGCGTATTATGAGGACCACCTTTTTCCCCGGTTGGCCGATTATCAGCCCGCGGTCATCGGAATTTCCATGGAGTTTGCGTCTCAGTCGGTTCAGGCACTGGTGCTCGGCAGCCTTCTCAAGAAGAGGTTTCCGGAGAGCCACATAACCATGGGTGGAGCGTACCTTTCCCAGTGGGTGCTGCTCATGGGTGAGAGGCAATTGGAGTGGTTGTTCACCTGCACAGATTCAGTGGTGTGCGGCGAAGGCGAGTCGGCTTTTTCTCTGCTTCTGGGTCAGGTTGCTCGATGCGAGGCACCGGACGGGGTTCCCAACCTGGTGCGCCGGCACAACGGCCGGGTCCAACGGTGCGCACAGCTCGAGTACCCGGACATCGGGGACATTCCTCCTCCGGACTTCACGGACCTTGACCTGCGCGCGTACCTCACGCCCACTCCGATCATTCCCTATGCGATAAGCCGAGGCTGCTACTGGGGGAAGTGCGCGTTCTGCCAGAATCGTTACGGCGAGAACCGCATGCGAAGGTATCAGACGGTTCCGGTGGAAAAGGCAGTTGCCGAAATGTCACTCCTGTCGGACCGTCATCATACGAATCATTTCAATTTCAGCAATGACGTGCTCGACCCGCCTTTTCTCGAACGGTTCAGCAAGGCGGTCATCGTCTCGGGGAGGCGCTTTGTCTGGAATACGGATCTTCGTGCGGACAAGACCGTGACGAGAGAGCTGTGCGGACTTATGGCCCGTGCAGGCCTGAACAGCGTGGCAATCGGGTTTGAAAGCGCGTGCCAGCGCACCCTGGACGCGATGAACAAAGGCAAGACCGTTGAACACATCAGCCGTGTCATGAAAGACCTGTACGATCACGGCGTTGCGACACAAGCCATGGGTATTCTGGGATTCCCGGGAGAATCGGAGGAAGAAGCCGAAATGACGGTGAGCTTCCTTGAGCACCACACTGACCGGATATCCTATTTCGTGGTCGGCCTTTTGATGGTGGTTCCCGGCTCGAGGCTCCACGCGGAGCCCGAGAAGTATGGAATCACCTCGATCAGTTATCACGGCAACCTGCTCATGGCTCCGCTGCCCGTCTGGAGGTCGGATGCAAGGATCTCATCACAGGCGGCCACCCGCCTCTACCACAGACTCGGTCACCTTGAGGATGTCTATGCGATACACGAATACCCCTATGTGGGTGCGCTCTCGACCAACCACAGCTTTCTCTATTTCCGGACGGGCCCGGATGTGCTCAAGCGCATCAGGCATCTTGAACGACAACGCCTGCTCGAATTGGCTCAGATGCTCGGGGTGAACGCGAAGCGGCCCGGAAACAGGAGGCTCAACTCCATCATTCCCCGTCTTGCGTCGGATGCGGATCTCTATACGTCGCCCTTTCCCCTCGATCGTATCGGGTCGCCAAGGCAGTCACCTTCCGCCCGACTCCACCGTCTGCCGGAGCAGGCGGGAGACTATCTCGTGTGTCGGTCGGGCGTTGCGGTGAGGCTCGACAGCCTGGAGCTACAGATGCTCAAGAGGGTCAACGGCGAGAGGAGCCTCAAGTCGATACTCACGTACTTCGACGGGGCCGACCGAGACAGGCTTCTGAGGTTTCTGCTGGGCCTCGTCTCTGCCGATGTGGTAACTACATGACTACATGACAATGCTCGAGTCTCCGGTGAAACGGTAAAATGAGACACAAATTCGTGCTCTTCGACATAGATCAGACGCTGCTCTATTCGGGAGGAGCCGGTTTCAAAGCAATGAATCTGGCTCTGGAGGACTTGACCGGCGTGGCGGACGGATTTCGGGGTATTTCCTTTGCCGGCAACACTGATCCGCTGATATTCCGAGAAGCACTCTCCATTCATGGGCTTGACTGCGACGATGGAATGCTCGAACGGCTCACTCGCGGCTATCTCGGCCACTTACCAAGGCTGTTGCAAGAGAGCGCTGCGGTGCTCAAGCCCGGAGTTCCCAAAATCCTGGAAGAAATTCGCACGATGGAGCGCGTCTATCTGGGTCTGCTTACGGGAAACGTGGAAGAAGGAGCCAGGCTCAAGCTTGGTCGGTTCAACCTCAACGGATTCTTTCCGATCGGTGCGTTCGCCAGTGACCACGAGGACCGAAACGAGTTGCTTCCCATAGCGGTCGAGCGCCTTCGGAACTTCTGCGGCATTTCGGTTGCGTACGCGGATTGTGTCGTGGTGGGGGATTCTCCCAAGGACGTCGAGTGTGCCCGAGTGCACGGAGCTCGATCCATAGCCGTCGCCACAGGCCGGTACTCGGTTGCGGAACTGGAAGACACCTCGGCTGACCTCGTGCTGCCGGACCTTTCCGTAACCGGGCGAATCGTCGAATGGATAGGCGCGTTCTGATACCGAGTCGCTTTCCGAAAGGCAAGATTTCCGGGGGAAACCCTTTGTCAGAAAATGCGCTTCCCCCGGACCCCGAGAACTCCTAAACCTAAGTTCCGAGGCCGAAAGCGGGGAAGCCCGGTGATATCGGTCAGATGGCACGGTTTGAGCGTCATTTCGTAGTCACGAACGGCAATACAATTCGGTTGACTTTTTCCCAACCTTGTTGTAGACGTCCTGAGCATGTCATATCACCTTGAAGTTACATTGCATTTGCACTAACGGCCGAAACCTTCCCTGAAAGCAGGCTGTTGAGATAAGTGTAGTCACGACCGTTCCATCATAGTGACAAACTTCGGGTGGAAAGACAATGGGTTACGATGACCACTCGGCGGAACTTCGGCCTAAAATATTGGCTGGTTTTGACCAGCCCCGGGGTTGCCGAGCTGTCGGGATGGGACTTGTCTCCTTCGTTGCTGGGGCCCGGCCATGGTTGTTCTTGTCCGTCAGCCTGTCAGGATCGAGTCCCGCAATTCCGCGAGAATGCTCTTAGATCTTTGCCGCTTGAGTTCGTGCGATCATCGTCACCAAAGGCCCATGTTCGGTCCGGGGGGAGCTTGCTTGCGCGTGAGGGTCTTCGGCAGTGCTGCAAGTGCGTGTGCGACGAGTTCCCGGAGGTCGGGTTTGGGCTTCAGGGTCAGGGCCTTCCTGTAAGCGTCGAGAGCTTCCTGTACCTGCCCGCGGCGGTGGAGGCTCTTGCCGAGGAAGTAGTATCCTTCCGGGTCCTTCGGGTGATTCGCCACTGCCTGAACGAAGTCCTGGTGAGCCTCGTCGTGCCTGCAGAGTTCCTCGAGCGTCGTTCCTCGGTGCAGCAGAGCTCGGGGGAACAGTGGCGACAGTCTCAGTGTCGCGTCCAGGTCCTTCAGAGCAAGATCTGCTCTTCCTCCTTGTATCCTCACCAGAGCACGGCTGAAACGGGCCTGGAACATACCTCGGTCCATGGACAGAGCCCGGGTGTAGAGCCTCTCCGCTCGGTCAAGATCGTTCGCCTTTGCCGCGTGATTGCCCAGGTGCCAAAGCCCGACCGGATAGGACTCCAGGGGCCTGCGTCTCGACCTGAGCATGGCGATGGACACCTCCAGTTGTTCTCGGCCTTCCTGTCTCGGATCAACGGCGAGGGCCCGCTCGTGGAGCTTCAGGGCCTTGCCGACGTGTTCCGCGGAACGCTCGTACAACTGGGCGAGGGCTTCCATTGCCTCGTAGTTATCAGGGTCAAACTGAAGAACCTTCGTGAAGTCGTGCGTGGCCTTGTCGGTCCGGTCGAGCATCTCGTAGGCCCAGCCCCGGCCAAGCAATGCCTCCGAGTTGGTCGGGTGGTCCTTCAAGATCACGGAATACTGACGCACAGCCGCTTCGAACCCTCCGTGTTCGAAGGCTACGCGGGCGGACGACAAGGCATCGGACAGGGAATCCGTCTTGGCGGCAGGACGTGACTGTGCATTGAGCCCGGATACTGCGAAGCACAGGCTGAAGAAGGTCATCAAGCAGAACGCCGGCCGGAACGTCATCAGGCAATTCCCTGAATGGTAAGCGGAACGCCTTCTATCGATGGGATCTGGGGCCCCATTCTGAGTCCCAGGATGATCCACTCCTCCAAGACTTCCTGCAATTCCTCGCGACACGCTTCGAGCGTGTCCCCCTGGGCCCACACGCCTTGGAGACCTTCCACGGTGCCGAAATACCCTTCGCCGTCAGGAAGTATCTCGTAGTGGGCTTTCCCCAATGCGGCACGGATGTAGTCGCTGAGCATGGCGGGCTCCTTTGCTTGGACTGCATACACCGGCGATCGTGTTCTCAGGGTGGCCGAAGAATTCGTCGCTGTCAAGCAGAACAACATCCAGCGCCGATGCCTCGCCCTTCGTCCGAGGCTGCCGGCGTGATCTACGCGTACAACTGTCGATGAAAGCGGACTTCCTCACGACAGGAGCCACCCCCTGGTCGTCCATGATACGCCTTGCATTAAGGGCGCCCCCAAGTTAGGATTCGGCTGTCACCGACCACCTGGAGACTACCCATGAGCAAATGGACCAATGAGCAGATCATCGAGATTCTGAAGAACTTGTCGGACCAACTTGGTCGCAAGAAGCTTTCGAAGACGGATGTGGCATCGGTGATTTCCCCATCGACGGTGACGAGCCGATTCGGGAACGTGGGAAATGCTCTGGAAGCTGCGGGATTGGAAAGAACGGATTGCGCCGAGCACTTTCGGAATCGCCGCCCCGAGTTGACTCCGGACCAGTTGTTCGAGGCACTGTGTCGGCTGGAGGCGCACCTTGGCCATGAACCTACGTATCCGGAGTGTTCAGCCAAAGGCCAATACTCCGTCACGCCGTATCGAACACGCTTCGGCAAATGGCCCGATGTGCTTGCCCACTACAGGAAATGGAAGGCGGAAAACGAGCACCCGCTTTCGGGGATTTCCGCCCAAGGCATGCGCGACGGAAACGATGCCTCCGAGACGGTCGTGCTTGACGATCAACCGGCGGGCCGGATTCCTGCCCCGTCCGCGGGTGCAAGTAAGACGAAGCCTGCCGGACAGTTCTACGGCGAACCGATTGAATTCCGTGGTCTGAGACACGCTCCCATTAATGAGCAGGGGGTGGTGTTTCTCTTCGGCATGGTGAGCGCGGAACTCGGGTTCCACATCGAGGCAGTGCAGCAAGGATTCCCTGACTGCGAAGGGAAGTACCTTTACGATGCGAAGAAGAACCTGTGGGCCAAAGCCCGCATCGAGTTCGAGTACAAGGCTTCCTCGTTCAATTCACACTGCCACGACCCGAGTCAATGTGATTTCATTGTCTGTTGGGTGAACGATTGGCCCGAATGCCCAGTCCAGGTCATCGAATTAAGGACGGAAATTCTGAGGCTGCCATCACGGATCGAATTAAGGACGGAAATTCTGAGGCTGCCATCACCGCGGTGAGGGATTTGGTTGCGTGCGTCTCCTCGATCTCCGTGCACAGTCGGGGCGGAAGCGGTGGGTTGAGAGTGTCCGGAAGACCTCGGCCCCTGCGGCGACCAGCGGGAGCCGCCCAATTTCAAAAGTTTTAGGGGATGGGGGTCTGGGGGAAGGGGCGTTTGTAAAAACCCCCCGTCCCCCCCAGACGAACTTTACAC